>ONHQ01000085.1 GCA_900317685.1 uncultured Prevotella sp.
CGTGCTCTACGTCGACGGCGGCATCCTCGCCTACATCGGCAAGCAGCCCAAGTAAGCAGCCCCTTCTTTTCCACCACAAGGCATCAAGGCTCACGCGTCTTGATGCCTTTTCTTTTGCGTTTCATACAATAAACCGCGGGGTTCATACAACACGGCGTTTTTTCCTTTGCCACATCGGGGGAAACCCCTACCTTTGCAACAGATTTGCGACCTGAGTCGTCAAAAAGCCATTATTCATTAACCCATTAAGACAAATTTATGAAAAAATTTATTGGTGTCCGCTAAAACTTGAGCTCTCGTGTGCGCGTGTATGTGTGCATGAGAGGTCGAAAAATTCAGGGCTGATTCCTTTGAGGATTCAGCCCTTTTGATTTACTTTGCTGCCGCTAAACAATAAACAAAAGTAAATCATGGGCAAAGGTACAAATTTTATCGGACAGCCGCTACTAACCCAGCTGCTAAAATTCTTCGACAAGGACAAAATTCTTCGTATGAGCCGCAAATGCGGTGGTGAGCGCTATGTGAAGAGCTTTGATGGCTGGCATCACCTGGTCGTGATGCTGTATGCTGTCCTGATGCGCTTTGACTCTCTTCGCGAGATAACCGCGTCCACGCTGGCAGAAGCGCGGAAGCTGAACCACCTTGGCATCACGACGATGCCGCGACGTTCCACGCTCTCTGATGCCAACGCGAGACGTCCAGAGGCTTTTTTCGAGGCCGTTTACCGCGATTTGCTGGCCTCCAACCGCCATCTGCTTTCATCGGACAGCCGGAACGGCTCCATGCCGCCCTGGCTGGCCAACCTGCTGATCCTAGACTCGACCACCATCCCTCTGTTCTCCAACCTTATCTTCAAGGGCGTGGGGCGCAATCCCAAGACAGGCAAGAAAAAGGGCGGCATCAAGGTACACAAGGTCATCCGTGCCGTTGAGGGCGTTGCCTCGGACATCAAGTTCACCTCTGCAGCCACCCATGACAGCTTCATGTTTGTGGCAGAGGAGTTCAACAAGGGCGAGCTGCTGGCCATGGATCGGGCTTACATCGACTACGAGAAGCTTGAGAAGCTTACGCAGAGGGGTGTCATATACGTCACTAAGATGAAGAAGGGGCTGAAGTACAAGGTCCTCTCCGATGTGATGTATATGGACGCGAAGAACGGCATGGCCTACCGCATACAGGAGGTGGAGTTCACAAAGAAAAAGAGCAAGAAGAGTGAAGAGTGTGCTGACGGCGGGAAGGACACGCCTCAGGAACAGGCCACTGTCGAAGGCGAAAAGAACGGCGAGCAGATCATTACGCACCGTGCAAGGATAGTCACCTACCCGGACATAAAAAAATCCAAGGGAAAGGGCGGCAAGGAGATTGTCAAGGGCAAGATGGTGTCATTGCTGACCAACGACTTCACGATGGACGCAGAGGACATCATCGCCATCTACAGAAAACGCTGGGAGATCGAGACGCTCTTTCGCCAGATCAAACAGAATTTCCCGCTGCGCTACTTCTATGGCGAGAGTGCCAACGCCATCAAGATACAAATCTGGGTGACGCTCATAGCAAATTTACTGCTCACGCTGATGCAGAGGAGTATCAAGAGGAAATGGAGTTTCTCGGGACTGGCCACCATGACACGAATCCTACTCATGTGCTATGTGGACTACCGTCTGTTCTTTGAGAACCCAGAGAAGGAATGGCAGCAAATTCTGGCCAACTCAGCCGACCCACCCCCCGAACTGGAGCTGAAATTTGAATAGGGGGGGCTTAGATTTGGACTTACGCCCTTCCAACCGCATAAAATCAGCGGTTGGAAGGGGTGATATGTCCTATACGCAAGTTTAGCGGACAGCAATATTATTCTTTATTATCACAACCTGCTGTAAGGGTATTGTGATTGGAAACGCGGTCTATATTCCTTTTGGCGCTCCTCTTCCTTTATTCTATCTCTTTCCCTTTCAATCGGAGCCGATACAGGCCTGTTCTCACATTTTATTCTTATATGATTTTCGTCAGAAGAATAATCAGAAACATAAGTACTAGAAGTTC
>ONHQ01000084.1 GCA_900317685.1 uncultured Prevotella sp.
GCGCTTCAGCGGGTTTTGATTGTCCGTTGGCACTACCCCATTGAGGGTCTTGCGGGCAGACTGTTCGCGAATCTCAATCTTCGGATTGCATTGCGTCAGTTCCTGACAGAACGACGCCATACTGAGCACGCAACGACCTGTGAGTGAGGAGATTGCGAGCACGTTGCCGCCATTCTTGAACACCTCCGGGAAGTTGTTGTACATCGTTCTGGCTATGCCCTGATGCTGCTCCCAGCCCAGGTCGCTCAACTCACTGACGCCAGCCGTCAACTCGTCCTTGGCAGCCATGAATTTCTCATAGAAAGCCTCGCCCTCGGGTGTCAATATCTGCTTCTCGTGAGCCGTTGTCAACAACTTGGAAAGCTCTTGGTAGAGCATTGCATTCCAGTAGTAGCGCGAACCGTGACGACCGTAATGGCTGATGTAGAACGGGCTGTAGCCCTTCGGTGCCTTGGTTTGTTGCTGGTTGGTAAACGTGTACGGATAATCCATACCATACGCACGTCTGGGGTCTGCCTTGAGCTGGTCAAGGGCAGAACTGCTCTGTGCCCACGCCACGACGGCCATGAGCACACTCATCAAGAGTAGAATAGTCTTTTTCATATTGTCAGTTTAGTTATAAAGCATCTTTTGAACTCACTCTCGAAGTTGGGCGTCAGTATCCCCTGCCCCATTGCCTCGCGAATCTCCTGCATCGTCCAGAAACGCCCACCGTCCAATTCCTCCGTCGAAGGACATATCTCACCGTCATAAGTGGTACGATGCACATACACCAGTTCACGTTCGCGCTTGCTTTCAAACACGTATTTGTCAACGAATTCGGGCTGGAAGTCTGTGATGCCCAGCTCTTCGCGCACTTCACGGCACAGAGCCACTTCCGGCGTCTCGCCATAATCTATGTGACCGCCAACGGCTGTGTCCCATTTCCCTGGCTGAATATCCTTCCATTCCGGACGTCGTTGCAGATACACCTCGCCTTTGGAGTTGAACACGTGCAGATGCACCACAGGGTGTAACAGCTTTGACCCGCTATGACACTCGCCCCGCGTGGCAGAGCCCGTCACCTGCCCTGCTTCGTCCACTATCGGAAATATCTCTTGCTGGTTGTCCATGCTTATTCGTTATTTTTCTTCCTCTACGTGCTTGATGAGTTCCACGTTGAGCTGTTCGATGAACGTCAGACGGATGCCGTCGTTCGAGGCGGCAGGCTTGTACCACGGTTCGTTGGCGAAATACTCCTGCAAATCCTTCGACTGGAAGCGGTAGCCGTGACGGGCAAGGATAGCATTACGCATGATGCGCAGTGTGGGCTTGTCGAAACGACGGAACTGACAATCGTTGAGCAGCATATTGCTGGCAAAGAAGAAACGTCCGACATCCGGGTTCGACTCAGCGAAAACGTACTCAACGCCGGTGCGCTGCCATTCCCAGGGAGTACTGCCCGTCTCGGTGTTGACGGAGTAAAGATTGAATCCCTTCAGCGTCGGCACCACCTCCCATGTTCCCTCCAACTCGTTGGCCGCACCTTCCACGGGCTTGATGGTGATGAAACCCGTGATACGTCCGTTGAAGGTGATGATGTCGTAAGGATAGATAATGCCGCCTAAGCTAAGGCTCTCCCACGTCCAGTTGAGACATTGCTCAACCTCATTTTCCGCCTCGGAAACATACTCTCCAATCATCTGGTTTTTCCAGTGCGCCTTATTCAACTTCTCCGCGTCCCACTCCGACTCGCCTGACATCACCGACACCAGACCGCCCTTGTTGTCATAAAAACAAATGACATCCCAACCGTCTGCCTTCTTATGGCGAGCGGTAGTGCCGACGCCAAATTTGTTCACATAGTCATGAGTGCCGTTGGCAGTGAGATACACATGGTGATCCGGCGCCGCATCCTTGACGTAGCGAAGAACGAACTCGTGTTCCTCGCCCTCGTCCATAGCGTTCATCAACACGTTGTTGTTCTCGATGCTCGTGGCCGTAAAGGTGATTTCCCCGTCATACCAGTGAGCACCATTATTAATCCGAGCCTGCTCGGCATTCACTGTCATCGCAAACCACCCGACAACCAATGACAAAATCAGTTTCTTATTCATAGTGCTGCAAAATTACGAAAAAAAAGAATTACAGATGAGTGGCTCAAACAGTTTTAACATATTTTCGCAATGGCGTTTAACCCTCTTTATCATTGCTTTTCCTTCTCGAAGGTGATGTCCTTGTAGAGTTCGGGGGAGCCGTTTTCGCTTTCTGGGAGGAAGTGGAGGCGGACGCCACG
>ONHQ01000082.1 GCA_900317685.1 uncultured Prevotella sp.
CCTCGAAGCATTACGCCATCAAGTTCGATGCCAAGACAGCGGCCACCAATGTCCGACTCTCCGACGATGGCATCCTCCTCGGCATCAATACCGACCCGCAACCGCAAAGCAAATCTCTCTCCACGCCCCACCCTCCACTCTCCACTAAAATAGATCCCCGCCAATATATGAACGAGGAAACACTCGCTGCAGGCAGCACGGCTAAGATGGCCGAACTGATCGCACAAGACATCTACGAAATCCGTGAGAGCCGTAACCTTTTGGTGCGTGGACAGGCAGACAATATGCCCAAGGACGGCGAACAGCTGCGGCTGATGCTCAACCAGCTCGACAAGCAGGATCAGGCGATGACCAGTCTCTTCATCGGCATCACCGAAAAAGACACAACGGAGCATACCATCACCGTCATCCCCGACAAGATGTCGGATCAGCAGGTGCTCTTCCGTTTCTCTCAGAAACTGGGATTGTTAGAGAGCGATGATTTCGCGGGCGAACCTTATTATTATAAGGTAGAAGACCTGAAGACAGTCCCTCCCGTGGAAGTCATCGACCCGAAGAAGAAAAACAAGCAGGCACCGGGCGTCTATGTGAACGTGCCAGGTAAGTTACGTTCCACCATCAGCGATGCCAAGGGTGTCATCAGCACTGCCGAGTTTCCTGCAGGACAGTTTGGCAACGTAGAGCTGCTCAGTGGTGCCCTCTTCAACAAGCGCTACACCACCCGTCTGTGGCTCAATCCCCTCTCCGGCGCCGTCGAGAAGATCGACGTAGAACAACCCAAATAAAGAAGCAGGGCGACTACCCTGCTTCTTTTTATTCTTCTTGTCCTAATTTCATGGTCTCACAAACCACGTCATTATGCGCGGCAAAGTTGTCGAGCGTCTCGACGGCAGTGTTCGACCACATCGTCGATCTTCAGGTGCGGGTCGAGATAAGCCTGCCCGTCGCGCACATAAGCCTCGATCTCGATGGCGGTCTGGGCGATGAGATCCTCGTGGTGGGCATCGACGTCAGTATCGTCGTCGGTGTCAGCATAGTCGTCGTCCAGTGCGGTGACGATGGCCACGCGCCGCCATATCGGCAGCACATGGAGCAACATGAGCACGGTGCAGACGGAGAGAATCATGTCGGAGACGGCCCTTGGTTTAGGAATTGATGACTTTATATCTACGCTGAAGGGCTACCAAAACACTCCGCTCAGCCAACGGGTTTAATCCACGAAACGTAGTACGACGCTTCAATTCTGACAAAGGCATCTCCAAAAGAAGTTTGGCTATACATTCATCAGCAAAAGAGTTTGATACCACGTTAACACCAGTGAAATCAAGCACTACCTTCTCATTGCCGTTAATCAACGGCAGAAGTTTCTCTCGGAGTTTCTGACCCATGTCACGTGTCCCAAAGTCCGTTCCGTAATCTATGAACTTAAATTCTACCATAGCGATTCCAATTCTTCCGTATCCACAAATGCCTCATTATATTCTTCAGCTACGTTTGCACGATGATCAACGACCTGATTGGCATCGATCTCCTCACCTGTTCCTATTTCCATATAGATGAGAGTGCCCTGCCAAAAGCCATTCTCAATGACTGTTGTACTACCGTCTTTGGTGATCAGCTTATGAGTTCCTGAATGCAGGATGAACTCCTTACCAATGCGGTCAACAAGTCTTGAAGTGGTATAAAGACCAAATCCCATTCCTTTACCATCAGTGATGGTATCCTCCAGACATAACCTAAGTGCTTCAGCTTCAGTGATGTCTTTGTATTTCTCGTTCTCTGCGAGCGACTTTCTGATTCCCATACCGTCGTCTGCAATTAAAATGCGCAGCGTCTTACGCGAATCATCATAATATGTCATAGCCGTTCCCAACGGCTTGCCAGAGTGGATATGCACATTGTCCATCATCTCATAAAGACAATAACTCAATGCCTGCAGCACACTGACCTCTATTTCAAAATGAGATGTCATGGCATTGACAACATCCCGATACACAACATTTAGGTTTTGTGCATCAAACACGTCTATCGAGACGTTCTGAGTCCCTTTGAAATACTTATCCAGCATGAATGCTACATCCATGACTTATTCTAATATTATCTCTTTATCAACTTTGCAAAGGTACAAACAAATACTGAAACTTCCAAGTTTTGGAGTAAAAATCTAAAGAAAAAGCACATTACATCCAACCGTAGTGGGTATAGTAGGATGATGCGTGATAAAGAGTATCGTCTTTTGGGGATAGGCGGCAAACAGGCGGGTGAAGAGTTCTCGTTCGGTTGTTTCGTCTAATGAA
>ONHQ01000081.1 GCA_900317685.1 uncultured Prevotella sp.
GCGCGTGTCTGCATCACCACCTGGGCTGTCACAATATCATCCTTGAATGCTGAATCGGTCTTAAGGAGCTCTTCCATATTAGAAAGGTCCTTAGAAACTTCTTCACGAGAGAATTTAGCAGCCTTGGCGATATCTCCATCTGACTTGTTGAAATCAACAGGCCAATCAATATAGATGGAAGCAACCAATCCGATGGCGCATATCACTACCAGCGAACACAGGATAATACTCTTCTTTTTCATACGCTTAAAATTTTAAGTTTTTGTTATTTTCTCTGATGTCAAATGTCATTTCTATGGCATTTATCTTGCAAATTTACAGTGTTTTTTGCTATTTTCCAAACTTTTTGGAGTTTTTTTTTTGTTATGCTCACGACTTTTCGTATCTTTGTCGAATAATTTGTGAAGCAGCTCGCACTATGGAGAGAAAAGAATTTGAATCATACATGCAGAAATATGCCGACCAGATAGAGGAAATCCGTCAGTCGGCCCATAAACTGCACCAGAGTGTTAATCAAACCTATGGTGACCAGTTGCCCTATGGTTTCCACCTCGACATGGTGGTGCAAGGCATACGGGATTTTGGTCATCTGGTGTGTGTCCGCGAAGCCGACGTGTTGCCCCTGTTCTTCGGAGGCTATTACCACGACAGCATCGAGGACGCTCGTCTCACCTACAACGATGTGATGAAGGTGGCTCGTGGTTATCTCACTGAGGAACAAGCCTTCTTGGCCACTGAGATAGCCTATGCACTCACCAACGACAAGGGTCGCACCCGTGCCGAAAGGGCAGGCGAGAAGTATTACAAAGGCATACGCCTCACCCCCTATGCCCCCTTTGTCAAGCTCTGCGACCGCTTGGCCAATATTTCCTATAGCTGTTCAGGCGTTGATTCCAACAACCTGCGCATGAAGGAAGTCTATAAGGCCGAGATGCCCCATTTCCTGCAGTGCATCAATCCCCATAGCGAAGACCCCCGTTTTCTTCTGCCTCAGGAGACTGTGCTCCGTCTGGCCGAATGTCTCATCGACGATCTTGAGCGCGAAGAGCGTGAAGGCAAAGTTTGGTGGGTTGGATATTGAGAAGGAAGAGGTAAGATGTAAGAGGTAAGATGTAAGAGGTAAGATGTAAGAGGTAAGAAGGAAGAGGTAAGAAGTTATGGCATTTGGTAAATGGATTGGTGGTTTTCTGGGGTTCATGAGTGGAGGCCCGTTGGGCGCTCTTGCAGGCATCGTGCTGGGCAGTGTGTTCGACTCGATGCTCGATGGTGTTAACACCGCTGAAACCCAAGGCACTTTCGAATCTCCTTTTGGCCAGCAACAGGCTCAGCAGCGCACCTATCAAGGACAGCGCAACAGCTTCCTGTTCTCCATGCTCGTGCTGGCGTCCTATATCATCAAGGCCGATGGCAAGGTGATGCACTCCGAGATGGAGGTGGTGCGCAACATGCTTCGCCAGAATTTCGGCAGTGTGGCCCAGCAGCAGGGCGAAGAAATCCTGCGCCGCTTGTTCGACGAGCAGAAGCGGGTGGGTAGCTATCAGTTCCGTCAGACCGTCATGCAGTGCTGTCAGCAGATATCCATGAATATGGACTATTCCCAGCGCCTGCAGTTGCTCAATTTCCTCGTCATCATCTCGCAGGCCGACGGCCGTGTCGATGCCTCTGAGGTCACTGCCATGAAGGAGTGTGCCCAGTGGATGCAGATGTCTGCCGATGAAGTCGACTCCATGCTGGGCTTGGGCAAGGACGATTTAGAGTCTGCCTACAAGGTACTCGGTGCCTCCCCCAATGCTACCGACGATGAGCTGAAGCGCGCCTACCGGAAACTCGCCCTCGAGCACCATCCCGATAAAGTAGCAGCCTTGGGCGAAGACATCCGCAAGGCCGCCGAGAAGAAGTTCCAGGAAATCAATGCCGCCAAGGACAAGATTTGGAAAGCCCGTGGGCTGTAGCGTCACGCCTCGCCCTTATTCAGGTCAAAGGGTGCTATGGGGGCAGCTTGCTGACTGGGAATGCGGATAGGTCCAAACTCTTTCTCGTAGCGCATGATGTTCTCCTGAAGGGCAGCCAGCAGACGCTTGGCATGCTCTGGAGCCAGAATCACCCGACTCTTTACCTGCGCTTTCGGTACCCCAGGCAACACCCTCGCAAAGTCGATGACAAAATCACTGCTCGAATGCGTGATGATGGCAAAATTAGCATACTCACCCTGAGCCACATCCTGTGGCAATTCCAATTGCAGACCCTGCTGCTCTTTGTTGTTGTCGTTCATACTCATTTTATTTTTTATTTTTTTACTGATCTTTCGCAAGTGAATATTCATTCATCAAGCGACTAATTTATACATTTGATAGAGTTTATGGAACTTAGGATTGGCATCTTATACATTTGATAG
>ONHQ01000080.1 GCA_900317685.1 uncultured Prevotella sp.
TGCTCTCCCTCGCCTCTTGCAGCAGCGACGAAAAGGACGGGGATTGGGACACGATGGTATGGAAAGCCGAAGTGCCTGTCGTCAAAACAACCGACGGCATCTATGATGTCTCGGCTGATGGCGGGACGTTCACGTTCACCTGCCGAAACTATTCCAAGCCTTGGTTCTCCGATGCTAACGAAGACGGAAAAGAATTTCTCCCTCCTTATATGCACGATATTGATTATGGATTGATTTACAGTGAAAACTTCCGTGCCGAGATACATGGAAACAGGTTGACCATTGATTTCAAGGCTAATGATGGGACACAGGCGAGGAATACCACTATTACTGTAACTGCTGGCGACATCTTCTACACGTTCCGTTTCAAGCAGTTTGCAAGTAACGTATGGCAGAGCACCTGTCAAGTCAAATATTCTCTCTTCGGAGTGAGCGAAGACCTGCTCAAGTTCTACGATGTTACTGCCGGATATTTTGGCATCGATGGTTTGCAGCACAATGAAACTATCACTGGCAGCAGTTGGAGCTACATCCCGGAACCAATCAGCATAGCCGATGCGCCAGAGGAATTCAAGTGCAAGATAACGGCCACACGCAAGGCAAATCTTCCCGAACTGACTGAGGACTATTATGAAATCGGCTACGGAATTGATACACGTGTTACTTTTCTCAACGCCAATGGTGATGGGGTGTATAGCGTGAAGCACACACAGCCCAGTTCCTTTACGTGGGAGACCGACAAGGCAGGGATGCAGAAATTCCTCGAAATCACACCTGAAATAGAAGTTGCAAATTATTCCTTGATGGTCAGCAAGGCAGATTTGATTGAAAGGCTGAAATGAAGAAGCTAATGGACATCCTACCTATAAATAACAGAAATGAGAACAATGAAACTCTGGAGAATTACATTTGCCTTGCTCGCAGCATTCTCCCTCGCCTCTTGCGACAAGGACGACCCGTTTGTGGAAACTGATTCTGGCAAGAATACCTTTGGTTTCCTACTGAACGGGAAGAAAGTGGAATATGCTTGGCAACCAATTCTGCCTTTCACCGATTATTCGGAACCAGTGCAAGCCTTAGAATATGGCAATGATACACTCCGTATCTATGCACGCCTGGAATCTATCGAAGAATTGATGGGGGCGGAAGTTATAACTATCGACATGCCCATTAGTAAACTTACAGCGGGTGCAGTCTTGGATAACGTGGCAGACATCGGGCTGACATACCATGCCGGGGCGGTTCAGGAGGGTAATGTCACTCATTATCATAACCGAAACCTCGACATCATCAAATCGCGCGTTAGCATCCGTTCCTGCAAGCCAGGCGAAGTCCTGTCTGGCACATTCGAGTTCGAGGGCGATGCCGAATTCTTGGATGGCACGACAAGGCACTGCATTATAACCGATGGGCATTTTGATGTAAAATGGAAAAGATAGCAATAAGATAATGAAAACAATGAAACTCTGGAGAAACATCCTCGTGATGACCGCAGCCATGCTCTTCCTCGCCTCTTGCAGCAGCAATGACAACGATCAGGAAAAGCCCTTTACCGTCTGTCCCGAGGAGCTGGTCAAGTTCTTTGCTTGCGAGATGAACAGCAAGACAAGGGGCACCGCTATCGATACCCTCTTCACCGAGGACGACATCGAGTGGTTCAACGTCAGCACCCGCGAAATCCGCTTCAAGAAACAGGACGAGCAGCTTTTCAAGATGCTGATGAAAAACTATCATAAAGAGGGTTTGGAGTTTCGCCTCGGCGAGAACGTCCTGTTCGAGGTCAGCCGTTTCGTGTCCGACATAGACAGCCGCATCTTCTACGACCTTGTACTGCACTATTCCACGATTGGCGAGGACGAGGACAATCCCCACTACTACCTGCACGACTGCTACCCTGCGCAGTTCATCAACGACGAGCGCACACAGGCAAACATTAAGAAGAACGCCCTGCAGTGGGAAACCTTCACCAAGTACCTTGAGAGCAAAGGCAAACTGAGGAAGTAAACGAACACGATGAAACAAGCAAAACTTCTCTTCCTCCTGATTACCGCCCTCGCATTCGCCTCATGTCGTCCAACAGCACGGCAGGCGGTGGCAGATGCAGAGCAATCAACGGACAGCACCGAGGCGGTGACCAGTGCGGACACCCTACGTTTGGTCATCACCGACAAACACCTCTCGCAAACCGACTCCCTTATACGAAGGACACTGAAATTTCCAGTGGACTCTATTGTCGTGGAAATGATGAATGACACGGATAGCACTTGTATGACAGGCGAGGCATACGCCATAGAGCAGCGAGTAATCGACGAATGGACGGTACTACCCATCAAGCCGAGGAAAGACGGAGCCGTCTATGCCTTCAATGATATTGGCTACGAACTCGCTCCACACAGCACCTGCCTGTTCACTATCTACGTAAATTCAGACAAATACGACTTCGAGCGAGGACAGGAATACCGCATCGTCAAAGAGTTCTTCAAGAAAGGGAAGAAGGTACCGCAAAGCGTCTATTGCTATTTTTTTGTCTTGCTATGAACGCTTTCGTAGGAATTTTCGTAACTTTGCAGCCAAATAGCCACTGACGATGGAACAGAAATTCGGGAAAAATAGCATTGACATCAAGGTGCTGCGCGAGTTTTGCGAGCGCGAGGGCAAGGAGGTGACTTACCGCAAGAGCGAACAGCTGGAGCGCGAGGGCGACCCCGCACGGTGGTTCGGCTTCGTCACCGAAGGGTGCTTCAAGTACGTGACACACGGCATCAGCGACGACAAGGAGCACATCACATGGTTCTCGTTCGAGGGCGAGTTTGCGGGTGACTATCCCGCCTGTCTCAACGGTGGCCCCGCACTGACCACGATCGAGGCGATGGTGCCCACCCGCATCATCCGTGTGAGCGGCGAACAGCTGGTGAAGCGGTTCAGTCAGGACAAGAAGTCGATGGATCTG
>ONHQ01000077.1 GCA_900317685.1 uncultured Prevotella sp.
GATCGCTTCATGGAGAATATCCAGAATAAGAAATAGTACGCATTAACCTTCATTCACACTTAAACCCTCTTAGATTCCCGTGTGCAAAGGTAAAAGAAGAAGAAAGGAAAGAAGGATGAGGTACCACAACTCATCAGCTATCCGAGTGCCGAACTGGACGAATACCGACTGCACGGCGGCGAGGTTGTCATCAGGGGGCGCATCGTGGCGAATGACCCTCAAGTCATCAAAGGCATGGAGGGACGCATCTCCGTCATCGTGCGCGACTATATCGTCCGAAAGGAGGAGATGAATCTGTTCGACATCAAGGCCGACGGCACGTTCTCGATGAACCTGCATGTGCCTTACCCAATGTTCGTGCTGGTCTATCCCATGACACAGGTATATGCCATGCCTGGCGACACAATCGATGTCACGATGGACACGACGAAGCCCAGCCGCGAGGAGGGTGTCAGCGTGAGCGGCACAGGGGTCAGCGGCGAGGTGAGCAGGGTGTGGCTGCAAACCATGAACCGCTACTGTCAGTTCAGCAGGGAAAGGAGGGATGAGGAGAGTCCTGAAGAGGTGATGAAGTGGAAAGACCAGGCGGTGGAAAGGCTCGACAGCATCGTTCAGCAGATGAATGAGGGATTGCCCGAACTTGCCGGCTGTTCACCCTTGGCGGCTGATGTGCTGAAAACCTCTATCCTCACTATGCACATGATCAACATCTGCGAGAAATTCCAATTCATGGACAAGGAGGACATCGACCAAGAGCAGTATTGGCAGGAGTATTTCAGTTTCGTGGCTCCTCGCGAGAAGTATCTGCTTGACAACCCCTTGCTTTTGATTGCAGGAGACGAGTTTTTCTTCAACCGCCTGGAGTACAGCATCATGGAGCCTGTGGAGCAGTCCAGCATCAAGAGCCGCACACTCCCAATAGACTACACGACTTCCAATGATATAGAGATTTACGTCCAACCGACACTCCGCGAGGCAAGGAGGGAGGCGATGGCCAAACTGCACGACAAGCTCCAACTCAGTCCCACGAACTTTGCCGCGCAGATATGCATGCTCCGCGACCTCTTCACGAAACTGGAATGGCCATATTATGGTCAAGACATTGATAGCCATTATGATTTTGAGGCCGAGGATGTGGCCAGCACACTACCTTACATCACGAATGCCGACTTGATGCGCCGCGCGGTGCTGACCTACCGCGAGTATGTCAAGAAGTATGAACTGAAGGCTGCTGGAAAGGACGACACCGCCTTGAGACATATTGAGCCGATGACCAAGGGCGACAGCATCTTCCAAAGCATCATCGAGCCGTACAAGGGCAATGTACTCTATGTCGATTTTTGGGAAATGTCGTGTGGCCCATGCCGTGCAAAGATGCTCCAGATGCGTGACGAGGTGGATGCCAACAAGGACAAGCCCGTGAAGTACCTCTACATCACCGACGACACGCCTGAGCAATGCCGCGCTTTTCTCGTTGGCAACGACATCAAGGGCGAGCACATCCACGTCACCCGCTCGCAATGGGGTTATCTGCAAGAGAAGTTCCAGTTCACGGGCATCCCCTTCGTCGTCATTTTCGACAAGGACGGCAACCGCCGAGAGGACAAGACCGTCGAGCAGTTGCTGGAGAAACTGAAATAAAACCGAAATGAATATGAACAAGAAAACCATCATCACCATCCTCCTCGCCATCGTCGCATTGGCGGGGCAGGCGCAAGAGCCATTCTTCCGGACAGACTCGGCATTCATCATCGGAAAGGTTAATGGAATCGCCCCCCAAGCAATGCCTAAGCAGATTATCGTTGCATGGAACAACGCCATGACCAATAACATGAGGGACAAGACGGTTGATGTATCTGCCGATGGCGATTTCACTTGTCGGATGCAGTTGCATCACCCTGTACTCAGCAATTTGGTAATCTCCGAGAATAATATGGTGCCGTTTTACCTCATGCCGGGCGAGACGCTACACATGGAACTGAAACAAGATGCTGACGGACATTGGACTTGCAATTACGGTGACGGCAGCGCGGCGAAAAAGGTGGAGCGTCTGCTGAAAGCGAACCTCGACTATACCAATGAGTACCGCATGATGATAGCGGACAATAGCGACTTAAAGCGTCACACGGCATTATGCGACAGTCTCATTCGGGCAACGCTCGGGAACATTGAGGCGATGGCCGATGCCCGACAGTTCACTCCCTACGAGCGGCAACTGGCTCAAACGATGGCAACAAGCGCGATTTGCCAAGGCTTCTTGTTCCGACATGGTGTATTATGCCGTGCAGATTTGAACCGCACCTTTACCGACAGCCTGTACAGGGCCGAACTCTGCGCTCCCGAATACTATGCCCCACTGAAATACCTGCCATTGAATGACCCCGTCCTTTTCGTTCCATACCGTTATTCCCCATTAGCAACAGTCTTGGCAACGACCCCAGTCTGCGCCTTGGCCACTTTCATGTCGTATTATGCCGTAGAAATCCAGCAACTGCGTCAGGCGATGAACAGAATGACGGGCGACGAGGACAATCTGCTGACTCAGATGGCCATGATGCAAATACTGCCAAAAGGACTGACAACGGCTGCCGAAGCATACGTTCATCGCCAGCAAGCACTGGCTGACACGACACTGACGGCAGAAGACCGTGCGGCGTGGGAAGCGTCCCCATACGTGCCGCTCGACACCGTGCGCCATCGTGCGCTCGACGGATTCACGCAGCCCGAACTGCGCAAGGAGGCTGAACGTCTCTTCACCGCCACGTTCGACGAATCCATTGCCTATCCCATCCCCGAAGGTGATGGCAAAGCCTTGCTCGAAAGAATCATCCAGCCCTATCGCGGTAAGTTCGTGCTGATAGACTTCTGGGCGATGTGGTGCGGCCCATGCAAGCAAGCCATAGAAGAAAGTCGTGACCTGCGCCGCCAGCTTCAGGACAATCCCGACC
>ONHQ01000076.1 GCA_900317685.1 uncultured Prevotella sp.
TTATCAGCAAGACAATGATGCTGACCCCTGCCCAACAGTCATTAAAGCCTCTTTTTGACCATTTGGGCATTTAGGGTGACGCAATGACGAAGTCAGGAGTGATGATTGCCACAATGACTGCTGCAATGGTAAAGCCAGCTAGCAGTCCGAACCACATAGTCATGGCTTTCCTCGTTCCATTCTTCATTGAGCAATGAAGCGAGAAGAGATTGGCTGGTCCGGGCGTGAAGCCTATAAGGAGTATCGACAACAGGAGGGAAGGAAGTAATTTTATTGGCATTAATATAAGCTGTTAAGATTGAATTGTCGGACCATCCTCAGCCGCCATGTCCATCTGACTCTCTTCGTCTTGCCGTGTATAGCTCAACGGGATGGTCTTGCCCTGCAGCCGCTCCTTGAGTTTCGTGTTACGCTCGGTGACGGTAACATGGCTGACGGCATACCAAAGGGCACGACGCTGGCCGATGACGATACAGACTTTCTTGGCACGGGTGACAGCAGTGTAGATGAGATTGCGCTGGAGCATGACGTAGTTGGTGAAGTGAACGGGGATGACGACGATGGGATATTCGCTGCCCTGACTCTTGTGGATGGTCGTGGCATAGGCAAGGCTGAGCTCGTCAAGCTCTGTCGATTCGTATTCCACCTCCTTACCGTCGAAGCTGACGGTGAGCGTGCGGTCTTCCATATTGACTGCGTTGATGAGTCCGATGTCACCGTTGAACACCTCCTTGGTGTAGTCGTTCTTGAGTTGCAGCACGCGGTCGCCCTTGCGGAAGGTAAAGCCGGCACGTGTGAGACCATTGCCCGTGGGATTGACACGCTGCTGGATGGAGATATTCAGGTTATTGGCTCCGATGACACTGCGCTGCATGGGCGTGAGCACTTGTATGCTGCTCCGGGGTATGTTGTAGGCCTTGGGGAGGCGGTGGCTGACCAAATCGACTATGGTCGAGGCAATCTTTTCCGGCTCCTCGCACTCCATGAAGAAAAAGTCGGACTGCTTGCCGTTGCGGATGTCGGGCATGCGTCCGGCATTGATGGCATGGGCGTTCATGATGATGCGGCTGGTCTGTGCCTGACGGAAGATACGGGTGAGGCGCACCACGGGGACGACACCCGAGTCGATAATGTCACGGAGCACATTGCCAGCGCCGACGCTCGGCAACTGGTCCACGTCGCCGACAAGCAGGAGACGCATGTCGGCGGGGACAGCTTTCAGAAGAGAGTTCATCAGCACGATGTCAATCATCGAGCACTCGTCGATGATGAGTGCATCGCCCTCCAAGGGGTTCTCGTCATTGCGTTTGTAACCCTCGGCAGGATTGAATTCCAACAGCCGGTGGATGGTCTTGGCCTCCATGCCCGTAGCCTCGGTCATGCGCTTGGCGGCACGGCCCGTGGGTGCGGCAAGGAGAATGTGGAGTCCCATTCCCTTGAAAGCAGCGATGATACCATCCTCGGTAGTTGTCTTGCCGGTGCCAGGACCGCCCGTGAGCACCATGACCTTGTTGTGGACGGCGGTGCGGATGGCTTCGGCCTGAAGGCCATCGTAGGTGATGCCGGTTTTCTTGCTGATGGCGGTAATGTCGGGTTCACGCTCGAACATATTCTGCTGTCGGGTGGTGAGCAACATCTTGAGTTTGTTGGCAGTGCCGACCTCACTGAAATAGAATGGTGGCAGGTAGATGGCCTCGTCCTCAATCTTCAGGTCCTCAGCGGCAATCATTTGGTCAAGGGCGGACTCGATAGAGGCTTTATCGGCTTCCAAGAGCTTTACTCCGGCTTCCAAAAGTTGGTTGCGATGAGCATAGACATGGCCTTCGTTGGCCAGTTGGTTGAGGGTGTAGAGAATACCGCTGCGACAACGTCGCTCATCGTTCTTGTCGTAGCCCATCTTCGCGGCGATGGAGTCGGCAGTCTTGAAACCGATGCCCCAAATGTCATCGGCAAGGCAATAGGGATTGGACTTCACCGTGTCGATGCTTTCTTTGCCATAGGCTTTGTAGATCTTCGCAGCGTAGGCGGTGCTGACACCGTTGCCCTGAAGGAACACCATCACATCCTTGATGTCGAGCTGCTTCATCCAAGAGTCGTGAATCTTCTTGATGCGCTTGGGGCCAATGCCGTCCACCTCGCCGAGCCGCTGACAGTCCTTCTCGATGATGTCGAAAGTGTCCATGCCGAACTTGGCGACGATGAGCTTGGAGAACTTTGGACCGATACCCTTGACGAGTCCGCTGCCGAGGTATTTCTCCAGTCCGAAGAGCGTGGCCGGCATGGCTTCCTCATAGGTCACAACAACGAACTGGCTACCGTATTGCCGGTTAACCTTCCACTGCCCGTCGGCGACAAGCACGGTGCCTACGGTCACATCGAGCATGTTGCCGACCAGGGTGACGAGGTCGTCATACCCCTTCACCCGTGCCTTCAGTATCGAATAGCCATTCTCGCCATTCTGATACGTAATCCGCTCTATAACTACGCGCAACTTCATAATGATGTTACAAAAGTACGGAAATTATTGGGCATACGGAAGAAATATCGCATCTTTGTCACTGAATACTTTATATTATATTTGTCATTGAATACATTATAATAATAAAGACAATATCGGCAAACGACATAAATATTTCAAACTATGCGAATAATAATCTTTGGAGCTACCGGCGGAATCGGCTAGCATGAAGTCAGACATGAACTTGACAAAGCGATGATGTCGTGGCTTATGTAAGGTATCCCAATGAATTATCTTTTACCCGCGAACATTTGTACATTGTCAAGGGCAATATAACAGATCATAATGCCATGCGTGATGCCATTGCCGGATGCCAATCGGTGGTTTGTTAGTAGGCAAATCCCTGAAACGAAATTTAGTGGCATGCCTTCCCTCGAAGGTCATCGCTTGCTGATGAGAACTATGAAAGAGAAGAGATTGAAGCGCTTGATAGACTATGGCACTCCAAGCGTGAAGTTTGCGAGTGACAAACGTTCTTTTATCACCGTATTCCCGGGAATAGCTGACGCAATTCTTTCCCCAAGCAAAGCGTGAGGTCGTTGAAATCGGTGAAGTGGTCAAAAACAGCGACCTTGACTGGACTGTTGTTCGTTTCCTCCGTCCCATAAATGACAGGCCGACCGGTGTCTTTTTTTAAATAAGGTTGACACCTAAAGTCAGCAATGATGGAAAAAACAGAAAGTATGCTCCAGACATCATTGGAGCGCATTCGACTTCAGCAGG
>ONHQ01000074.1 GCA_900317685.1 uncultured Prevotella sp.
CCGGGATACAAGTCGAAAAAGGTAGGGAGAAAAAGAGGAAGGCCAAAGAAAAACGAGTCGTAGTAGGTTATCGCTACAAACTAATTGAAAATTCAGAGTATAATGTATAATGTAAAAAGTATAATGTATAAATAATTGAGGAAAATGAAAAATGAATAAATAACAGCGCAGAAAGGAAGATGCCCTTCACGCCATTATTTATTCATCATCATTTATACATTACGCATTAATCATTGTCTTGATATCCTCGTCTACGGTAGAGATGGTACCGAGACCAAAGCTGTCCTGGAGCACTTTCAGCACACCGGGAGAGACAAAGGCGGGAAGCGTAGGACCGATATGGATATTCTTCACCCCAAGGCTCAGCAAGGCGAGGAGCACGATGACAGCCTTCTGCTCATACCAGGCAATGTTGAAGGCTATCGGCAACTCGTTAACATCAGCAGCACCGAAGATCTCTTTGAGCTTCAAGGCCACCACAGCCCAAGAATAGCTGTCGTTGCACTGTCCGGCGTCGAGAACGCGGGGAATACCATTGATGTCGCCGAGGTTGAGCTTGTTGTACTTATATTTAGCGCAGCCAGAGGTGAGGATGACCACATCCTTCGGCAGTGCCTGTGCGAAGTCGGCATAGTAGTTACGGCTCTTCATACGGCCATCGCAACCGCTCATGACGACGAACTTACGGATAGCACCGCTCTTGACAGCCTCCACGATCTTGTCAGCAAGGGCGAAGACCTGGTCGTGGGCGAAGCCGCCGACGATCTCTCCGTGCTCGATCTCCTCGGGAGCCTGGCACTGGCGAGCCATCTCGATGACCTCAGAGAAGTCCTTATGGCCGTCGGGGCGTGTGGCGATATGCTTCCATCCTGGGAAGCCCGTAGAGTTGGCTGTGAACACACGACCGGCATAGTTAGCCTTCGGTGACGGCGGTACGATACAATTAGTGGTGAAGACGATAGGGCCGTTGAAGTGAGCGAACTCCTCTTTCTGCTTCCACCAAGCATTACCATAGTTACCTACGAGGTGCTTGTATTTCTTCAGCTCGGGATAGTAGTGTGCAGGAAGCATCTCACCGTGGGTATAAACGTCGATGCCTGTGCCCTCGGTCTGCTCGAGCAGATCAGCGATGTCATGCAGGTCGTGTCCACTGATGAGGATACCCGGACGCTTGCCTACGCCAATGTTCACCTTCGTGATCTCAGGTTTGCCGTAAGCTCTCGTATTTGCCTTGTCGAGCAAAGCCATCACATCAACACCATATTTGCCAGTAGTGAGGAGCAATTGCAGCAGACCATCGGCAGTAGCGTCAGGATTGGTGATACCCGCCAAAGCCTCAGCCATGAAGCCGGCGATAGCCTCGTCGCGCTGTCCCAAACGTGCGGCATGCTCGTAGTAAGCAGCCATACCTTTGAGTCCGAGTACAATAGTTTCCTTGAGCGAGCGGATGTCTTCGTTGGCAGTGCGCAGCACCGTCTCGCGGTCGCCCTCAGCCTCGTAGTCGCTCTTCTCGCCGCCCCACTCTACTTCATGATAGTCGGGCAATGCCACACCGAGCTCAGCAGCCTTAGCCAGCAGTTGTTTCTTCAGAGCGATGCCTTTGTCGACTTTCTGCAGCAGTGCGCTGTCGTCGAAGTTGGCATTGGTGATGGTGGCGAAGAGGGCGTCCACGATGAAGTCATCCACAGTGGTGTCGTCACTCTGTCCCTGCTGCAACAGTGCGTGATAGATGGTACCTACACCACGTGTCACACTCAGCAACAAGTCCATCCAGCGGCTTGTCTCGGGTTTCTTACCACATACGCCACTCACAGTACATCCTGTACCTTTGGCAGTCTCTTGACATTGATAGCAAAACATCATATCTTTCTTCTGATTATAAGTTATATTTATTTTCTAATGATTGGTTACAAATTCTGTCCGTCGAAGCGCACTGCTTCCATCTCGATGGCTTTAGGGAAGATGATGTCGTTCTCGACATACGTGTGCTCCTTAAGGTTCTCGCGGAACTCGCTGAGCTGTCGCATCAGCTCCTTATAGTCATCCGAAGCGTCGTCGGGGGCCTGGTAGTCGTTGAGCAGCATGGCGATGCGCTCATGACGCTGCAACTCTGCATCGTGGTCCGACATCATCACGTTGATGGGGTTGCGCACCGTGCCGCAGTGCATCGGGGCAATGGGCTGTCCGCTGCGCTCTGCCTCGTAGAGGTCGAGAATATAAGGGAAGAGCACGCGCTCCTCCTTCATCAGATGCGTGCCGAGATCAGAGAGCGACTGACTGAAGAGCTGCTCCACCTCGTCGAGCACGAGGTTCTCCATCATCACCTTATTAATAAGGCTCAGCGTGCCGGGTCCTTTCTCCCTCACCCCACGGTGATGCACCTTGAGGACATAGTCGATGAGCAAGTCAAGCGGCCACTCGCTAAAGCTATATCTACTTGTATTTTCCATCTTGTTCTTCCTAATTATTGATTGACGGCTGCAAAGTTAGGAAGATAGAAAAGGAGCGCCGGTAACAATTGTTACCTCAGCATATTAATTTGAGTTAAAGAAGAAAAATACGCCACCAGGACAGAATATTAATTAAACTTTCAGCAGGGTCCAACGTCATATAATTGTTTTTGCACAACAAACAAATCATTCTGTATTCAGAATAGAATTTTCAATATCAGATATGAAGAAAGCATTACTCCTCGCTTTGCTATTGATAATGACAATAGCTTCAGCGACAGCGCAACAAAAGATCAGCGGTACACTCATCGACCGCGACTCGAAAGAGCCCGTACCCATGGTCACCGTTCAGCTGCTCAAAGCCGACTCAGCATTTGTCTCCGGCTCGGTGAGCAACGACAGCGGTAAGTTCGTCATTCAAGCACCTGCTCCCGGCAAGTACCTGCTGAAGATCTCGAGCATCGGCTATGTCACCGCCATCAAGCGTCTGCAGATGGAGGCTGAGCACGACTTGGCCATGGGCAACATTGTCATCCACTCCGATGCCGTGATGCTCAAAGAGGCACAGGTGACGGCGCAGGCCTTGAAGGTGACGCTCAAGGAGGACACCTTTGTATACAACAGTGCCGCCTACCGTACTCCTGAGGGCTCCACCATCGAGGAACTCGTCAAGCGACTGCCCGGCGCACAGGTCGACGACGATGGCAAGATCACCATCAATGGCAAGGAAGTGAAGAAGATCATGCTCGACGGTAAGGAGTTTATGACCGGCGACACCAAGACGGCCATGAAAAACATCCCGACAAGCATCATCGACAAGGTGAAAGCTTACGACCAGAAGAGTGACCTGGCACGGGTCACGGGTATCGACGACGGGGATGAACAGACGGTGCTCGACTTCGGTACCAAGGCGGGCATGGGCAAGGGCACCATAGCCAACGTCGATCTCGGTGTAGGTACCAAAGAACGGTATGCCGAGAGACTCTTCGGCGGATTGTTTAACAAGGAGGCACGTGTCTTCGTCATGGGCAACGCCAACAATGTCAACGACATGGGATTTGGCGGACGTGGCGGCTTCGGCAGAAACCGCAATGGACTCAACGCCTCGAAGATGGGCGGAGTAAATGTCAACTATGAGAAGAAAAACGTCATCAAAGTCGACGGTAGCGTCAGATGGAACCATAGCGATGGCGACATCTTCTCGAAGAACTCCAGTGAGAACTTCGTCAGCAAGTCTGCGTCCTTCTCCAACAGCCTCAACCAAAGCTATTCACGCTCTAACAGCTGGAACGGGCAGGCACGCATCGAGTGGGCACCCGACACGATGACCAACATCTTGTTCCGGCCCACTGCCAGCTACTCCACCAGCGACGGACTGGGCAACAACAACTCGGCATCCTTCAACGACGATCCATATAAATATGTGGTGGATCCGCTCACTGAGGACGGTCTGAAGACTCTCGACGAGAATGGACAGCTCGTCAACAGCCGGCGCAACACTTCCATGAGCTATTCCCGCAACAAGAGCCTCGGTGCTGAGCTGCAATACAACCGTCGACTCAACAGCCGTGGACGAAACATCACGCTGCGCGCCGATGCCAACTACTCCGACAGCGATAGCAAGAACCTCTCCACCAGCAACGTGCATCTCTATCAGATTCAAAACGCTCTGGGGCAGGACTCTACCTATCAGACCAACCGCTACAGCCTCACACCGACAAAGAACTACGGCTATACCTTGCAGGCTACCTACAGCGAACCACTGTGGCGCGGAGCATTCCTGCAGCTGCGCTACCGCTTTAAATACAGCTACAGCAAAAGTGACCGATCCACCTATGACTTCTCCAATCTCGGCGAAGAATTCTTCTCGGGCATCAATCCCGCCTACCGCTCATGGGACAACTATCTCGATCGCCTCGCCAACCCCTATACCGATTATCTCGACTCTAACCTGAGCCGCTACTCGGAATATAAGAACTACACGCATATCGTGGAGCTCATGCTGCGCATGATACGCACCAAATGGCAACTCAACGCCGGTGTGATGGCACAGCCACAAAAGTCGCACTATATCCAGGACTACCAGGGCATCAGCGTCGACACCACACGCAATGTCTTCAACATCTCCCCGACCTTCGACTTCCGCTACCGCTTCAGCAAGGTCAGCAACCTGCGCATCAACTACCGCGCCAACACGTCGCAGCCTAGCATCTCGCAACTGCTCGACATCACCGACGACTCTGACCCGCTCAACATTCAGAAAGGTAACCCGGGACTGAAGCCCTCGTTCACGCAGAACTTCCGCTTCTTCTATAACAACTATTGGGAGAAGACACAGCGCGCTATGATGGCACACCTGGGATTCTCCACGACGAACAACTCCATCAGCTCTAAGGTCACCTACGACGAGAAGACGGGTGGGCGGACCACACGGCCGGAGAACATCAACGGACAATGGAATATGAACGGTGCCTTTATGTTCAACACGCCGCTCGACTCGGCTGGTATCTGGAACATCAACACGTTCACCAACATGAGCTATGCCAACAACGTAGGCTACGTAACGCTCAACAGTACGTCAGATTCACAGAAGAGCACTACCAAGGACCTCTCCCTTTGGGAGCGTCTCTCTGGCAGCTACCGCAACAGCTGGCTGGAGGTGGAGCTCGACGGACAGCTCTCCTATCGCCACTCACGCAATGACCTTCAGTCCACCGCCAACCTCGACACTTGGCAGTTTGCCTATGGTGCCAACATCAACTTCTCTCTGCCCTGGGGCATGACACTCGCTACCGACCTGCACGAGAACAGCCGCCGAGGCTACAGCGATCCTTCGCTCAACACCAACGAGCTGGTATGGAATGCACAACTCTCACAGAGCTTCCTGCGTGGTAAGCCCCTCACAGTGATGTTGCAGTTCTACGACATTCTCCACAACCAAAGCAATCTCTCACGCACCATCACAGCCATGCAGAGCAGCAACACGGAGTATAACAGCATCAACAGCTACGTGATGCTCCACATCAACTATCGTCTCAATCTCTTTGGCGGCAAAGGCATGGGGCCCGGTGACGGCCGTCGTGGTCCCGGCATGGGTCCCGGTCGTGGAGGACGCCCGCCAATGGGTGGCTTTGGTGGTGGCAGACCTCCACGTGGCGGTGGCTTCGGCGGATTCTAAAACAGGATGTGCTAAAACATTAAGTCCTAAAATACTTGGGCTTCAGGCACTAAAGCCAAAAGCACCAAACATTAAAGCATTAAAACAAGGGGCTGTGTCAAAAGTCAGATTTTGGCCCAGCCTATCATAAATTAGGCAGCTATCAGGTTTCGATTTGATAGCTGCCTATTTTTATTGACAGAAGT
>ONHQ01000072.1 GCA_900317685.1 uncultured Prevotella sp.
TGGGCACAGGCCAAAAACAACTATGCCGACTACGTGAGTACGCTCGTTGGCACTGACTCCAATTTCGAATTATCAACGGGTAATACCTATCCCGCCACGGCCATGCCTTGGGGCATGAACTTCTGGACACCACAGACAGGCCACATGGGCGATGGGTGGGTTTATACCTACACGGCCAACCGCATACGTGGCTTCAAGCAGACCCACCAGCCAAGTCCGTGGATGAACGACTACGGACAGTTTGCCTTGATGCCCACCACAGGAACCCCCGTATTCCGTGAAGACGACCGCGCCAGTTTCTTCAACCACAAGGCTGAGACGGCCCGTCCCTATTATTATCAGGTCTATCTGGCCGACTATGACATCAACACCGAGTTGGTGCCCACGGAGCGTGCCGCCATGTTCCGCTTCACGTTCCCCGAGAACAGCCAGTCGTGCGTGGTCGTTGATGCACTGGACCGAGGCTCGTCAGTGACTATCATACCAGCCGAGCGCAAGATAGTAGGCTATTCCACGAAGAACAGCGGCGGTGTGCCTGGCAACTTCAAGAACTACTTTGTCATCGTCTTCGACAAACCTTTCACCTACACTGCCGCCGTTCCCAACGGTGACATACGCACTGACGAACTTGAGGCCACGGGCAACCACGCAGGTGCCATCATCGGTTTTGCCACAAGGAAAGGCGAGCAAGTACATGCCCGCGTAGCATCTTCCTTCATCAGTGCCGAGCAAGCTGAGTTGAACCTCAAGGAACTGGGCACACAGAGCTTTGATCAACTGAAGCAGAAGGGTCGTGACCGCTGGAACGAAGTACTGAGCAGAATAGAAATCGAGTCCGACAACATCAATGAGTTGCGAACATTCTACAGCTGTCTGTACAGAAGTACCCTCTTCCCTCGCATGTTCTACGAGAAAGATGCAAAAGGTAATATCGTACACTACAGCCCACATACCGGCAAGGTGCTGCCTGGCTATATGTTTACCGACACAGGTTTCTGGGACACTTTCCGCGGACTGTTGCCACTCATCAACCTTGTATACCCAGAGATGAGCGCACAGATGGAGGAAGGCTTCTATAATTCCTATAAAGAGAGTGGATTCTATCCTGAATGGGCAACACCAGGTCACCGAGCCTGCATGGTGGGCAACAACTCTGCATCCGTAGTTGCTGACGCATACGTGAAAGGAAATATCAAGAAGGACACACAGGCTATCTTCGACGCTTTGTGCAAGGATGCCAACTCTGTCCATCCAACAGTAGGCTCATCTGGCCGTACGGCATATAAGGAGTACAACCAGTTAGGATATGTTCCATCCGACGTAGTTGGCCAGAGCACCTCACGCACCTTGGAATATGCCTATGATGACTGGTGCATCTACCAGATGGGTAAGAAACTGGGGCGTCCAGCCAGTGAGACAGATATCTACAAGCGGCGTTGTCAAAACTACAAGAATGTGTTTCATCCAAAATATGGTATGATGAGCGGTCGCGACTCTAAAGGCAACTTCCCAGATGACTTCAAACCAGATGTCTGGTGGGGACCGTTCACCGAGGGAAACAGTTGGCACTGGACGTGGTGCGTGTTCCATGACATCCGCGGTCTCATCACGCTGATGGGCGGCGACCAAGCCTTTGTCGACAAACTCGATGCTGTGTTCAAGGAGCCCCCGACGTTTGGTGGAAATGTCGATACCCGTAAGCAACTCATCCACGAGATGCGCGAGATGCAAGTTGTAAACATGGGACAATATGCCCACGGCAACCAGCCCATCCAGCACATGATTTATCTCTACAACTATGCCGGACAGCCATGGAAGACCCAGTACTGGGTACGCGAGGCCATGCGTCGTCTCTACTACCCCACACCAGACGGATATTGTGGTGACGAGGACAACGGCCAGACCTCAGCGTGGTACATCATGTCGGCTCTCGGATTCTACTCCGTATGTCCTGGCACCGACCAGTACGTACTTGGCGCTCCACTCTACAAAAAGGCCAAGATACATCTGGCCAACGGTAAGACCGTTGAACTGTCAGCCCCTGCCAACAGCGATGAAAATCGCTACATCGAGTCGCTTAGCATCAACGGCAAGGCATACGGCAAAAACTATGTGACCCACGACCAACTGCTGCGCGGTGCCCGTCTGCAATATCAGATGAGCAGCAAGCCCAATATGCGCCGTGGCACCCAGCCTGCTGCCTACCCATACTCTTTCTCAGACAACAACGAGTAGCAGCCGACGAATATACCTATAATAAACGTGGCTGTGTCAAAAAACAGGAAGTGAGCACTTCTTCGACCGGTTCTTTGCTGCCGATGAGGTGAGCGAGATTTGGCTCACATTCAGCGACCCGCAGATGAAGAATCCGCGCAAACGTCTCACCAGCACCTATTTCATGGAGCGTTACCGCCACTTCCTCAAAGATGGGGGAGTGGTACATCTCAAGACCGACTCTAACTTCTTGTTCACTTACACCACGTACATGACCGAGCGAAACAGCCTGTCCGTGCTCTTCCGTACAGAAGACTTATATCATACGGAGGGCCTCGACGCGCAGACAGCGACCATACTTGGCATCCAGACTTACTACGAAAGTCAGTGGATAGAGCGCGGACTTGACATCAGATACATGAAGTTTGGTTTGCCGCATGCTGGCGAACTCGTTGAGCCGGACATCGAGATTCCGCTCGACGACTACCGCTCGTATAAGCGACCGAAGCGCAGCGGCTTGCTCACCAGTAAATAATGCTTGTCGTGTCAGCAGGCGCTATCCATCGCGTCAGTACTGAATGCTTGTTGCAACAGCATGTCAATGTCTCGTTGCAACAGCATCCGCCTTACGGCAAACACTACATTTTAAACTCGCATCGCCTTATTGATTAGAGGGGCTTGACAGCCCATGAATGGTCTTATTTGAACTTACATTAATTTTTAATATAGAGAATCCGTTATACAAAAACAACAACTTTAAAAATCTATGAGGAAACTGATCTTTGTAATTGCTGCTGCAGCGGTGTGCACTTATGGCACTGTGCAGGCAGAAGAAAAAGAGAAACTGACATCTTATGTAAACCCGATGATTGGTACAAGCGGAATGGGACATACCTTCCCCGGAGCATGTGCCCCGTTTGGCATTGTGCAGCTCAGCCCCGAGACAGACACCATACCGCAGAACGTGGATGGCAAATACCAGGGCAAGGTGTATGAGTATTGCGCTGGATACCAGCACGACGACCCTACTATTGTAGGCTTCAGCCACACCCATCTCAGCGGAACGGGACACTCCGACCTCGGCGACATCATGATAATGCCGCAGACAGGCAAGCTGATGCTCAACCCCGGAACAGCTCAGAACCCCGATGCGGGATATCGCTCACGCTACTCTCACAGCACCGAGAAGGCTGCTCCTGGCTATTATGAGGTTACGCTTCAGGACAATGGCGTGCGTGCACAGCTCACCGCCACCCAGCGTGTGGGTGTTCATAAATACACATTCCCTAAGGGACAGGACAGCCGCATCATTCTGGACCTGCTGCATGGCATATACAACTACGACGGCAAGGTGTTGTGGAGCAGCATACGTGTAGAAAACGACACGCTCCTTACTGGCTACCGCATCACCAACGGCTGGGCAAAATGCAACTACACTTATTTCGCCATCTCACTCTCCAAGCCTATCAAAGACTATGGCTACCGTGACATGAAACGCGTGAAATATCGTGGCTTCATGGGCAAACTGCGACTGCACGAGAACTTCCCCGAAATCAGCGGACGCGACATCGTGGCTTACTTCAACTTCGACAACGCGACTTCTCAGGAGTTGGTCGTGAAGGTTGCACTCTCTGGCGTAAGCACAGACGGCGCCTTGAAGAACCTCCGTGCAGAAGCTGCTGGCAAGTCGTTTGAGCAGATCTACGCCGAGACCGACAACCGCTGGAACGAAGAACTGGACGCAGTGGAGTGCAAAGGCACACCCGACCAGATGACAATGCTCTATACTTCGCTCTACCACACCATGATAAATCCGTCCATCTACATGGACGTTGACCACCAGTATCGTGGACTTGACGGTAACATCCACCGTGCAGAGGGATTTGACAACTACACCATCTTCTCGTTGTGGGACACCTATCGTGCAGAGCATCCGCTGCTCGGACTCCTTAAACCGTCGCGTAACACAAACATGGTGAAGTCTATGATAGCACACCAGCAGCAGAGCGTGCATCACTTGCTGCCCGTATGGAGCCTTATGGGCAATGAGGGATGGTGCATGACAGGCTACCACGCCGTGCCCGTCATTGCCGACGCTCTTGTCAAGGGTGCCGACATCGACAAGGATGCAGCCATCAAAGCTATGGTCGAAACAGCCACTTGTCCTTACTACGAGAGCGTGGGCGACTACATGAAATATGGCTATGCACCCTATGACAAATACAGCACAGCAGCCTCCAACACCCTCGAATACTCTTACGACGACTTCGCCCTGTATGCTGCAGCAAAGGCAGCGGGATATAAAGACGTGGAAGAAGCATTCGCCAAGCGTGCCCTTTACTACCGCAACACGTTTGACACAAAGGTTGGTTTCGCCAGCCCGAGACGCATCGACGGTTCGTTCAAAGCCGACCTTGACCCATACCAGACCTACGGAGAGGGCTTCATCGAAGGCAACTCATGGAACTTCTCGTTCTCTGCTCCGCAAGATGTTATGGGACTCATCTCTCTGTTTGGTGGCGACAAGAACTTCTTGAAGAAGCTCGACGCGCTGTTCGTTATGGACCTGCCGGAGAAGTATTATAAAGACAATGAGGACATCACAGCCGAGTGTCTTGTAGGCGGCTACGTTCATGGTAACGAGCCCAGCCACCACATCCCCTACCTCTACGCATGGACATCGGCACCTTGGAAGACCCAGATGTGGATGCGCACCATTCTCAACAAGATGTATCGCAACCATATCCGCGGACTCGGTGGCAACGACGATTGCGGTCAGATGTCGGCATGGTATGTCTTCTCGTCACTCGGTTTCTACCCTGTATGCCCCGGCACAGACCAGTATGTAATCGGTGCTCCCTATATGCCTTACTTCGACGTGCGTCTTGAAAACGGCAACCATATCATCGTAAAGGCTCCTGGTGTGAGTGACAAGAACCGCTACGTACAGAGCATGAAGGTCAACGGCAAGCCCTACACAAAGATGTACATCACCCACAAGATGCTTACAGACGGATGCACCATCGAGTTCGTTATGGGCAGCAAGCCTAACAAGAAG
This sequence comes from uncultured Prevotella sp., assembly GCA_900317685.1. Lineage (GTDB taxonomy): Bacteria > Bacteroidota > Bacteroidia > Bacteroidales > Bacteroidaceae > Prevotella. The sequence continues at coordinate 5,273 of ONHQ01000072.1, forward strand.
CGCGGACTCTCTGCAGCAGACAAGCCCTATTCAATGACCAAATAAAAGGAAACACATTATTACAACAACATAACTATCAATAGAAATGAAACTGACAACAATCACTGCGGCGCTATTTGCTGCCGCCATAACGCTCTCTTCTTGTGGAGCATCAAAGCAGACCGCTGCCGACGGCGTCATTGTCGGAGGCGTCAAGGAAACCAAAAAGCAGCAGGTGGCTGCCAAGCGTTGGAAGAAATACTCCATACCTGAAATCAAGTTTGAGGACAAGGCTCCGCAGAGCGAAGGCTCAAAGATTTACCACGCCCTCATCCCGACCCCTAACGCATATATAAATAAGGTGGCACGTGAGGTGCTCAACACTCTCTATTATTCGGAGAAGGACAGCATACCACGCATGGATTGTCTGCACTACACCCTCGAAGATGTTGACGGCATATCTGCAAAAGGCGGCGGAAACGGCAACGTGACCATCTTCTACAGCACACGTCACATCAAGAAGTCGTTTGCCAATAACGACACCGCACGTGTCGACTTTGAGACACGCGGTGTGCTGCTCCACGAGCTTACACATGCTTACCAGCTCGAGCCGCAGGGTATCGGCGACTACGGCAGCAACAAAACGTTCTGGTGCTTCATCGAAGGCATGGCAGATGCAGTGCGTGTTGCCAACGACGGATTCCACGGAGAGAAAGACCGTCCTAAGGGCGGCAGCTATAAAAACGGCTACCGCTACACTGGCTACTTCCTCGCTTGGCTTCAGCAGACCAAAGACCCCAACTTCCTGCGCAAGTTCAACCACACTGCTCTTCAACTCAACCCCTGGTCATGGGACGCTGCCATGCAGCTCTGTCTCGGCAAGGGTGTGACCGCAGATGCCCTTTGGCACGAATATCAGGTGGCAATGGGTGACGTAAAATAAAATAACACATAGGTTGACGGATGTTTGCATTTGCAGGCTCCGTCAACTTTAAATCAGAAATAATGAGACACATATTAGCATCGCTTGCTGTTCTTGTCGCAATGCCCGGCATGTCAGCAAATAAGCAGACGACGCAGCTTGTCGTGAAAGAACCGGCAAACTATGTCAACCCCTTCGTTGGTACCGACGGCTTCGGTAATGTCTATCCCGGAGCACAGCTGCCGTTCGGCGGCATACAGATAAGCCCCGACACCGACGAGCACTACTACGACTGTGCGTCAGGTTACAAGTGGAACCGCAACTCCATACAGGGCTTTTCGCTCACCCATCTTAGCGGAACAGGTATTCCAGATCTTGGCGACTTCCTGTTTATGCCGGGAGTTGGAGAGCCGATGCTCGAGCCGGGCGCCGACGACAAGCCCGACACTGGCTACCGCTCACGCTTCTCTCATGACGAGGAGACTGCTGTGCCTGGCTACTACTCCGTGCAGCTGAAAGACTATGGCGTAAAGGCCGAGATGACTGCTGCTATGCGCAGTGGCATGTTCCGCTTCACCTATCCCAAGAGTGACAAGGCGTTTGTGCTTATCGACATGAACCACACGCTGTGGCAAAAGTGCGTATGGTCGAACCTGCGCGTAGAAAACGACTCTACCATCACTGGCTACAAGCTTGTGAAGGGATGGGGGCCGGAGCGCCACATCTACTTCCGTGCGGTGTTCTCAAAGCCTTTTGCCGACTTCATGATTTACCAGGACAAGAAGCCTGTGATATACAACACATCACGTTTCCGCAGCAACCGCGAGGCGTGGGGTCCGAACTTGCTGTTCACCGCCAACTTCAAGACGTCGGAAGGCGAGCAGGTGACGGTGCGCACTGCCATCTCAGCGACAGGCACCGATGGCGCAGCAGTAAACATTAAGGAGTTGGCAGGCAAGTCGTTTGACGCTGTTCGCTCGGCGGCATACGACAAATGGAACAAGGAACTGTCACGCTACTCTATACAGGGCACCACAGAGCAGATGCGCACATTCTACACCTCTGCCTACCACGCAGCGCTTTGTCCTTTCGTCTACGACGACGCTGACGGCAAGTTCAGAGGTCTCGACAAGAACATAGAGCAGGAAAAGGGCTTTACAAACCTCACCGAGTTCTCGCTGTGGGACACCTACCGCGCTTTCCATCCGCTGCTCAACCTTGTCCATCAGGACGTGCAGGCAGACGTTGCCAACTCTCTCCTCGCACATTATGACAAGAGTGTGGAGAAGATGTTGCCGTTCTGGTCGTTTGGCAGCAACGAGACGTGGTGCATGATTGGTTATCACGCCGCTTCTGTGCTGGCTGATATGATAGTGAAAGACGTGAAAGGCTTCGACCACGAACGTGCGTTTGAGGCAATGGTCACCACTGCCATGAACGACCACTACGACTGTCTGCCCGAATATCGCAGCCTGGGATATGTGCCGTTTGACAAGGAGGCAGAGTCGGTGTCAAAGACTTTGGAGTATGCTTACGACGACTATGCCATCGCTATGGCTGCCAAGAAGTTGGGCAAGGAGAAGGAGTATAACTACTTCCTCAACCGTGCCATGAGCTACCAGAACCTTTACGACAAGGAGACGAAGTACATGCGTGGAAAAGATGTCAACGGCAACTGGCGCACACCGTTTGCTCCCGTGGCTTACGAAGGTCCTGGCTCTGTGAACGGATGGGGCGACATAACCGAAGGATTCACCGTGCAATACCACTGGACGGTGCCGCAGGACGTGCAGGGACTCATGAACCTGATGGGCCGTGACATGTTCAAGTCGCGTCTCGACTCGCTCTTCCTCCATAACCTGCCCGAAGACATACCTGGTGCACACGACATTCAGGGCCGCATCGGCGCATACTGGCACGGCAACGAACCCTGCCACCACGTGGCTTATCTCTACAACTATCTCGGCGAGGGATGGCAGTGCCAGAAGTGGGTGCGCACCGTTGTAGACCAGTTCTACGGCGACCAGCCTGGCTCGCTCTGTGGCAACGACGACTGCGGACAGATGTCGGCATGGTACATCTTCAATTGCATGGGCTTCTATCCAGTGTGTCCTTCAAGCGGCATCTACAACATTGGGTCGCCCGCACTGCCCGCTATCGATGTGACGATGAGCAATGGCAAGCACATACGCGTGACCACAAAGAACTGGAGCAAGAAGGCGCTGTACGTCAGCAAGGTGATGCTCAACGGCAAACCGTATAGCAAGAGCTACATAACATGGGACGACGTGAAAGACGGCATAGACCTGCAGTTTGTCATGTCTACCAAGCCCAACAAGAAGTGGGCTACCGCTCCTGCCGACATCGCACCGTCGGTGTCGAAGCCCGGACAGACCGTGCTTTATAAGAAAGGCATGTAACCCGACGCACGAAACAGACACTACATGCAGACTCTGAAAGTCGGAGTCTGCATGTGTGGTATAAAAAGAATAGAAACAAACATTTTGATATAGACCTCAAATCCGCAACTACGCGCCTAATATGATACAGAAGCGAAAATAATGTGTTGAAGTCGTAGGTCTTGCCAGTGTCGGATGTGTAGGAAATGTTATCCTGGGTCAGTTCCTTTATGGCTCTGAGAATCGTGTCGGCACTGCATGTG
>ONHQ01000071.1 GCA_900317685.1 uncultured Prevotella sp.
TTAAAGGGGTCAATGAGATATCCTTCTTCATGTACCGTCTCACGCAAGTTTTGGGTTAGTGATTGTCAGGGCTCGTCCACAGAAAAATCCTGTGCCCCATTATAATATAGAAGGCATGAAAGTGGAAAGTCCATCTCATGGCATTTATATTCATAACGGTCATAAAGTGATTATGAAATAATGAGCTTCAAAAATGTTAGGACAATGAAAAGATCTTATATATCCCCAAAGGCTGTTGTCATCAAGATCAGCCTTTATGATAGTTGTCTTGATGGTGATGTGTCCTTTGGTACGAACAGCGCCCCTGAATACAATGATGCTGCTGGTGCCAAGTCGGCAAGATTATCAGATGGCACGGACGATTATAGTTCAAAGACCTCGGAAAGCTGGGATGAATAGGAATGCATCTATTATCCCCATGTGAATCTCAAAGCCCCTGATACATGCTGCGTCAGGGGCTTTAAGGTCTCTCATACTATCTTTACTTTTGTTGGAGATGACAGTCGCTCCTTACTCCTGATCGGTATGATCAGTGATCTGCCTTTCCTTGACCCTTTCCAACTTCCTCTGCCTGACTACAAGGGGAACTTGCTCAACAAAGACATTACTGGTACTGAGTCCAAGTGCTTTGGGCGCACTTTGCTTCAGGTGGTGTACAATGTTGTAAATGGTCATGATAAAACGAGCTTTTGGCGTGAATACATTAAACTCTGCATAGACACGTTTGATGAATACAAAGATAAAGTTACCGGTCACGTGATGCTTGCGCAAGGACGCATAGCCACTTTGCAGACTAAAATGCCCTGCTGCCACTTGGTCTTCAATTACTTGCCGCAAGTAGAGATTGACAAAAGGTTGAACTCGGAAACCCAAGTGCAGGTTCAGTCGATATAACGTCCCTGGGATTAGCTCATAAAAATCATAGCTCCGCTCGTTCGGTGCATCCTCATAGTCGGTGTGAATCAACCAGTAATGGTCAGCGCGCATAGGATGCTTATTGATGATAGAATACAATACTTTCTGCTCCACGTCATATTTACCTGAGAGCTTGCTCATGTATACGACACTCGTAGCAAACTTGCCGATCGATTCATCTGCCTTGATGTCAGAAATAATGTCAAAGTAGTTTCTAATATCACGCCGTTCTACATACGAGTTCCTAATCTTTACCGCATTGTACCATACATACATTACCATGCAAATGATGCCGGCAAGGAGCATCGTCACCCAACCACCATGTAGGAACTTCGCCAGGTTGGCAATGAAAAAGATTCCCTCTAAAAGTACGAAGAAGCCGATCACCGGGACCAATATCCATAGGTTCAGTCTGTTATAGTGGAGATAACATCCTAACAGCAATGTGGTCATCAGCATCGTCACCGTGATAGCAAGTCCGTAAGCCGCCTCCATATTGCTTGAAGTTTGGAAGAACAGAATGACAATGATACATAGTATATAAAGACTGACATTGATGAAAGGGATATACAATTGTCCTTTAACATCTGTGGGATATTTGATTCTCTGCCGTGGCCAGAAATGCAAGTTCATGGCCTCGCTGAAGATTGTAAACGATCCACTGATCAGAGCCTGGCTCGCCACGATGGCAGCTATCGTGGCCATTGTTATACCTATGGGGAGGAATGCTTGGGGCATGATGGCATAGAAGGGATTGATACCTGGATGCAAGTCTCCGGCATGCTTGATGACCCATGCTCCTTGTCCTAAATAGTTGCAGATGAGCATAGTCTTGACGAAGATCCAGCTGACCCGGATATTTTGCTTGCCACAATGTCCTAAGTCGGAATAGAGAGCCTCAGCACCTGTCGTGCATAGAAAGACAGCTCCTAAGATCAAGAACCATTCCGGGCTCGTGGCCAAGAGATGGATGGCATACCAAGGATTAAAAGCCTTGAGAATTGGTAGATAGTTGCCAATATGCGCCAGCCCTAAAATGCCGATCATCGTGAACCATACGAACATCAAGGGACCAAAGAGTTTGCCGATCGCATGGGTACCAAATTGTTGGATAAAGAACAGTACAGTCAGGATGGCGATGGCTATTGGGATGACAGGAGTGGATGGCTCATAAGCGCGCAGTCCCTCAATGGCAGACAGTACCGTGATAGATGGCGTGATGATGCCATCTGCAACCAGTGTGCTGGCTCCGATGATGGCAAGTAGGTAAAGCCACATCCTGCCCCGTCTCCTTACCAAGGCATAGAGCGCTAAAATGCCACCTTCCCCTCTATTATCAGCACGAAGGGCGAGCACGACATATTTCAATGTTGTCTGGAAGGTGAGTGTCCAGATGATACAAGAAACAGCACCGAGGATATAGTCGGCTGTCACCAAGGGCGTGGCACCGGTAATTGCCTTCATGACGTAGAGCGGTGACGTACCGATATCACCGTACACAATACCTAATGTTACCAACAGTCCCATCGCGCTTAGGCGATGGGAGAGACTTCCCGAAGGAGTAGTTTTCGAGGCCATTCTTTATTTTTCTAAATACAATGCGACTGCAATATTACGAAAAAGCAATGGATAATCTTCTTTCCTTTCTTCATATTTAGGTTATTTTTACGATTGGAGACATGACGGCGACATTAAAGAGCTACACACATTAATTATTAGAGAGCAAGACACGTTATTAAAATAATACAGAGCAGTCTTGCTATTTGTATGATAGATTATTGCCGCAACTCTGTCGGAAGAACGGCCATGGAAAAGCAAAATGATAAGAAAATGAGGCTTAGAATAATAAATCGCTCTTATGATTTTGTCATCTCAGAAAAATCAGTTATTTTTGCACATAGAATACAAATGTGCAACATGGTGTGCACCAAATAGCAGATACAACATGTCAATCTCAAAGACAAGGCAGAAATTAGTGGATGTGGCGAGACAGCTCTTCGCCAAGAACGGACTTGCCGGCACGACGATGAATGACATTGCCGTGGCCTCGGGCAAAGGCCGCCGTACGCTTTATACCTATTTCAACCGTAAGGAGGATGTCTACTACGCTGTCATCGAGTCAGAACTCGAGCGACTGAGCGACAAACTCGATGAGGTGGCCGCAAAGAAGATTCGGCCACAAGACAAGATCGTGGAGCTCATCTATACCCATCTGAGTATGATCAAGGAGACCGTGGTGCGCAACGGTAACCTGCGTGCCGAGTTTTTCCGCAATATCTGGACGGTGGAGAAGGTGCGCAAGAATTTCGACGAGGATGAGATAGAACTCTTCCGTAAGGTTTACGCTGACGGAAAAGCCGACGGAGAGTTCGACATTGACAACGTGGACCTCGTGGCTGATATCACTCATTATTGTATTAAGGGATTGGAAGTGCCGTTTATCTACGGACGGCTCGGACACGGCCTCACCGAGGAGACCAGTAAACCGCTCGTGGAGAAAGTTGTCTACGGAGCACTGGGCAACAAGCATAACAGTTTGATGAAATAAAGCATGGACAACACAGAGAACGACATTCGATACAACAACTATAATTCAAACAAGGAGGAACAAATACTCATCAGTGTCACTGGGCAGGACCGCCCCGGGCTGACGGCGCAGATTACAAACATCCTTGCCAACTACGACGCTACTGTGCTCGACATTGGCCAGGCAGACATCCACGCCACACTCTCCTTGGGCATCCTCATCCGCATCGATGACCGCTCATCGGGGCAGGTAATGAAAGAATTGCTATTTAAAGCCAACGAGCTCGGCGTAAACATCGGCTTCTCGCCCATCACTGACGAAGAATATGAAGACTGGGTCAGCCGCCAGGGCAAGAACCGCTATATCCTTACCGTCATCGGACGCTCACTCTCAGCGCGCGACATCGCCGGTGCCGCAAAAATCGTAGCAGCGCAAGGACTGAACATCGACTCTATCATCCGCCTCACGGGACGTCCAAGCATCATGCATCCTGAGCGTAACGTAAGGGCTTGTATCGAGTTCTCGCTTCGTGGCACACCGGAAGACCGTCAGCGCATGCAGGCTGAGCTGATGCAGCTCTCACAGGGCATGGGTATCGACTTCTCGTTTCAGCGTGACGACATGTACCGCCGCATGCGCCGTCTGATCTGCTTTGATATGGACTCCACGCTCATCCAAACCGAATGTATCGACGAGCTGGCAGAGCGGGCAGGCGTGGGCGACAAGGTCAGAGCGATCACCGAGCGCGCCATGCGTGGCGAGATCGACTTCAAAGAGAGCTTCACCGAGCGCGTGGCACTGCTCAAGGGCCTCGACGTGAGTGTGATGCAGGACATTGCCGAGCATCTGCCGATCACCGAAGGTGTGCCCCGACTGATGACGGTGCTCAAGCGCTGTGGCTACAAGATTGCAATCCTCAGTGGTGGTTTCACCTATTTCGGTGAATATCTCCAGCGCAAATTCGGTATCGACTATGTATATGCCAATGAGTTGGAGATCAGTGAAGACGGCAAACTCACCGGACACTATGTCGGTGACATTGTCGACGGCAAGCGCAAGGCCGAACTGCTGAAGCTCATCGCACAGGTGGAGAAAGTCAACCTCGCACAGACGATCGCTGTAGGCGACGGTGCCAACGACCTACCAATGATCACAGAAGCCGGACTGGGCATTGCCTTCCACGCCAAGCCGCGTGTGCAGGCCGGAGCCCGTCAGAGCATCAACAGCCTGGGCCTCGACGGTGTGCTCTATTTCCTCGGCTTCAAAGACAGCTACATCGAAGAGCCTAAGTCCATGGAGATAAAGGGCTAATAAAATATGACAATCACAAAACAAGAAATGTAATCTATAAAATATTGTAAGACATGACAAAAGCTATTATCACGGTAGTGGGCAAGGATGCTGTGGGCATCATGGCCAAAGTGTGCACCTATCTCGCCGACAACCAGGTGAACATCTTGGATATCACGCAAACCATCGTAGACGGATTCTTCAATATGATGATGATCGTCGACGTGACGGCCACACAGAAGACCTTCGAGCAAGTGAGCAACGAACTGACCGAGATCGGCAAGAGCATCGGCGTGCAGACAAAAATACAATTGGAAGAAATCTTCAACCAGATGCACCGCATCTAATCATGGAGGAATAAGACAATGATAGACCTGTCAGAAGTCCTTGAGACCAACCGAATGGTCGAAGAGGAGAACCTCGACGTGCGCACCATCACCCTGGGCATCAGCCTGCTGGACTGTGCTGACGACAGCGTGGACGCATGTTGCGAGAAGATATACAACAAGATTACTACATTAGCTCACGACCTGGTGCGTACGGGTGAGGAGATCTCGCGCGAGATCGGAATCCCCATTGTGCATAAGCGCATCAGCGTGACGCCCATCTCACTCATCGGCGCTTCCTGCTGCCACACCACGGGGGACTTCGTAAAGATTGCCCAGACCTTGGACCGTGCTGCAGCTGCTGTTGGCGTTAACTTCCTCGGTGGATTCTCTGCGCTTGTCAGCAAGGGCATGACACCAGCCGACGAGTTGCTCATCCGCTCCATTCCACAGGCTCTGGCCACGACCGACCTTGTCTGTTCAAGCGTCAACGTGGGCAGCACAAAGAACGGACTGAACATGGATGCCGTGAAACTCATGGGCGAGATCGTCCGCCAGGCTGCCGAAGCCAGCGCTGACCGTCTGTGCATCGGCCCCGCCAAGCTCGTGGTCTTCTGCAATGCCCCTGACGACAACCCGTTCATGGCTGGTGCTTTCCATGGCGTGAGCGAGGGCAACGCCGTTGTCAATGTCGGTGTATCCGGTCCTGGCGTAGTGAAATATGCATTGGAACAGATGGACCGCCGCGCACGTGAGAATGGCGGTCGCGAGGCTAACTTCGAGACGCTCTGCCAGACCATCAAGAAGACAGCTTTCAAGATCACGCGTGTAGGACAATATGTAGCGCAGGAGGCCAGCCGCCGCTTGGGTGCCGAGTTTGGTATCATCGACCTCAGTCTGGCACCGACACCGGCTGTCGGAGACTCTGTAGCCGACATCTTGAAATGCATCGGTGTGGAGCAGCCGGGTGCGCCAGGTACCACCGCTGCCTTAGCCTTGCTCAACGACCAGGTGAAGAAGGGCGGTATCATGGCCAGCTCTTATGTCGGCGGACTCTCCGGTGCTTTCATCCCTGTCAGTGAGGACCAGGGAATGATCGACGCTGTCAATGCCGGAGCACTGAACATCGAGAAGCTCGAGGCGATGACCTGCGTCTGCTCGGTGGGACTCGACATGATCGCAATTCCCGGTGACACTCCTGCCACGACGATTTCTGGCATCATTGCTGACGAAGCCGCTATCGGTATGGTGAACCAAAAGACCACAGCCGTACGCGTCATTCCGGTCATTGGCAAGCGTGTCGGCGACAGCATCTCATGGGGCGGATTGCTTGGACACGCACCCATCATGCCGGTCAACACCTTCTCTTCCGAGCGACTTGTCAACCGTGGCGGCCGCATTCCCGCCCCCGTCCACTCGTTTAAGAACTAAAAGGGGGCCCCTACCCTATCTCCAAGAACAATTATCCCGGGCAACAAGTCGTTGCCCGGGATAACTTTTGTCTGTCCATTTGATTCTTCTTTTGCACTGGCAGTCTTGCTAATTTCTAATTTATTACGCCATCTTCTTGTCATCCTCAATCACCTGATGCAGCATACTGACATCGTTGAAGAGGAAAGAGGTATGGTCGCCAAAGACGTTCCATGGCGTATTTTCAAAGACCGGCGACATAATGTCATCGGAGGGTATATCGCCCTGCTGACAAACATACTCAATGATAGACTCCAGTACGTCCATTTGTTCCGAATTGAGCTCCTGGATATTGAGCAAGTCCTCAAACTTCCGTACGGCCGTCTATGGGCAACCTGTCTAGGAATAAGAAGAAAGAAGTGTAAACTAAGTTAGGAATAACAAACAAAACTGTCAACCAAAATCAGTACACAACATTCGGAGGTTTTCAGTTGTTTTGGGTGCGGTATCTTCTCAATACAATTTTCAAAGTTTCTATATTCCCACTTACTCTTGTTCATGCCTGATTCTTGTTATATCTGTTCTACGTTGCTTTTCCTGTGTCTGCCTATTGCGTTGTTTGTCTACGTGTTGTCTTAGCCGAACAGGTCGTCCAAGACGACCTGGCTCTGCACAATGCCGCTATATTTCCCTTGTTTGATGCCGTATGTCGTCACCATGGTGAGGTGTACCGTCTGCTTCGGCGACAGTGTAGCTTTCAAGGCTTCGATTCGTTCCTTGAGCTTGATATTCTCCTCCTTGTTAATCTCATAGGGCATTCCGGTAAATTTCATCTCACAAAGGTTGACGACATTGTCGTTTCTGAAGATGAGCATGTCCACCTGCACCCCCGTATGCTCATCATTCCCTTTCAGGCACCATGCCGACAGCGATGTCTTCACGCCGCCTATTTCCAGTGCCCGCTTGATCTGCGTGACGTGCTGCCAGCATAGCTGTTCAAAGGCGACACCATGCCAGGACTTTAGGATGTCTGAGGCCTGGTTGTCTGACATGAAGGTGCTGTCTTTGCCGTGTTGCTCGACATATTTCAGCCAGAACAAGCAGAAGTTGTCAATCAGTTTGTATCTCTCCTGCCGGCCCGTCACACCATAAGGGGTATATTTCTGTATGAAGTCGCTCTCGGCTAACGACGCTAATGTGTTGGTGAGTCCGCCTCCCAATGGCAGCCCAGTAGCCTTGGCTATCTCTTCTCGCGAAAAACCACTGTTGCGCGTGGCGAGCAGGCGGATGACCTTTTTGCAGTCGTCAGCATTGCTGAAGATAGCGCTAAACAGTCTGTTGAATTCATCTCTCAGCCTTGGACCTCTGCCAAACAGGATTTTGTCTACGTTCCTTTCAAAGCTGAGACCTTTGCGGAAATAGCTCAGGTAATAGGGAATGCCACCAAAGACCATATATGTCTGTGCGATGTCGTAGCGTGAAAGTTCTATCTGCTCATGGCGGAAGTATTCCTCACATTCTGTCAGGGTAAACGGCGAGAGCTTTATCTCGTCGGTGAGCCGTCCATACAGTCCTCCTTTGCTGTGAGTGAGGTTGCCCAAAATCCACGAGGTGGCACTGCCGCAAACGATCAGCATGATGTTGTCACGGCCACTGCACCACCCATTCCAGAAGTTCTCAAAGGCAGGTAGAAATCCCGAGCGTGGGGTGTCAAGCCAAGGCAGCTCATCAAGAAAGATGACTTGCCGGCTACCGTTGTCGAGTTGCGTAAGCAGCTGTTCTAACAAGAAGAAAGCTTCCATCCATGTCTTGGGCATGCGCACGCCTTCCAATCCCTGATTAAGAAGAGAAAAGTAGAAACTCTCTAACTGCGTTTTCATTCTGTTTCGCTCTCCTTCCTGATCTACTGGAGATACACCGGTGTGCTGGAAAGTGATGCGGTCCTTAAAAGCCTGCTTGATGAGGAATGTTTTGCCTACACGCCGTCTGCCATATACGGCGACAAACTCCGGCTTGTCGCTTCGGTAGAGTCTATCCAACTCTTTTAGCTCCGCTTTTCGGCCTATAATCGTGCTCATAATCGTCTTTATTTTGCCCAAAGTTAGCAAAAATGTTTGAATCGGCAAAATATATTAGAGTTTATCTTGCCGAAAGTGTCTAAAAAAGATATAAACGGCAAGATATATCTCAAAGGAAGCTTGCTGCGCAATCCTTGCAAACATCCCTTTTCAGCAGGGTATTGCTGGTGACACCGGCAATACCCTGCGGGATTAGGGTGCCATGGAGTGCATGCGCTAATTGAGAAGTGACCCCTTTGCTAATATAAAAGTGACCCCCTTTTAGGTCACGGTTGCAAAGGTAATAAATACATTTTATTTTCCA
>ONHQ01000070.1 GCA_900317685.1 uncultured Prevotella sp.
GCCGCAGACGTATCAACCAAATATAAAAGTAATGTTTAACTGGGTCAACCGACATTAAAAATAAGGCTCAAAGTAGTCAACCAAAAGCGTTAAACTACAAACAGATGATCAAACTGTTCGGTGAGAAAAATATTCGCACCGTCTGGGACGACAAGGAAGAGAAGTGGTACTTCTCTATTGTGGACGTGGTAGAGGTTCTCACTGACAGTGCAGACCCCAAACAGTATATCAAGAAGATGCGAAGGCGTGATCCACAACTTGATGCCAACTGGGGTACAATTTGTACCCTAGTTCAGATGAAGGGCGCGGATGGCAAAAAACGTAAGCAGATGGCGGCTGACACGAAGGGAATGTTCCGCCTCATCCAGTCCATCCCTTCTCCTAAGGCAGAGCCCTTCAAGCAGTGGATGGCGCAGGTGGCAAGTACGCGCGTCGACCAGATGCAGGATCCTGAGCTTGACATCCAGCAGGCCATTGCTGACTACAAGCGTCTTGGCTACTCCGACAACTGGATCAACCAACGCATCAAGTCGATAGAGGTGCGCAAGGAACTTACTGACGAATGGAAACGCACGGGGGTTAAGGAAGGACTGGAATACGCTTCCCTCACAGATATCATCACCAAGGAGTGGAGTGGCATGACCACGAAGCAGTACAAGCAGCACAAAGGCTTGAAGAAAGAGAATCTCCGCGACAACATGACGAATCTTGAGATGGCTTTCAATATCCTTGCAGAAGCATCAGCCACCGAACTCTCCAAGCAACGCGATCCTCAAGGCTACAGACAGCAGAAAGAAGTGGCAAAGGATGGTGGAAGCGTGGCAAAGGTTGCGAGGGAGAAACTTGAGTCGCAGCTTGGCCACTCGGTCATCTCCAGCGCTAAGGCCAGCGACTATCTGCCACCCGTTGAGGACGCTGATGCAAAAGAGCTGCCCGAAGAATGATCAATGAAGATGGATTAGAGGAGGTGAAGTTGTAAATCATAATCTAAGGAATCATGGATAAAGATAAATAAGACTCTTAGCGACGACTTGAAGCGAGAAATGCCAGATGCAAAAGGATTTTCGCCAACAAACTTGAAATACATGGTGTACTTCTATTCACTGTATTCTCCTGTAATTGAAAATCCTCCACTGCGTGTGGAAGATTCTAAAAAGGTCTCTGTTACAAATCGTCTGCAACTTGCAGACGATTTCAACAAAGACATACTGTTTAGAATTCCTTGGGTCCATCATGAAATTATTATTAACAAGTGTAACGGCAATGTCAAGAAAGCCAATTTGTTAAGGGCAAAAACGAGTCACACAAGTTTGTGTCACACAACATTGTGTGACACAAACTTGTGTGACTCGTTTTTTATTCGTATCTTTGCATCGGCAACCCACAAAAATGAAAAGAGATGGAAAAGAAAAGCTTTGTTTACGGTGTGCCCGTCAGCGGATATAATTTCACGGGGCGCGAGGAAGAGACACGCAGACTGTTGGCTGACTTCCAAGGCGGTATCAACGTCATACTGATGTCGCCCCGTCGCCTGGGCAAGACATCGTTGGTGAAACATACACTACAGCAGGTGGATTGCGAACAGATGTTGGTGGTCTACGTCGATATCTTTGGTTGCAAAAGTGAATATGAGATCTACAACAAGCTGGCTTCCGCCATCCTCCAGCAGACGGCCAGCCAACGTCAGCTATGGCTGGAAGAGGCCAAGGACTTTATCTATCGGCTGTCACCGAAAATATCCATCTCTCCCGACCCGTACTCTGAATACAGTGTCTCATTGGGCATCACGCCGAAGACGCATACGCCGGAAGAAATCCTAAGTCTGCCTGAGAAAATAGCAGAGAAAAAAGGGAAACGCTTGCTGGTTTGCATCGACGAATTTCAGCAGGTCGGTGAGCTGCCTGACTCTACACAGATCCAGGCACGAATGCGTGGCGTATGGCAGCACCAGCAACAGGTATCGTACTGCCTCTTCGGCAGCAAGCACCATCTCATGGGTAGTATCTTCCTCAACAAAAGCATGCCTTTTTATCAGTTCGGCGACCTCATCGCCTTGAAGAAAATCAGTGTGGATGACTGGGCGGACTATATCTGCCAGCACTTTGCCGATGGCCACCGCACGATCAGCAAAGACCAAGCGGCACGCATTGCCATATTGGTGGACTGCTATTCGGCCTATGTGCAGCAGTTGGCTTGGATCATCTACTCTCAGACCAAAGAGGGCTGCGTCATCAACGACGAGCAGATTGACAACGGTTTCAACGACCTATTAGCTATCAACGACGTGCTGTTTATCCAAGCTGTGGAACCACTGACAGAATATCAGATGAACTTTCTGCGCGCCGTTGCCTCGGGCATCAACAAGGACTTTACCTTGGAGGACATTCGTCAACAATACCATCTTGGCAGCTACTCCAACATTCCTCGACTGAAGACAGCCCTCGTCAATGCCGACCTCATCGATTCTTCGCCACAGACGGGAATTACCATCACCGATCCCGTCTTTGAGCAGTGGATCAGAAGAAAGATGATGTAAGCATCTTGACGATTACTCCATCATCCCCTTCACGCTATCGAGGAAGCGGGTAAGACGCTGGGGCTTGATGCCATAAGCTGTCAACTTAGCGTTGCTGTAAGAGATGAACAGGCGACGCTTGGCACGCGACATGGCCACATAGAGCTTACGGGCATCCTCGTCATTGAGCTGCTGATTGTCGCCATTATAGTAGTTGGGGATGCGGCCGTCAACAGCGTCAAAGACGATGACATTGTCAAACTCCAAGCCCTTGGCCTTGTGGATGGTAGAGACAAAGACATGCTCCTGGATCGTGGAGGAGCCGCAGAGGTCAGCTTCCTTGAAAGTGTTGAGTTCCATGACATGTCGGTCCAACTGCTCTTTGAGCGAGCGTTCCTGCTCCACATCAATGATGTCATAGGCAAGAAAACGAAGGATGACGGGCAGTTTTTTCACTTGTTTCATCCATCCATTCTTCACTGCATAATCACTGAAAAGCTGCAACTCGGCCACTAATGCAGGATCTTCTGTGGGCTGCCGACGCTGATAGAGTCGTTGCAGAGCTTCTGAATAGAACGACGCATAGTGGTCGCGCAAGAGTTTTATCTGTGCGGCAACGCCCTTACGCGAGAGAAATTCCTGCTGCTGGGGCACTATCTCCTGGGCTTTCTCATAACAGTAATTGACCAACGACACAGTAGCAAAGACGTCATCGTCGGCAAGGTGGGAGTTCTGTCCCTCAAGATGAAGTTCCTGCAAGAGCAGTTTCAACTTGAATGCTTTCAGATCGGGACGCAACAAACGGATGAGCCGCAGAGAGTCGAAGCAGACGGGCTGCCGCTCCGCCCAGTTGACCTCAGACAGATAGCGCTCCACATTGCACTGCATGATATGATAGTCGTAATCGGCATTATGTCCCAACAGCACACTGCCGTGGGCAAAGTCGAGAAACATCCTTAAAGCCTCGGCATGACTATGGAGCTGCTGATGCTTGCGCTCCTCGATGATCGGGTTGACGATGTCGCCAAGCATGGACGGTATCTCGCGATCTGTCTCAACATACACCGAGAAGGTATCCACCACTCTACCCTGCCGAATGCGTTCCGCTGCAATCTGCACCACATCATCCTCAAAGACATTCAGTCCAGTAGTCTCCGTGTCGAAGACCACGATGTCTTCTTGCTGATAAGTCTCCACGAAGCGTTGCAACATTGTCTTGTCGCCCATGAGCAGCTCCGCCGGTGAGACGGCCCGCTCCTTGAGCTGGTGCATCAGCCTACGGGCTGAAGCATGAGTGGCGCAGACCTGCAAGCCCTTGAACAACCGTGCCCAAGCCAGGAACTGCTGGTCGTTGTCCAGCACGGTGAGATGAGCCAACAGCAGCTTCACCTCATCAGAAGCAAAGAGGTCACTGCCCGAGACCTTGAAATGGCGGATGTCCTGCCCGGTCAGTGCGCGACTCATGGCATCGGCGTCGCGGTTGGCATTGACAATCACGGCAACCGTCTCGTCGGGATGGGCTTGCCGCAACTGCTCAACGAGATGGGCAATGTCGTTGAACTCGCTGTCTACGTCGTCACTGGCCAAGATGGCGAGACGGCCGTTGGCCTTATCGTCACCGTCTGCTGTCTGCGGCAAGAGCTCCGGATCGGTATGCAGTTCGTCCACAGCATAGCGGTTGAGAAGGTCAAGGAGATATTTCGGGGAACGGTGGTTCTGCCCGAGATAATGGATGTTGCCCTTGCAACGCTCCTTGAGCAGTCCCAACGTGGAAAGCTTGGCACCCATAAACGAGAAGATTGCCTGCTGCTCATCGCCAAGATAGATGACGCAGCCCTCACCGGACAGTGACCGCGATTCAGGCCCGGAGCTTGCCACAGCAAGGGAAGCCATGGCAAGTTCGTCGATGATAGCAAGCTGCAAAGGATTGAGGTCCTGCACCTCGTCGACTTGTATCCACGGATAGCGCTTATAGTCTGCATTGTCGTGGAGCGCAAGATAAGTGAGAAGCAAGAGATCCTCGAAGTCGAGGAGCAGGTTCTGTCGCTTATAGGCCTGATAAGCATGGGCATAGCGCAGAAACTGCAATGTCCGTTGGGCAGAGGGACGCAACACCGCGTCGAAATCGGGCTGAAGCACCGCATCACGGTAGAAGTCATTGTGATGATAGATGTCGAGCAGTGCCTCACGCGTGAACTCTCTGTGCTGCATCTTGCAGATGGCCCGCAAAGCAGTAATGTCCTCCTTGGTCATGCAGTCGGGATGCTGTCGAAGGGCTTTGGGCAGTCCGTGCTCAATCTCATACATCAAATGAGAGATGAACACCACACGGTTGTAGTCGCTGCGCCGCCGGTAATTGCCCAAGACCTTGTCCTCATCCTCATTGAGATAAGTGGCAAGGATGCTCACCGCCGTGTCGTCGTCGATGACCGAAGTCTCACCGGGCACCACGGCATTCTCAAAGAGGAAACGGGCACAGAAGCGATGGACATTGCCCACAAACACCTGTGTCGTGCCAGAGTCACCGAGATTGGAGCTGATACGCTCGCGCATACCACGGGCAGCCCTATTGGTAAACGTCAGACAGAGCATGTCGCTGTAGGCCACCCCTTCGGCATGCGCCTTGCGGATGCGCTCGGCAAGAATCTGTGTCTTGCCGCATCCCGGCGGTGCCAGAACGAGGTGACGGCCATATTGCAGGCCGATGATTTCCTGTTGATCACGATCAGGTGTCCATGTCTTCTCCTTGCTTTCCATCGTAAGTGCTTTTAGTTATTACCTGCAAACTTACGAAAAAAAACTGGTACTACCAAGCTACATCTTCACATTTCCCGTACGTTTGAGCACGCCCCAGGACTGCAACTCGCCCTTGATAGCCTTGAGATAGCTCTTGAAAAGCACGTAGTACATGATCCAACGGTAGAAGAAACGCTGCGGAATGATCCAAAGCAACACCCACAAGCGCTCGTGCTCAAAGACATAGGCCATGATGCTCACGCTCGCGTCGACGGCAAGGAAGAGCAGATAGTAGAGGAAGATCTGCAGGGCATTGCCGGAGAACAGTCCGATGAACATCAGCACGTCGGCCAGCGGCGAGAACGTCGGGATGATATATTGGAAGACGAGCATGTTGGGCATGGCCCACAGTCCGAAGCCTTTCTTCTTAGGATTGAAGAGCGAGGAGCGATGCTTCCAGAAGGTTTGCATCACACCGAAGCACCAACGCACGCGCTGCTTGACAAACTGCCGCACGTTTTCCGGTGCCTCTGTCATGGCCACGGCATAGTTCTCGTTCTCGATGATATAACCGGCTTCGTTGATGCGCATGGTCAGATCGCAATCCTCAGCCAGTGTGTCGGTGGTCAGTCCGCCGGCGCGCTCGATGGCTTCCTTGCGGAAAGCACCAATAGCGCCGGGCACCACGGTGATGGCATTGATATAGGAGTAGGCCATGCGGTCGAAATTCTGGCTGGTGGTGTATTCGATGGCCTGCCAGCGCGTGAGCATATTGCGCTGGTTGCCGACCTTGACGTTTCCAGCTACGGCACCGATGCGATGGTCCTTGTCGAGCAGGAAGTGCTGCATCAACCGGCTCACGGCATCGGGCCGCAGCTGTGTATCAGCATCGATGCACACCACATATTCCGAGTCGGTGTGGGCGATACCATAGTTCAGAGCCGAGGCCTTGCCGCCATTGGGCTTGCCGAGGATGCACACCTTGTCGTTGCCGTCGAAAGCCTGATGGATGCGCTCCAAGGTATGGTCCTTACTGCCGTCGTCGACAAAGATGATGTCGAACGAGGGATAGTCCTCGCGCAGAAGAGTCTCGACGGTGCGCACGCAGTTGACCTCCTCGTTGTAGGCGGGTACGATGATTGACACATGGGGCGCGTTGGCCTTGGTCAGCGCAGGATAGTGACGGCGGCGCTCCACGCGCTTCTCCTTTATCATCAGATAGTACATAAAGCCCAAGCGCAGGAAGCCAAGGACAAGGAAAATGATGAAGAGGGCGGTGAGGAAGTCGCTCAGATGATAAATGATCTCGGCAAGCGTCAGGTTGGCCTGCATAGCATAGTAGGTCTTACCCTTGGGAATCGGTGGCATGAGTTGCGTACGCGACATGCCGAGATACTGTTCCAGTGATATGAAGTGATAGCCCTCCTTTTGCAGTGTCTCGATGATACGGGGCAGTGCAGTGATCGTCGGCTTACGGGTGACACCACCGGCATCGTGCATGAGGATGATATGTCCGTCGCCATGGTGTACGCCGTCGATGACACAGCGATAGATCTCGTCAGCGCTGATACCGGGCTGCCAGTCGTTGGGGTCTACCTCCTCGCCCACGAAGAGATAGTCGCGACGGCTGGCCAGTATCATCGGCTCAATCTCCTCGTGCTGCGTAGGATCAGCGTCAGCATTGTAAGGCGCACGGAAGAGGATGGTGCTCTGGCCGGTGACACTCTCGATGAGCATACGCGTGAGCTTCAACTCGGCATAGGTACGGCCATCGGAGTTCTCGATCATGTTGTGGTGAGTGAAGGTATGGTTGCCGATGGTGTAGCCCTCGTCATAGACTTTCTTCACCAGCGGCAGGTTCTTCTCCATCTGCAAGCCTACCATAAAGAAGGCGGCAGGAGCATGATAGCGCTTGAGGGTACGGAGGACAGAGGGCGTCCAGCGGGCATCGGGACCATCGTCGAAGGTAAGCAGAAGGTCTTTGGGACCGCAATGTCCGAGTTTCGAGACCGTGTAGGTCGAGGGCAGGCTATGGTAACGCTCCTCGGTAACAATCTGATCATCGGGATCGATAGACACGGTGACCTTACCGGGCTTAGGCTCTGACTCCACGTCAAGGACCTCACCCGAGCCCACGAAGTTGACATCGTCGTAACCGGTGAGCCTCAGCACGTGGTTCATGTTCCAGCGCTTCACCTGCTCCCATGCCAGGTCTTTGCCATAGAAGTTCCACAGGCGGTGGTCTTCGGTACCAAGTCGCCAAAGGCCAAAGCCGGCAAGATGATAGGTCACGCCGAAGCGCATGATATTATATAAGGTGGCGGCATCAGTGAAGTGAACCTGGTGGAGTAGTCCGTCATCGTCGTCGTAGGAGAAAGAGAGGTTGTAGGAGTCGTCGTTGAACTGTATCTGTGCGCCGGCATCGAGAGCGGAGGCGATGGTCTGGTCATAGGACACGGTCTGCCCCTTGTCGCCCTGTGCCCAGTCGTAGCCGTAGGCGGCGAGACCGAGTACGAGTTTGTCGTTGGGGATATTTTTTGCGGCCCAGTCGGTGGCGCGTTCCACCCAGTGTTGCGAGGCGATGTCGCCGGGCTGGCTCTCGCTGTTGTGCTCATCATAGGCCATGAGGAAGAGGTAGTCGTTGTAGCGGGCCAGCGGCTCCACATCATAGTCCTCATTAAACGGTGCGATGTCCTGGGTGACATACATGTCGTTGTCGTGGAAGAGCATGGAGAGTTCCTTGACGAAATTGGTCAGCAGCGCATTGTCTTTGATGGAGAGTTCCTCCAAGTCGATGTTGATGCCTTGGAACTGGTTGCGGTGGCAAATGGTGACGAGGCTGTTGAGAAACTGCTTGCGCAACTGTTTGTCACTCATGATGCGGCCGATGCCTTCGGGACGGAAGTCGTCGCCATAGTTGTTGGTGAGCATCGGCACAATGGGCATTCCACTTTTGCGCAGGGCTGCCAGTGCTTTCTTGTCGATCTTTACCTCCAGCCGGCAGGTATTGGGATTGATGAAGAACCACTCGGGAATGACCATGTTGAGGTGCTTCATGTTTTGCCTGAGCGAGCGCAAAGAGTGAGCGTCCCAGTTGACATACCACGCGGCGCGCACGCCAAGTCGTGGATCACTCCACTCGTTGATGAACTTCTGCGTGAGTCCCTTGCCGTGTCCAACAAAGCGATGGGCGCGCTCATAGTTTTCCTGATAAGTGTTGTGCATGCGCTGCTCCAGGAAGTTGTCGCGCAGCGAGCGGTAAGCTTTGGTGAGTTTGGTGTCGCGCATGAGCGGCTTTGAGGCAGTCATCACCCCACGGTAGTCGTGGCGGAACGGCATATTCGGACTGCCCTCCAGCGCAAACATGGTGATGAAGACGATAACCAATAACACGATGATAGTGACGAAAAAACGCATCGTCCACTTAAATCGGCTCCAGCGGCGGCGCGAGTCGGTCTGAAACACTTGTCTTTCCATTCCGTGATTTCCTTAAATACAATCTTTCTCTAATATCTTTCTCTATTATCTCTATCTTTCTCTTTCAACTCTTTCCGAGTCTCAAAATCGGCTGCAAAGTTACGCCATTCATAGATGACGAAGAAAAGACATGGTGCAAAAAAGATTAACGGGAGATTAAAAAGGTGTAATGCGCGAATTCAAATAGCAAGTGCAAATTTACGAAAGCTTTTCGTAAAAGCATTCTATAGGTGTGGCAAAATTTAATTTTTCTCTTGGTCGCCTGTTAATT
>ONHQ01000068.1 GCA_900317685.1 uncultured Prevotella sp.
TATTATTTTGATTATTAGACACTTCAAAGATAATACTTTCCTTGCATATATGCAAGGAAACGTTCTCTTTTTTTTATTTCTATGAATAATTCAGGTTAGATTGCCATTTGATATGTTGCGACTGTCTTCCATCCTTACTAAGTTTGATTAAGCTTAAATCGTCTTTCCAAATATCTCAGCCTGCAGTTCCTTTGGCATCCTGCTTGATGCTGGTGATGCCGGTTACGGTTCCTTGGTTGCCATGTCTTTAGCTTTCCTCACCTACTTTGCTTCAAAGGTACAACTTTTCTAACAGATATGAGTGTCAATGACGAAAAATATTTTTCGGCCTCAGCCTGCACTCGGGAATGGCAAAAAATAACAATTTTCAAACAATGCGAGGAGGCTGAGGTGGCACGCGCACAGATGGTCAGTGAGATAGGCTATTTCATCCTGCCTTCAGAGCTCCAGCTTATAGCATCAAGAAGGAGGGGGACGCTAATCCCATCCTCATCAACGACGCGCGTTTGGCGTCCGCAGGCGTGTAAGCTCCCAAAAGCAAGGCAGACCTCGCCTTCACCATGTATTTGCTCTCCTGGCTTGCTACCGACGGCACGGCGGCCATCGTAGAGTTCTGCCGGCGTAACTGTTCTACACGAGCTTTGTCTCCGATACTCTCAAAGTTACTTTAACACGCATTAACCTGATAACTATTCGTTCTTTGGTCACTATTGGTTACCTTTGTAGCAAATAAACAGACATCGACGATGAAGAAAGAAATCAATCCCGAGTATCTCGCTTGTCCCATCCGGCAGGTCATCAGCCGCTTTGGCGACAAGTGGTCCATGCTCGTACTCTATGCTTTGGATCGGAGTGATACCGGTGTGATGCGGTTCAGCGAGCTGCATGCCCACATGAGTGACTGCTCTCAGAAGATGCTCTCCAAAACACTCAAAGGCTTGCAGGAAAGTCATCTGGTCAGCAGGAAAGTCTATCCCGAGGTACCGCCACGCGTAGAATATAAGCTCACCGACGTGGGGCTGTCGCTCATTCCTGCCATCGAACAGCTCATCGGCTGGGCCAAGAAACACTTCGACGAGGTGGTCAGGCCATAACTGTTGCTATCACGTTGCAGCGCTGTTTTCGTCACTTTTTTGAAGTAACAAAGTTAATAGCTTAGAAACGAGCCTGTAAGCCTTTGAGAGCTTGCGGATTTGGGTGTCACAATGACGAAAACAGAACTTTTTCATCATCCTTCTCTTTTCATCAAGTGAAGTAGATGATGTGTCGTATGTAGGATATTACAAGCTTTTCAGCCATTGAGCCATATCAGCCAGCACGTCCTCGGAGATGGTTTCCTCGATGTTGATATATTCTGCTGGTTGGCCTGTCTGACAGTGCTGGAACAGATGGTTCAGGCCGGGATAGCTCTTCACCATTGAGAACTTATTAGCCGGCAGCAACTCCTTGATAGCTTTCAGATTGTGGGCTGCATCAACCTGAACATCCTTGTCGCCATTGATGGCCATGACGGGACAGGTTGTTGCCTTGATGTCGTTGGAAGGGTCGTAGTTCAGAAAAGCTACCATCCAAGGGGATGGGTCGTTGTCCATGATCTTTTTTCTCACTTCCTCCTTGGTGATGTTTGTGGGCATGCCAACCTGTTTAAGGGCATTGACGTTTTGGAGATACAGGATGCTGTCCATCGGAATGCCGGGGCCGGCCATTGATACCAGGAAGTCCAATTTCTTTTGTGCGCCGAGGATAAATCCGATGCTGCCGCCCTCGCTGTGACCGATGATACCAACTTTAGAGAATTGTCCCCGTTTGCGTGCATAGTCTAACTCATGAGAAGCGTCTTTGGCAAAGTCAAATGTGGTGGCGTTGGCCACATCTCCCGTTGAGCCTCCCACGCCACGGTCATCGCAACGCAGGGTTGCGATTCCGTTTCTTGCTAAGAAGTCTGCAATCACGAGGAAAGGCTTATGATGAAAGATATCTTCGTTACGGTCTTCCTGTCCGCTGCCAGTCACCAAGACAGCTAATGGTACCTTTTTGCCCTGTTTCCAGCCTACGGGATAGGTGATTGTTCCGGCAAGCTTAGCGTCCGGTGTGCTGATGGTCACTTCCTCGGTCTTGTAGGGATAGGGCTCCTTGGGCTCTTGTGGCCGGTTATATACTTCTTGGAAGCGGGTGAGGGTGAGAGGAAAGGTCATTCCCCGCTGCGTGAACGTGCCCACAAACTGCCCGTCTTTCATTTTTCCTTGATAGCCGGCCTCCAGACCGTACATGATAACCGTCAGGGACGTGTCAGTGAGCTCTTTGAGCGAGGCGGGTATGCCTAATGCACACTGGTCGGGAACATCCAATGTACACGTATCCTTGCTCACATGAAAAATCAGGGACAGCTTCACCTGACCTACTTTCAAGTCTCCTTTCCATGTGCCGATGACAGTCTGGGCAAAAGCACCTAACTGAAGCAGACAGACAATCAGCATTATAATGCTTCGTTTCATCATCATATGGATTTTTCGATTATTATTTCTTAAACACTTTGCCACATTCGGTACATTGGTAGTACTTGCAGTCTTGTTTGGGTAAAACCAGCAAAACGCCACCAAGCAGTACAAACGGGGATATGATAAAACCATATAGCCGAACAGACGCAAGAGCCTCCACAAAATTAGGCAGGATTAGCCCCGCGCAGCCAAGAATCATCAAGACAATACCAAGGAGGATTGCAGGTGTTGATCTTTTGCCCTCTTTGTTCCGCAAGGCTTGGATCTTGTCGCTCCCACAACTGGGACACCATGGCAACTGTTCTGAGCGGGATGCTCTTATCTCATTGAGGATGTGCTGACTTTGCTCATAGTCTTTCTTGAACACCTTCACCTCAATACCTGGATTCGGCCCATAAGCGCCATACGCAGGGTCGTTGAGTTCGTCATGAAGTGAAGCGGTGATGCCTTTGCTCGCCAACTTCGAGACGATCTCGTCGGCAACAATCGTGTTGTCGCACTTGGTTAAAGTAATGACTTCCTTGTTCTCCATAATCGTGATTGTTTAGTGTTCAAGTTTATCTTTGCCACAAAGATACGTTATTTTTTCCGTATTTGTCCGATTGTAGCTCAAAAAAGTTCAAGAGCCACCATGTTTCCTATTTACGAGAGTGAGATAACGGACAGGCTATGGAATCCATCGCTGGGGTAGCCAAGAAGATGTTGTCCGCAGGATATATTAAACAGGCATGGATACTCCTTCCAAGGAGAGGACATCAGAAGTGGAAGTTGAGCGTGGCGGTCAGGTCGTGGAAGTGGTAGGATCCGGATTTCCCAGGGTAGTCTTTTTCCAGATTGAGCAGTCCGACATGGCCTTGCACTCCCAACCGCCAGTGCTTGCCCATCTGATAGTATATACCGGGCTGCAGACCAAAATCGAACGACCGGTAGATGTCCTTATCGTTCAATGGATGGTTGGGGTCAGCATCGATGTAATATTGGTTATTGGAGGCAATGAAGGAGAATACGGGGCCGCATTCTACCACCAGTCCACTCTTACGTGGATTGGAGAGATGATACTGGATGAGAACCGGGATGTCGATGAATGAGCAGTCGTAGGCCCCCTCTTCACCGGTGGCATCACCTATCCATACCTTCTCGCGGTAGCCTACGCCAGGCATGATGGACCAATGGGGCGAGAGATAGCAGTTCAGTCCATAACCGACATGGAAAGCTATAGGGGCCTCCTCATTGGCAAATTCGGTTGCATAGCCCAAACCTACATAGAAGTTGTGTTCGAAGCGTTTGTTCTGCGCTGCGGCAGAGAGACTGAAGAGCAAGGTAGCACTCAGAGCAAGTAGTTCTTTCTTGAAGATGTTCATGGTTACTATATATAATAAGGTGTATGATTCATTATTTCTCTTCCGGCCTGAGCAACATCCAATAGGCACTTTCTTTGATTTTGTTCATCAGGGCGGCGCGCAAGCCCAGCTGCCATTCGGCTTGTCGGTCATGGTCAGCAATCCATGAGGTGACGATTTGACGGGCTTCGGCAGAGTGATGACCGTTCATCAATGCTGAGAGCCAGTAGCCGGGGAAAAAGATGTCGGAAGTCTGTTGAATGGCGACGATGGCGTTCAAGCCTGGTTTTAAGTAGTTGTTGGCCTGCGCCTCTCGGGTGGGGTCGCATAAGAGCGAGAGAGCACTCTCGGCCCACGGCTCTACGAGGCGGCCGGACTTGGGGATGAGACTGAGAAACAATCGGTGCTGGGCAGCACTGTCGGATGTACAGGCGCGGGCGATGAAGTCAAACTCCCGTTGCTCGTCGGTCGTTTTCAAGCGTTGGCGCTGCACGGCGAGGATATGCCGGCAGCTGTCGGGCAGGCCGAGAGCGAGGTGATAGGCCAGTTGGGTGTAGTCGTGCTCGTTGAGCAGTGTATCGTCGTGGCATTGCCATTTGCGATAGAGGCTTTCAGTAGTCGCTTTTGATGTGGCTACGTTGACCATAGTGCGCGTCAGCTGTTGTCTGACGGCTTTGAGAGGATGAGAGACAGAGAGTGCGTAGAGTCTGTCCTCCATGCTGTCGCGTAGCGGCTTGTCGGTCGTCAGGTGAAGTAGGGAGGAGAGGTCGCGGCAGAGCGTGGATGCCGTCTGCTGGCCCTGGCATTGCGTCAGTGCTTTGCACAAGAGTTGGAAGAACTCTGCCGTGGCAGCGGTGGACACCCCTTGGCGCTCGGCGTGGAGGAGGAAGTTGTCGTAGAGCGTGAGCAGTACGCTGTATGCCGCCGTGTTGTCGTCGTGGATATGCCGTGTCATCCATGCCTCACAGCCCTGCCGGTCGCTGTCGTTGATGACAAAGCGGCCGTAGCCTTGTCCGTCGATATTGGGAATGATCGTCTCGGGATGGCAGGGGACCTTGACATGAACTTCTGAGCGGTTGAAGTCCACGGTCACGGGAAAGAGGCTGTCGCCACATAGTAGTCCATAGGTGACCCGTTGAGGCCAGAAGAGAGATCGATGGAAAGGGTCGGACTGTCTCACGGTGAGCGTGTCGCCATGCAGGTGGCAGGAGATGACGGGCGCACCCTTCTCGCGAACCCATACGTCGGAGAACCGTCGCACATGAGCCTTGGGTGCTACGGAGTCAAAGATAGCGACCAGATCGTTCCAAGTGGCATTGGCGTAAGCGAAATTCTTGAGATAGCGTCTGAGTCCCTCGTGGAAGGCGTCGGGTCCCATCTGTTGCTCCAGCTTATCCATCATGATGGGTGCTTTCTCGTAGATGATGTTTCCATAGAGCAGTCCGGCACGGTTGAGATTGTCCAAAGGCTGCTGGATTGGATGCGTGCCAAGAGTGCGGTCGGTCGACATGGCTCTGGGATAATAAGACTTGAGAAAGTTCAGGTCATGGTTGATCAAGGGAAACTGCTCGCGTGCTATCTTGCTGGCCATGACATTGGCAAACACCTCTTTGGTCCATACGTCGTCGAACCAGCGCATCGTGACCATGTCGCCGAACCATAGGTGAGCGGTCTCGTGGGCGATGAGCTGCAGGCGCGTCATCTCCTCGTCGGGAGTGGGTTGCGGTCCGAGAAAGATCTCTCTGTCGGTAAACTGTATAGCGCCGGGATGCTCCATGCCGCCAAACTGATAGCCGGGCAACACCACGAAGCCGTAGTCGCTGAAGGGACAGGGCCGAGAGGTGTAGCGCTCCAACCATCTCAAGGCGAGAGCAGCCTCGTCGAAGCATTTGTCGAGTTGGGTCACCTTAGCGGGATCTGTCTCACGGTAGAGAGCAGTCATCCGCCGTCCGTCACGCACGACCCTCTTGGTTTGGAACTGACCAGCCACAAACGAGAACAGATAAGTGGGCAGCACGTGGGTGGAGTCGCTGCAGCGTGATGCCCAGCCCTTGGGAGTTTGGAGCTTGCATCTGAAGATCGCTTTCAGGTCGGGCTGGTCGAAGCAGGGAAACACGGTGCGGGCGTTGGCTGGGACAAAGAGCGAATAGAGGTAGTCGGCATGGCGGTTCAGGCTCTTGTCGTCGGCGGTAAACGCCAGATCGACGACATTAATGCCCCGGCGCAGCACTTGGTGAGGGAGCAGGATGTGCTCGTCCAGCCATTTCGCCTTGAAGGTCTTGCCATTGATGTGGGCGAGAGGTTGTACGGCTTTTCCCGCGAAGTCCAGGGGCAGGTCGGTTTTGGTGTTGGACAACAAGAAAGAGAGTCGCAGTCGTCCCTTGACCGGCTGGGTGAGGTTGTCGGGAATATCAAAGGCGAGTTGGTAGGTGATGGTGCTGACGCGGTTGGCCCTTGCTACGGCAAGACTGCGTGGCACGCCATGCTCCTGACCTCGCGATGGTAGAAAAGCGAGCAGGGCAATGGCTGTCGAAGCCAATGCCCTACGAACAGCATCTTTGACGTGTGGTAAGGGTATGTAGTGAATCATGTGACAGAGTTTTCTGCAAAGTTAAGCAGAATCCGTCAGATATGCAAGCAATACCCTCGCTTCTTTGTCTTTTTGCTTATTTCTCGAAAGTCTTCTGCAACGCAATGAATTTCTTGATGTGATGGAGATAGACAAGGCATGAAGTAGTGAAGTAGACCAGCACCTGTCTCTGCCTGCACGAAGTGTTCTATTGGAAATATGTCCTTGCCGGCGCATTGGCTACGGCGGGCATCTATATCATCAACAAGGGGAAATAGCAGCCCACCAAGATGGTGGGGCAATATCCCGAAGAAATATTTCAGGAAAATAGAGTAGGGCTTCGGGGACGCAAGCCGGGTAGATGGGCCCGCCCCACAGCACAATGCAAGGCTGCTTTTCGGTGCTGTCTCCCTGCCGTTTACAGACCGAGCAGGAAGCTCTCGCCCTTGCGCATGAACAGACGATGGCCCCTCGCATTCAAATGAGCCGTGTCGTTGGGTCCTTGGAAGAACAGTTTGCGGAACTGGGCATCCCAAACATAGATGCCCGATCTTTCGGCGGCGTTGAAGACGGGAATGGAGTATCTGCCACACACTTTGACCATGATGCCGATGACCTCGTTGAAGCACGGACGTGGAACGCGCCAGGGTGTGACAAAGGCCAGCTTGGCCGTGGGATATTTGGCAATGAGACCACGGCAGAGACTGTCCAGTCCTGTCTCGAACTGCTCCAAGGTGCCCTTTCCGCGCGCGATATAGTCGGCGTCGTTATGGCCGCCAATGACCAGTACGTAGTCTGCCGTGTCGTTCATTTCCTTATAGAAATCCAAGAGGGGCTTGCCCCATTTCTCGGCCTCGCGGTTGAACACCAGGCATCGGCCATTACGCCCATAGTTGCGGTAGGTCATGTGGTATTTCTCGGCAACGAGATAGTGCCATGCCTCCGTAAAGGGATGTTTGTGGTTTTTCACATAGCTGTCGCCAATGACGTTGATGGTCTTGCCATACAGCGGTGCGCTCTTGACGACGGTTTCCGAATCGGTTGAGGATGCAATGGATTCTACTTGAGGTGCTACTTGAGCAGTGATCGCTTGAGTAGCCGCACAAAGAGTAAGCAAAATGACGGTGAGTGGTAATATACGTTTCTTCATTCTTCCTTTGTTTTTGCCTGCAAAATTAAAGTTTCCTATTTATGACGACCACCGACAATCGTTCAGAAATAGATAAGATCGTACCAAAATCCTTGATTTTGCCGTGTCATTTCTTAGGAAGGAAAGAAAGTAGAAAAGTGAGTCCGCCCCCTATGCCGTAGATGACGATCCGCCAGGTGAGGACAGACATCCACCGGATTATGGCTTGACCACCTCATCGAAATGCTCTTTGGCCCAGCCTATGAGCGGGTCGATGGCGGGGATGAGCGATTTGCCGACATCGGTGAGCCTGTATTCCACACGCGGTGGCACCTCAGGGTAGACTTTCCGGTCAACGAGGTGGCTTACATGCAGTTCCTTAAGTGTCTTGGACAGCATCTTTTGCGAGCAGTCGCTCATATGGGCATGTAGCTCGTTGAAACGCATCACTCCTCGATCGCTTTTGTCGAGCTCATAGAGAACAAGCAACGACCATTTGTCGCCAAAGCGGCTGATGACCTGACGGATAGGACAGGTGAGATATTCGGGATTGACTACTTTCTTCATGGTGACTTTCTGTTTATTTATTGCAAAGGTAACCAATAGTAAGCAGAAGTAGAATAGTTACGAGGTTAACACTTGTTAAAGTCGTTTTGAAGAAAATCATGAGTCATCCAATTCCTGCCCATAGGTAAGTATGGGCAGGAAGTGCCTACTTGCAGCAGGATTATCGGTTCAGATGATGACTGCCGTACCACTGACGGCCACCATCAGCATGGAGCCACTCTGCCCGACTGTCTCATAGTCGATGTCAATGCCAACGATAGCATTGGCCCCGATTGCGGCAGCGCGCTCTTGCATTTCTGCCAAGGCTGTGTCTTTCGCTTCGCGCAGCACCTTCTCGTAGCCGCCTGACCGTCCGCCGATGATGTCGCGGATGCCGGCGAAGAAATCCTTCATGAAGTTGGCTCCGATGATGGTTTCACCCGTCACGATGCCTTTATACTCTCTAATGGTATGACCTTCGATGGTCGGTGTGGTGGATAATAGCATAACTTTAAATGATTATAGATATTAGAAAATGTATTTAATGTAGAATGGAAGGGGGAGTTATTAGAATATGAAGGAATTCTGTAGGTGTTATCTTTTTGTTGATGGCAAGACTAACGATAGTAGTTGCATCAACAAAAAAGTTCTACCTTTGAGCGAAGTAGTCTACAAGGACATTAGTATCCAGATAAGCCTTGATCATTTGTATTTCTCCTCCCAATGTTTATGAATGGCAGCCTTGTCATCAAAAGCAGGGCCTCCTTTGAGATTCTTTATTATATCCAAGGCTCTCGGGTCGATTACCAAGTCGGCCTTAGTTATTTTGTTCTTCTGGTTTTCACCGATAGCCTTTCTTACATATCGGCTGATGCGCTCGATGAGGTTGACATCGTCTATCTCCTTAATGGAGTTGAGCAAGGATGCTTTTAGTTCGATTGCTGTCATAATTCCATTTTTTAATCCTTACGTTGCAAAGATAACGTTTTTATTTCAAAGTTCAAAGCGAAGAGGGGGCGGAAATGTGTTTTGGCGGTCTTCCTTTCAGCTTTGCGATAGAAAAAGGTAGGGAAGATTCGGGTATGACCAAGAAAAGTCGTATCTTTCCTCTATAAAACCTAATAGATTTCCGGGCAGAAGTAACTTAAACAAAGGACTTGGGCCAAGTACTGCTTAAAATGGCGCATAACATCCCACA
>ONHQ01000067.1 GCA_900317685.1 uncultured Prevotella sp.
GTATTATTTTGATTATTAGACACTTCAAAGATAATACTTTCCTTGCATATATGCAAGGAAACGTTCTCTTTTTTTTATTTCTATGAATAATTCAGGTTAAGACAGCTGCCGGAAGCATGGGCCAGATGGGCAACGTGTCGGGTAACGGCGGCATGAACCCAGCTGGCATGATGACTGGCATGATGATGGGCGGTGCCATGGGCAGCCAGATGGCTGGTATGATGAACAACATGGGTCAGCAGATGCAGAACGCCATGAACACGCCACCACCGATGCCCAATGTGCAATACTATACATCCGTGAATGGCGCGCAGGCAGGACCGTTCAACATGCAGCAACTGCAGCAGATGGCGCAGGGCGGACAGCTCACCAAGCAGACTTATGTGTGGAAGCAGGGTATGGCCAACTGGGATTTGGCAGGCAACGTACAGGAGCTCAGTTCTCTGTTTGCGGCTCCTTGTCCTCCCCCTCCACCCTCGGGAATGCCTACTCCTCCACAACCTTAAACACGAAAACGTATGGATGATAACAGCTTTTTCTCAATAGACAGGCTGGTAGAGTTCGGCCTCGGGATGTCGATGGCTCAGCAGATGGTGCAAATGATGAACCAGACCATGAGCCAGATGCATGTCCCGGGCTCTATACACACCATGCCTGCTCCACCAGTGCAAACCATATATTTTGCTATAGACGGCAATCAGGTGGGGCCTGTCACGGAGAGTGAGGTGGCTAGATTGGTTGACGAAAAGAAGGTTACCAAAGACACACTTGCCTGGATGCCGGGAATGGCCGGATGGAAAACCGTCGGCCAGATTCCTGAGATACTCAAAATTATTGCTTTAACACCACCTCCCATCCCCTCAAAATCCTAAGTTCATGAAAGCAAACGTGTTTCTAACAATTATAGGTGCAGTAGTGGGATGCCTCATAGGTTATCTTGCTTACTACGTGGCCGAAGGAGATCAGAATGACATGGTTTGCGGAATAGGCAGTGCCATCTGCTTCATAGCCACCTTATGTCCTCTGATAGGCTGGCAGTTTGAGTCGGGAAAACTTGGTACGAACATCAGGATGATGACCTTGATTTTCTTCGTCGTATTCCTCATCAGCAATTTCTGCTTTGCGGGATTTGGGGTGAACATGCCACTCTATGTCATAGTGAACGGTGTGTTGCTGCTCATCTATCTTGCAATCTTCTACAAGATGCAGGGGATAAACAATATTTGAACTATTAATTTAAAAAGCTATAATTATGTTAACACCAGAATTAGAACAACTCATTAATTATGCCTTGGAAGACGGGGTGCTCACTGACAAAGAACGCTCTGTGCTGATGCGAAAGGCACAGGCAGCTGGAGCCGACCTCGACGAATTCGAGATGATACTCGATGCCAAACTGCATGAAGTGCAAAGAAAGGCTCAGGAGAAGGTAGCGGCTCCCAAGCCCAACTCAAAATACGGACAGGTAAGAAAATGCCCGGCTTGCGGCGCAATGATTAATGCTCTGACCACGAAGTGTCCCGAATGCGGATATGAATTCAGCAATGTGGAGGCTGTACAGTCAGCAAGTCAGCTCTTTGAGAAACTTCAGAACATAGAAAAGGCCAAGGCTCACGAGCTGGCTGAGCATGAAGAAAAGAAGAACCGCCAGTTGCAGGCTCTCTCAGAGCGCCACAACAGCGGAGGTGCAGTGAAGCAGTTGGCCAACGTACTAAGCTCTGACCGACAGAACGAAGAGAGAGATGACTTGGTTCGCACGATGGAGAAAGACGCTCAATTGATAGAACGCAAGTATCTTGATGCACGTCTCAATACCATCAAGATCTTCCCAGTACCCAACACCAAGGAGGATTTGCTCGAGCTGTTGTCTATGGCTTCAAGCAGTGCTTACGACAACGATGGCGTGATAGGCGCTGAAGAGGAGGTTTGGTTGCAGAAAACCGATCAGATATATCAGAAGATTGTTATCTGTGCAGCGGGTGACACGAAGACCCTCAACCAAGCTACAAACATGATTGTGTCGCTCATCAAGCGTCTTCCTAAGAACTACAAGAACTTTACTCGCATACCTAAAGAGCTGCGCGACAAGGTGAACGAGGAGCTGAAGGCACAGAAAGACCAGAAGAAGGAAGAATACAAGGAGAATGTAATCAACATTCTAAAGGGTTGGAGAGGCATCACGTTGGGAGTTGCTATCTTGGTATTTTTCATCTGTGGTTGCATTCAAGATTTGCAGCCGATTGCTCTCCTTGATATTGTTGTGATTGTGATTATGGTTAAGAAGACTCTTAAAGCTATTAAGGAGGCTAAGAGCGACCTGCTATATTAGTCGTTCATCCTATAAGACATTATATAAGATAAAGGTGAAAACTGTCATGGTTTTCTCCTTTATCTTGGGTATGTTCGGCAAACACCTGACTGTTTGTATATCAGTTAGATATGTTTTTGCACATTTAAGCTGTAGACCCTACAAATGATTGATAATGAGATCGCGAAACTCGTTTATGTGTTCATATTAGGGGATTGCATACAATAATCATACAAAAAGTATTTATTTTATGATAAGAAAGTTTTATTTTATCGCATGTGTAATATTGGCATTGGGGCTAATGGCATGCAATCATTCGAAGCAAGGTAATGGCTCTCAGACCAAACAAGAGATGAAAAAATATCAAGATTCTATCGCAAAGGCTGTAAAGGATTCAATCAAACAGAAAATGGTTAGCGACTCTATCGCAAAGGCTAAGGCTGACTCCACAGCCAGCGCCAAGAAAGCGGCTGAGTTTGACATTGCCAAGATATATGCCGTGTGCAAGAAAGGAGTCGATGGGCGTCATTATCCCGCTCTCCCAGCCATGGGATTTAAGAAAGGACCGTCATTCAGCCAGGATGTTCCTTTCGGCTACTCAAATTATTTTTATAGAAATTGCGAGATGAAAGGTGCGGGAGGCTCAACAGAGGCATCAAGACTGACTGGGTCCGGGCTGCCTCTCGTGGTTTCTGTTGGCAAATCAGACAATAGTCCTTTTGGTTGGTTTCAGGTTGAGGTGTTTGACAAAGAAAGCCTGAAAAAAGCAAAGGAATTCCTGAGAAAAAAAGACAAAGGAAATAAGTATGGAACAGCTTCACTGATGGTTTCCAAGTCAAAGCTTGGATGGTATGTAAGCGTTGATTTCCCTTCGGAATGGTAAGTCTTATCAAAGAACATATTGAGTATGAAAATGACAAAATCTCTATTTCCCCTCTTATTGATGTCTGTGGCCATTGTCTCATGCGGGCAGTCAGGGAGTAAACATCAGGCCGGGCAGCAACAGACCGAGCAGCAGATGAAAGACTCGATAGCCCGTGCCGCAAAGGACTCTTTGCTGAACGTGCAGCGGAAAGACTCAATAAATAAAGCTGAGGAGGCTAAAAAACAGCAGGCAGCTGCCATGGACAAGCAAGCCGAGACTATCATCAGAAAAATCTTCAGGTATGTGACAAGCACCTCTCCTGAAATGGAAGATGCAGGCGACCGTTACATCGAAAGCCACTGCTCAAAGAGCATGGTGGCCAAGCTGAGGAGAGACTATGACATGGACGGCTACGGATTGGCCACGTGGGACTTCCGTTCGGGAGCCCAGGATGGAGACGGGCCGTCACGTATAAAGTCAGTAAAGTCCTTGGGAGACGGATGGTATCGCTATGACTTCCTAGACATGGGTGTGCCTGGTGCGAAAAAGGTACATATCACCACCAACGACACCAACGACATCGTGATAGACAAATTGATTACGATAAAGTGAAATCCACAGAAGTAGGAGGAGAGTTTCGTTTTTTTTTGCCATTCCATATGTATTGAAGAAGTGGAAGAATGAAGTGGTCTATTAGAAAGAAATTGCGTAAGGATCATAAAAAGTAAAGACTGCAAAACTTTCTAAAGCAGCCACATTACTAACCTCCTTCCGAAATGTTTCTCAAATGTTTCCCAAGAGGAAACGAAAAATCCCGTAAGCTCTTTGTATAAAAGAACTTACGGGATTTATATTGTACCCAGACTCGGGCTCGAACCGAGATGCCTTGCGGCACTGGTGTTTGAGACCAGCGCGTCTACCTATTCCGCCATCTGGGCATGTGCGTATGAATGCACAACGATGTAAATAGTGAGTGCAAAGGTACAACGTTTTTGGAGAAAATCCAAATTTTTTAGGTTAAAAGTTTAAAGGAAGTAAGGGAGGAAGGGAAGGAAAAGCAAAGAAAAATGAATTTTTCTTTGCTATTTCACTCGTTTGCAGTATCTTTGAATAAGATACGCGGCACTCGGAAAAGCAAAGAAAAATGCATTTTTCTTTGCTATTTCACTCGTTTGCAGTATCTTTGCAATGTATAAACAACTAATATGACAGATATTTGCTGCATCGGGCACATCACCCGCGATAAGATCATCACGCCGGAGAGCACCGTCTATATGGCCGGTGGCACCTCTTTTTATATGTCTTACGGCATCAGCCGACTGCCGAAGACGGTGAGCTACGAACTGGTGACAAAAGTGGGGAAAGGTCAGTTGCCGGAAGTGGAAAAGATGCGTCAGGCAGGCATCGACGTGCGCTGCTATGACAGTCGCCATACGGTGTATTTCGAAAACAAGTATGGTGCCAACTCTGACAACCGTACGCAGCGTGTGCTGGCCCAGGCGGATCCATTCACGCTGGAGGAGATGAAGCCGTTGGAGGCGAAGGTGTTCCACCTGGGTAGCCTGCTGGCTGATGACTTTTCGCCCGAGGTGGTGGAGTATCTCTCTACTAAGGGCCGTGTGAGCATCGATGTGCAGGGCTATCTGCGCGAGGTGGTCGGCGAGGAGGTGCGCGCCGTGGAATGGAAAGATAAGGAGCGCATCCTGGCTTGTACTGACATTCTGAAGCTCAACGAGCACGAGATGGAGGTGATCACTCATTCTAAGAATCCCCGGACCGTGGCCTTGCAGTTAGCAGACATGGGCGTAAAAGAGGTGATCATCACGCTGGGCAGTTATGGCTCGCTGATCTATAGTGAGGGGCGGTTCTATGAGGTTCCGGCATACAAGCCCGAGGTGCTCGTCGATGCGACGGGTTGCGGTGACACCTATTCCACGGGCTATCTGTGGATGCGCCTGCAGGGTGCAAGCTGTGAGGAGGCTGGTCGCTTCGCTGCCGCAATGTGTACGCTCAAACTGGAACATAGTGGTCCGTTTGATAAAACCCTGGCAGATATCCGTCGCATCATGTGTCGGAAGTGATGAGGGCACTGATGGTTCTGTACTGTCATCGCTTCTTGAATTGTTGATAAAACTGACAAAAAACGGCCATTTTCTTGGCGATTTTCTCGACCAAAGGGTTGTTTGCTCTCAATTTTGTGATTTTTGAGCCTGTTTTGGCAAGGCTCTGATATTCAGACAATTATGATTTCGAATTGAGTTTTTGCTATTTCCTTTCTATCGAAAAGCTGAGGGAACAAGGCAAAAACAGTGGATTTTATGCATGAAAGTACCTTTTTAATGCATAAATCTCGGTGGTTTGATGAAAAATTCTCTAGAGAATTTTCCATCAAAACGGCGTGATGACCGGATCATCAAAGCGAGATGTACCTTAAAAAAGGCTGAAATGGAAAAGCTTGGAGGGAAAAGTGGGTGTTTGGCTTCTGTTGTTTTTCTAGAATGAAAGTCCGTCGTGACGTTGTTTTGTAAAAAAAGAATATCGAATATAGAAGGGCCATGCACTCTTATAGACACATAGGTTCATTGCCAAGCGGAAGGAGCTTTGGAGATTTACTTGGCATTTTCTTTCAATCATGACATTGCCCACGCTCCCGTGTTGTGGGAGCGTGGTGAGTGTGTAAAGGGCGATAGCGCTTGTTTGTGCCTCATGCGGCTTCTTCACCGAGCTTACGCCAGATGTCAAGGAAGGTGGCATGGTCGACTTTATGGTCGTATTTCACCACCACGCCGGCATCGCGTAGCAGGTCGTAGGCTTGTTGACTGATATACTCGGCCCACACCTCCGTGATGCCACCGTCGACCATCATCTTGGCGGCGGAGCGCCCCACGGCTTTGACAGCGAGCTTGGCTTCGAGGAATAGTTCTGGTTTCTCATTCATCAGATTATATAGGTGGCGCACGCCGTGACCACCGAAGGAGTAGATTTTTCCTTCATGCAGGATGACGAGAGATGCCTGCTTATCGTTGAGCGTGTCTATCAATTCTTGCATCATAGTCGTAGGGTCTTTAGTTGTTGACTTATCTGTATTGCCAAAGAATCACTTCTATGGCTTCATTGGCAAAGATAAGCGTTTTTTCGTGAAGGC
Organism: uncultured Prevotella sp.; assembly: GCA_900317685.1. GTDB lineage: Bacteria > Bacteroidota > Bacteroidia > Bacteroidales > Bacteroidaceae > Prevotella. The sequence continues at coordinate 6,319 of ONHQ01000067.1, forward strand.
GTATGCCTAAAGGCCATCTTTTTTCTCGCGTTCTGCACAAAAGGGGCAAAGAGTGCAAAGAAGAGGAAGCCTCTCCCCCCTAACCCCCTCCCCAAGAGGGAAATGGTGATGAGGAGGAAGCCTCTCCCCCTAACCCCTCCCCAAGAGGGAGGGGAGTAGTTACTTTCAAGAGATGAAACAAGAGTTGTCCTTTTTATAAAGATAAAAGAAGCTCGTTCATCGCTAAAAACAAAAGCTCCTATGTCATAGCTATTCGGGGGGTCGGCTGCTTGGAAGGTCGGCTGCCTGGAAGGTCGGCTACCCGGGAGGTCCGCTGCCCTCAGCGGACGATAAACTTGTAGAGCGAATGCATGAGGTTTAGTCCGCGGACCTCCATATATAAGGCTTAGTCCGCTGAGGGTAGCGGACCTCCCGGAAAGTGGACCTCCCGGAAAGCTGTAAGAGAAACCTATTTTTTCTTATTTCCGAAGTCGGCGGGAATCTCGCCCCATTTCTTGGTCTCCCATTTGATGACGGGCACGGCGGCGGGATGTGTGGCAAGCCATCGCTCGGCGCGGGCTACGAGTTCGTAGGCTTTTGCTGTGGAGTCGTCACGCACGAGCTTGGTCTTGCAATGTTTGTTGCGCACCCAGAGGATGGCGTTGTACGAGTCGGAGTAGATAGCCTTGTCGTGTATGCCCTGCTGGTCCATGAGAGCCAGAGCATGTACGATGGCGAGGAACTCGCCTATGTTGTTGGTGCCACGAACGGGGCCGAAGTGGAAGACCTGCGCCCCTGTAGCCAGGTCGATGCACTGATATTCCATTGGTCCGGGGTTTCCGGGACAGGCGGCGTCCACAGCCCACGCGTCTGCTCTCACCTCAGGAGGCAAGGGCAGCACGGTGTCGTGACGATAGTCGGGAGGAGATACTGGCTCGTTAGTCATAATTACATTCTTTCCGGCACTTCGATTCCGAGGAGCTCCATGCCGTTCTTGATGACCTTGGCCACGTTGCTGGCAAGGACGAGACGTGTCACCTTCTCGGCGTCGGTGTCAGCGCTGAGGATGCTATAGTCGTGGTAGAACTGGTTGAAGTCCTTTGTGAGCTCGTAGCAGTAGTTGGCGATGCCTGCCGGGTTGTAGTTCTCGCCGGCGTCCTTGACGGCCACCTTGAAGGCGTCCATCTTTTGGATGAGCTGAATCTCCTTGTCGTTGAGCGGTGCGTCGGCGGGCAGAGCGGCGGGCAGCTGAATGCCGTCGGCCTGAGCCTTGCGCATCACAGAGCGGATGCGGGCGTAGGTGTACTGGATAAACGGACCCGTGTTGCCGTTGAAGTCGATGCTCTCGGCAGGGTTGAAGAGCATGTTCTTGCGGGCATCGACCTTGAGGATGAAGTATTTCAGTGCGCCGAGACCTACGATGCGTGCGATCTCGCTCTTCTCTTCCTCGCTCATATCCTTGAACTTACCGAGCTCGTCGCTGGTCTTGCGAGCGTCACCGATCATCTCAGCGATGAGGTCATCAGCATCTACGACAGTGCCCTCGCGGCTCTTCATCTTGCCGTTGGGCAGTTCCACCATGCCGTAGGAGAAGTGCACGAGGTCTTTACCCCACTTGAAGCCGAGACGGTCGAGGAGGATGGAGAGCACCTGGAAGTGATAGTTCTGCTCGTTGCCCACCACATAGATCATCTTGTCGATAGGGTAGTCGTTGAAGCGCATCTCAGCGGTGCCGATGTCCTGTGTCATATACACGCTGGTGCCATCGGCGCGGAGCAACAGCTTCTGGTCGAGGCCCTCATTGGTGAGGTCAGCCCACACGCTGTTGTCGGGCTTGCGGAAGAAGAGCCCTTTCTTAAGGCCTTCCTCCACCTTGCGTTTACCCTCAAGGTAAGTGTTGGACTCGTAGTAGATCTTGTCGAAGCTCACGCCGAGAGCCTTGTAGGTCTCATCGAAACCAGCGTAGACCCAGCTGTTCATCTTCTGCCACAGTGCGCGGATCTCCGGGTCGCCGGCTTCCCACTTGACGAGCATCTCGTGAGCTTCCACGATGAGCGGTGCCTCGTTTTTGGCTTTTTCCTCAGCCTTTTCCTCGTCCATGCCCTCAGCGATGAACTTGGCTTTCAGTTCGTTGCACTGCTCTTTGTAGTGCTTGTCGAAGAGCACATAGAAGTCACCGATGAGGTGGTCGCCCTTCTTGTGTGCCGTCTCTGGTGTGACGCCGTTGCCCCATTTGATCCAGGCGAGCATCGACTTCATGATATGGATTCCACGGTCGTTGACGATATTGGTTTTGATGACCTTATTGCCGTTGGCCTCCATGATCTTCGAGAGGCTCCATCCGAGCAAATTGTTGCGCACGTGTCCGAGGTGGAGCGGCTTGTTGGTGTTAGGCGATGAATACTCAATCATCACGAGGGGGCTGTCGGCAGTAGCCTGCTTCTCGCCGAACTTGTCATCGGCGTTGATGTCGTTGAGCAGGCTTACCCACGCCTGAGGTGCCACCACGAGGTTGAGGAATCCCTTGACCACGTTGAAGCGTGCCACAGCCTCGCAGTCGCGCTGCAGCACCTCACCGATTTGCTGTGCGGTGTCCTCGGGTTTCTTATGTGAAATCTTCAGGAAGGGGAAGACGACGAGGGTGAGATTGCCCTCGAAAGTGTCCTTGGTCTTTTGCAGTTGCACCATTTTTTCGGGCACATCCTGTCCGTAGAGTTCTTTGACGGCCTTAATGGTGGCCTCAGTGATTACTTTTTCTATATTCATGCGTTTATACCGGTATGTTGTCGAAAAATAATAATATATGTGCAAAGTTACGAAAAAACAAAGAGATAAAGGTGGGTTGTGGCGGATATTTTCTTTTGCTTCAGACATGTAAGACTCTGATAGGAAAGGAATATGTGCCTTCTGTGGCAATTTCTGAAAGGATATGGGCCACGGGAAATATTCATTGCCCCGAAGATCTTCGGTTAGGTCTTCGTGGTGCCCAGCCACGGACTTCTGCACCTGAGTCTTTTACACCATTTGGCTTTTATGTCAGGGCAAACAACCAGACTGCTTTGTCGTTTGGGACACAAATGTGTTAAAAATCAGATGCAGGCAAAAAAACAAGGTGAAAAAGTGATAAGCTACCGAGTTTTTTTCGTATCTTTGGCACTGTCAGGCGGATATGCCGGCGATGTGAAATAATCTCTACAGTCCCCAGCGACTGTGCAACCTCTTTCGGAAGTCTGTACGTATAGTTATCAGTAGGATATATATAACTCAACTTTCGCAAGTGAATTTTTGGCGTTCTAATTCTGCATATTCATGCACGAACATGGCGTGCAGATGTGAGTTCCCACAGATAGCC
>ONHQ01000065.1 GCA_900317685.1 uncultured Prevotella sp.
GATTTGTGGTGAATACAAATATATAACGGAACTAGGCTTCTTTTTGTTTTGGGAAACTATTGAAAACATGCCTTACCAACGAGAAAAGCGGAAGAACCTCATTTTTTTAAGAAGCCTCACCCCCGTGCCCCTCTCCAAGAAGCCTCACCCCCGTGCCCTGCAGCCTCACCCCCGTGCCCCTCTCCAAGGGGAGAGGGGAGTAAAATGAGTGATAAACAATTTCCAGCAGCCGTACCATAGTCATTGCCGATTTGTTGCAGGGTGCGTCCGCCGCATTTGAGATTATTTTAATTGCTTGAACTGGCTCAAAATGTGGTCAACATCTTCATCATGTTGCAGATTGATATGATCCTTGTTCCATCTGCTTGGGTTGAATGCAATGTAATTTTGGACATACTCAAACTGCCGGCCGTTCCAGATGATGTCGTCCCAATAATTCCGTTGCCATAAATGACGGTCAAAGCGTCTCCATCCTTTTTCCTTCACGCCCTTGATGTATTCGTTGGTTGTCATTGACTTGAAATAATCCATCACCTTTGAGATGCTATCGCCATTTTCCCTATCAAGATAGAGAATACAATGGAAATGGTTGGGCATCACGACGGAATCCATACATCTAACTTGTGGAAACCTATCTTCTATTTTGTGATAAATGTCGTCGATCATCTTTCCCGAATCATTCAGAATCATTTCATCATTTACGATATGTCCAAATAGACAGATGCGATTGAATGTCACAACCGTTATGAAGTAACATCCTTGGGCCTTGTAATCAAATCCCATGAACCGCATCTTCTTGCGATTGTCCGCCATAGCCAATTTGTTGCAGGGCGCGGCCCTTGTGGCCGTCCGCACCCTTTGTATGTAATTATGTTTTATCGGCGGACGGCCACAAGGGCCGCACCCTGCAAAACGTACGCAGCATTTGGGAATTGGAAGTTGCAATGGTGTCCGCTGAGGGCAGCGGACCTCCCGGAAACGGACCTCCCGGAAGCGTCCCCGGGAGGGCCGCTACCCTCAGCGGCCTTACTATGATACGGCCATAGGAATTGTTTATCCAGCATTTTACTCCCCTCTCCCCTTGGAGAGGGGATAGGGGGTGAGGCTGTAGGGCAGGCCGTACTTATATTCTGCTCACATCCCTGACGCCCTTCACAGCCTTTAGCTTCTTGATCAGACTTTGCAGGCGCGTGGTGTCCTCAAGCTGTACGACGAGGTTGCCGGAGAACAGGCCGTCGTGGCTGTCGATGTTGATCGACCGCATCACGATCTTCTCGTCCTTCGAGATGACGTTAGTCAGATTGCTCACCACGCCGATGTCGTCGTTGCCGATGACGCGGAGGGTGATGGCGTATTTCGACTGTCCTTTGCCACTCCACCGTGCCTTGACGATGCGGTAGCCGAAGCGGCGTCGCATCTCTGCCGCGTTGGGGCAGTCAGTGCGATGGATCTTGATGCCGCCGCCCGCCGTGACGAAGCCGAAGATAGGATCGCCATAGATAGGATGGCAGCAGGGCGCGAGCTGGTAGTCGATGCCCTTGAGGTTCTGGTCGATGGTGAGCACGTCGTCGTCGCTGCGGGTGAGCTCCTCATCTGGGCTCTCATAGGCGAAGTTCTCTGCCGACACCGTCTCGTGCTCCTTGGTAGCGTTTTGCAGATGGTCGCGCACCGCCACGTAGCGGTCGATGACCTCGTTGGGGTCGAGCTTACCGTCAGCGATCTGGCGATAGAAGTCCGACGTCTCCTTGAAGCCCATCTTCTTGATGAGATGCCCCATGACGCTCTCTTCCATCTCCACCTTCTTGTTCTTAAATCGGCGCTCGAGCAACTCCTTGGCATAGAGTCCGTCTTTGGCTTGTGTCTCTTTCAGTGCCAGGCGAATCTTCGACTTCGCCTTTGAGGTCTTCACGATGTTCAGCCAGTCGCGTTTCGGGCTCTGGTTGTTCTGCGTGATGATCTCCACACTGTCGCCCGAGTGTAGCTCCTGGCGCATAGACACCACCTTGCCGTTGACGCGTCCGCCCACGCAGCTGTTTCCAATCTTGGAGTGGATGCGATAGGCAAAGTCAAGTACCGTAGCACCGGCGGGGAACTTAAAGAGGTCGCCCTTCGGCGTGAAGGCATAGATCTCGTCGGGAGTCAGGTCCATGCGGAACTGATCCATGACCTGCAGTCCGTCGCCGGCTTCGAGGGCCGACCGGATGTTGGCGAGCCACTCGTCCATCTGTCCGCCGCTCTTGATACCCTTGTAGCGCCAGTGCGCAGCGAGACCGTGCTCGGCGATGTCGTCCATGCGCTCGGTACGTATCTGCACCTCAACCCATTTGTTCTCCGGCCCGAGCACCGTGATGTGAAGGCTCTCATAGCCATTGGACTTCGGCACGCTGAGCCAGTCGCGCAGTCGTTTCGGGTTAGGCTGATACATATCGGTGATGATCGAATATACCTGCCAGCACTGCTGCTTCTCCTTTTCCAGCGGGGAGTCGAGGATGATGCGGATGGCGAAGAGGTCGTAGATACCCTCGAAGCCGCACTGCTGCTTCTTCATCTTCTGCCAGATAGAGTGGATGCTCTTGGTACGCCCCTTGATGTGAAACTTCAGTCCGGCCTCTTCGAGTCGTGCCTTGACAGGTCCGATGAAGCGGTCGATATAAGCGTCGCGCGCCTGCTTGGTAGCGTTGAGCTTCTCCTTAATCATATAGTAGGCGTCGTGCTCAAGGTATTTGAGCGAGAGATCCTCCAGCTCACTCTTCAGCGTGTAGAGTCCGAGTTTATGGGCGAGTGGCGCATAGAGATAGCTGGCCTCTTCCGAGACCTCGTGCTGAGCCTCCTTGTTGGGTGTGTCGCGTATCTGCCGCATGATGTTCACACGGTCAGCAATCATGATAAGTATCACGCGCATGTCCTCGGCGAAGCTCAGCAGCAGGTTGCGGAAGTTCTCGCTCTCGATGACGGGATTTTTCTCGTATAGTTTCTGGATACGGATAAGTCCGTGTACGATGCGTGCCACGTCGTCGCCGAAGTCCTTGCGTATCTCCTCCACGGCCTCGATGTTATCGCCCAGACAGCCATAGAGCATGGTGGCGATGACGCCGTCGCGTCGCAGTCCTATCTCGTCGACGGTGATACGTGCAGTCTGCAAGGAGGTGAGGATAGGGTTCAGCCCAAAGACATCACGGCAGACGCCACCCTGCCGCATCGTGCGCTCTATGAAAGCCGTCAGGTGCTCATCGTCGCCGGGCATCAAGCTGTCGGCGAGCTTCTCTTTGAGGTCGTCATGGAGTTCCTTAGTTTCCCTCAGTTCATCCGGTGTAAACACAAACTTCTCTTCTTCCATAGCCTAAATCTTTACGAATAACTCAATAAAAACGTCACTTATCCCGTGCAAAGTTAAGCGAAATGGATGTAACAGCAAAGGAAATTGTGCTTTTTTATTGTTTTTACTACAATGTCGCAGACAAACAAAGTTGACTAACAGCCGAAGCATCAAAGCCTCATCAGCCCATGCCCTACAGCCTCACCCCCATGCCCCTCTCCAAGGGGAGAGGGGAGTAAAATGCTGGATAAACAATTCCTATAGAGGTATCATAGTAAGGCCGCTGAGGGCAGCGCCCCTCCCGGGGACGTTTCCGGGAGGTCCGCTTCCGGGAGGTCCGCTGCCCTCAGCGGACAACATGGCAACTTTCAATTCCCAAATGCTGCGACGGACGCTTTGCAGGGTGCGGCCCCCCTTGTGGCCGTCCGCAACCAACAGACATTATAATACATCCGCCGATACAACAATAATCACATACAAGGGGTGCGGACGGCCACAAGGGCCGCACCCTGCAACAAATCGGCAACATATGTTGGATAAACAATTACGAGCAGTCGTTTCATAGTTAGGCCGCTGAGGGCAGCGGCCCTCCCGGGGACGTTTCCGGGAGGTCCGCTGCCCTCAGCGGACAACATTGCAACTTCCAAATCACAAATGCTGCGACGGACGCTTTGCAGGGTGCGGCCCAGCATTTGGAAATAGAAAGATACATCACATCAGAGATAGGAATTGGAAGTTACATCAGAGATAATACATCACATCAGAGATAGGAATTGGAAGTTACATCAGAGATAGGAATAGGAAATTAACATCAGAGATAGGGAATTGAACGCTACATCGCGGTAGCCTGTTTTTAAGGTTTTCTTTGTATCAGCGCCACGATTCGACGAAGGAGAATCTGCCATTTGCGGTTGGAGGGCGGTGAGAGGCGTGCCTCTCATAAGCCCTCCAACCGAAAAGGGCAAAGGGCCTCAGCCCGTGGCGCTGACGCAAAGAGGTTTTCCTGATTTTGGTTATAGAGCATTGTACTATGGCCCCTCGAAACAACTACGGATCTGTAATCAGAGAAGAAGACTCATACCCCACCCACGGAAAATATCCACTGCGCCATACGTTCTTGACCATTTGGGTTAGAAAATGACCCTCAAGTCAGCACTTCTGATTTTTATTTGATGCTTTCTCCCTTTTTTATTACTTTTTTATTACTTTTGCAGGTAACATCTAAAGTATACCTTCTGCCTTGAACACATATTATCGTAGAACGACAACATTCCTCCGTCTGCTTGCCCTGGCCATGATGTGGCTGTGGAGCGTGACGCAGCTCAACGCTTTCGAACCGAAGCGCTATCACCTCGATGTGCTCGCCATGAACAATGGGTTGCCAAGCAACTTCGTCGACGACATCTACCAGGACAGCTATGGCTTTGTCTGGGTATGCACACGTGCCGGCGGACTGGTACGCTACGACGGTTATACCTTCGACTATTTCGACAGCAAAGAGTGGGGCGGTGCGCTGCTGCGCAGTCACTCCTGCAAGAACGTCGTGGAGGACAACTACCACCGGCTGTGGATCGCCTTCGATGACTACACGGGGGTGCTGAGCCTCGACGACATGAAAGAGCAGATGCCAAAATGCGCCACACCGGAGCTGACCAAACGGCTGCAGCGCACGCTGCGCGAAAGCGGCGTCAGAACCTACAAGGACGGACGGGGCAACATCTGGGTGGCTACCATCAGTCATCTCTATCGCCTCTCCTTCGACACGACGGGCACCGTGGTGGCGCTGGCCGCCCTACCCTACCGCCTCAACGCTCCCGACGTGGCACTGTATGACGTCGGCGGAAAGGGCAACGTATGGCTGGGCTACAACACCAGCATCGTGCAGCTCGCCGTGCAGGGCGACCGCATCATCGCACATAACCGCAACGCGCTCTTCGCGCCTATCACCGGCGGCATCTTCTCGATCATTCCCTATCAGGGCCATCTGTGGTTAGGTACCTTCACCGGCATCTATATCAACGACAAAGCCAAGACACATCTCGCGCAGGGCACCACGCCCATGAGCCTGACCCACAACCTTGTGACAAGCTTCGCACTCGGCGAGGACCATGAGCTGCTCATCGGCACGTTGGGCGGCATGGATGTCTACGACCCACGCGGCCACCGGATCACTCCTTATAATATGTCCACCCCCGACCTGCCGCTCACGAGCAACTTCATCAACTGCTTCCTCGTCTCGCAAGGACAGATATGGATCGGCACCGAGTCGGGCGGCATCAACAAGCTGTCGCCGCGTCTGCTCAATCTGGTCAACTACGTCAACACTCCACGCGACGCGGGGTCTATCTCGCCCAACTGTGTCAACGCAATGTATGCCCAGCACGACGGCACACTGTGGGTGGGCACCGTCGAGGGCGGTCTCAACCGCAAGGCACCCGGCTCCAACACCTTTGTCCACTATACCACCGCCAACTCTGCGCTGACCCACAACAGCGTCTCGACGCTCACCTCCGACCACGCCGACCACACGCTGTGGATCGGCACATGGGGCGGTGGCGTCTGCTCGCTCGACATGCAGCACCCGACGGTGATACGTTCTCTGACAATCCAGCCGCCCATGCAGCGGATGCTCGACTTCACCGGTGCCTTGGCTGTCGACGAGCGCAACCAGGGGCTGTGGGTAGGCAGCAACGTGGGACTGTTCTTCTATGACTTCCGCCGTGGCGTGCTCACCGATCCCTTCCCCGGCAACCGCATGGTCAGCGGATGCATCGGCAGCGTCATCACCCACGACCACCAGCTCTTCGTAGGCTGTCAGCAGGGGATGATACAGGTGGACCTCACCTCGCGCCGTGGCTCACTGTTCACCCGCTACCGCCACTACACCTATAAACTCGACGACCCGAAGAGCGGCATCCTGGAGAAGATACAGTCGTTTTGCGAGGGCCGCGACGGCACGCTGTGGATCGGCAGCAACGGCTATGGCCTCTACCGCGCGGTACGCCATGGCCGCGACTATCACTTCCGGGTATACACCACCGCCGACGGACTGCCAAGCAACGCCGTGAAGGGCATCGCCGAGGACCGCAAGGGACGGCTGTGGATCACCACCGACCACGGACTGTCGATGATGAACGTGAAAGCGGAGAGCTTCGACAACTTCTATGAGAACGACGGATTGGTCAGCTCGCAGTTCTATTTCAACTCTGCCATCCTCTCGCCGCAAGGCATCGTCTACCTCGGCTCATGCAATGGTCTGACGGCGTTGATGGGACTGAACCGGCAGGACGCCACGGCCTCGCACCTGTGCTTTACCCGTCTCTTTGTCGACAACGAGGAGATCAGAGCGGGCTCGTCGATTCTGAAGGAGAACATCGCACGGGCGCGCACCATCCGTCTCCACGAGAGCAACAAATCGTTTACCATCGAGTTCTCGACTCTCGACTACGGGCGTGGCCACGACGAGGTCTACAGCTACCGCATGAGAGGCTATGAGAACGACTGGATACGTCTGAAACCGGGACAGCACAGCGTGCGCTACTCTACCCTGCCACCGGGCCACTACCAGTTTGAGGTGGGATATGGCACTACGGTCAACGGGCATCCTCAGCGTACGATATCCATCGACGTGGTGATCACTCCTTATTTCTATAAGAGCTGGTGGTTTATGCTCCTCGTGGTCATAGCGGCCGCCCTGGCCATCTTCTACTTCTATCGCCGCCGTCTGGCAGTGATGCGCGACCGTGAGGCGGAACGCCTCTACCGCCCTATCGAGAAGGCACTCAAGGAGAGCGAGAACCCGATAGAGCTGCAGACACGCGTACAGACGATCCTCGGCAACCAGAAACGTTACACGCAGAGCGTGACGAAGACGCAGCAAGCCGACAAGAAACAGGTAGAGAGCACCTCACACTCGTTCATGGATCGTGTGATGTCGATCATGGAATTGAACTACAGCGACCCGGAGTTTGGCGTCGAGCAGCTCTGCCATCAGTTGGGCATGAGTCGCAGCACGGTGAGCCGGAAACTCAACGACGAGACGGGTGAGTCGACGACGCAGTTCATCCGCAACTACCGCCTGGACCTGGCACGCCGTATCCTCATGGAGAACGTGGGCAACCGCAACATCTCTGAGATCGCCTTCCGCGTGGGCTTCAACGACCCGAAGTACTTCACCCGCTGCTTCTCAAAGAAATACGGACAGTCACCGAGTATGTACCAGGAACCAACGGCCTCACCCCCAACCCCTCTCCAAGGGGAGAGGAGGGAGCCTCACCCCCGTACCCCTCTCCAAGAGGAGAGGGGAGTAAAATGAGTGATAAACAATATTTTTGCGATGATATAAGGGTCATTACAGATGTAATGTCCGCAGGGGCCGCTTCCGCAGAGAGCCGCTTCCGGGAGGGCAATTTCCGGGAGGGCAGTTTCCGGGAGGGCAGTTTCCGGGAGGGCCGCTGCCCTCAGCGGCCTAACTATGAAACGGCTACTGGTAATTGTTTATCCAACATATATTGCCGATTTGTTGCAGGGCGCGGCCCTTGTGGCCGTCCGCACCCCTTGTATGTAATTATTGTTTTATCGCGGACGTTTGCCCGCCACAATGATGTTTAAGAATGTCTGGTGGGTGCGGACGGCCACAAGGGCCGCACCCTGCAAATGGCCGACACAGCATTTGGGAATTGGAAGTTGCTATGTTGTCCGCTGAGGGCAGCGGACCTCCCGGAAACGTCCCCGGGAGGGCCGCTGCCCTCAGCGGCCTTACTATAATACGTCTATAGGAATTGTTTATCCAGCATTTTACTCCCCTCTCCCCTTGGAGAGGGGTAAGGGGGTGAGGCTTCCTTGGAGAGGGGTAAGGGGGTAAGGCTGCTGGGGCAGTGAGGCTTCTCTGTCTCTCTCCTCAACTCCATCAGCATTGCCACGGCACCATACTTGTCATTGTGCACCGTGACCGTCTTACCATCTTCCGACACGGTGATATGGTCCTCGTAGTGGCGCAGCGCATGGCGCACCGACTTCACGATGTCCGTACTACAATAGTAATATACGTCGCGCACATAGTCCTGACACGCCTTCATCGACGCACCTGCAGGCAGCACCTCGGGATAGCGGCGAGGGAAGAGCAGCGAGCGCCACGTCAGCGGACGACGGCGACGCACACCATTCTTCATCGTCAGCCAACGGAAGAAGAAAGGAGGCAACAGCCATGCCATCACCACCACGGAGAACATGCCCACGATCGTCACCTCGGCCAACGAGTGCAGCGCAGGATGACGAGCAAGGATCAGTGAGCCCATGCCAATGAACATAATCAGCGCCGACAACAGGATGCTATGCTGATAGGAAGCTAACATGCGACGACCCGTGGCGTACTCGTATTGGCAGCCCTCGGTCATGAAGATCGTGTAGTCGTCGCCCTGACCGAAGATGAATGTGGCAAGGATGACGTTGACGATGTTGAAGTTGATACCCAACAGTCCCATCAGTCCCAAGATCCATATCCAGCTGACCGCCATCGGCAGGAAGGAGAGCAAGGCCAACTCGATGCTGCCCATGGAGAACCATAGGAAGAAGAAGACGATGAGTCCGCAGGCCCATCCGATGTAGTTGAAGTTGTCGTTGAGCGTGTCGGCGATGACGCTGTTGAGACGGCCGATCTCGAAATGATAGTTGTCGTCCGCCACGCCAGTCCCATCTTTGGCCACCACGCCCGCCGCTGCCGTTTCGGTCTGCCGCAGGCTCTTCTCCACCTGGTCGAGTTGCGAGGCACGCACCGTCAGCGCGTCGACACACTGCCATGTGCCGTTCTTCTCATCTCGGACAAGCGTACCCGCCAAGACCTTGCGTGTCAACGGAGAGAAATAAGAAGCCGGGCGCAGGGGATAGCGGCCGCCAAGTATCGTGAGGAAGTCGTCAAAGGCATGAGCGTCGAAGCCCGCGGCACCGCCCTCGGCGGCAAGCGTCCGCGTCAGCACCTCGCGATGGCGGCTGACAAACGACTGCCAGCGCGCCAGCCTCGCCCGCTGTTCAGCCACCGGGCAGAGGAAAGGCGCACAGCTGTTCACCGCCGCCACCCTACCTTCGCGGCGCAGTTGCTGCTCCACGGGTGCCATCCGCTGTTGCGCACGCAGCGCACCGTCGGCATTGCGACCCGACGACACGACATACACCGTCTTGGTATCGCCGCCCGTAGCCACCATCGTCTGCAGTGTCTGCATATCTGCTTTCTGCTCGTCTGACATATAGTTGACATGGCTCAGATTGGTATCGAAGCGCGTGCGGAAGCTGAAGAAGCCGAGCACCACCGTGATCACCGCCACGCCGACGACTAGCCACCGCTTGTCGTGGAGCGACACGTTGCTGATGCGGTCGAGAAGTGCGAAATGATGCTCTGACGGCCGCGGCGCCACCGGCTTCACCAGATGGGGAAGGAAGACAAAGACAAAGACAATCGTACCCAACAGCAGGAACGAGGCGAAGAGACCCAGGTCGCGCAGTGCCACGGAGCGCAGCGGGGTGAGGGCGAGGAAGGCTCCGATCGTCGTGATGTTGCCCACGAGGAGCGGGGCGATGAGCTCATGCAGCGCCTTGCGCACGTCGGGCGTATGGCTGAGATGGGCTACGAGATGCAGGGGATAGTTGATGGCGATGCCGAGGATCACCGACGAGATGCCGATGACGATGACACTCACGTCGTGGTGGACGAGTGAAAGGGCACCCAAGGCGAAGAGCCAGCCCCACGCGATGCTCACGGCGATGAGCACGATGTTGCGCACGCTGCGCAGCGAGAACCACAGCAGGAGCAGGATGAGCACCACGGCGAGTGTCACCGACACCATGCTGTCGGTCTTGATCTGCCGGGCATTGCCCACGGCGATGACGGGGCCGCCGGTGAGCCTTACCGACAGCGAGGGATGGGCCCGCGACGCCTGCTGTGCGGCGCGGCTGATGCGCTGGATCAGCAGGCTGTTGTGCTCCGTCTCACTGCTGCCATAGGGCGAGTCGATGGTCACCACGGCGTGGCGCTGGTCGGGCGTGAGGATATATCCGTCGTAGAGCTCATAGCGCAGCTGTTGCTGACGATGGGCCAGACGCTCCACGACCGGCGTGAAGAGGTTGAGGGGGTCGCTGCCGATGTTGCTGCTGAGCAGTCCGCCCGAGGGAAACAGCAGTTGCTGCTTGTCATAGGCCAGCTGCCGCGCCACAAACTGCGGATCGGCCAGGGCGCTGTCCATGCGGGCATAGTCTTGCGCGGTGAGGAAATAGGGAATGTGACGATAGGCAAAGGCTGCCACGTCCTCCGCGGCCTGCATGTCTATTTGCGCGGTGACGAGGCTATCGGCGATGCCTGCCTGCCGCAAGCACGCCACGAGGTCGTCGACACCGGCAGCCAAAGAGTCGGGATCGGGCTTACTGTCGCGTGTCCGGCTCTTTTCTCCTTGTTGCTCTTTGGCACCCACGAGCACGATGATGCGGTTGGAACCGGCCACTTGCTGATAGATGCGCATGGACTGCTGGTCGCGCGGACCGAAAGGCAGGAAGGCCGAGATGTCCTCCTGGTAATGGATATGCAGCAACAGCAGAGCCAGCACGGCGGTGGACAACACAAGCCACACCGTCAGCGCACGGCGGCGATGACGGAAATGGTCATAGAGACGAAGCAGAAGACTTGTCATGGATTGAAAACCTGATGGTTGATGGTATAGGGTTCAGCAGCGTCGTTGAGCAGTCCTTTATTGACGATCGGATTGGCGTAGATGCCGAGGAAGATGTCCTTGAGTTGATCGATGTCGCACGTGTCGTAGCGGTTGAGCATGTTGAGCCGGCCGAGGAAGGCCTGCCGCTGCGCGTCGGTGTACTGATCCTCGTATTTCTGTGTGCCGTAACGCAGGTCGTAGGCGATGTAGTTGTTGGGATAGAGGCGGTAGGCAGCGACGACACGTCGGTCGATGAGCCGCGCCACGGCCTTGTGATATTCGTTGCTCGTCAGGGGCTCAAGGGTGCGCAGTTCCACTTCCGAGAGGGGTTCGCAGATTTCAAAGTGCACGCGTCCCTTGGGCTGTACGATACCCGTGAGAATGCTGTTCAGGTCCTCGCCGGGCTTCTTGGTGTAGGGCGCATACTGTGAGGCATAGAGCTCCAAAGTCTTGAGGATGTCGCACGACTCCCACTCATACGACACGGCGACGGGTACGACATGCAGGTCGCTGATCGCCCGTATCTTATCCTCGGCCTCACTCATGCAGAACATCTTGATGATGCCCTGGTCGGTGCGGTCCATGCCGTCCTTGGTGCGTCCGTTGCGCTGTGCGATCCACACGCTCTGATGTTTGTCGCGGATGGCGTGGCGGATGTAGTTGGAGAGATGCACGGAACGGTGGTAGAACTCACGGATGCTGCCGCCGGGACGCTCCACACGGAACATCTTGTTGCTCTTGCCGATGTCGATGACGAGCTGTCCCTGCATGAGGTTGGCGCCAAAGGTGATCTCGGTGGTGTCGAAGCCATGGGTGACGAGATAGTATTCCAGCAGGCTGGCGTCGAGCATGATGTCGCGGTGGTTGGACACATAGAGATATTGCCGGTCGGGCGAGAGACGGTCAAGACCCGAACAGGTGAATGCGTCGATGGTGCACTGCACGATGCGCTCGTTGACGCGCCGCATTGTCTCGGACTGAAACTCCCGGATGGTACGGTAGCCACGGATGCGCTCGCGCACGTCGTCTATCTCCTCGCCGGGATAGACATAGGTGGCCAACAACGGAAACGAGCTGCTCGCGGCGATGCGCTGCATGGCTGCCGGTATCTCGTCGTCGGTATAGGGTCGGATGTCGTCAAACTCCGTCTTGTCTGTCATCATACTTAGGTCTTTCGTCGTTTTGAAAACTCAAAGTTAATGCAAACAAGTGAGATAACAAAGAAAAAACGCGAATTTCTGACTTCAACGCTCCACCTTCGATGGAATAAAGAAGATTAGTGTAGATTCGTGGAAAAGATCAATCCACGAATCTACACAAACTGACACGAATAACAAATCGCGAAGCTCCAACCTGCTATACGCATGGCTGAATCTTCGCGATTCTGTTTCTGATAAGTCAGAGTGATTGCTGATAAGCGTGTTCAGTCCTTAATAGTGGATGAATGGGCGGACATAAAACTTAGAACCGGACGCCACTATTGACTGATCAGCGGTAACGATAGCATCATACTGAGCACCCGTACCTTTATAATATACCGTAATTCTGCCTGCCGGATAGGATCCAGAAGAATGGGAAGAACTATAATAACTCGACTGCGTACTTAGCCAATAACTGCCACCAGAAGAGAACTTGTCGCCACCAGCTTGCTCCAGTGCTAACATAATTCTGCAGCCATTCCATGGAAAGCATTGGTTAATAGAGAAATAGGAAAATGATTTAACTGGTGTTTTATTTCTACTTGCATAGCCGTAATATTTTCCACCTCCAATACCTTGATAAAGGATATTGATGTCCCCATACGAAGGAAGGTACCATGTCTTCGTACTGTCGTTTGCTGATATATCTGCTATGTTTTCTTTAGGCGTGGATGGAGCATCTGGATTGTAATGCGCTGCAGCATAGTAGGCAGGGAAATCAGTGCTCGTTGCTTTCACCGTCTTTCCGTCGTTTGACCATGATGCCAAATAGGTTTCGTACCACCCATGAAACGCTGTGAAGAAGGATTTATCCAATTTATACGTTTGCTTGTTGATTTGCTGTGGCGTTGATGTCAACGTAGACCAACCCATTGTCGCTGCCCCGTTATAGTAAGCATCATGCAGGGCCATGGCTGTTTTCGTCTTGCTGCTTGTTACGAGGGCTATCGGTTGCTTGTCCGGATTTTCAGCTAAAGTACCGACAGTATAGTCGCTGAAGACATAGCGATAGTTATACGTCAAGTTGATCGTGAAGATATAAGAGTGACCAGCTAGCATCGACGATAGCGAAGCATTGTTGGCAATCGAGATGGCAGACCCTGACAGGGGCTCACCATAGAGAGAGTCTTTATATTCAACACCGTTCACCGTTGTGCCCGGAGCTGCAATGTTGAGCTTGATGCCAGTTGGAGACATACCTGCTGGCACATAGCAATAAGCCGTCTGTTCCGATGCCTGATAATAAGTGCTATTGGCGTATGTGGGCACAGCCAAGGCTACATTCGCACCATATTTCTCGTTGAAAGAAGTCTTGGCAAGAGGAGCCGTGAACGTGAACGTACCCTTGTCTTCGGTCGTCGTGGAAGAAGATGAAGCACTGAACGGCTTGACATCCATGTTGCCCCCCTTCACGGAGAGGTTCCCGGCATATCCCTTCGTATTGTCGAAGTTGATTCTTGAAAACTCTGTAGTAGATGAAAAGACGCGGTCAAAGTGATCTACATCCTTTCTGCTGGACAGCGTCATGTCCGTGCCTGCCAACCTGATCTTGAAGCGAGAATAAGGATGCTTGAGGGCAAAGGCGACATCCGTGGTGTTGTTTTTCACCTCCACATCACTTGAATAGCCTACTAAAGCGTTCTCCGCAGCATTGTCGTCATCGGTAAGAGAGAGTGTGGTGCCGTCGGAAGACAGCGTGAAATACTGATTAAAGCACATGAACTTGTAGGTGCCATTTGGCAAAAAGCTGAAACGAGCCTCACTGCCGTCTGTCTTGGTGAAAACTCCATTCTTACCTGTTACAGCAAGTTCACGCGACTTCGTATAGGAACCATCACTATTCTTCAAATACGCCACAATCGTGTAATCGCCGTCCGCGACGGCGTCAGTGTTGCCGTCAGCAGCTCTTGTCACTGCCGTTGGTTTCTCATTGACCATGCTTACGAAACCGGAAATATTGTTCCCGACGTTCACACTACCAATGTTGTGTGCCTTGCTGACAGCACCCCGCGTGCTGCCATTGGCATCACCGCCCCATGGCACCACTGTGAAAGAAAATCCCTTATGAACAGGGTTCACTTGTGGATCTTCCGACTCATTGCTGTCACTGCAAGAGGCTGTGACAAAGGACAAACTTCCCAAAAACAATATGGAAAACAGTACGTGAGCCGATACGATACTCCGCATAATAATACTATTCTTCATTCCAAATATCATTATAAAAATGGTTCTTCCGCTTTTCTCGTTGGTAGGCACACAAGCTATTCTGTGTTGACAGTCTCGTCCTTCATGCCTAACAATAGTAATTTGAAGTATTCGTCAT
>ONHQ01000061.1 GCA_900317685.1 uncultured Prevotella sp.
ATGATTGGTATCATCAATCTGCTCGGTCATGTCACAGTCTATTCTGCCATCGAGCGATGCCATCATGTGGCAAATGGTATATGGTCTCATAGCTTTTGTGCATTAGATTTCTTTGAATATCTCGTCTATCTCCTTGCGTTTCTTCTCCGGATGCGGACAGTCGGGAGCAATGTGGCCAATGGGAACGATTGCCACAGCCTCGTAGCCCTCTATAGGGAACAGGCGCTTGACGGCTTCTACGGCAAGCCGCATCTCGTAATCCTCGCCCGCTTCCAAAAAGAAGGGATAGCAGCCCTTGGCCAGATATTCATTGAACGCCTTGAGCACTTTCACCTTGGCTGTCAGGTTCATGGCAATGGCGACGTGGCGTTCCAACAACTCTTCCAACGAGACTGGCGGCACGTCAATGACATTCGTAAAGGCAAGGTATTCCCGAAACGACATCACGGGCAGGGTGTATAGTGACTGGCGACGGGACAGGTCGGTCTTGGAATTGTCTATCTCCAGCATCGACGACCCCGTATAGACGATGTTCAGATCGGGATAGCTGTCATAGAGATTCTTCAGCACGATGGCCCAGTCCGGATATTTGTGTACCTCGTCCACAAAAAGATATCTCAGTCCGTGGCTGTAGAGATACTCCACGAGTTCCGTCAGGCTGTGCGTCTTGAACCAAATATTGTCCAACGAGATCCACATCGCGTCGTCGACGTTGCCAAAGTTCTTTTTGATGTGTTGCAGCAGCAGCGTGGTCTTGCCGGCTCCCCGTGAACCGCGGATACCTATCAGCCTCGTTTTCCAGTTGATCCTTTCATGCAAAAAACGTGTAAAGCGCAGATTTGTCATGGCCAGCCGGCGATGATAGACGGTCAGAAGTGGGAAGATGTCTTGTTGCTCCATAGTCAAAGATAATTGATGATGGTGCAAAGATACAAAATAGCTTTTTAAAAAGCGAATTTCAAGGCAAAAATAACTTTTCGAAAAGTGATTGTTGGATTGTTTCAGTGAATTTCTAATAAAACCAGAATGTAGAATGACACATATAAGAACAGACATAGTATGTGATGCAAACTGCATCAGGCTTTTGATTTTTGGATGTCCTTATAACCGGTCGGCAATCTTCCTCACCTTATATATATAGTCCTTGGCACTGGCATAGCCGATGCGCTTGAGGAAGGTATAGTAGCCCTCACCGTCCCGATGCTTGTACTGCACCCAGTCGCGGTAGGCTATCACGGACTCTTCCCAGTGGTCGAAATTATAGTAGCCCTTGGAATGCCGGAGGCCGAAGAGGTTGTTGCCCTCACGGCATAGACGGGAACGAAAATTACCGGTTTCCAACAAGGCCTGGGCAAGGACAATCTTCGGGTATTTGATGCCATGGCGTTGGAGGGCGGCATAGAGGTTGGCAATTGTGAGCTCGTCTAGCTTTGGTACTTCTTGTTCTATGCCACTCAGCCTTGCCAACTGCCTGTCGCACTCCATGACTTTTTCATGGAGCGCACGGAGCAGTGGCAGCGGGTCGGTGCTTTGCCAAGTGCCGTTTCCGTCCAAACGTTGAAGGCGGATGTGCAGGTGATTGCCGGTGCTGCGTCCGCTGGAGCCGACGCGCCCGATGATGGTTCCGGCCTGTACCGCCATTCCTTGCTGGGTGTAAATCTCACTGAGATGACCGTAGAGGCATCGCATGGTTCCATGGTCAAGGATGACATAGTTGCCGTAACCGGTGTCGCTGCGCACCGTTTTCACCACGATTCCCGGCAACATGGAGTAGACGACATCGTGGCCACCTTGCAAATCAACGCCGTCATGGAACTTCCTGCACTTGGCGAAGGGGTCTGAGCGGTAGCCATAGGGTGAGTTGACGTTTACTAAATCCAATGGCATACAGACAGTTAGGCGGTTTTTGATGATGTGAAAAATCATGCTGTCCGAGGGGCTTAAAAGCGTTTTTTTAGACTGAATTTGCATTGGACTTTCATTTTCCTCAAAACTTTTTTTGCTATTTTTTTGAAGAAAATCCTCTGTTTTTTTGGTTCTAGACTGATGTTTGCCTATCTTTGCAGTGGTCAAACCAAAACTGAAAAGCTGAAGGAGACTTTTCTTCTCAGGTGATTCCTTCTCCTTCATCCCAGAAATTACATCACGGACGTAAGGGTCCGTGGAAATGAATAACGTGTCGGCATCAGGGCCGACGGACTGAATCGTGTGGAACTGCGCCGATACATGCAGGCACCCAAAGGACAGCAGCATGACGGCAAGGCACATTATTGATTGTCTCATGGCAGTAGTATGTGTTTGTGTGTTACATAGATTTTGTGCAAAGATAGTACTAACCAACAGAATAACCAAACCGTAAGACTATGAAAGAAGAACCTGTACCTTTCGAGAAGTTTGCAAAAATCGGTATTTTCCCAAAGGATTTGGAGAGGATGCCCAAGGAACTCCGCGACCCGATCCTCAACGGTCGCATCTCTCCGCTCATGCGTGTCAACGTGCCCGTCGGAGACAACTCAAGTGTTTCTGTACCGATGAAAATTCAGCTTGTAAGAGACAAGAACAACAACCTGCAACTGATTGCGTATCAAGTGCATAAGGAGATTGACAACAAACTTGGCCTCACTGACTCCGAGCTGGAGCGTGTGCGCCGTGGCGAGGTCATCCGCAAGGAGTTCCAGGAGGGCGACAACCGTAAGATGCGGTACGTGCAGCTAGACAAGGAGACCAACTCCCTGATGCGCCGTGATGTGGCAAGTGTTAAATTTGATGAAAAGCTTGCCGAGATGGAGAAAGTCAAGGACATTGGCCTCGGATGGGGACAGAAGGAAGCTGCCGCCTTGGGCAAGCCGGTAGAGCTGGAAGTCGGTGACCAGAAAGTGACCGTGGGCGTTGACCTCCGTGAGCCGCAGGGCTTCAAGGTCATGCGTGGAGACATGGAGGAATGGAAGCGACAGCAGGCCATCCGCTATGATGACGCGCACGAGGGCTACATGGGCTACGTGCAGACGGACGAGAACCGGTGGGAATACAAGCAGGTGGTTGACAGGCTGCGCCATAAGGAGAGCGTCCAGATGACCGAGAGGGAAAAGATTGACAAGAAAGAGGAGAAGAAGAAAGGCCTGTCCATGTAAACCTTAGTCCCTAATCCTCTTCAACTACAAACCTATGAGCCTAAGACCTAACCTATCATCATGTCAAACAAGCAAGAATGTACGTTCACCTCCGTAGCTCCATATCCGAAAGTGCGTCAGCTGGCGCACGGGCTCAAGGACGGTGACTATGCAAGCATCTGCAAGGCAGCGGAGATGATGGCGGACGGGATAAGGGAGATGGCGGCAGGACGCAACTGTGTGCTGGTGCCCATTCCAAACCATCGTGGCAGGGCTATTTATACCAAAACGCTCGCCAATGAGATTTCCCGAAGGACGGGCATCCCGACGTGGGACATCCTTTCCTGCCGACCGCACATGCCGCTGCACTATGCCAAGAAGAACGACCTCAAGCCGGAGGGCATATACCTGAAACTCAATCTGTACAGACAAGTGCCGGAGCAGTTTACGCCCATCGTCATAGACAACGTGCTGGACACCGGCTATACCGCAGGTGCCGCCATCAAGGCTGTAGGTCATCCGAACACGATGCTCGCCGTCCTCGGACATACCAAGAACCATCTGACTAACAAGAACTACCAGTTTAACCAACTCGCTACCAACATGGAAAAGAAAATGCAAGAACAGCCTTCTGACATGAAGCAATCTGCCAACTCCACGAAGAAGCAGGTGAAGAACAAGACCGACACACCATTGGCGGTGTATAAGCGACTCAAGAGCAAGCATCCCGACGCACTGATCCTTATGCGCAACGGTGACTTCTACCGCTCGCTGAATGAGGATGCACGGAAGGTGTCCGACACGCTGCAGATCCCGGCACAGAAGCCAAAATTCAAGAAGGACGGTGAGCTGATAGCGGAGTTTCCTCATCATGCGCTCGACGTTTACTTGCCAAGACTCATCCGGGCTGGCAATCGTGTAGCGTTTGCTGATATGCAGGAGCTGGGCAGGAAGCAAACTACAAACCAAACCAAGAACCAAACTCAAACCGATGCTATGGAAAAGAAAACAGAAAAGAAGAAGACCAAGGCTAAGGATGCCAAGGTTGACAACACCGAGATGAAGGCAGAGACCAAGAAAGAGGATAAGGCCGTGGAGAAATCAGCGGAGCAGTCCGCTGGCCAGAAAGTTCACAAGCCACGTGAGCCGCAGATGGTGACCGTCAATGGCGAGAAAGTTTCTCACGGACACGCCTTCCAAAGCAATCAAGACCCCAACAAGTGGTACTTTACCGCCCGTCTCGATGGTCAGCAGCTGCGTCCGCAGCTCATGAAGCCGGAGGATGTCGCTGCCTATCAGAAACGCGAGATAGGTGTAGAGGCATTGATGCAGACTTATTACCCCACGAAGCTGGCCAAGAAGGTCACGCCGGAGGAGTACAAGGCTGACAACAAGCTCTCTGACGGACGCGTCATCGAGAAGATGGTGGTCTACAAGGAGCATGACGAGCAGCGTCAGGACGTGGGCAAGTACAAACTCTACACGCAGGTGGGCGAGCAGAAGATGTCGCGCACGATGTCAAAGGAGGACTTGAATGCTTACTTTGACCGAGTGACAACGCCATCAAAACTCGTGGAGAAGAACTTCGGGGAGCAGCTGCACCTCGCTTCCTTCTACAACCAGTTCCGTCTGCCTGAGAATGCCGGTGTCAAAGAAGTCCGTGTTGCCAAAAGCCAGCAAGGTGACTGGACGGTATCGGCCGACCTCGGCGACAAGGGCGTAACGAGCAAGGCTGTGCTCTCATGGCACGACAAGCAGTCGCTCTTCACACTGAAGACCGCCACCAAGGAGCAGCTGGCCGCCCGATACCTCAACACTGAAATCAAGTCAATGGCGGTTGAGAAGCAGACACAGAGAGCTGCCATGAAAGTCTGATACCGGCAATCAGAAGACAGGCCGACACAACACAAACATTTCCCTAACCTTAACAACACAACATGACTATGAACAATGAATCTTTTGACACCCTCGTACAGTTGAAGCAGGACGGCAAGATTGGATGGTGTGAGCTTGCCCTCCGCAGTGAGCACGCAGCACCCTACATCCAGTGGTGCGATGACCACGGCGTGGAGCCCGATGACAACAATGCCGAGCTCTATCTGGAGCAGACGGAAGAGAAACTCTATGGCGACGGGCCGGAATTGGCAACGGTTTAGTTGAATATCTTCAACAACCAATTCTAATCTAAACCAAAAACAAACTTAACCAAGAGCCCCCGATGGCACCTCCATGCGAGGATGGTGCCGGGACTCTTCACTAACCTGACAACACAGACACTATGCAAGACAAAAAAGAAAAGTCGGCAAGGGACTTCAAGTCCGGCGGAGAGAAAGCCGTGGAGAAATTCACTGAGATGATGGTCGAGCGTATGCAGTCGATGAAGGCTTCCGACTGGCGGCAGGGATGGACGAACGGCAAGGGCACTATGCTCGGCATGCCGCAGAACCTGAGCGGTCGAAACTACTCGGGCACGAACTCTTTCTTCCTGCAGATGGACACGGCGATGAATGCCTACCGCACGCCTGTCTATATGACTTTCATGCAGGCGCAGAAGGAAAATCTCCGTATCAAGAAGGGTGCGCAGTCTATGCCTGTCATCTACTGGGACCTCAATATCAAGGACGAGCGCGGCAAGCGGGTCGCCGAGGCGGACTACAAGCAGATGAGCCGCGGCGAGCAGGCCAAGTGCGAGGTGCGTCCGTTTCTCCGTGCCTTCTCCGTCTTCAACGTTGACCAAACCAATCTGGAAGAGGTGAACAAGGAGAAGTACGATGCCATTGTTGACCGTTTCAAAGGGCCGCAGTTGCGTGACACGCAGGGCATGTACGAGAACCGAGCGCTTGACCGTATGTTCGAGCGGCAGGAGTGGATATGCAGGGTACAGAACGACCGTATTGTGGACGGGGCATACTATTCTCCGGCGCGCGACATGGTCATCATCCCCATGAAGGAGCAGTTTAACATTGGCAAGAACGCAGAGGAGATTTTCAAGGATGGCATGGAGTATTACTCCTCGGCTCTCCACGAGATGACGCATTCCACAGGAACTGCCAACCGACTGAACCGTGACAAGGGCGCGAAGTTTGGTGACGCGAAGTATGCCAAGGAGGAACTGGTCGCCGAGCTCACGGCTGCCATGGTAGGCAATACTTTGGGCTTCGACAAGCGTATTCTCAACAACAATGCTGCTTATATGGACGGTTGGATTAACGCCCTGCGTGAGGAGCCGAAGTTCATCGTTTCGGTCATGGCGGACGTGAACAAGGCTTCAAAGATGATCCTTGAGAAGATTGACGAGCAAAAGATAGCCCTCGGCGAGCGTCCGATACTCTCTTCCAACATGAGTAAGGTGGACCTGCAGGCGAACATCGCCAAGCAGGAGTGGCAGCAGCCGCATGACATCGCGCTCTCGGCGAAGTTCGACAGTGCCTCCATCTACAAGCGGATGGACGGCGGCTATGCGGTGCGAGCTACCTTTGAGGGGCAGGACCTTGGCATGAAGCCCATCAGCAAGATTACGGGTATCAGGTATGAGATGATGCCCACGGGTGAGCTGAAAGACCAGATGCTCCACGACACTGTGGCAAGAAAGTTCGCAGGAGAAGTGCGTGAGATACGTGAGCAGAAGCAACAGAACAACGAGAAAAAAAGATTGAAATTGTGAGTTTTACATGCTTACATTAAATGTTCTATGCAAGCTGCTTTTACAAGCAGACCAATTATAAACCTTCAAACTACAAGCCTATGTCTTACGTATCTTTTCAAGAGATGAAGCCGAGGGTGGGTATCGATGACGTTGCCTTCTCGCTCGGCTACAAGCTCAACAGACAGGCGGGCGTGGGACGGTACATCGAACTTATTCTGCCCGACGGCAAGGGAGAGAAGCTCGACACCATCGTCATCTCACATCCGCAGGAGAAGGAACGGCAGAAGTACTTCCACCGCAATTCGGGAAAGCGCGGTGACGTGGTGGACTTCATCGGTGAGAACCTGGGCCGCTTCAACATCTATGGCAGGAACCAGTGGGAGGTCATCGGCAAGGTGATGGCAGACTTTGCCAACATGCCGCTCGTGGACAACCACGACCGTGGATATAACAGCGGACTCGGCAGTCTTAACCCGGTGCTCAATCCCAAACGCTACACAGCGCAGCCTCTTTCAAGGAACATGGACTATGCCATGGGAATCTTTGAGGAACGTGGCATCAGCCGTGAGACGGTTCAGTTGTTCGAGCGGCATATTGCCATCGTCACCGACCAGAAGAACAAGAACGGTCTCCCAATGATAGGTTTTCCTTACCGTGAGCCGGGCTTCAGTTCTGACTTGGCTGGCTATGAGCTGCGTGGCGACCGTGGTTTCAAGGGTAAGGCAGCAGGGACGAACTCGACCACGGCGGTGTGGACGGCTGGCATCCACTCGGCACTGAACAACCCTCAGATGGTCAGGCATGTGTTCTTTGCTGAGTCCGCCTACGACGCTATGGCGTTCTATCAAGCTAACCAAGGAAAGATTGACCTCACGCACTCTGCTTTCGTCTCTGTTGGCGGTGCGCTGTCCAACGGGCAGGTGTCGGGGCTGATGCGACATTACAACATGGCGAAAGCCGTGGACTGCTTCGACAACGACCTGCCCGGACGCATCTACGGCATGAGGATGGCGGCGCTGCTTGACGGCAAACGGCTCACCATCACTCAGAACGGTGATATGCTCGGCATTGAGACTGAAGGAAAGAAGTTTGAGATTCCTGTAGGCAAGGCTTCCGTGGAGGAACTTGCCAAACACATGAAACTGTCTGACCGTATCGAAGTGCGCAAGCCACCGGTGAACTACAAGGACTGGAACGATGTTGTGCGTGGCATGCCTTTGGAGGCGCTGCAGCTCAAGACGAAGTTCCAGCGGGACGAGAATCTCGCAAGGATAAGGACGGAACTGCGAGAACGTAATGAGTGTAGAAGCAGTTTTAAGATGTGAAATCCAACGACTGGGAATTATTAACGATGCCACGGTGCATCACTTCCGGCACCAACTTTTCAAGTCCGTACCGTCGGTGATGACCGTGGCCCAAGACAAACGAAGAACCAATGAAAAGAATAATTCTTTGCCTTTTGTTAGCCGTGTCCGGCTCCGTCTGCGGCTTCGCCCAGCAGACCGACCCGACACTCACGGCAGCAGTGGCTACGCAGACGGAGATTCTCAAGAAGATTTTCAAGACGCGTGACAAGACGCAGAAGGAAATCATTGCCACTGAAGTTGCTGTGACGGCGGCCATGGAGCGCATGCACCAGTTGGAGAAGAAAATGCTGGAATACCTGCAGAATGCACAGGGAGCCATGCAGAACATCTACCAGATCAAGCGTGCCGCAGAGCTTGTTGCCGTGGAGATACCGAACAACATGTCGCTGCTCAGGAAATCCTTGCCGGGTCACCTCAAGGGAACTGCCATCGCACTGATGGTGTCTGACGAGCTTGCGGATGCCACCACGCAGATGATAACGCTCTTCCCGTTCATGAAGCAGCTGGTGACAAGCGGCTCGTACGATGTCACCAACGCCGACGGCAAGACAGAGAAGCACAAGGTCAACCTGCTCAACTCGGCGGAACGGTATTATATAGCCAACGAGGTTGTCACTCGCTTGGAGACCATCAACACGGACTTGTGGCTGCTGGCATGGCAGATCCGCACGCTGTCATGGAACGATCTATGGTTCGGCCTTGACCCGGAAGGATGGGCGACAGTGATGTCGGGCAAGTATATCGTGGAGGGACTGATATGGGAATGGAATTATCTCTGACCTTGCTTTCCACCCGATCTTTTCAACAAACAAGAAACTATAACTAACCAACAAAACTATTTAATGTTCAACCTTTTATCAAAACAACTATGACAACAATCGCATTGGAAAACAAGAAGAAAATTCGTGGTGTCGTCCTCTCGGATGACATCATCAAGGAACTCAAGGACACGGGCGCAAGCCACGTCATGACCTTCAAGGACAGCAAGGGAAAACAGTACCTCGCACACCTTGAGAGCCGTGGCGGAGAGGTGGAAGTGGTGTCCGACCGTATCTACCTGGAGCACCGCTGCCCTCATTGCGGCGGCAGGGTTGTCGTCACACGCAAGGGCTACTTCTGCGAGCATTGCTTCGACAGGCAGGCGCCCTGCACCTTCCACTGTAACGGCATCCTCAGTCACCGCTTCATCAAGCCCTTTGAAGTGGATGCCTATCTCAGCGGGAAACCGGTCATCCTAGACGGATGCTACAACAGCCAGGGACGCATCTTCTCGGCTGTGCTTGTAGAGAACGAGGTCTATGGCATGTCGCTGAGCTCTGTGGTGGGCAAGTGCCCAGTGTGTGGTGAAGATGTGCTGGTCAGCCCGACAGCGTTCAACTGCAGCTACCACGAGCAGATAGGCGAGCCGTTCCACTTCTCGCTGTGGCGGCATATCCGCGGCCACGCCGTCACCCTGCAGGAGTTGCAGGAACTGTTGGAATACGGCATCACATCGAACGAGGTGCTGCTCTTCGATGACAAGGGCTCCCTGGCCAAGGCGTATCTCCGGCTCTCTGACGACAGGAAGAAGATTGTGCCGGAGTTCAATCTTTATAACTGATAACCATAAGTCTCACCTTAACCCAACGAAACATGAACAAGAAGAACATCATCAAGAAGGCGGCAATCAATGCCGACCTCACCGTCAAGGAAGAGCAGAAGGCAGTGGAGGCGTTCCTCTGTGCCGTGTCGGACATCCTCAAGGAAGACCGGGAGGTGTTCCTGCCTGACTTCGGCAGATTCTATGTAAGAAAATGTGCCGAGCGGCAGGTTCGCAATCCCCAGACCGGGGAGATGATGACCGTCCCGGCAACGAAGCGCATACGCTTCAAGCCTTCAGGAAGCATCACGCACTACACGCTCAAGTATGGACTTTAATCCGGGAAAGACAATGAAGAAAGTAATCATGCTGATGGCGGTAGCCGCACTGATGGCATCGTGCGGCAAATCGAGTGAGAAGATGAAACAGCAGGCCAAAGAGAACTTGGAGCTGAGCGTGGACTATCCCAAGCAGTTGCAGGTGATGGCCGTGTCGGAGCCGGACTCGGCATTCGGCACGGGATATTTCAACCAGAATGAGGTCATGGGGATGATGCAGACCATGAAGGTGGTCACGGACACCATCATGAGGCGCACGGGGAATATGAGCCGCTTCAACCCGGCAGACCACTATGTGGTCAGCCTCGCCGAGCGGCAGATGCGGAGCATGGCGGAACTGAGGGCGCTCATCGCAGCCGGTGGCCGTAAGGGTGAGTTCTCCGGCTGGAAGGTGAAGATTGACTACCAGTGTGTGGATGCGAATGGTATTCCGTACAAGGCCGAGCGGTGGTGCTTCATCGACAAGGAGGGCAAGCAGGTGTACAAGTCCTTTGAGCTGCCGATACCGTAAACATCTATCTTGGCAGGTCCCATTGCCTGTTTTGTACTGGCAATGGCGGCTTGTCTTCGAACCTAAACACCACACAAACAACAGACACTTACTATGGGAGACACGAACCTGGCTTGGGTGAACACGCTCAAGAAACACTACCTCGACATTCTGACATGCTATGAGGGAGAATCCAAGACGTTGAA
Source organism: uncultured Prevotella sp. (assembly GCA_900317685.1). GTDB lineage: Bacteria > Bacteroidota > Bacteroidia > Bacteroidales > Bacteroidaceae > Prevotella. Next base: position 10,737 of record ONHQ01000061.1, read on the forward strand.
GAACGAAGCTGTAAGACGGTGCTACGAGGCTTTGCTGATTGCAAATACTGTGGAGCAGTTCCGGCAGTGGAGACTGATGATGGAAGACTTCGGACTGGCTTTCACCAATATGGACGCACCCGTGATGTATGAGAATCCTATGGGCATTTTGGACGATATTGCTGAAGGTGCACCTGATGGTCTGATAAAGACTTTTTTGGACTGGAAGAAAACAGTCAATCCGAAGTACTTGAAGGAGATCCGGAAGCAGGACGCGGAGATCGTGGCCATTCTGCGGAAGGCGGTGGAACGTCCTGAGGACATGACCATCCGCGTCTTCCCCTGCGGCAATCGCTGGGCTGCCATCGACAAGGATGCCGACCGCATCTTCGAGGCCTTCGGCTGGCAGACGGGGTGCGTATGGGATGGCGAAGACTTGGTCAGCTGGATATTCATAGGAAAGGCCGGACTGGAGGTACTTCAAAACAGCGACTATGATGTCAAGGTGATGGACTTCGGCGAGTTCGACATTACCTATATCTACTTCGAGGAGGACATCATCTCTACTGTGCAGCAGATGATGGACTACAATAGGATGCTCGGAAAGGACATTTGCGAATCTCGGAAGATGATGATGCACCTGCGACCTTATGCCGCTATGTGCCATGGATATAAGGAACTGATGAGTGCCAACATTACCATAGAGGATAACAAGCTGTATGGTGAGATGCCAGACGGGAGCAAAGTCCTCCTCTTTGACGGCAAGAGCTGGAGATTGAATGATGTCGGCAGACAGATGGTAATGCAAATGGGGGCTCAGATGGGAGAGACTTAATCTTCTTGAAAATGACATCTGTGCGTAAGACCCGTGGCGGAGAAAGTATCGAGTTCGTTGACTCCGATACTTTCTCCGCCACCTACCTTACGCATAAGTCTTTGAATGTCCCGCTCCGTCTCTTCCTTTCTGAGCAGTAATGAGCGAAGCCGGTCCTGTTGACGGGCTGCGCAAGAATTCTGAATATACATTAGAAGATATTCTGGATTCTATAAAAAATCATTTGCGTCTCGTCTCCAAAAATTCTATCAGGCGATACACTGTTGAAGACGGATTCTTACCTTCTAATAATAATTTAGCGTTTGATACCGCTGTAAGCCGATTCGACCATAAACATTCCTTTTGCTTCAAGGAGAGGAAAGCCTTCTCATAATTGCCCCAAAAAACATTATGTTGCCTCAAATGTTCAATACACTGCTTTGTAGACAATGGTGAATGTATCGCACTAATATGCAATAGAAACCATAGTTCTACGCATGGATTGCTACATAGTTTGACACCACTCAATTTGTCAATTTTATCATTCATGGCAGCCACATCTCTGTCGTACATGAGAAAGGTATAAACAATGTCATTGCCTGACACTTTCATACTGTCTTGAAGCGACTTTATCCGGCGTTCGTTTATGTCGTCACCTAAAATCTTTGACACTATCTTGATAGGACAGCGATATTGATGGCGCAAGAAATCAAGATAGGCTTCTTCCGTCTCTCCCTCGCAGACGACGAGGATTGCTGGCTTCATCTTACGTGGCGGTGTGATAGTTCTTCGTCTAGCCATGTTTTATTTCTCTTTTAGTAAACTTTTAAGACCTGAGACGGAGGACTCTACATAAGGTACTGCGTCAAAGCGACCTTGGATATAGGCTTTCTCCGCATCCATATTGTCCCGAAAATCCTTATAATCGAAAAGAGAATAGACTTCGGTGGATGCATTGCTTCTTTTGTTGACGAATGCTATCTGGTCTTTTCTAAACCGGTGGATGTCTATTAAGTTGGTGCTGTGTGAGGTGAACAGAAGCTGAGAAGCTTTAGAGGCGTGCACCAAATCGATGATGAAGTCAGCCAGACGTATGTGCAGGCTGCTGTCAAACTCGTCAAGAAGCAATGTCTTGCCATGTTTGACAACATCGAGCAGGTTCAGCAAGATACGGAAAAGTTTTATGGTTCCGTCTGATTCCTCCGTCAGCAGATCGAATGGCAATGAAGGATTTTCTTTATGATAAGTGACAAAATGTCCATTGGCCTTGTTTATCTTTATATCCACTATGTCGGTGTCGCAAATACTCAATGCACGAAGGATGAGCGGTTTGTACGCATTGAAATTGTCAGTGTTACTCTGCACGTCACTGGTTTGTATGCCAGGCAAGAGGTCATCCAGAAAATAACGGTACACCCTTTGTGCAATTTCACGGTTCATAGAACTGGCACGTGTGAGGAAAAGATTTTTGTCTGACGTGTTGGTCACCACATCCAACGGACGAGTGATAAGCCCTTCGCCGAATGTATATTTTGGCGGTTGAATACCATGGCGTGTGAAGACCCGTGCTCTGCGCCCTTTGGGATAATAGTACAGAGCCTCGTCAAGAATGGCCGTCCTTGTAAGTGTAAAGGAATACTCGTACTCTATTCCGTCAATGACAAAGTTTATGAGAAAGCTGCTTGGCTGATTGTCATATCCATTGAATTTGAAGGGAGCGAAATCGAATACTGTGCCAACATTGCTATCGATAGAATGCAATATCAGCGACCAACAGAAGCGAATTGCTTTGATAATATTGGACTTGCCTGAGGCATTGGGGCCGAACAAGCCGATTGTCTTCAGCACATTCATTCCGCTCCATTCCATCACATTGTCTCTGAGTTCTCCGGCAAGCCGTGTGTGGATATTTGCGGCCCTAAAGTCGATGCTAAGCAGGTCGCGTATCGAGAAGAAATTGCTTAATTCTATCCTTAAAACCATATTTATATCTAATTTTTGTAGCTTTCCTGCAAAATTAGGCATTTAATTCGATATAAACAAGCGTTTCCTATTCTTTTTTATTGTGTATGACTTAAACGGATTCTATATGTCTTATCATATATCTTCCTTGAGTTTGGAGCTGCCGCTCTTGTCGTTTGGCATCAATCTTAGGGATAGGGGAAAAACCTGTTGCAGTATACAATTGCCTATAGTTCACGCAGTCCATGCCCATCATATAGTCGAAGTCGGCATAGTCGAATTCAGAGCGTTTTATTATCTTTGCAAGGTAATCTGAATTTTCAATTAGTTTGTAGCGATAACCTACTACGACTCGTTTTTCTTTGGCCTTCCTCTTTTTCTCCCTACCTTTTTCGACTTGTATCCCG
>ONHQ01000060.1 GCA_900317685.1 uncultured Prevotella sp.
ATGAGGGCTGCTCGCCCCCTAACCCCCCGGTGTTTTTAAGTATAGATTATTAAGGTCTATATCTGACACCGAAAATTGCAGTTCTATCTTGAACTTGCGGCTTTCTTCTCCAAACACGGGGTTGATCCGATGCGCCTGTCCGTGTCACGGGAAATGTCCATTGCGCCAAAAAAGGAGCGGCCGAACGACCGCTCCTTGTCATATTGTTTAGTATCCGATGGTGAAACGCTCCTTGTGGTGAGCGGGCTTCTCCAGTTCGTCGACCATAGCCACGGCATAGTCCTGGACGGAGATGTGGCTTGTGCCTGTTGTCGGGTCAACGATGAGGTCGTCTTTGCCCAGGCGGAATTTGCCCGTGCGCTGACCCTTATTGGCCTCTTCAAAGGCACCGGCCGGTGAGAAGAACACCCAGTCGAGGTCGTGCTCCTTGGTCAGATAGTGGAGATAGAAGTTGCCCAATGAGCGGACTGCGTCAATGATCTCGGCAGGGATGACACCGGTATCCACCACACGCACGCCAGGCTTGACAAACAGCGTGCCTGCACCGCCGACGATGAGCAGTCGACCTACGCCGGCTTTCTTCACAGCCTCTACAATCTTAGGATAGTTCTCGTCATTGATCTTGCCCATCTGAGGGTTGTTCCATCCGGGGTTATAGGCTGAGATGACAGCATCCTTGCCCTTGGCAATCTTGGCGATGGCATCGACGTTGGCCACATCCTCTTGCACGGCTGTGAGGTTGTCGTTCTTGGGCAATTTAGAGATATTGCGCACTACTGCCGTCACCTTGTGACCACGGGAGAGCAGTTCGTTGAGAATAGCTGAACCTACAAATCCTGTCGCACCGATTAAAACTACATTTGCCATAATTCGTTTCCTTTCCTATTCATATATATTTTGTTACTACCTTGATTTGGGGGAGCCAACTGCTTGGCCTGCTTCCGCCTGGTTTACGAGTGCAAAATTAAGCATTTTCCTCCTACCTTGCAAGAAGGCACTTTTTGGTCTTATAGTTACCGTTTGGTAGGAATTGCATGTCTACTGACTTCTCCAATAGTGACTTTAACTAACATTAATATTAATGGTATTTGGGGGATGAAGCGATGTACTTGTGGGCTCGAAATAGTGTTCTTGTGGGTTCGAAGCAGTGTTCCCTATGTTGTAATGCTATAGAAAAAGATCGTTTGCTAGGTAGAGAATGATCTTTTTCTACTTAGTGAACAATCGTTTGCCAGTCATCAAAGCCCAGCGTTGAAATTCACACTGAACTTCTGCATAGACGTTGATGGCGCCAACCTTCGTCTTATATAATCAAACAAAAAAAAGGACTGCTTTTTGAGCAGTCCCCATATTCCTGAGCAGTAATGAAATCGGTTAAGCAACCTCAATCTTCTTTGTCTCTTTCTCTGCTTTGCCCGTGCGAGGAAGTGTGATATGAAGCACACCGTCATTAACCTTTGCTTCGATCTTGTCTTTCTCCACGTCGTCAGGCAGCGTCAGAGCCTGCTCGTAATTGCTGTATGAGAATTCGCGGCGCAAATAGTGCTCCTTCTTGTTCTCATCCTTCTTTTTGTCCTTGTGTTCCATCTTGATGGTCAGGTAACCGTCTTTATCAACGTTCACCTTGAAGTCATCCTTGGTTGCGCCAGGAGCAGCAAGCTCAACTTCGTAAGCCTTATCATTTTCCTTGACATTGATAGCAGGTGCTGTAACGTTTACACTCGGCATCCAACTTGTGTCTAACATGTTATCAAAGTCATTGCTCAACCAATTGTTCATGTCACTAAGTACTGGATACAACATAATACAAAACCTCCTAATTATCAATTAATTCTTTATCATCTTTGGAGCTCTTCCGTCGTCCTCAGGCTTCTTTCGTTGCCCTCGTCCGACTTTGAATAAAGGTTAGCTGCGATCAGCAAATTGGAATTTAGCTTCCTTTGCACTCGCTTGCAAATCTTTTCGAACTTCACTATCCCTCAGTGCAATATGCGTGCCCGAAGTCAATTGATGGCAAATCATGCCACAGCTGTCAGCAATGTTTAAAATATTTACACTTTGCTGACAATTGTGACAATGTTTTATGCAAGTCAGCTTGCTATATTATCAGATAATATATAATGTACCGCACAGCATCGCTTCATTGTTCCATGAGAAGTGTATGAGGAATAGTGGGGTGGGGGATTTGCAACCTTATATGACATTGCTGAGCTTCGCGTATTGCATGACTGAAGCGGGGATCGGCGTTGCCATTTTCCACTTGATTTGCATCTGACGACCATAGCTCACACGGTTGTAGGTGTGGCTGATGTATGACGTCTTGCCCAGGTAGACATATCCCATCGTGCGGTATTTATCATCGGGGAACTCACTCTGCTGTCTGACAAACAACAGCGTGTTTTGGCGCTGGTGTATGTAGTTTTGTCCTGTAGGGGAATCGGGCGAGACCTTGTTTTGCGTGTCCCACTGAAAGACTTCATCGGTCAGGGCATGGTCATCATAGTTTGTTGACGAGCCCTCTTCCCGGTTCTTGATGATGTCGACATACATAGCCTCGACGTTCAGTTTTTTGTTGCGCTCAACACCCTCACGCACCGATGACTGGCGCTGTAGGGTAGAGGTGCCCAATGCCACGCGTATCTGATCCCTCGTGTAGATGCCATGCAGTTTGAGTGGGAAATCAGCGATACCCGAGTTGTCATCCACCTCGAAAGTAGTGCATCTGTTTTTCAAGATGTGCATGATTTCCTCTATCTCATGGCATGTTATCTCATCACCCGACACATCATCCATGAAGTCTTGCAGTGAAACATACTGTCCGGCCTTCTGAAACAAATCATAATACAGCATCAATGTCATGCGCTGCTCCGTTTTGTCCAGATCTGCAACGCTGACGCGAAATCTCTCGGCCGCGATCTTTGAGATAAACAAGAAATAGGAATATGAGTCAGTAGAGAGCCATTTGTTGTGCACCGCTTTTGACAGTTGACTTTCAAATTTAGAATGTACAGTTGTCAATCCAGCCTCATAGAGATAGCTGTTCCATGAGAAGCCATTGTTATAGATTCTCTCTAATGGTGTCTTGTAGATCTTTACGAAGTTAGCAAGTGTCGGGTTCAGTCCATGATTGTTCTTGAAATCATGCACGAGTCCGATGATTCTGTTTTTGGAGAACTTCCTTATTGCCTGGTTGATATTGGCCAGCACATATTCTTTTGCTTTGGGCTCCAAAGCGATTTGGCAATTCAAAGGCAGGTGAGGAAAGTCATGGTTGATCTCTTCTGCAACACTCATCGAGGAACGGCCGATGATGGCGCGGAACCGTTCTGTATAGTTGAACTCCGCTCTGCACTCCCCGACAAAGTCCAGCACCGTGACAAACTCTTTGCCTTTGGCTTTTCTCAGACCACGGCCAAACTGCTGTAGGAAGATTGTCAGGCTCTCGGTAGGACGCAGAAACAAAACAGTGTCTATCTCAGGAATATCCACACCCTCATTGAACATGTCCACGACAAACAGATAGTTGATTCTGCCCGTCTTCAAATCATTGTAAAGAGGTGTTCGGGCGTAGGCGTTCTCACTTGTCAAGGATGCAGATCTCAACCCACTCAGTGTGAATTTCGCAGCCATGAACTTAGCGTGTTCCTGACTCACACAGAAGCAGAGTGCTTTGACTTGGTGCTCGTCGGGGAGATATTCTTTCAGTTTGTTGATGACCAGGGTAGCCCTAAGGTCATTGCCCGTATAAAGTCTTGTCAGTTCGGATACATCGTAATGGCCTTGTTTCCAACTTACTTTTCTAAGGTCAACGCAGTCTGTTATTCCGTAGTAATGGAAGGGACTCAGCAGTTCGTTGTTGAGAGCCGTGTCCAGTCTTATTTCGGCAGAGATGTGCCCGTCGAAGTCCTGCGTGATGTCTTTGCCGTCCATGCGCTCAGGGGTGGCCGTAAGTCCAAGTAGTATCTTAGGCTTGAACTTGTCAATGATCTTTCGATAGGAATTGGCAGCCACGTGATGCACCTCATCAATGACGATATAGTCGTAATAGTCATCTGCCAGTTGCAGCCCGTCGATGCGATTATTAATGATGTCTTTCGAGGCAAAGACATGGGCATAGGACTGCGGTACAGCATTCTGACCATACCACAGCTCACCGAAGTTATAGTCGCCGAGTACCATTCTGAAAGTGTTGAGTGACTGCTTGAGGATCTCTTCACGATGGGCTACGAACAGTAATCTCGCGTGTCCCTTGTGCTGTTCCAGGAATCGCTTGAAATCCAAGGCGGCGATCACGGTCTTACCCGTTCCCGTGGCTGCCACGACAAGATTTTTATAGTGGTGATGCACCTGACGGTCAACTTGCAGCTTCTCCAAAATATCATTCTGATAGTCGCGGGCGTGCAGCAAGTCCGTCAGACTATAGTCAGACGTTAGCGAGGCCTCTTTCTTTAGTGCTGCCAGCAAGCGGTTGTCGTCAATACCATTTCGGAACACCTCAAACTCGTCGTCATTCCAATAACTGTCGAACGAGTTCTTAATGGCTGTTATCATCTGTGGCAATTCCATCTGTGTCACCTTCACATTCCACTCCTTGCCTGTGGTCATGGCGACATTCGACAGATTGGAAGAGCCGATATATGCCGTATGCAAGCCAGAGTTGCGCAGGAAAAGATACGATTTGGCATGGAGACGGTCGGCATTGCCGTTGAATGATATTTTGATGGTAGTATTGGACAGTGCAGCCAGCTTCTTGACAGCCTTGAAGTCTGTGGCTTGCATATAGGTTGTAGTAACAATCTTCAAACTGTGACCTTTACCGGTAAACTCTCTCAGCACATCCATCAGAGGATTTATACCTGAGAGCTTGATAAACGACACGACAAAGCATATTTCGTCGGCGGTCTGTATCTCCTTCTTCAGTTCACTCAGCAGCGACAAGCCTTTGCCGGTGAACAGGCTGCTGTGGAGCATACTCGATGTAGGATGGACCTCAGCCAGATGCTGCTCTATGTCGGGATAATCGTTCTTCGACTTGTCGATGACGGCAGTGAGAATTTGATTCTGTGCATCTATCAGATTGTCATCTTTAATACTGAAGTCAAAAGCCAACTGCTTGATGATGGAGTTGGCAATGTCAATGCCTCTTTGCAAATCACGGTCGTCGTCGCCAAGCTGATTGAAAAGCTGTTTGATGAGTGCATAGAGATATTGCGAGAGATATTCGGCAATATTGCTTTTGTCTATGGGCTTCTTGCCAATGTAGTATTTACATTGGTCCATTTCGTCCAGCTTCCTTTTGAAAAACCGGTTGATGATCTGCTCGTATATGCCTAATTCCATAGCTGCTTATAATAATGAAGATTGTATATACGTGCAAAGATAATATGTTTTTTGTAAATGGTTCTATTCGGAACAAAAAAACTCTCCTCCTCAAATTCTTGAGATCAAAGCTGTCAGAACTTGAGAAGGAGAGAATTACTCTTGTGTATGATTGAGAATTGATGGAAATTGTCGCTGGATAGTTGCTACGCTATCACTTGTCCTTGTTGAGGACCTGCATGATGTCTTCGGCGATCTGCTGGTCTTGCAGATGGTTGTCTGTGAGCAGCTGGTTGACATCGTAGCGGTCGTAGAGCATCTTGCGCACACCGAAGTTGAGCACGCGGACGTCCGAGGGTCCGTAGAAGCGAGCCACGGTCTCACCATATCCACCGTCAAGACTTCCGTCCTCGATAGTGGCCACAAGGCTGTGGTCGGCTTTCAGGTCTTCAAGGAGCTGCTCATCGAGTCCGGAGAGGTAGCGCGGATTGATGAGCGTGGCGTCGATGCCCTTCTCGGTCAGCAACTGCCTGACAGCCTCACCCTTTTGGAAGAAGTCGCCCACGGCGATGATGGCGACGCGGGCGCCACGGTGAGTCACCACAGCCTTGTTCAGGTCGCTGTAGTCACTGTCTACGGCCTCTGTGGAATGATGCACTCCAAAGGCAGGCACACGGATGGCCACTGAGTATTGGTCCTGTCGGATAGCCCAGCTCTCCATGGCGCGTAGTTCCTCCCATGTGGTTGGTGCGAGGTAGACGAGGTTAGGGATGTGGCTGATCATGGGGATGTCGAAGAAGCAGATGTGCGTGAAGTCGTTCATGCCATAGACACTTGCACCGAGCACGTTGATAACGGCTGGATTGCCGTTGACAGCGAGGTCTTGCGCCAACTGGTCATAGGTGCGCTGCAAGAAGGTGGCGTAGGTGCTGAACACCGGGCGCGCACCTCTCTTGGCCATTCCTGAGGCAAGGGCGACACCCTCTTCTTCGGCGATACCCACATCGACGAACTGCTTTCCGAGGGCTTCGCGGCGCTCTTTGGTGAAGCCCAGTGCTGCGGGCACGGCGGCGGTGATGGCCACGAGTTTCTCGTCGCGCTTCATCTCCTCGAAGAGCCAGTCGCCGAGCAACATATCCATTGACTTGCCGCCATGCGACGGGTTGAGGGGACTGCCATCCTCAAGATGGAAGGGCATGCTCCAGTGCCAACGTTCTTTGTCAGCCACGGCGGGGGCGTAGCCATGACCTTTCTCGGTGTGGATGTGCACCACCACGGGATGGTCGATGTCTTTGACCTTGCGGAAAGCCTCAATGAGACTGCCCACATCGTTGCCCCGCTCCACGTAGAGGTAGTCGAAGCCGAGGGCACGGAAGTAGTTGCACTCCGCCTGGCCGCCGCTCTCGCGCAGACGCTTGAGGTTACGGTACAGCCCGCCATGATTCTCGGCAATGCTCATCTCGTTGTCGTTGACCACGACAATGATGTTCGTGCCCAGTTCTGCGGCGGTGTCGAGTCCTTCGAAAGCCTCGCCGCCCGAGAGCGAGCCGTCGCCGATGACGGCGATGACATTCTCTTTTACACCAAGGATGTCGCGGCCTTTCTGCAGTCCTGTAGCCAGAGCGATGGAGGTGGAGGTGTGACCAATTTCGAAGTTATCATATACCGGACTTTCCAGTGGCGAGGAATAGCCCGAGATGCTGTCCATGCTGTCCACATTGAGGAAGCCGTCCTTGCGCCCGGTGAGCATCTTGTGGGGATAGCTCTGGTGGGAGACATCGAAGACGATCTTGTCCTCGGGAGCGTCGAAGACGTAGTGCAGGGCCACGGTAGCTTCGGTGAACCCGAGATTAGGTCCTACGTGACCACCGTGATGGCTCACACGGTTGAGCACACCTTGTCGTACCTCCTCGGCCACCACGCCGAGCTGTTCCACGGAAAGTGATTTTAAGTCCTTGGGACTGTTGATGTTTTCTATATACATGTGTCTATATTGTTTTTTATGTTTCCGGGTGCAAAGTTACTACTTTCTATTCGTTTATTGCTTATCCAAATTATGGTGTTGCTAACCCAAATTACAGAAACATCGGCAAACGATCGCCATGGTGTGTTGGCAGAAAGAAACTGTGGCCTCTCGGGCGATGCCATACGACATACACCCGGAGGCCACAATTTCATTAACTCGTTTAGATTTCTTATTCTGACGTCAGTTCTAGCACATGGCTGGTGCCTTGCGTCGCCGTCAGGATGGGAAGTCCAACCTTCATGAGATAGTCGCCGGAATACTGCTGCCCGTCGCAACTGAGATCTGACGTCTTTCCGGGCATGAGGTTGATTTCCTTCACCGTATAGCGGCGTGCAGCGTCGAGACCTTGCAGGCGCACGTTGCGCAAAGGCTCCTCGAAGCGAGGATGCAAGTCGTAGGCGAAGACCACGGCATGGCCCTTGTCCTGACTGACGTAGTCGAGGGCGGCATGGTTGGTCTCATAGGGCGAGACGAGACGATACTGCTCGCCATTGAGGATGACGTCCTCCAAGCGGCGCCAGTTGGCTACGGCGAGCTGCGTGAACTGGTAGTCGTCCTTGGACAGCGACTTCAGGTCGATGTCAAACCCGAGCTTGCAGGAAGAGGCCACATCAGTACGGAACTTCACAGAACTCTGTTTGTTCCAGTTCGTGACATGGGCAGCGATGGCCTTGGCAGGGAAGAACTTCGACATGGACCACTGGATGTAGATGCGCTCAGAGGGATCAGTGTCGTCGGAAGCCCAGAGCTCACCAAAATATTTCAGAGCCTCGTAGTCGCAGCGGGCACCGCCACCCGAGCAAAGCATCATCTCCAGCTTGGGATATTTGGCATGAATGCGCTCCAGAACTTTGTAGAGGCCGCGCACATAGTCGATGTAGAGATTGCCCTGCGCAGCATGCTCATAGGGCGAATAGATATTCGTGATGGGCGAGTTGCAGTCCCATTTGAAGTAGACGATGTTGGGATTCTCGGTCATCAGCTTGTCGACGATGCCGAAAACATACTGTTGTACCTCGGGGTTGGAGAGGTCGAGGACGAGCTGGTTGCGGTAGTAGTACGTCTTGCGGTTGGGTTGTTCGATGACCCAGTCGTGGTGCTTCTCATACAGTTCGCTCTTCGGGTTGACCATCTCCGGCTCTATCCACAGGCCGAACTTCACGCCAGCTTCTTTGGCAGCCTTTGTCAGCGCAGGAATGCCTCCAGGCAGTTTGCTGTGAGTCGGTTCCCAGTCGCCAAGGCCGGCGTGATCGTCCTTTCGCGGGTATTTATTGCCGAACCATCCGTCGTCGAGCAGGAACATATCCACGCCGAGGTCTTTGGCATCTTTCATCAGCTCGGCAAGCGACTCTTGATTGAAGTCGAAGCCGGTGTTCTCCCAGTTGTTGAGCAGTGTCATGCGTGAGCCCTCGCCGTTCCAGAGCTGGTAGCGGCGTGCCCAGTCGTGCAGGTTGCGTGTGGCTTGGGAGGTGCCGGTATCGCTGAGCGTGAAGATAAACTCCGGGGTCTTGAATGTCTCGCCGGCGCGTAGCACATAGTCGGAGGCGTAGGGGTTGATGGCGGGTATGACACGCAAGCAGCCGACGTTGTCAACCTCGAAGGTGCAGCTGAAGTTGCCCGTCCAGCCGATGGTGCCGAGCATCACACGCCCCTCGTTCTCACGGGCAGAACCGTCGATGCCGAGCTCGAAGAACGGCTCGCTCTGCTCAGCGGCGCGGGTTCCGAGTTTGGTGTCGATGATCTTCTTGCCAAACTGTAGCTGCTGCGTAGCGGGCTGACCCTCGCGTGCCCAGTCGCTGTGGTAGTTGGTGAGGAAATACTTGTCGGCGTCGAAATAGAACATGCCACTGGCGTAGCGCCACAGCGTCACAGGCTTCTTCTCCTTGTGGCGAATCTCGCTCCATGTCTTGATGACATTCTCCTTGGCGTAGGCCACGTAGTGCAAAGTCACCTCGTCGGAATACTGGTCGTCGGCAAGGCGGATGATGGTCTCGGTGCCACCCTTCACCTTCTTTTGCTCGCTTCCTTTATAATATAAATAGGTGGAGAGGTTGCCGTCGGCATGGGTGATGGCCAGTGCCGGTTCGAAGAAGTCCTCACCTCCGGAGCCGGGGTAGGCCTCGCGGCCACGGATGCCATAGCTGCCGTCTGAGCCAGGCTTGATCTTCCAACTGAAGTGGTTGAAGTCAGCATCGGTGGCGAGCTTGTCGCCGAGATAGACCTGGTAGAGGCGATTGTTGTCGCCTACTTGCAGGACAAGGTCGATATTGTCGGTGCTGACACGAATGTTTTTGTTGCCAGCAGCGTGCGCCCCCAATGCCAGAATGAGCAGAGTGAGCAAGGATAATAGCTTTTTCATCGATTCTGTATGCATTATTGAAATTCTGACGATACGAAGTTCCTGGTAGCGGACGGGCACAAGTTAATCATCAAGAAGACTTGTGCCCGTCTTACGGTTAATAACCTTCGTTCTGGTCCATGCTGCCGTCTTCCTTTCTCATCTGTGTGTTTTGGTTCAGCTCGGTCTGAGGAATAGGCAGAATCATATTGCTCTTGACAAATGAGCCGTTGGCCACACTGCGCTCGCACCATTTGTTGCGCTTGGTGACCAGCTCTTCCCACTTGCCGGTGCGTATGAGGTCGAAGCGGCGCCAGTTTTCTCCGAAGAGCTCACGCATACGCTCGTCCATGATCTTTGTGCGGAACTGCTCTTGTGTCATGCTTGTCCAATTGGCGACACCGGCTCTCTGGCGCACCTGGTTGACATAAGTGTTGGCCTCGTCGGTACGGTTGAGCTCATTGAGGCACTCTGCATAGCTCAGCAGCACATCGGCGTAACGCAGCACCGGAATGCTCTTGCCGGAAAGCCACATGTTGCTGATGTTCAGTCCAGAGTTTTTGTCTGTGCGATAATCCTCATATTTCTTGATGTGTGGCTTGAGTTCATCGTAGTCATCACCTAAACCTTCCCATGTGAGTGTGCTGAGGTCTGGAGTGACACCATTGTATGAGAAGTCATAGCGGATGGACGCATCCCGGCGTTTGTCACCTTCTTCCCACAGGCCGCCCTCGCTGACACTGCTGTAAGCGTAGTGGGTCGGTACGGCGTGGTCGTAACCAGCAAAGTAGCATCCGTCAGTGAACCAGTTCTGTGCTGCACGGCTGCCGATCTGGAACTGTACCTGATTGGCATATCCACGGGCGTTGGAGAAGGTCTGTGTCATGATGACCTCACTGGAAGCCTTCTTGGTGTCGTAAGCAAACAAGTCGGCATAGTCGGGGTCGAGCTGATATTTGCCGGAGTTGATAACTGTCCGGAAGGCTTCAGCGGCTTTGGCATAATCGCGGAGGCCGGTCTCTTGTGGTGCGCTCATCAAAGCTTTGCCCAGCATCACGTAGCCTGCGTATTTGTTGGCACGGCCCTCGTCGTTGGTTTCAGCGGCTTTTGTGGCTTCCGTGAAATTGTCGATGATGAACTGCCATACTTCCTTCAGCGACCGGCGGCCGTAGTTGCCGCTGCCATCCTCGATGGGCACCCGGCCCCACAGCATGGTGGACTGCAGGGTGAGGAAGCCGCGGATGAAGCTCAGCTCAGCGATGAGCTGCTCTCCCTTGCTGCCCGCAGCGGGATGGGTGGCCTCCAAGGCGTTGATGGCGTCGGCAGCTTTGGCGATAACGGGCCAGCGATAGTTCCACATCTCTTGTACCTTGGGATTCTCGGCGTTGAGGTATCCACAGTTCCAGTCCCAGGCGGCGGATGTTGTGGTCTGCTCTTTCAGGGCCGTGAGTGCTCCGGCTTGTATCTCGTCAGTGCCGATGAGGGTCAGCCAGCAACGCTCATCGCGGTAATTCTCTTTCCATGAGGAATAGATATTGAGAACGTTCTTCTCGGCCGTGGCCATATTTTCGTACACCTGCTTTTCCGAGAGGGCTGTCTCGTTGGTCTGGTCCAACTGGTCAGTGCAGGAGGTTGCCGTCAGAAGCGCACCTGCTAATATGATGGCACTTATATATCTTGTTTTCATTGTATGCGACATAAAAGAGTTAGAAAGTGAAGTTGAGTCCAAAAGTAAACGAGCGGCATGGAGGATAGCCTGTGTCACCGGTCTCTGGGTCCATACCTTTATATTTGGTGATGACAAACAGGTTGTTGGCCGTGGCATAGAGGCGAAGGGCCTCAAAACCGATGTGCTTCAGCAGCTCTGGCTTGAAGTTATAGCTCAGTGAGAGCGTAGCGAGACGGAGGAAGCTGGCGTTTTGGATGCTGAAGTCCATGTCTGATGCCTTGTATCCGTTGTAGTTGCTTGTATTGGTGACCACGCGTGGGAATTTGGCATTGGTGTTGTCGGCTGACCAACGGTCGAGGAGGTCGGTGCTGGCCTGGCTGAGTCCGTAGCTGGTGATTAGGCTCTCATACCAGGGCGAGATCTTCTTGGCGCCCAACTGATAGTTGAACACGGCGTTGAGGGTAAATCCTTTGTAGGTAACGTCTGTGGCGAAGCCACCATACCACTTCGGGTCTGTCTGGCCAACGATGGTTCGGTCATATTCGTTGATGACGCCGTCGGGCTTGCCATTAGGACCGGAGATGTCCTGTGGGAACAGGTCACCTAACTGTACGGTATGTCCATTGTAGTTGAGTCCTTCCCACTGACTGCGATTGCTCTCGTTGGCAATGCCGCCTGTCTTAAGGGTATAGATGGTGTGCAGAGGCTGGTCAATGAAGATGTTGCCTTCACGCTCTGTGCCGTTGAGAATCTGCTTGACATCACCGTAGAGTTTCGAAACTTTGTTCTTGTCGTGTGAGATGTTGAAGTTGGCATTCCACTGTACGTTTTTGTTCTGAATGATGGCGGCGTTAAGGTTGAACTCCACACCGTTGTTCTTCACCTGACCGATGTTCTCCCAAGTCGTCTCAAAACCTGTTGTGGTGGGCAGTGAGTGCTGTAAGAGCAGGTCGTCGTTGACAGTGTTGAAATAGTCAAAGCTGGCGTTGATGCGGTTGTTGAGGAAAGCCACGTCCAAGCCTATGTTCAGCTGCTTTTGCTTCTCCCATGTCAGTGCCGGTGTACCGCGGTTGGTGCTGCGGCTGATGGATGCGGAACCGACAGTGGTACCGTTGACACTACTGCGCAGTGCCATCATGTTGTACCATGATTCGTAGACGTAGTTGGCAATGTCCTGGTTACCGGCTACACCGTAGCCGACGCGCAGTTTCAGTTTGTCCATCCATGACACATTCTGCAAGAACTTCTCTTGACGCACATCCCATGCCAGTGAGAACGATGGCAGCAAGCCCCATTTGTGGCCACTGGCAAATTTAGAAGAACCGTCGAGACGGGCTGTAGCCGTAGCGTAGTATTTGTTGGCATAGACATAGTTGCCTCTGATCAGGTAGCTCATCAGCGTCTGAGTGTAGAAGTCTGAACCAATCTCTGTGCTCTCGAACTTCGAGGCAGCGTCGAGTTTCTTATAGCCTAAGTCGTCGCTGGCGAAGCGATAGCCCTTGGCTTTGGTGTAGTCGCCCTTTGTCTTTGTGAAAGACGTACCCATGAGGAGGTTCAGAGCGTGAACCTTGTTGAAGACATGGTCGTAGGTGACGGTGTTATCCCATTGCCAGTTGGTACGTGTCCAGCGCTCATGCTTGGCATTGGCGTCACCGGCGGTGTCGCTCTGCGGCTCGTTGCGCACACTTGTCGGCGCATCACTGGGCATATACTCCATCCATTTCTGATTGCTGATCTGTACGGCCAGCGTGGAACGGAAGTTCAAGCCTTGGATAGGATTGATGTTGATGTAGTTGGTGGAAGAGAGCGTCTGGCGGTTGCGCTTATATTGCACTTCCTCCATAGCAAAGGGGTTGAACTCGTTGTTGTAGTTGGAGTTGTTCGACTGATAGTAGACATACTCATACGGAGCCGTATGCATGGTAGCTGGGTCAGCGTAGGGCGCATAGTCCAGCAGCGGGTTACCGTTGAGGGCTTTGGTGTAGACCGTGTTGTCGTGCATGTGGTCGGTGGTATAGTTGAAACTGGTGTTTGTACCAACTTTCAACCACGGCTTGATTTGTGTGTCGGCGTTGATACGACCGTTATACTTCTCCTGGTTGCTGTGTCCCAGAATGCCGTTGTTGCTGCTATAGTTGAGTGATACGTAGAAATTGCCTTTCTCCATGCCATTAGAGAAGCTGACGGTATGGTCCTGCTGGATACCCGTTCTGAGCACTTGGTCGATCCAGTCATAGCTTTTCCCATTCTTGTAGGCATCACATCTCGTCGGGGCTGAAGGCTAAGTTGGTGCCCAGCAAGGTGTTATTGATGTAGGTCTGTCGGTCTGCATTGGGATGGTCGAGCATATAGCCGTTGGCAAAGGCGTCGATGCGGAGGTCGCCCAACTGCTGTGCGCTCATGGTCTTGGGAAGATGGCTCTTTGTCGTGGCACTGATAAATCCGGCATAGCTCACCTTGCCCTCGCCGCGCTTCGCTTTCTTGGTGGTAATCAGCACCACACCGTTGGCGCCTCGGCTACCATAGATGGCTGTGGCACTGGCATCCTTGAGCACCTGGATGTTCTCCACGTCATTGGGGTTGATGCTGCTGAATCCACCGAATGAGTTGTCCATCACCTGGCCGTCAACGACATAGATAGGGTCGGAGCCGGAGTTGATGGTGTTCACACCACGAATCTTGATGGAGCTGTCATCGGCAGGATTGGCGTTGGCGATGACAGAGACACCCGGCATGCGGCCTTGGATGGCTTCGTTGACATTGGTCACAGGACGCTGTTCCAATGTCTTGGAGTCCACCATAGCCACGGATCCTGTCAGATCGCCCTTGCGCATGACTGCACCGACGATGACCACCTCGTCAAGCGAGGCGTTCTCTTCATCCAGCACAATCTTGACATTTCCGTTTCCCACCTTCACTTTCTTGGTCTTGAAACCAATATAGGAGATGGTCAGCTCGGCATTGGCATCGGCTTGCAGGGTGAAGTTGCCGTCGATGTCGGTAACGGTGCCTTTGGTGGTGCCCGTAATCGTGACACTGGCACCAATGATAGGCTCTGCGGTCTTGTCAACCACATTACCTTTAACAGTGGTCAACTGCGCCATCGCGTTGAGCGTTGCGCATATGACAACAATGAGTAATGATAAAAAACGTTTGGCCATGTTCAGGTTGATTTATGGTTATAATAAAAGATTTGTCGATGAATGGTAGCTACGAGTTGTCTCGTATCGTCGATGCAAAGTTAGAGAAAAATAGGGTGGGTTGGTGGGATTAGTAGTGATAAAGTAAACTGACCATACCTATTATTATTCTGAATTTTCGATTAATTTGTAGCGATAACGCAAGCTGCAAAGCCAATTATCTATAAATCAGTTTATATTTAACTTATTATGTTTTGTCATTTCA
>ONHQ01000058.1 GCA_900317685.1 uncultured Prevotella sp.
TGGTGAACTGCATCCGCGAGCTCGTCCTCGACGGCAACGCCGTGAAGATCCCCAACCTCGCCATCTTCTCCGCCGGACTGACCACCAAGGCGGCCGAGGTCCCCGAAGAGTTCAATGCGGCCAACATCAAGTCGGTGCATCTGCGTGCCCGCTCCACCGGCGTTCTGACCCGTGCTGAGCTCACCACGGCCGCAAGGGTTCAGCAACTCTCCCCCTACAATCCCAAGAGGAATGCGGTGGAGACGGAGGGCGGTGAAACCGGAACAGACGGGAAATCGGCAAATCCGTAAAAAAAGCCTCACCCCCTACCCCTCTCCGAGGGAGAGGGGAGTGAAATGCTTCAAGAAACCATTTATCAATCTCATTAACATGGCAGCCCAAACACCCACAGAGCATTCTACGCCCCTCTCCTTCGGAGAGGGGGAAGGGGGTGAGGCTGCCCCTAAATCTTAATAACTATGTCCTTCGAAAACAAGAAAGAGACCTGGAAGATGGTCATCAACATGATTATCTCCATCCTCACCGCCATCGCCACGACTTTTGGTCTGACCAGCTGCATGTGAGAAAATATCCCCCAAACAGAAACCGTATTCCGTTTGGGGGATTGTTATGTAATCGATCTTGATCTTGTCGTTTTAGCCAGAGCTGCCCCTGCTTTTTATTGCAGATACTGCGCCGCCATCTCGGCACAGCGCTCGCCGTCGATGGCGGCGGAGACGATGCCGCCGGCATAGCCAGCACCCTCGCCACAGGGGAAGAGACCGTGAAGGCGGATATGCTGGAGGGTGAGGTCGTCGCGGAGGATGCGGACAGGACTGGACGTGCGGGTCTCTGTGGCGATGAGTGTGGCTTCATTGGTAAGGAAGCCGTGGCGCTGACGACCAAAGACTTTGAAGCCCTCTTGCAGACGATGGGCAATGAACGAAGGCATCCAGAAATGGAGCGGGCTGCTGACAAGTCCGGGAGCGTAGCTGCTGTCGGGGAGATCGTAGCTCAGGTGACCATTGACAAAGTCGGCCATGCGCTGAGCCGGAGCTGTCTGCTTTCTGTTGCCTTGCTGCCAGCAGTCTTTTTCCAACCGCTCTTGAAAGTGCATCATGCAGAGCGGGTCCACTCCTTGCGCCGCATCAGTGTGGCCGTTGTCTGCCGCTGCGGTGTCGCCACGCTCTATCCCGGCGATGTCCTCGGGATGAACCTCCACGACCATGCCGCTGTTTGACCAGCGTGTGCCGCGGTTGCTCGGCGACATGCCGTTGACAACGATCTGCTCGGGACCTGTTGCCGCCGGAATGACGAAGCCGCCCGGGCACATGCAGAACGAGTAGACGCCACGGCCTTCCACCTGCGTGACAAACGAGTACTCGGCAGCAGGAAGATACTTGCCGCGGCCGTTGCGACTGTGGTATTGTATCTGGTCGATCAGCTCGGCGGGATGCTCCAGTCTCACGCCCACAGCAATGCCCTTGGCTGCTATCTCTATATGCTGGTCATGGAGGTAGCGGTATACGTCGCGCGCACTGTGACCGGTAGCTAAAATGACGGGGCCGTGGAGCTCCATCTCTTTGTCGTCGATATGGTTCACCGCACGAATGCCCACCACCTGCTCGTTAGCAATGAGCAGCCCGGTCATTTTAGTGTTGAAGTAAACCCGTCCGCCCGATTGCAGGATTTGTTTCCTCATGTTCTCAATGACTCGTGGCAACTTGTCCGTGCCGATATGGGGATGTGCATCGCACAGAATGGATGTGGAGGCCCCGTGCTGGCAGAAGACGTTGAGGATTTTCTCCACGCTGCCGCGCTTCTTGCTGCGCGTGTAGAGTTTTCCGTCGGAGTAAGCTCCGGCGCCGCCTTCGCCAAAGCAATAGTTGCTCTCGGGGTCTACGCACTGGTTGCGCGTGATGGCTGCCATGTCTTTCTTGCGCTCTCTGACATCCTTGCCGCGCTCCACGATCACGGGACGATAGCCCAACTCGATCAGGTGCAGGGCAGCGAACAGCCCGCCGGGGCCGGCTCCCACGACGATCACCTGGGGAGCGTCGGACACATCGGGGTATTCCACCCGCTGGTATTCTTCGTCTTGTGGCAGTTCGTTGATATATACTCTCACTTTGAGGTTGACCATGACCTGCCGTTGCCGTGCGTCGATGCTGCGCCGTAGTATTCTGACGCTGTTGATCGTGCGGCTGTCGAATCCTTTCTCCTTTGAGAGGAAAGCGGTAAGGCTTTGCTCGTTGTATGCGATTTGCGGTTGTACGCGTATCTGATATTCCTGAACCATTTTTGATGGAATGTATATATTAAATAAGATGTGGTTCCTAAACCATATAAATATTAACCCAGGTGTAGTGGGGTGGGGAGGTCTTCAATCAGTTGTTTGACATAGTCCCGGCTCCAATCGTCTTCATGGTAATGCTTTCGGTCGAAGCTCAGGATGTCGATGTCTATTCTGACGATGTTGTCTCTTCGTTCCTCTCTGCTTGAATGCATCAGCCGCTCTATGGCTTTGGTCTTATCATGCAGACTCGAAAGACTGTCCTCGATGGTCATCGTGGCCAGACAGTTGAGGTAGGGCGGGGATACGACGCCAATCGGTTCTGTCCAAATGGAAGGGGTGAAGGCTATCGACGTATATTCGGTGCGGAGCAGTTGCTGTGCCCGTTGGATATTCGCTTCCTGGTCGGCATTGGACCCTAAGCATAAGATGACAGAATGACTTTCCTTCATATCAAAGAGAATGTACGGGATGGAGCTGTGGGATAAAAACGAAAAGTGCAGTGCCGCCGTAACCGTCAACACTGCCCTCTTCATCGCCCATTTTCCCTCACGAAATGGGTTTAGCCTAAATATTTAATAAGGAGTTTGGCATAGCCACTTTCACGCAGCTTGACAATGCTCTTCTCGCGGATCTGGCGCACGCGCTCTCGGGTCAGTCCTAGCTGATCGCCGATCTCCTCCAACCCCTTTTCGTGACACCCGATGCCGAAGCATTCGCGCACGATGGTGATCTCGCGATCTTTCAGCACATTGCGGAGCACCACGTCGAGCTCTTTCGCCATGCTCTCGTAGTCGACCTGCTTGTCGGTACGGCTGTCATCGCCTGAGGCGAGCACGTCAGCCATACTGTTGTCGTCGTCCTCCTGGAAAGGAGCGTCGATGCTCATGTGGTGGTTGTCGGCCTTGATGGTCTGGTCGATCTTAGCCTCCTCGATGTTGGTCAGATTGGACAGCTCCTGCACGGAGGGGCGGCGCTGGTTTTTCTGCTCAAACTTTGAAATCTCGGAGTTGATTTTTGACAGCGCACCTACCTGGTTGAGCGGCAGGCGCACGATACGGCTTTGCTCGGCGATGGCCTGCAGGATGCTCTGGCGGATCCACCACACGGCGTAGGAGATGAACTTAAAGCCACGAGTCTCGTCAAACTTTTCAGCGGCTTTCACCAGTCCGATGTTGCCCTCATCGATCAAGTCAGTGAGGCCCAAACCTTGGTGCTGATATTGTTTGGCGACAGACACCACGAAGCGCAGGTTGGCTTTAACCAATTTGTCCTTCGCGCGTTCTCCTTCACGTCCTCCGCGACGAATAGCCTGAGCGAGCTCTATTTCTTCATCTACGGAAATCATTGGGACACGACCAATCTCTACCAAGTATTTGTCCAATGCTTCACTGGAACGGTTGGTGATGCTTTTTTGAATCTTAAGTTGACGCATGATGTAATATTTGACCTTTGAATAAACAAACTAATACCTTGATTGATTACATACGAAAAAAGTGCCTTTTGAGAGACACTTGATGTATATCCAAGTAGCGTACAAAGGTATGAATATTTTTTGGAACTCGCAAAGGATATTAAGCGAATTTTGGATAATTAAAGTTTTGTTATAAGAAAAGCCCTGCTTCGGAGCTGACCGAAACAGGGCTTTATTGTCGTGTTGTTGTCCACTCCTATGTTGGGAAGCGGACAAACGTAATCATTTTACTTCTTGTTAAGCAGCAGGTCGGTCTGTACGGCTACAGCCACAGTAGCACCCACCATTGGGTTGTTACCCATGCCCAGGTAGCCCATCATCTCGACGTGAGCAGGCACAGAAGAAGAGCCGGCGAACTGAGCGTCGCTGTGCATACGGCCCATGGTGTCGGTCATACCATAAGAAGCAGGACCTGCAGCCATGTTGTCGGGGTGCAGCGTACGGCCCGTACCACCACCGGAAGCAACAGAGAAGTAAGGCTTGCCGGCGGCAATGCGCTCCTTCTTATATGTACCGGCAACGGGGTGCTGGAAACGTGTCGGGTTGGTGGAGTTACCGGTGATGGAGACATCCACGTTCTCGTGCCACAGGATAGCGACGCCCTCGCGGACATCGTCAGCGCCATAGCACTTAACCTTCAGACGAGCAGGGTTGTTGCCATAAGGAATCTCCTCGACAATGTTGAGCTTGCTGGTGTAGTAGTCGAACTTTGTCTTGACGTATGTGAAGCCATTGACACGGCTGATGATCTGTGCGGCATCTTTGCCCAGACCGTTCAGGATCACGCGCAGCGGTTTTTTACGTACTTTGTTTGCCATCTCAGCAATCTTGATGGCACCCTCAGCGGCAGCGAAAGACTCGTGGCCAGCCAGGAAGGCGAAGCACTCTGTCTCTTCGCGGAGCAGACGTGCTGCCAGATTACCATGTCCCAGACCTACCTTACGGTCGTCAGCCACACTTCCGGGGATGCAGAAAGCCTGCAGTCCGATACCGATGGCCTCGGCGCACTCGGCAGCGCTCTTGCAGCCCTTCTTGATAGCGATAGCAGCACCGGCGACGTAAGCCCACTTTGCATTTTCAAAGCAGATGCGCTGTGTGTCCTCGCAAATCTGATAAGGATCGATGCCCAGCTTGTCGCAAATTTCGTTTGCCTCTTCGAGGTTCTTGATGCCATTGGCCTGGAGGGCAGCGTTGACCTGTGCCTCACGACGCTCCTGGCTTTCGTATTGAACTTTTCTAATCATACTGTGGTTCCTCCTTATTCTTTACGTGGGTCGATAGATTTAACAATGCCCTGGTCGGCAGTCGTGCGGCCGTAGCGTCCTGTGAACTTCTTGACAGCCTCGTTGGCGTCCATGCCGTTCTTGATGGCTTCCATCATCTTGCCCAGGTGTACATACTCATAGCCACACACGAAGTCGTCCTTGTCGAGGAACATCTTGGTGATGTAGCCCTCGGTGAGCTCGAGGTAGCGTGTGCCCTTTGCCATAGTACCATAGAGGGTACCTGTCTGAGAGCGGAGACCCTTACCCAGATCCTCAAGGCCGGCGCCGACAGCGAGACCATTCTCAGAGAATGCGCTCTGTGAGCGGCCGTAGACGATCTGCAGGAACAGCTCGCGCATGGCGGTGTTGATAGCGTCGCATACCAAGTCGGTATTCAGAGCTTCCAGGATGGTCTTGCCCGGCAGGATCTCAGAAGCCATAGCTGCAGAGTGAGTCATACCGGTGCAACCGATTGTCTCGATAAGGCACTCTACGATGACACCCTCTTTGATGTTCAGAGAGAGTTTGCAGGCACCCTGCTGAGGTGCACACCAACCCACACCGTGGGTATAGCCAGAAATGTCTTTGATTTCCTTGGCCTGAATCCACTTACCCTCTTCAGGGATTGGAGCTGGGCCGTGGTAGGCACCCTTTTTGACAACGCACATGTTGTCAACTTCCTTAGAATAAATAATCATATTCGCTACAAATTAAATATGTAAATGTGTATTAGCTTGTGCAATTGCTATTCTGTATTGCAAAAATACAAAAAGAATGTGGAATAGCGGTAAGACGGTTTCTTTTTTTTAACTTTTTTAAGTGCCTCTTCCCCGCTTGTCTTTAGTGATGGCCGATGAAGCCGAGCAGGAACTCAACGGCGCCGTTGACGCCATATCCGCTTATGTCGAGACTGAGATCGTAGTTGCGGGCATCGTAGCGCTCGCAGCCGGTATAGGTCTTGGTGTAGAGCTCGCGCGTGTAGTCGTTGTCCTCGATGAGTATGCGGGCTTTGTGCTCATCGACATGATAGAGTTTCATGATTCTCTCCACACGCTGCGGCATGGGGGCGTGAAGGAAGATGCTGAGCTTGTTGGGATGATCCTTGAAGACATGGAAGCCGCAGCGCCCCACGATGACGCACGACTCCTGCTCGGCTACTTCTCTCATCGCCTTGGCCTGTGCGTAGAAGAGTTGCCGGGAGGTGATGTCGTTGGTGGTTGGTGTGTATTCGCTGATGCTGACGAAGTTCTGATAGAACTTGGTGAAGTCTTCCCACCAGGAAGGCCTTTTCTTCTCCAGGCTGACGGCTTCCTCTTCGGTGAGGTTGAATTTCTGGGCGACGGCTTTCAGTATCTGCTTGTCAATGAACTTGACATTCAGGCGCCTTGCCAGCTCTGCGCCGATTTCGTGTCCGCCTGTTCCGAACTGGCGGTTGATGGTGATGATGTATTGGTCGTTGAGATTCATAGTGTAGGGCTTTAAGTGAACATAAAGGGTGGGCGAGTGGCGATGAATGAATCATCGTATGCTCATTGCAAAAATAGCTAAAAAAACGATAGACTCCAAATGTTTCCTTAGAAAAAATGTGTTGGAAGCAAAAGAAGACAAAGTTGAAGACGAAAGAAAAACAAAAAAGCAGTGATAAGATTATCACTGCTCCTCTGAGGTGCCTGGCGGAGTCGAACCGCCTTGAACGGTTTTGCAGACCGTTACCTAACCGTTCGGACAAGGCACCAGTGTCCTGCTTTATTTAAGCGGTTGCAAAGGTAATAACATTTTTTGGAATGACCAAACTTTTCCTCTACTTTTTTGTTTGTGTTCGTAAAATAGTTATTCCTTATCCTTTGCTTCTTCCACTTTGAAGTAGCCCAGTCTGTGGCTTATGCCTTTGTTGCCGAGTGACCGCAACAGATAATAGCCAGGCGACAGGCTACGGACATCAGCCTGGTTGCCCTTGTATGGAAGAACCATCATTTGCTGCCCCATCAGGTTGTCAATGACAAGCCATTGCGCATCCAGCACGTGGCTCTTGATGGGGAGCGAGAGCTGCCCGTCGTGGCAAGAAAGCAGTCCGGCGACGCCAAGGCTTTGCTTGGTATGGCTCTGCAGGGGCCGGCTCTCGTTGCCATAGCGGTCCATGGCCGTCACGGCGAAGTAGCGGCCGGCTGTAGACACGGAAATGGTAGTGGTGTTCAGTCGGGCAGCCACTAAGTTACGGGCATCGTGGATGTCCACGGGCCACGTCCGGCTGCTATATATATTATAATAAGGTGTAGAGCCCTGCCACGAGAGCGTGTTGCCGGTGAGCTTCAGTCGTGTGGGCGCAGCCGGCAGAGCCTTGCTTTCCCAAGTCATGGCAGGAACCAAAGCCGGCGTGCCGTCGAAGGTCTGCGCGAAATGGTAGATGCCTTGGATGTCGTCGGTGAAAAACTTCCCGCGGAAATAGGTGTGTCCAAGATGGTATTTCCTCAGCAGGTACATCTCCCGGGTGATATCCTGCAACTGCCATTTGCCCTCTTTGGGATCGAGAAAGTACACGCCCAGTCCCGGTGCCACGATCTTGCCGTGGCTCTGTTCCGCCCAGTCGATG
Organism: uncultured Prevotella sp.; assembly: GCA_900317685.1. Classification (GTDB taxonomy): domain Bacteria; phylum Bacteroidota; class Bacteroidia; order Bacteroidales; family Bacteroidaceae; genus Prevotella. Next base: position 7,602 of record ONHQ01000058.1, read on the forward strand.
GCAAAGGGGAAGAACTGCTCATTGCGGAAGTACATCATCGGGAACAACTCGTCCATGAGTCCGTCTTTGAGCCAGCCTTGTGCGTCCTGGCATACCTTGTCGTAAGCATTCCAACCGTGACTCCAGTATCGTGAGAGATCATTGAACTTGCCGATGGGTGAGCAACTGATCTTTACCCACGGTTTGATGGCCTTGACACTGTCGTGGATGGCTTTGACGATCCGCGTGATGTTGCTGCGTCCCTGCTCTTTGCTGACCTTCATCTTCCAAGTCTCGGGATAGCGGATGTAGTCGAGATGAATGCCGTCGATGTCGTAGTTCAGCGTGATCTCCTTGCAGATGTCTGCTAAGTAGCGTGCCGTCGTGGGGTCTTCCGGATTCATATATCCGTCGGCATCGATCTTGCGGATAAGTCCCGGAAACTGTTGGCGCAGCCGTGCACAGCCGAGCTTGTTCCATTTGCCCACGGGGAGAGTGACGACCCACGCCTGCAGCTCCATGCCCCGTTTGTGGCACTCGTCGATGACAAACTTCAAGGCATCGTAGCCCGGCGACTTACCGGGGAAGCCACTCAGACATCCGTCATAAGGCTCATATTTCGAAGGGTAGATGACAGTGCCGCGGATGCGCGTTTGGATGAGCACGGTGTTGATACCAGCCTTTTGGTATTGGTCCAGGAGCGTGCATAGCTCCTTTTGCTGAATCTCGGCGCTGTGTGGGCTTTGTGCATAGTGGTGTGGCCAGTCAAGTCCTCCGATGGTAGTGAGCCACACTGCTCTCACTTCGTGCTTGGGAGAGGCAAAGAGGGAAGAGGTGTACTGAGCTTTTATATTTGCACAAAATATGAAAGAAATCAGCAAACAGAATAAAGTTCTTTTCTGCATCGTTACAATTATTTTCCACAAAGGTACAGATATTTTTTTGTTTTTCAAAAATAAGCATTACTTTTGCAATATAATTCTTCAGTTTTCATCGATTATGATTTCATTTACGATTGCGTTGTTGGCATTGCTTGCCGGCTATTTACTTTACAGTAAGTTCATTGAACGCATCTTTGGTCCAGACGACCGTCCAACTCCGGCGGTAGCCCATTCCGATGGTGTGGACTTCGTGACGTTGCCGAGTTGGAAGGTGTTTATGATTCAGTTTCTGAACATCGCGGGCACCGGTCCTATCTTCGGCGCCATCATGGGTGCGTGGTATGGCCCTGTGGCTTATCTGTGGATCGTCTTCGGCTGTATCTTTGCGGGTGCCGTCCACGACTATCTCAGTGGTATGCTCAGCGTGCGCCACGACGGTGCCAACCTGCCTTTCTTGGTCGGCCGCTATTTGGGTGGCAAGGCGCGTGCCGTGATGTTGGTCTTCTCGGTGTTCCTGCTGATGATGGTCGGAGTGGTCTTTGTCTATAGTCCGGCCCTGTTGCTGAAAGACTTTGGCGGTACTACGACTTTATGGGTGGTCGTGATCTTTGCCTACTATATTCTGGCCACTATGTTGCCTATCGACAAGATCATCGGCAAGTTTTATCCGATCTTTGCCTTTGCCCTGCTGTTCATGGCCATAGCGCTGATGGTCTGTCTGTTTGCGAAGATGCCGGAGCTGCCCGAGCTCTGGAGCAATCTCGATGACTGCAACCGCAATACCAACACGGCTTGGTTGGGTAATACGGGCTACATGGCTAAGAATCCGTTGTTCCCCTGTCTGTTCCTGACGATAGCCTGTGGAGCCATCAGTGGATTTCATGCTACCCAAAGCCCGTTGATGGCCCGCTGCATCAAGTCGGAGAAGATGGGGCGCCCTGTCTTTTATGGTGCTATGATCACCGAAGGCGTTGTGGCTTTGATATGGGCTACCGTGTCGATGTATTTCTTCTATTATGGTGGCTGGCGTGAGTGTGTTGACGCTCAGACAGCCAATGAGTTCATCGCACAATTCCAGGGCGGAAATGGCAAGACACTCATCCAGTTCTTCGCTGCGCCAAGTGTCGTGGAGAAGGTATGTACCGGTTGGCTGGGACTCTTTGGTGGCGTCCTTGCCGTCTTTGGTGTTGTGGCCGCTCCTATCACCAGTGGCGATACCGCATTTCGCAGTGCCCGGCTGATCATTGCCGAGGCTTTGCATCTCGATCAGCGGAGCATAGCAAAGCGCTTCTATATAGCCATCCCGATGTTTGTCGCTGCCGTCGCTTTGCTTCTGTGGCAGATGGAGAATCCCGACGGCTTCAATACCGTGTGGCAGTGGTTCGGCTGGTCCAACCAGACGCTTGCCGTCTTCACGCTTTGGACGATCACCGTCTACCTCGTTCAGAAGCACAAGTTGTTTGTTGTGACTCTCGTTCCGGCATTGTTCATGACCGTGGTGTGTGCTACCTTCCTGTTGGTATCACCTATGGCAGCCGGTCTTGACACATCCATCGGCTACTGGGGCTCGCTGACAGTGCTCCTCATCGCCATTGTGTGGTTCTCGGTATGGTATAAGAATCAAGCAAGACATAATAACCAATAAATAAGTGAATATGAAAAAGATTTTATTGCTTCTTTTTGTTTTCTCTTTGAGCGTGGTAAGCGCCAGTGCCCAGTTTGAGGAAGGGAAGAAATATGCAGGAGCCTCATTGTCTGGCCTTGACATGAACTATAGTGGCAACGGCAAGTTCTCTTTGGGCGTTGAGGGTAAGGCCGGTTACTTCTTCAGTGACAACCTGATGCTGTTGGCTGAGGCTGGCTATGACCATCAGGGCAACCGCGACAATGGTGACGCTATCCATGTAGGTGTCGGAGGCCGCTACTACATCACTCAGAACGGCATCTTCCTGGGTGCGAACTGCAAGTTGATGCACTTCGACCACAACTTCAATGATTTCATGCCTGGTGTAGAAGTGGGCTATGCCTTCTTCATCAGCCACACGGTAACCATTGAGCCGTCGCTCTACTATCAGCAGAGCTTCAAGAACCATTCTGATTTTTCCACGATCGGCTTTAAGGTGGGATTTGGCATTTACCTTTGATGCAGCAATATCCCTCAGCATTATTACAGCGGGCGGTTGACGAGTTCAGCCGCCTGCCGGGTATTGGCAGTAAGACAGCCCTGCGGCTGGTTTTGAATCTGCTGAAGCAGCCCGAAGAGTCTGTGGAGCATTTCACGTCAGCGATCACACATCTGCGGAAGGACATCAAATATTGTTCTGTCTGCCACAATATCAGCGACACCGATGTCTGCTCTATCTGTTCTGACAGCCATCGCGACCATGGCCTGGTCTGTGTCGTAGAGAATGTGCAGGATGTCATGGCCATTGAGAATACCCAGCAATACGATGGTCTTTATCATGTCCTGGGGGGCATCATCTCCCCGATGGAAGGCGTGGGTCCCGGTGATTTGCAGATTGCCTCGTTGGTAGAGCGTGTGGCAAAGGGCGGCATCAGAGAAGTGATTCTGGCACTCAGTTCCACGATGGAGGGTGACACGACGAGTTTCTATATCTCCCGTCAGTTGAAGCCTTATCCCGTGAAGCTGTCGGTGATCTCCCGCGGCATCTCCGTGGGCAACGAGTTGGAATATACCGACGAGGTGACCTTAGGCCGCTCGATCGTCAGTCGTACGCCGTTGGATAAATCATAGCATCATGAAAAACGTATTGAATATCCTTCGACTTGAAGCAGGCTTGTCAGTGCTGATTAGCCTGTGCTTTGTCGTCTTGTATGAGAACGACGTCCTGCTTGTCGGTCAGTGGGGCGCGGACCGCATAGCCGATTATTATTGGGCCATCTTCATGGAAGTGGCTACGATCTGCCTGATTCCTCTGAGCCTGCGGCTGTTCAAGTGGAAACATGTGGCAGCAGCTATTCATCGTGATGGCGACAAGGCCATGCTTCGTTGGGGCACCTTGCGCCTGGCGATGCTCTGCGGGCCGATGGTGCTCAACACGTGGCTCTATTATCAGTTTATGAATGTCGCCTTTGGCTATATGGGCATCATTGGGCTGTTGAGTCTGGCCTTTGTCTATCCCACCCGTACAAGATATATTCAGGAGAAGAAATGAAACTCTCGGTAGTGATTGTCAATTACAATGTCAAGTACTATGTTGAACAGTGCTTGAAGTCGCTTCAGCGTTCATTGGCTACAGTGGACGCTGAGGTGTTTGTGATGGACAACCATTCCCGCGACGGCTCTGTCGAGTATCTTTCTTCCCGCTTCCCTTGGGTGAAGGTCGTTAGGCTGAATCATAATCTCGGCTTTGCCAAAGCCAACAACAAGGCCATCACGATGAGCCATGGCGAGTATGTCTTGTTGCTCAATCCTGACACTGTGGTGAGTGAGACGCTCATCCCCACAGTCCTGTCGTTTATGGATGCCCATCCCCATGTGGGTGCGTCGGGCGTGTGGATGATGGATGCTTCGGGTGAGAATGCCAAGGAAAGTCGTCGTGGCGTCCCTACACCGATGACGTCTTTTTATAAGCTGTCTGGTCTTTGCTCTCTCTTTCCTCATCATCCTCGCATCGGCAAATACTATATGTGTGCTCATCCTTGGGACCAGGCCGAGCAGATAGAGATTGTCAGTGGCGCTTTCTGTCTGCTTCGCCGCAAAGCGTTGGAGGATGTGGGACTTTTGGATGAGGACTTCTTCATGTATGGCGAGGACATTGATCTGAGCTACCGCATTCTCAAGGCGGGGTGGGAGAACTGGTATCTACCCTGTAAGATGCTCCATTATAAAGGTGAGAGCACCGAAAAGTCCAGCTTCCGGTATGTCCATGTCTTCTATGAAGCCATGCTTATCTTTTATCGCAAGCATTACCGCCACTTCAATATCCTTGTCAACATCCCGGTGCAGACGGCCATCTATGTCAAGGCTTTCCATGCGTTGGTCAGTATGCAGTTGCATAAGATGCGCAAGAGCATGGGCTTTGTCTCCAAGTCTGTCCGTCGCGATCCTCTCTATGTGGTCTTCGCCTCAGTGTCGTCGCAATCCGTCTGTCAGAACATCATCAGCTTCAACGGTTTAAACGCCGATCTGCATGTGGTCTCGAAGTGGGATGAAGTGATGAATATCGTGGCAGAGATGTCTCGGCGTCATCTTTCGCAACCCTTCATGGTTTTCGATAGCACTCTGTTTGCCTATCACGAGGTATTCGATCTCATCAACAATCACCCCGGTCAATGTCTTGTGGGCTGGCTCGATCCTGAGGCTCAGCTGATCATCACGTCGAAAGATGTGTTCTCTTCTGAGTCTGCCCATAAGTAATACATATATATAAGAAATATGTAGCTATGGAAAAGAATGCTTCAATTGCTTCATCTTGTTCCCATCGTCGTCCGTTCGTACTTTTGCGTGCGATGGAGCCCGAAGACTTGGACCTGCTCTATCGAATTGAGAACGATTACGACTTGTGGCAGGTGGGCAGCACCAATGTGCCTTATTCCCGCTATGTCCTCCACGACTATATTGCCAATACCACGGGCGACATCTTCACCGATAAGCAGCTGCGTCTGATCATTACCGACAGCAGTGGAGAAAATGTCGTTGGCATCGTCGACCTGGTGAATTTCAATCCGCAGCATCTGCGGGCTGAGGTGGGGCTGGTCATTGAGAAGGCCTATCGCGGACAGGGATATGGCAAGGCAGCCATGGAAGAATTGATCACTTATGCCCGCGAAGTACTGCATCTGCATCAACTTTACGCTTTGGTAGCCAAAAACAACACGGATTGCCTGAAACTCTTTAAAGCTATTGGCTTTCAGCAAAATACGCAGCTCAAAGACTGGCTTTACGATGGAAAAGAATATCACGACGTAGAGATCTTGCAATTTTTCTTTTAAAAAAGTTGGCCAATTGTTTGGTGGTTTCAGAAAAAACAAGTACCTTTGCACTCGCAATTCAGAAATGAGGCGCAAAGACAACAAAACGGTGCGTTAGTTCAGTTGGTTAGAATGCCTGCCTGTCACGCAGGAGGTCACGAGTTCGAATCTCGTACGCACCGCTTTCGCGGTCAATTTTTTTTAAGGTGCGTTAGTTCAGTTGGTTAGAATGCCTGCCTGTCACGCAGGAGGTCACGAGTTCGAATCTCGTACGCACCGCTGAAAGAGTTCTCTATATGAGGACTCTTTTTTTTGTGCGATCCACAAGGGAAATTTTTAGACAGAGTAACATAGGACATATTTTTAGACAGAGTAACATAGGGACATATTTTTAGACAGAGTAACATAGGGACATATTTTTAGACAGAGTAACATATGGAACAGATTTATTTTTTAGACAGAAAGACATAAAAGACAGATTTATTTTTTTTAGACAGAGTAACATATGGAACAGATTTATTTTTTAGACAGAAAGACATAAAAGACAGATTTATTTTTTAGACAGAGTAACATAGGGAACATATTTTTTTAGACAGAAAGACATAAAAGACAGATTTCTAAAGATCAAACATCCTGTTAGCGGTTGCGCCGTTGTCGGCCGCATATTTTATGCACCGCAGGTGCAATTTTACGCGTTAGCGATTTTCGTTATGGGCAGACCAAAAAAACAAGGATGATGGCCCATGACCATTTTCTTCTTTTCATTTAGTTTGCCCATGACCATTTTCTTTTCTCATTTGGGTTGCGCAGAAGCTGCGATACCTTGGGGACAGCGTAGGGGCGGGTCTCCGTGCCCGCCTTTGCATTCAGTTTTTACCATTGCGTGGCACCAATAATTTTTTTATTTGAAGGAAAATAGACGAAAATTGCTGGGGCATAAAATTGCGCGGGGCGCATAAAATCACAACTCCTCCTGCCACACAAACCTATGCGTTCTGTGATCAGATCTATAGCTTATTGATTTCATCTTCTGTAAGCCCTGTCATTTCTTTGATGAAGCCTATCTCGGATCCTGCTTCTTTCATTTTCTTTGCTATCGCTAACTCACCTTCCTTTCGACCCTTCTCTATACCTTCCTTTCGACCTTTTTCTATACCTTCCTTGCGACCTTTCTCTATACCTTCCTTGCGACCTTTTTCCTCTGCACCCCTCATCACATTGAGGGTGTCGCGGAAATGGCGGAGGGCCGCATCGTATTTGATACGGTCTTCCTTGCTCAGGTTGCTCACCTCGGCCACCTCGGCAAGTTTCTGAAACACCGAGTTCTTGGCCGCCCACGGCATTCTGTTGAATGTTTCCATATTCTTTAATACATAAATCCAACGTTCAAAATCATTCTCACATGCGTCAGCCTCCTTCGTGAAGTAGGGCAATTGAAGGAAGATGAAACGCTCCTTCCCACTAAAGGACTTGCCCGTAGCCATGTCGGCAAGACCTATGTCATAGCGGAACAGATCGCCTAACCCATCCATGTGGAAGTTGACGAAGGCTACCAGATACACCGCGTTGACATGATAGTCCCATTCGGTACCACGCTCGCCCTGCCGTGAGATCGCCTGTGACGCATAGTACAAGCATCGATCCGCAAAGTTGGGATGCTCACGGTTCTGCATCTCCACGATGATGCGCTCGCCGCTATCTGTCTCACAGAATATATCGTAGATCAGCGAGCGGTCGTCTCTATATTCCGCCGGTTGCTCCTTGTCGAGGAACTTCAAGTCTGTGATCACCCGTTCACCTTTGAGCAGGTTGTTGAGGAAATCAAGCAGCAATGGCTTGGAGAACTCTTGTCCGAAGATCCGCTTGAAGCCGACATCGGTAAAGGGATTGATAAATCTGCTCATACGCATCTATCTATATTATCTATTTGCAAAAATAGGGTATTTTTGTGAGATAAACAAGGAAAGGACAAAAAAATAGGTGTCACATGGATATGAGTCTCTCGCAAAGGCGCGGAGGACACATATCCGTGTGACATCTGGCTGAGAAGAAAGAAGAAAATGGTCATGGGCAAACTTATTTGAGTGTTTTGGTTTGCCCATGACGAAAATCGCTAACGCGTAAAATTGCACCTGCGGTGCATAAAATATGCGGCCGATCCTTCACATCGAGCCTTCTAACCGCTTTAGAGCTCCCAAAGGAAGTGCTGGGATTTTATGCGTCAAAGACGCAATTTTATGCCCTCGCAATTTTCTTCTATTTTCCTTAAACCTCAAATCCGCAACCCTACTAAAGTCTCAGAGCGTTGCGGCCCAAACCGCCAAGAATGCGATTTTTCTAGTTCGGACTGACTTTTTACCATGTGTTG
>ONHQ01000056.1 GCA_900317685.1 uncultured Prevotella sp.
GATAAAAGTGTTTTGGCGCAATTTGTTTATAATCAATTATTTACTAATATTTAACGCTGTCTGTAAAGATATAAATATGGTCAGGACACTACACTAGTTTTTTGGCCCAATGGATATTTTCCGTGGGTAGGAAATGAGTCTTCTTTTTGGTTACAGATCCGTTAGTTGGTTAGAGGACCCATCGCTCAAATAGTGTTATAATCTAAACCAGGAAAATCTCTTTGTGTCAGCACCAAGGGCTTACGTCAAACAGCCAAGCAGATTTGCGTCAAACAGCCAAGCGAAATTACGTCAAACAGCCAAGCAGATTTACGTCAAACAGCCAAGCGAAATTACGTCAAACAGCCAAGTAGATTTACGTCAAACAGCCAAGCAAATTTACGTCAAACAGCCAAGCAGATTTACGTCAAACAGCCAAGTAAAATTACGTCAAACAGCCAAATAGTTTTCAAAACTCTTGGATAATCAATTAATTATGCGTATCTTTGTTGTTGTTGCTTTTTAGTTAAATTGAGCACAAAAAATGGTATCCTTTTTATTAGATGTTTAGCCCTTATTTACCTCCATTATATGTCACGCAATATCCTTCTGATCGTTTTTCTGTCTCTCACGACAGTAGTCCATGCCCAGCTGTGGCGCAGTGTCCGTCCGCTCATCGGCAGCGAAGGCCCGGGCAGGGTGTTTGTTGGGCCGACGGCACCTTTCGGCATGGTGAAGCCCGGTCCCGACTGTCTGTCCATGCCTAACGCCGGATGGGCACCAAAACCCGAAATGGTGAAGGGCTTCTCCCAGACCCATGTCAGTGGTACGGGTGGCGGGCAGAAATATGGCAACGTGCTCATCCAACCCTTCCGCCGCCACGAGTCGATGAGTCCCCAGTGGCTGTTGCTGCCCGATGGGCGGCGCATCCCTGTGCCGGCTTTCCTCCATCACCGCAGCTACGAGAAGGTCACGCTCGGCAAGTACAGTTGCAAGTTCGAGGACGGGATATGGACGGATGTCACCACGGCAGCCCGCTGCGCCGTCTATCGCTTCCGTTATGCCGACGGCTTGCTCGTCGACGCTGCCTCGTTCCTGGGCATGGACACCATTCCCGACAAACGCGAAACGCAGCAGTATGTGGCCTCGGATATCCATGTCAATGGTAGCAACGAAGTGAGTGGCTTCACCACCGTGCGTGGAGGATGGAACAACGGTGGCCCCTATACGGTCTACTTCTGCTTGCAGAGCAGTGCGCCGTTTGTCAAGTCGCGGTTGTTCGCCAACCGTTGCGCCACCGTCCACTGGACTGACTCGGTGGTGGAGGTCAAGGTGGGCATCTCTTACGTGTCGGAAGCGCAGGCCCGCCGCAACATTGTCGCTCATGACTTCAACACCCAGCTGCGGTTGCTACGCGAGGAGTGGGAGAAGACATTGGCGCGCGTGCCTTATGAGGGCAACAGTCGTGAACGCCGCATCTTCTATACCGCACTCTATCATGCCCTGCTCATGCCCGTGGACAAGACCGGTGAGTGTCCGTGCTGGACGGGTACGCCTTATTATGACGACTTCTATGCGCTGTGGGATACCTACCGCACGTCGATGCCTTTGCTCATGGAGTACTATCCCGAGAGAGCCACAGACATCGTCCGTGCGCTCTTGGCCATCTACCGTCACGACGGTTACATGCCCGACGCACGCAGCGGTGACTGCAACGGACGCACGCAGGGAGGCTCCCATGCCGACGTGGTGATTGCCGAAGTTTACGCCCGCGGACTGAAAGGTATCGACTATCACGAGGCGTTGCAGGCAATGCTCAAGGACGGGGATGTGCCGCCTGCGGACGACGAGAAGGAAGGACGCGGCGGACTGAGGGAATACATTCGCCTGGGCTATGTGCCCTATGGCATACCGCGCGCAGGTACCCGCACCGTGGAGTACAGCTACGACGACTGGTGCATCGCGCAGGTGGCCAAAGGACTCGGTAAGCGTGATATATATAATAGGTATATGCACCGCTCCCGTTCGTGGCAGAACCTTTGGCGCAAGGACTATGAGTGGCGGGGCATGAAGGGCTTTATCATGCCGCGGGATGCCAGTGGCAGGTGGCTTGACTCGGTGGAGTGGGGGCACTCGAAGGTCTTCCGCCCGAAGATCGCTTATCGGCCCGACACCAAGGTGGCACCGTGGTATATCCCTTGGTGGGATACCTTCTTCTACGAGGGATTGTCGGCGGAATACTCGTTGAGTGTGCCTCACGACGTGCCGACGCTCATCCAATTCTGTGGTGGTGACTCCGCCTTCCGACGTCGGCTGGATAGATTTTTCGACGAGGGACACTACAATGTGGGCAACGAACCGTCGTTCCTTACACCTTATTTATATAGCAGCATCGGCCGCAGCGATCTCAGCAGTCGTCGTGTGGCGGACATCTGCCACCGCTATTTCTCCGACAAGGCCGATGGTCTGCCCGGTAACGACGACAGTGGAGCTATGTCGGCGTGGCTGCTCTGGGCCATGCTCGGCCGCTATCCCGTGGCCGGGCAAGGGAAATATATCACGATAGAACCGGTACATTTCTCAGAGACGACAGCGTCTGCGGATGCTGACGGAACCATTGTGCACTTTGTGCTCAACCGACAGTATCGCAACTGGCCACTGCGTACGTGCTGGCAGGGCGACACGCTGATAGTGACCTGCCACGACTGCACGTATCGTCTGCCTCGCCATGTCGTCGACCATGCCAGAGGCTTTTGTTGGGAGAGTCCGCAGAAGGCGGGCGCACAATACGATGCAGAAGGAACATTTCTGTTCATCTCACGCGATGCTCTCGACAGTCTCCGGCGCACGGGTCGCTTTGTCTACGACGGCATCACTTGGCGACGCGTTGACGAGAGCGGGCAGGGCATCCATGTGCGCGCCGATGGAGATGGAACGGAAATGTGGATTTCAACAAGTTCGGCTTTGCCCTGGGTGCGCGAGATGAGGGGCAATAAATTGGGGATAGACTGGAAGATAGATACTCCGTTTCAAGAATTAGAGAATTGAGAGAATACTCTCTAATTCTCTAATTCCTGAGCCATAAGTATCTTTGCTTTATATTTTCTTCTCCATGATATAGTCGTTCATGAAGAAACCTTTTCCGATGGGGAAGTCACCTCTGCTGCTCACTTCCATGCCTTGATGCAGATAGAAATGCTTGGCGCGGTTGTGGCGGTTGACATGCAGGAAGAGCGTGCAAGGCTCAGGATGCTGTTCCTTGACAAAGTCGACGGCAGCATTGAAGAGTTGGGTGCCCAAGTGCTGGCACTGATACCTCGGCATCACATAGAGCTTTTGTAGCTCATAGCGGTGTGCCTCTGTCGGTTGCACCGAGACATATCCTGCCGGCTTGTCGTCAACGAAGAGCAGCAGATAGGTATGATGCTCGACAGTCATCTGCCGACGGATCGATGCTTCGGAGTACATCATGTTCATCATATACTCGCACTGTTCCCGTGTGATGATGGTCTGGTAGGTGTCGGGGAATACTTTCTCCGCCATCGCCCTGATGATAGGAATGTCGTTGAGGGCTGCTTTTCTGATAGTTGTAGTCATGTTGATAGGTTTATGTTGGTCAAATCTTTATTCAGTGTTGTCTTGCTGATTCTTTTACGATATCATAGTAAAGATCCACCGGACTTTCATGCCACATCTTTGTGCTCTCCTGTGAAAGCTTTTTATAGGTGGAAGAAGCATAGACTTTTTTTATAGCATCTATGAGACTGATGTTCTCTTTTGTTGTGAGAATATCTGCAATTCTACTCACTTTTGATGGAATAATTAAGTAGAGATTTTGTTGAGTAATGTCTCCAATCATAATGTTACCTCCTTTATTTCTTTAAATTTAAGATAGTCCAGTGAGCGTTCTGTATGAAAAAGATATTGATCTACGAGTTGATAAGTACGTAGCTCTTCTATTAAGGTTTTCTTACTTATGACGTTTCCTTCAAAGAGGGCAAATGCGGCATAAACGTGATCATTGGCTACAGGACCGTACACAATGTCGTAGTTATGACTAAAATCCGGCAAAGTGCGGTTTTGCATAACGAAATCCACCCATTCCTCTGTAGGCTTTTCAAAGATAAGTGATTTCAGCTGGATAAGGGCTGTATCGTTGAAATCATAGACGTTTACATATCCTTTTGCTATCTTACTTTCCCGCATGCGTCGTTGTACCCACCTTTCTGCTTGCCAATATGCAGTGGTGGTGTAGAAACCAGTTCCATAGTCCAACCGGCGATTGGGCTCTCTTATTTCTGGTTGCGTGACAACTTCCAGACTCCCATGATAGACATTAATGATTGCCATTTGCTGCCTCCTTTCTGTTCTTGATGAACTTATTGATATCACCTAATATCCATTGGGCAGATTGGGTGTGAAGTACATCATAGAACTCTTGCAAGTATTCAAAGACGCCATATCGGTTGAACAAATTCATAACTTGTTCACCCTCCATGCCTTTTTCTGTTTTGTACTGCTCTATACAAAACGAAATAAAGTATGCAATATCTTGTCTTTCCTTTTGTTCCATCATTAAATTCTTAGTCATGCAAAGATACGCATATTTCATTAAAGTAGCAACAGATAATCGTGCTTTGAGCCTTAAAATAGCGAAAATAATCGTAACTTTGTAGGGGATCTAACATTTGACTGAACATGAAAACAAGAACCTATGCTGCCCGCTGGCCGCAACCATGCCGCTGGATAGCAATATCGTCTTTACTACTATGCACTATCTTCTTGCACGCTTTGCCGCTTGCTGCCCAGAAGCGTAGCGAGCTGAGTACTCATATTCAAAAGACTTATCAGCAGATGGGAGGCATCTACTATGCCTATCCCGTACCGCCCGCCGACTGTTTCGCTCCTGCGCCGGAGGGCTATCGCCTGGTCTGTCTCAGCCATTATGGGCGCCATGGCTCACGCTGGATGACGAGTGACAAACGCTATGAATGGTTGTGGCAACAGTTCGAAGACGAGAAACTGCTGACACGGTGGGGGCGTAGCGTGCGCAGTCGGCTGAAGAAGATCTGTGACAACGCCCGGGGCAATGGCGGACAGCTGTCGCCCGTGGGAGTAAGGCAGCAGCAGGGACTTGCTGCCCGTATGGCCTCCCGCTTTCCGCAGATGTTTGGGCCGGACAGCCGTGTGACCGCAAGGGCGAGTGTGGTGCGCCGTTGCCGCAAGAGCATGGAGGCTTTTGTGCAGGAGATGGAAAAACAGCATCCCGGTGTGCGCATTGACATGCGCACCGACTCGGCCGACATGCAGTGGATGAGCCATGAGAGTCCTGACGAGATGCTGCTGAAACTACAGACCGACAGGAGCTGGTCGCTGCCTACGCATCGTTTGTTCGCTTCGCTCTTCCGTCACCCCGAGACCATCGCCGACACGGCACGTCTCTTCTCTGAACTCTATGCTGTGGCCTCTGACTTGCAGGACGTTGACTTGCCCGGCCTCTCGCTCTACGATCTGTTCACTCCCGACGAGATGCGCTATTGCTATCTGCGCTCCTGCCGAGAGATGCGCTATGAGAATGGCATGGATCCCGCCAATCACGGCATCCCGGCACAGTGCGCTGCCAACCTGTGGAGGAATTTCGTGCTGTGCGCTGACAGCGTCTTGGACTCGGGAAAGCCGGGTGTGACGCTGCGCTTCGGCCACGATACAGCTCTTTATCGCTTGTTGAGTTTGCTCGGCGCCTCACCCGTGGCTGACGACAGTCTGAACTTGGAGCAGCTTGTGCCGATGGCTGCCAACCTGCAAATGCTGTTCTACCGCAACCTGCAGGACAGTGTGGTGGTGGCGTTCTATCTCAATGAGCGCCCGATGTCGTTGAAGGGCATACATCCGGCCTTTACGCTTGACGCTAGGAAGGTTCCCTACTATTCATGGACAGCATTGAAGCGTCATCTTCAGCATTACCTCGACCGTCAGAAATGGACAGACCGCACGCGCGCCATCAACACGATGGTGGGTACTGACTACGCTGTGACCTCTTCGGTGGGACGCTACGGAAAAGGATCGGAGGAGCATGGACAGACGCTGCCCGCGGTGCTCGTGCCCCATGGCATGAACTTCTGGACACCGCAGACACAGGACACGGAACAGAAGTGCCGCGCTCCTTATTATTATAGAGACTCGCTGTTCCAGGGCTTCCGTGCCAGTCACTGGCTCGTAGGCGGTTGCACCCAGGACTATGGTACGTTCACGCTCATGCCGATGACGGGACGGCTGCGGTTGAAGCCGGAAGAGCGTGCCACTCCGTTCAGCCACAACGATGAGTTGAGCCATCCTTATTATTATGGTGTCTATCTGCCGAAAGAAAAGCTGATGACCGAGATGACGGCGACCAGTCGTGCCGCTATCTTCCGCTTCATGCCCGACGAGGCGGGACAGTTGCATGTCGTCGTCAATCCTAACAACGACTATCGTGAAGGCTTTGTGGCAGTAGACTCTGCCCGTCAGTGCGTCTGGGGCTACAACCCTGTGCACCGCATCTATCAGGGCTGGGGCGAGCGGGCCGGCTTCTGCGGCTGGTTTGTCGTGCAGTTCCAGCGTCCTTTCCGGCAGTGTGGCGTAAAAGACTCCGTGGCCTTTGTCACCCTTGACGTGAAAGCGGGTGAGCAGGTGCTGGTCAAGGCGGCCACAAGTTTCACGGGTATCGACGGTGCCTGGCGCAATCTCCACACTGAGCTTCCAGACTGGGACTTCTTGGGTACGCGCCTCGCCTTGGACAGTATTTGGCAGAATGAGCTGCGCACGGTCGACGTGGAAGACAGCGACAAGGCTAAGATCAACCAGTTCTATGGTGCTCTCTACCGCACTGCTTTCGAGCCGCACGCCATCAGTGATGTCGACGGGCGCTATCCTGCCTTTGCCTCAGGGCGGCCGATGATGCCCGACAGTACCGACGCGGGACGCACTCGCTACATGGACTTCTCGATGTGGGACATCTATCGCGCTGAGTCGCCCTTGCTGCTCTTGACACATCCGCAGATGGCTTCCGACATGATACAGAGCCTCGGCGGCATGTACCGCGAGGGCGGTTGGATGCCGATCTTCCCTTGCTGGAACAGTTATACGAGTGCGATGATTGGTGATCATGCCGCTGCACTTGTGGCCGACGCGGTGGCAAAGGGGCTTGACCGTACGCATCCCTTTGACCTCAAAACCATCTATGCAGGACTGCGCAAGAATACTTTTGAAAGTCCGAAAAACTATCAGGATTATGCCAACGGCATGGGACGGCGCGCGCTGAAGAGCTGGCTGCGCTATGGCTTCATCCCGTTGGAAGACAGTGTGAAGGAGGCTTTCCACACCCAGGAACAGGTGTCGCGAACACTGGAATATGCCTACGATGATTACTGCGTAGCGCAGGTGGCCAAGGCACTGAACCAGGAAAAAGACTATCAGACGCTGATGCGACGGTCACACAACTGGGTGAACGTACTGAATCCCCGTACGGGCTGGGCCGACGGTCGCCATGCCGACGGGCGATGGCTGGGCAATAGCAACCTCACCGGGCGACTGCCGTTTATCACCGAGGGTGCCGTCATGCACTATAGCTTCTATGTTCCCCATGACATTCCTGGATTGATACGTGTCATGGGTGGTCGCAAGGCGTTCGTACAGAAGCTCGACACACTCTTTGGCTTCCGACATGATGGATGTCGCGACAGCACCTATTATTATTGGCATGGCAATGAGCCCTGCCACCACATTGCCTATCTTTACGCTCTGGCTGGCGAGCCGTGGAAGACCCAGCTGCTGGTCAGCGACATCTTGCGGACGGAGTATCGTGATGTTCCCGGCGGACTGTCCGGTAATGACGATGCCGGACAGATGAGTGCCTGGCAGGTGTTCTCCATGCTTGGCTTCTATCCTGTCTGTCCCGGCAGTGCCGACTATGTCATCGGCCTTCCCCAGTTCCGCTGCGCGAGCATCGGTCGTCTGACGATAGAAACGCAGGGCGAGGGTAGCTATATCCAGCGCATGACGTGGAACGGCGAGCCCTACATCAGCTACATCCTCACGCATGAGATGGTGGTGTCTGGAGGACGATTGATCGTAGAACTTGGCGAGAAGCACAACTGAAATATTTGTGGGGGCGTTTGGGAGTATGGTAAAAAATATGAGAGTGGTTCTTGCATATTCCAAGGAAAAGTCCTAAATTTGCACCAGCTCAACCATCGGAGGGCGCCATAAGGAAGTGGCACTGGATAAGACGGGGTACATCGCCTCGACTGTCCAGTGCCACTTCTTTCGTTATGTGACCATTTTACAAATAGATATAAGATGAACTCAGTTAGAATTGCTACAACTAGAGACATCCCACTCATCCGTCAGATGGCGGAACAAGTGTTTCCTGTGACTTACCGGCATATCATCACATCCGAGCAGTGTGACTATATGATGGACATGATGTATTCCGAGGCCAGTCTGCGCCGGCAGATGACGGAGGAAGGCCATGTCTATCAGTTGCTCTCTGTTGATGGCGAACCGGCTGGTTATGTCTCGGTGCAACCCATCGAGGCAGACGTCTATGAACTGCAGAAAATCTATGTGCTGCCCCGCTTCCAAGGTTGCCATTTGGGACGCACGCTCTTCGACGCCGCAGTCAGCTTTGTCAAGAAGCAACATCCTGGCCCTTGTCGCCTCTTTCTGCACGTCAACCGCTATAACAAGGCCAAGACATTCTACGAGCATCTCGGAATGAAGATTAGCAAGCAGGGAGACTACGACATCGGCAACGGATACTTTATGAACGATTACATCATGGAAAAGGAAGTCTGAAACTTAGCGAACCCTCGAAAAAGTGTAGACTTAGGCTTATTTAACCCACTAAAAAGTGTGGACATTGGCTAATTGAACCCTCGAAAAAGTGTAGATTTGGGTCTTTTTTATCCTCGAAAAAGTGTATCTTTGCAGGCAGATAAAGATATGTATCAGATATGGAAAGGAAACTGTTTGCTGAATTAATCAAATGGAAAGACCGCGCAGGGCATAAGCCTTTGCTGTTGCTTGGTGCCAGGCAAGTGGGTAAGACTTGGCTGATGAAAGAGTTTGGAAGGCGATGTTTCGACAATGTTGCCTATGTCAATTGTGATGCGGAACCTCTTGCCGCCCATCTGTTTACCGAAGACTACGACATCGACCGTATTCTGTTTTCCGTGCAGACCATTACGGGTGTGAAGCCTGAAGCTGGCAAGACACTGATTATTTTTGACGAGGTTCAGCAGGTGGAACGTGGGTTGCACAGTTTGAAATATTTTGCTGAGAATGCTCCTCAGTACCATGTGGTGGCTGCTGGCTCGTTACTGGGTATCACGTTAGGTCGTGGCGAGTCCTTTCCCGTGGGCAAGGTAGACATGCTTCATGTTTATCCGATGGATTTTGGCGAGTTCCTTTTTGCCAATGCGCCTCAGATGTATGACGTGTTGCGAGATGGTGACTGGCCATTGGTAGAAACCTTCGCTTCCAAGCTGAAAGAGCAACTCCGACAGTATTATTTTGTTGGAGGAATGCCGGAGGTGGTGGCTGACTTTGTCGCCAATCATGACCAGGCACGTGTGAGACAATTGCAACAAAACATTCTCAATGCCTATCGCAACGACATCTCCAAACACACCACACCTACAGAAAGCATGCGTATCGGGCAAGTGCTTGAAAGTCTTCCTTCGCAATTAGCTAAGGAGAACAAGAAATTTATTTATGGAGCCATCAAAAAAGGTGCACGGGCCAAAGAGTTTGAACTTGCCATCCAGTGGCTTGTGGATGCCGGCATTGTTTGCCGTGTTCATCGGGTAAAAGAAATCAGAATGCCGGTGAAGTTCTATGAAGACCTCAGTGCCTTTAAGCTTTTCCTCATCGACTGTGGATTGTTAGGTTGTATGGTGGGAGCTTCACCCAAGCAAATGTTAGTGGGCAACAATGTGTTCACAGAATTCAAGGGCGCGTTCACCGAGGAGTTTGTTATGCAGCAACTTGTGGCTGCTGGGCTGAGACCCTATTACTGGAGCAGCGAGACAACACCGGCAGAGATAGACTTTGTGGTGGAGAATGAGGACGCTGTGATTCCCATAGAGGTGAAGGCGGAAGAGAATGTGAGGGCTAAGTCGATGGCTACCTACATCGGTAGTCATCCCGATGACCACCTTCATGGCCTTCGCTTCTCTATGAAAGGCTATGAGCGGCAAGATTGGATGACCAACGTCCCACTCTATGCAATTACCAAACTGTTGAGCGAGAAATTTTAGCGCAAGGGGTTAACATTCTCTTCGCTGAGGGGTATTGATAATAAAAAGACACGAGACAGACGATGGACAGACAGCATGTTGAACAGCTCTTCCGACAGCACTACCGCCACATGTACAGTGTGGCCTGCTCCCTGCTCTATGATGGGCAGGAGAGCGAGGACGTGGTGAGCGAGGTCTTCGCCCATCTGTTAGAGAGCGACACCGAGCTGCTGCCCACTTCAGCCGAAGGCTACCTGATAGTGGCCGTGCGCAACCGCTGTCTGAAACGGTTGCGCGACAAGAGCAACCGCGAGCGCATTCTCCGCCTCTACACCGACGAAGCGCACGACGGCGATGACTGGCAGGACGACGAGCAGCGACTCAAACAACTGCGCCAACTCGCCCACGCACTGCTCTCACCGCAGGAGCTGCATCTCTTCACGCTGCGCTTCCTCGACGGCAAGGACTACAAAGCCATCTGTGCCGAGACGGGTATCAGTCGCATCGCTGTGTGGAAACATCTGTCGCACATCGTCAAAGTGTTGAAAGAAAACTTCAAACTCCCAGAGCCATGAACTATTCCGATGAAGAGAAGATCAAGCGCCTCCTTGACGCACAGGAGCATCCCGAGCATTACACCGACGAGGAGCTCCGCGAAATCATACACGATGCCCGACCGCTCGCCCAATTGAAACGCGCCCTCGCAGAAGAGCGGGCCGATGACGAGGATATCAACGTGGAGAAAGCATGGAAGGCATTCAGCCAGTCACATCCCGACAGTTCCCGTTCCAATGAATCTGAAACGGCTTCCAGTGGATTGTCATCCATGGAGTCTCACCCCACCGCCCAAGCCTCCCGTCAGTGCGTTCCCCGTTGGCTGCATGTGGCTGCGGTCTTCCTCGGCTGTGTCTTGCTTGCCGGTGTTGCCTTTGCTGCCATGACGCGCCTGGGATGGATTCGCAGTCCCTTTGCCTCAGAGAAGCCGGAAGTGGCGCAGCGCGCTCCCGTTATAGCAGTGCCGCGTGACACCACCTCCACGGCCGACAGCCTCGCGCCAAGGCAGGAGACGAAGAAGCCGGCACCCGTCGTCAAGGTCTTCGACAACACCACTTTGTCCGACATCCTCTCTGCGATGGGGCAGTACTATGGATTGAAGGTCGTCTATCGCAGCGAATCCGCCAAGACCATCCGCCTGCACTTTGAGTGGGATCAGGCCAAGTCCATTGACGCCAACATTGCCATCCTCAACGGCTTCCAGCAGATTACCATTACACGTAGCGGTGACACCCTTAACGTAGAATAGCTATGAGAAAGATATACCTATTATTATATATTCTCCTGTTAGGAGCCGTCCAAGTCTATGCCCAACGCGTGAGCCGCGACTTCCGCAACGTGACGATGCCCACGGCCTTACAGCAGCTCGGCGGCATGACCCACCGCTATACCATCAACTTTATCTACAACGACTTGGAGGACTTCCGCGTGACGGCATCGGTCAAAGGCGCGTCCATTCCCGAGGCCATCCGACACCTCATCGGCTTCTATCCCATCTCGATGACGATGGTGGGCGACAGCATCATCAACGTGGAATGCTCACAGAAGACAACATTGAGATACAAGGGCCGCGTGATTGACGACAAGGGTGAGCCCGCCGAGTATGCCAATGTGGTGCTGCTCTCTCCCGCCGACTCTTCGTTCCTTGCCGGAGGCGTGAGCAACGAGAGTGGCTATTTCGTCATTCCCTGCAATGTACGACGCGTCATCGCCAAGGTGACCTACGTGGGCTACAAGTCTAAGCTGTGGACCGCTGCCTCGCCCGACCTTGGCACCATCCGCTTGCAGGCCGACCGCTATACGCTGAGCCAAGTCAACGTGACGCGGATGCGGCCCACCGTCACTTACAAAAGCGACCGCACCGTCGTGGACATCCGCCACAGCATCCTCGGCATAGGCAACAGTGCTGAGTCGTTGCTCGACCAGTTGCCCGGCGTGTGGCATAGCGGCAGCAGTCTGTCCATCAATGGCATCCCGGGTGTTCAGGTGATGGTCAACGATCGGCAGATACAACTCTCCGGCGAGCGGCTGATGGACTATCTCAAGACCATTCGCTCGGAAGAAATCGAGAAGATAGAAATCATCGCCAACCCGTCGGCCGAGTTTGCCGCCGAAGGCACGGCTGGTGTGCTTCGCATCCTCACCACCCGGCAGCGCGAGGCAGGATCTGAGCTGACCGTCGGCGGCAATCTCGATTTTCCTTCCTACCTCGGTGCGGAGCCTTACGTGCAGTATGCTTACAACAAGGGTAAGCTCGGTTTCGACGTCACTGGCAGTGCCACCGTGGGCCGCGGCTGTCTGTTGGTGGACGAATACTCCGACAACCGCAAGGACAAAGTAGATTATACGACTTATACCGAGGACAAGATGAACGACTTGAATGGCGACATCTCGACCAATCTCTACTATGACTTCACTGATCACGACAAACTCTCGGCCAATTTCCGGTATTATCATTATGGAAAAGACGAGCACCAAGTGGGCGACACGCGTGTCGGCGGTGGTAATGCACCACAAATCAGGCTGATCGACAATCGCCAGATTGTCAAGCAGGCCATGAACTTTCTCAACACCAGTATCAACTTCCGGCATGACTTTGGCGCCAGCCATCAGCATTCGCTGCTTCTCTTGGGTGATGTCAGTAAGTCGTTCTATACCAGTAAATACAATTTCAAGTATAACAACTTCGATGAAGCGCTGGAGCCCGTATCGGAAGAGCGTGTGAAGCACCGGGAGCTCCTGCCCTTCTTCATCGTCTCGACTGAAGCGCGTGTCACCTGGCAGCTCACTCCGAAAGCACAACTGATGGCGGGCACCAAATACAGCTATTCCAGCAAGACCAATGATTTCCGTTCGTTCTCGCTCAACGGTGGACAGTGGCAGGAGGATGAAGGCTACGGCTACGCCCTTACTTATGCGGAGAACCTGCAGGCCACCTATCTGAAATACAGTCTTGACCTGAAGCACTGGAGCCTTACGGCGGGGCTGCGTGGCGAATACGACGCCTCCAATGCCCAAGGCTACTCGCTCTCTTACCACCACTACGACCTCTTTCCGAGTCTCTATGCCTCGTGGAAGCCGACGGAGAAAAACACGCTCTCGCTGAGCCTCACCAGGCGCACCCAGCGCGTGAGCTATATCAGGCTGATGCCCTCACGCTACTTCTCTTCGCGCTATGTCATCATGGAGGGCAATCCCGCGCTCCGTCCAAACTATAGCTACAATCTCCAGTTCTCATGGTTGCTGCTGGGCAAGTATAACCTCTCGCTCACCCATGCCTGGAGCAACAACGGCATAGAGAGCTACAACACCAACGAGACTATCGGCGGCAACGCCTACATCCGACAGTCGTATGTCGACGGCGTGAAAAACCGCTTTACCAACCTCAACCTGTTCCTGCCCTTTACCATCACCAAGTGGTGGAGCGTGACCACCCAGGCTCGTCTCAGCTACGACCGCTACATCACGCTGGAGCGTACCACCAACAATTTCAACTGGAGCGCCTACATGCAGCACACTCTGCTACTGCCCGCCGATTTCCGCTTCATGCTCACCTATCGTTACAACTCCAAGGAAAAAAGCGCCTACGGCCGCAGTGACAGCTACCACGACCTGAGCTTCTCCATCATGCGGCAGCTCCTGGACAAGCGGCTCACCTTGAAACTTGCTGCCAATGACTTGTTGTGGGCACAAAAACCTTGGACACGCACCAATACGGGCGACATCTATAGTGCCACGGCGATGTATGGACGCCACCTGCCTTCCCTCGTGCTTTCGGCCTACTACACCATCAACAAGGGCAAGTCTTTCTCCCACCGCGACATTGAGCAAAGCAACAAGGAGGAGAAGAGTAGGGCGTTGTAAAACATTTGATTTTGTGGTTTTATGGACGCAGCCGACAAACAACAAAGGCCTCCCCGAATTCGGGGAGGCCTTTGTTGTTATAGGATGAAATGTTTGTTCTGAATCATTACACCCCCTCATTCCTTAATTGTTGTTCTTGCCGAAGATGCGGAGCAGATAGAGGAAGAGGTTGATGAAGTCGAGGTAGAGCTCCAGGGCACCCAGCAGGGCAATCTTCTGCGAAGCCTCGCTCATGTCGGGTTGCATAGCTAAGGCTTGCTTGATGCGCTGGCTGTCCCAGGCGGTGAGGCCCACGAAGAGCAGTACGCCGATGTAGCTGAGGATGAGATCAAATCCCGAGCTGCGCAGGAACATGTTCACCACCGAGGCGATGATGAGGCCGATGAGCGCCATGAACAGGATGTTGCCGATCTTGGCCAAGTTGGTCTTCGTGACATAGCCGTAGAGGGCCATCGCGCCGAATGTGCCGGCAGAGATGAAGAATACCTCAGTGATGCTCGTCATGGTGTAGACGAGGAAGATGCTCGACAGCGTCACGCCGTTCAGCGCCGAGTAGATGACGAAGAGGGTTG
The DNA here is from genome assembly GCA_900317685.1 of uncultured Prevotella sp. Taxonomy (GTDB): domain Bacteria; phylum Bacteroidota; class Bacteroidia; order Bacteroidales; family Bacteroidaceae; genus Prevotella. The sequence continues at coordinate 14,747 of ONHQ01000056.1, forward strand.
TGGCCGTCGACAGCGACAGCTTGTCGATGCGTGCCGTGGTGTAGAACACCAGACCGAGCTCGGCAATGAGCAGTATCCAGATGGCAGCACGGCTGCTATACAGGGCGGTGAGGAGGTGGGGACTGCTGGCCACGCCAAAGGCGCACACGCCCGTGATGACCAGTGCCAGTGCCATCCACACATATACCTTTCGCATCAGCGCAGGAAAAGCGGTAGAGAGTGCGCCTTCGCGCTGGCGGACGATCTGTTCCAAATCTTGTACTTCCATTGTTGTTTTTGTTCTTTAGTTAAGTTTATCGTTTACTTCTGTTTGCAAATATATTGCTTTCCCTTCTGAAAAGCAAGAAATATGCCAATAACTGTGTGCTATTTAATGTTTTTTGTATTGCAACCTATCGCCTTTTGATGCCTTTTCAGTAATTTTGTGTTCTATTCATCATAAACAAGACAAGATGACACGATATCATCATCTGACAAAGGGATGGCTGTGTGCCCTGTTGGCAGTCTTCGGCTGGACCGTGGCTTGTGCACAGGGGGCATGGGACGTCCAGACGCTGAGGTTGCACAATGGATTCACCGTGTGGCTCAATGTCGATCACAGTCAGCCAAAGGTATATGGCGCGGTGGTGGTGAAGGCCGGAGCCAAGGACTGCCCCAATACGGGCATAGCCCACTATTTCGAGCACCTGATGTTCAAAGGTACCGACAAGATTGGCACCGTGAACTATGAAAAAGAAAAGCCGTGGCTCGACAGTATCTCACATCAATACGATCTGCTGGCCGCCACGAGTGATGCCGCACGCAGGCAGGCTATCCAAAAGCACATCAACGCGTTGTCGGCCCGTGCGGCTGATTATGCGATCCCCAACGAGTTTGAGAATCTCATCACCCGTTTCGGTGGTACGGGGCTCAACGCCTACACGTCGTTCGACGAGACGGTGTTCCACAACACGTTCTCGCCGCAGTATCTGCCGCAGTGGTGCGAGCTCTATGCCGAGCGCTTCCTCTCGCCGGTCTTCCGCCTGTTTCAGGGTGAGCTGGAAACGGTGTATGAGGAGAAGAATATGTATGCCGATAACATGTTGGTGCAGGCTGCCGAGGCTGCGCAACGCTATGCCCTGGCCGGAACGTCCTATGCCTATCCTATCATCGGTGCCACTGACAGCCTGAAGAATCCAAGGCTCAGCGAGATGATGCGCTTCTTTCACCGCTATTATGTGGCGGGTAATATGGGACTTATCCTCAGCGGCGATCTGCACACCGACTCCATCGTACCGCTGCTCGAGCGTACCTTCGGACGGTTGTCCATGGGTGAGGCGCCGCAGACACCCAAGGCGGTGCTACGTGACTTCCGGGGCTCTAAACCGCTGAAACTGAAGCTTCCGATACCTGTCGTCAAGGCCGAGGGCTATGCTTTTCTTGCGCCGCAGGAGGGCAGCCGCGATGAGGCTCCCTTCCAAGTGATGATGACGATGCTGTCCAATCCGTCCCACACCGGACTGCTTGACTCGCTCGACAATGCCGGAAAGGTGATGGCGGCGATGGCTGGAAGTTATTACTTCAAGGACTTTGGCGCTTTCGGTTTTGGCTTTGTGCCTAATCTGCCTTTTGGTTCTAAGAAGAAGGCAAGCCGTCTCTGCTGGCAGGCCATTGACCGTTTGCGTACTGGACAGTTCACTGATGCTCAACTGCAAGCGGTGAAACGTTCACTCCAGCGACAGAAGTTGCTGAGCCTGGAGACTATCAGCGGGCGCAGCTCCGCCATGATTAATGCTTTCTCACATGGATTTAGTTGGCAGGACGTGCTTGGTCAGGCCAAACGTGTCAACAGTGTGACTCATGATGACGTTGTCAGAGTGGCGCGTACCTATTTCAATGATGACTCGCTCGTGGTGAAGAAAGCCTTTGGACGCTATCACAAGGAAAAGGTGGCGCAGCCTGGCTATAAACCCGTCCATGCACCTCATGCCGGTGAGCAGAGTGCCTATGCCAAGCAACTCGAAGCACAGCCCGTAGATTCGGTGGCTCCTAAACTCGTTGATTTCAAGCATGATGTTGCAGAGCGATCCTTGCGTCCTTTGATCCGGCTCTATGGAGTGAGAAATCCCGACAATGATATCTTCTCGCTCCAACTCTGTTATCGCCGTGGCTCAGCCTCCGATCACCATATAGAGATATTGGGCGACTACCTCAACCGCGTAGGTACCGTGTCTATGTCACGCCAACAACTGGGCCGCGCGCTGCAACAGTTGGGGGCTACGCTTAACGTGACGACCGACGCCGATAACGTCGAGGTGACGCTGATGGGCTTTGATTCTCAGTTCGTTCCAGCCATTCGCCTGTTGCGCTCGTTTCTTGACAGCACAGCTGTAGACAATGCCAAACTACGTGTCTGCTGCAAGGAGCTCAAGCTCGACCATCGGTCGTTCTTGAAAGAGAATGCCAACATTGCGGATGCAGTCTATCAAAAGGTTGCCTTCGGTGACAGCTCCTCTTTCCTTACACGGTTGACGGTTAAAGAGGCAAGGCGCATAAAAGCTTCAGACCTTGTGGAGCTGTTCCGTGAGGTGCAGCGTAGTCAGCTCGACATGATCTACACGGGTACGTTGCCCGTGGACAGTGTGGTTCGTCTCGTGGAAACCGCTCTGCCGCTCAATCGGGTAAGTCGGCCCTGGTGTCCGGGCCTTCATACCCTGCAGTCGGTTAGCGTGCCGACGGTCTATGTCTATGACAATCCACTGGCGCGACAGACCATTGTCGGTTCTTATCAGCAAGTGGGAGCCTTGCCCACTGAGGCCCAGCGGGTACCGTTCCATCTGTGGGGAACCTATTTCGGCGGTAGCATGTCGTCGGTGCTGTTTCAGGACATCCGTGAGTTTCGTTCCTATGCTTATTATGCTTATGGACGCTGGCTCCAGCCTGACCTGCTCGTTCATCCTCAGTCGCCCTGCGCCTATGTCACCCGCTTAGGCTGTCAGTCCGACAAGACGATGGCGGCGCTTGGCGTGCTCGACTCCGTTCTCCGTGACATGCCTGTGCGCGAGGGGAATATCCGGGCGGCGCGCCAGGGATTAGTCAATGTCATCAATAATGGCTATCCTGTCTTCCGCTCGTTAGGCGGCTTTGTCGCCGCTTGCCGGTTGAAAGGCTATACCAACGATCCAGACTCGGCGACCCTCAGCCTGCTGCCTGCCTTGGGCATAGAAGATGTCACTCGTTTCTATCGGGCTCATGTGCAAACAGCTCCCGCCTGCTATATCATTGTGGGCGACAAACGTCAACTCGACATCGAGCAACTGAGACGTTATGGAAGAGTTGTCTTTCTGCAAAAGCACGACATCGTCAGATAGGCACGATAGGATTCCAGAAAAGGTTAGTTCCTTTGTCCCTGGTTTCGTTGTGCAGTGCTTCCGCCTCGTAATGCTGGTTCTCGGTCTTTCGTTGTGCTGGCCTTCCGCCTCTTGTTGTGCTGGTTCTCTGCCTCGTAGTGCTGGGGTCTCGGTCTTTTGTTGTGCTGGGTTCTGTATGTTGCTGCTATGCAGCGACGCCATTATCGCTGTCTTGCCCTTTCGCCGGTCTCGCGTGCCTTCTTGTTTCCTTCTCCTCGGTGCGGATTAAGTGCTGGCTCCCTATAATATAATAATGTGTCGCCCCCTATTTTTGTCCGCAAAACGGAAAAAGTGCGCTTTTTCTTCAAAAAAAGATGGGAAATGTTTGGAGGGTATCGAGAAAACCTGTACCTTTGCACTCGCTTTTCAGAACTACGGCAAACGCCTAACACTGAGAGCAACGAGAAAAGAGTTCTTTGAGAAGATTACATACAACAGAGAGTAGTACAAGAAGCGATTCCTACACCTTATTATATATAG
>ONHQ01000055.1 GCA_900317685.1 uncultured Prevotella sp.
CACTTGCGCCGATGGTACTGCAATGCAATGCGGGAGAGTAGGAGGCCGCCCTCTTTCAACAAGAGCCCTTGAAGACAGCAATGTTTTCAAGGGCTTTTTCTTGTATTAAGCATTCAGCAACCAGCCCGGCCCCCGAGCCCCTCCCTAGCCCTCCCCGAGGGGAGGGGACCGCAAACTCCACAAAGTATATATTATGTTAGGAATGGAATGTTATGGTATAGCAATTCTCTCCCCTCGGGGAGAGCTAGAGAGGGGCTAGGAGGGCTAGGGAAGGGCTCTAGAGGTCTTCCTTAAATTGTTATAAATCATTTGGTTATCTCGATTATTATTTGTAACTTTGTAAAGTTAATGTGAGGATAACCAGTTCTTTGATATTACTTAGAGGTGTTCCTCTTATGTTGAACGGAGTTGAATGGAGCTTGTTTTTAACCCATTCCGGACTTGTCTTTTATAGGTTCAAACTCCACAAATAGTAAGTTATGCAAGGTATAAAGAGAAACGTTTTATTGATTTTGATGATGTTTTTTGTCGGTACTTTCAGCGCTTTCGCGGGTAATAATCAGGATTCCGACGCAGTAGACTCTTCCCAGAGCGTTTATTGGGAAAATGTGATGAACGCAATCATTCAGGTGGAGAGCAATGGAAATAGTAAAGCCAAGTCCGGCAGTTCGGTCGGCGCTATGCAGATCACGCCGCTGCTCGTGGCTGAGTGCAACAACATCCTCAGAAGCAGGAGAAGTAAGAAACGTTATAAACTCTCTGACCGTCTGAGTGTTAAGAAATCAAAGGAGATGTTTCTTCTGATACAGTCGAAGTACAATCCGCTACGTAACATTGAACAGGCGATACGCTCGTGGAATGGCGGTATCCACTATAGTGTGCAGCGAACGCAGCGCTATCTGGAGCGCGTTCTTAAGGTCATGAAAGGTTAACACACCTTATATATAATAATGAGACGATACATCTTTTTTATTCTCTCCCTCTTCCTGGTGCTTCCCGCTTGTGCGCAGTCGGAGCATTATCAGGAGCGTGTAGCACAGTTTGCTGCCATGCGTGATATTGACAGCACTGACATCGTGATGCTTGGCAACGCTTTGACCGAGTATGCTGGTGACTGGAATGTGCTGTTGTCTTGGCGTCATGTGCGCAACCGTGGCATTGCAGGAGATGATGCGGAAGGGATGTATCGTCGCATGGGCTCTATTTTGAAGGGACGGCCGAAGGCCATCTTTCTGATGACGGGCGGACAGGATATCATCGAGGGCAAGACCGTTGACGAGGCGTTTAATGCCAGCGTGGCTCTGATTGCTCATATCCGTCGCACGTCTCCCCGTACGAAATTGTTCGTAGAGAGCAACTTGCCAATATGGGAAAACAACCAGGAATTGCTCAAAGGCAAGATGCAGATGATGGCGCAGCTCAATGTGCGTCTCCGCCATTATTGCGAGAAGCACCATATTGCTTACATTAATCTCTTCCGTAGCTTTGTCCGACGTGGTACCAATGAGATGCGGCGCGAACTGACGCAAGACGGCTTCCTGCTCACGGCCTTCGGGTATAAGATGTGGGCGTTTGAAATCAAGAAGTACTTGTATAGCCTCACCCCCCATGCCCCTCTCCAAAGGAGAGGGGAGTGAAATGCTTCAAGAGTCGATTTAAGCGCTATGCTTCATAGGAGGCGACATATCGAGGATCATAGTTGAGTTTGTGATTATTTTGTGAAAAGGGAAGAAGATATTCTGCGTTTTTCTTTGCGATTTCATTCCTTTACCTTATCTTTGTCACCGAATAACCAATAACTAAAAATCGACTATGGAAAATAACACGCGTTTCTTAATGAACATGAATCCTGTGGTGGCTTATCTACAGAAAGCACCGAAGGATTTCACGATGGAGGACATCATCAAACTCATCAAGTTCAAGTCTATACAGATGGTGAACTTCATGTACCCCGGTGGAGACGGAAAGCTGAAAACGCTGAACTTCGTGATCACCAATGAGGCGTATCTGCGCACGATCCTCAGTTGTGGCGAACGTGTTGACGGCTCTTCGCTGTTCGACTTTATCCAGGCTTCGAGTAGTGATTTGTATGTGATGCCGCGCTTCTCTACCGCTTTCATTGATCCGTTTGCCGAGATTCCCACGCTTTGTATGCTTTGTTCGTTTTTCGACAAGGACGGCAATCCGTTGGAGAGCGCACCGGAGTATACCTTGCGCAAGGCCATCACTACGCTGCGCAACCGCCAGGGACTGGACTTCTGGGCAATGGGCGAACTGGAATACTATGTCATCAAACCCTCGGTAGACTCCTTCCCTGCCCAGGAACAGCATGGCTACCACGAGAGTGCGCCCTATGCCAAGGCCGGAGATTTCCGTACACGGTGCATGATGCTCGTCGCACAGTCCGGCGGTATCATCAAGTACGGACACAGTGAGGTCGGCAACTTCACGAAGAACGGACTGACGTACGAGCAAAACGAGATAGAGTTCTTGCCCGTTCCCGCTGAGCAGGCTGCCGACGAACTGTTGATCGCCAAATGGATCATCCGCAACGTGGGCTACCGCGAGGGGTATGACGTGACGTTCGCACCGAAGATCACGACGGGAGAGGCTGGCAGCGGTCTACACTTCCATATACAGTTGCGCAAGGATGACAAGAATATGCTCGTGGAGAACGGGCGGTTGAGTGACACGGCACGCAAGGCAATCGCCGGGCTGCTCGACGTGGCTCCGGCGCTGACGGCCTTCGGCAACAAGAATCCTACCTCGTATTTCCGGCTCGTTCCCCATCAAGAGGCACCGACGAATGTTTGTTGGGGCGACCGCAACCGCTCGGTGCTCGTACGTGTGCCGCTCGGCTGGACCTCTGGCGTGGATATGTGTCACAAAACCAATCCCGAGGAGCCAGAGCGCAACTATGACACGAGTGGCAAGCAGACCTTTGAGATCCGGTCGGCCGACGGTTCTGCTGATCCTTATCAGATGCTTGCAGGTATCTGCGTAGGTTTGCTCCACGGACTGGAGATGCCGAATGCTTTGGAAATGGCCGACTGCACCTATGTGGCCGTGAACATCCATGACAAGGCCAATGAGCAGAAACTGGCAGAATTGAAGTCTTTGCCCGACAGCTGTGCGGCTTCTGCCGACTGCCTGGAGCAGCAGCGTGCAGTCTTTGAGAAATACGGCATCTTCTCCAAGGCTATGATCGACGGAGTCATCGCGCAACTCAGAAGTTTCAATGACCGCTCTCTCCGCCACGACGTAGCCCTCCATCCTGAGGAGATCGCCAAACTCGTCCGCCGCTACTTCCATTGCGGGTGATAAGTCAACTAATTGATGGATGATGATTGTCATTAGGACAGCTCTTGAAGCTGTCCTAATGGTGCCTGTAGTGGTGAAAGGAAATGATAGGCTTCACTCGGAAATGGCAAAGAAAAATTTCATTTTTCTTTGCCATTTCGCTCGTTTGCACTACTTTAAATAAAATAGGCTGCACTCGGGAATGAAAAATAAAATTCCATTTTATTTTGTCATTCCACTCGTTTGCACTATCTTTGCAGTAGATAAAAGCAATTGCAATGACTTATACTATTGAAAAAGTAACCACACTCATCGGCGCACGCCGCTATGGTAGTGCGGACGCCAACGTCGGCTTTCTTCTGACAGACAGCCGCTCGCTCTGTTTTCCCGAGGAGACCTTGTTCTTCGCCCTTAAGTCAACACGTAACGATGGACATAACTACATCCCTGAGCTCTACCGCCGTGGTGTCCGCAACTTTGTGGTCACCGACGTGCCTGCCGGTTATGCTGTCGACTATCCCGATGCTAACTTTCTGAAAGTCGTCAACACGCTCGAAGCCTTGCAGCGCCTCGCTGAGCGCCATCGCGACGAGTTCAACATCCCTATCATCGGCATTACGGGCAGCAACGGCAAGACCATGGTCAAGGAATGGCTCTATCAGTTGCTCTCACCCCAGCTCTATGTCACCCGCAGTCCGCGTAGCTATAACTCTCAGATTGGTGTGCCCCTCTCGGTGTGGCTCATGGACGACAACACCCAGGTGGGCATCTTCGAGGCAGGCATCAGTCAGCCAGGCGAGATGCTGGCACTGCGTGACATCATCCAACCTACCATTGCCGTGCTGACAAACCTTGGTGACGCTCATCAGGAGAACTTCTCGTCGATGGAGGAGAAGTGCCGTGAGAAGCTCATTCTCTTCCACGATGCACAGACTGTCGTGTACAACGAGGATGACGCTATTATTAATAAGGTGGCCGGGGAGTTCAACTACCAGGGCGAGCGCTTGTGCTGGTCGCTGAAGGACAGCAAGGCTCCGATGTATGTCAAGAAGATCGAGAAGAAAGAAGCATCTTCCACGATTCACTATATATATAAAGGTGGTAAGGAAAGCCGCTATACGATTCCGTTCATCGACGACGCGTCGATCACGAACTCCATCATCTGCGCTGCTGTAGCGCTGCAAGTCGGTGTCTCTGCCGAGCAACTCGCTGAGCGTATGGAGCAGTTGGAGCCGATCGCCATGCGCCTGGAGGTGAAGGAAGGCCGCCACGGCTGTACGCTGATCAACGACTCGTACAACTCTGATATCAATTCGCTGGATATCGCGCTCGACTTCATGAACCGTCGGCCCGACCACAAAGGCCGTCGCCGCACACTCATCCTTAGCGACATCTTCCAAAGCGGAGAAGAGCCTGCGGAACTCTATCACGAGGTCAGTGACCTGGCGCGCAAGCGTGGTGTGGTGAAGTTCATTGGCATCGGTAAGGTTATCAGTGAGTATGCCGACGAAATACAGATAGCAGAGAAGTTCTTCTTTGAGAGCGTTGAAGCCTTTATCCATAGCGAGGTCTTCAAGAGCCTGCGCGACGAGGTCATCCTGCTTAAGGGCGCTCGCAGCTTCGGCTTCGACCAGATCACGGAGCTTCTTGTACAGAAAGTGCATGAGACTGTGCTGGAGGTGAACCTTGGCGCTGTGGTGAAGAACCTCAACTACTACCGTTCGTTTATGAAGCCCGAGACTAAACTCGTGTGCATGATCAAGGCAGATGCCTACGGTGCCGGTAGTGTGGAGGTGGCCAAGACCTTGCAGGATCATCGTGTCGACTACCTCGCCGTGGCCGTCGCTGACGAAGGTGCCATGCTCCGCGGCAATGGCATCACAAGCAACATCATGATCATGAACCCCGAGATGAGTGCCTTCAAGACGATGTTCGACTATGACCTGGAGCCGGAAGTCTACTCCTTCCGTCTGCTTGACGCATTGGTGAAAGCCGCAGAGAAAGAGGGTATCACAGGTTATCCTGTACATATCAAACTCGACACGGGTATGCACCGTCTCGGTTTCGACCCCGTGAAGGATATGGACGAGCTCATTGACAGACTGAAACATCAGAACGCCATCATCCCGCGCTCGGTCTTCTCACACTTTGTCGGTTCCGATGATAATTCCTTCGACGACTTCTCTGCCCATCAGTTCCAGCTCTTCGATGAGGGTAGCAAGAAGCTGCAGGCCGCCTTTGACCATAAGATACTCCGCCATATCGACAACTCCGCCGGCATCGAGCACTTCCCCGAGCGCCAGTTGGATATGTGCCGTCTGGGTCTCGGACTTTATGGCATCAACAGCCGCAACAATCAGATCATCAACAACGTGTCAACGTTGAAGACGACGATCCTGCAACTGCGCAACGTGCCTGCAGGAGACACAGTGGGCTACAGCCGCAAGGGCAAGATTGATCATGACAGCGTGATTGCTGCTATTCCTATCGGCTATGCCGACGGACTGAACCGTCATCTCGGTAACCGCCACTGCTACTGCCTCGTCAATGGCAAGAAGGCAGAGTATGTTGGCAACATCTGCATGGACGTAGCCATGATCGATGTCACCGGCATCGACTGCAAGGAAGGCGACTCTGTGGAGATCTTCGGCGACCATCTGCCCGTGACCGTGCTTAGCGATGCCCTTGATACCATCCCGTATGAGGTGCTCACCTGCATCAGCAACCGCGTCAAGCGCGTATATTATCAGGACGACTAAACCCGGAAAAGAATGAGAGAATCAGACGACGACACCGATTCCGCCGTCTCTTGAAACTACAACATAGAGGCTGCAATGACGAGTTGTAGCCTCTTTTTCTTATCAAGGCATTCTCTTTCAGCTCTTTATGCAACGTCCTTCATCTTAAAGTTTGATTTATGCAGAATCGTCGAAACCGACATCTCGTATTTGGGATAGTTCTTGGCGTCCTTGTCTTGCTGACGGTCGTGTTGGGAGGTGCGAGCTGGTACATGCTCGACTATGCCCTGCGCCCGTCTTTCAACAAGGGACGTCACGAGGCTTATATCTGGAAGCGGGTAGAGCGAAGCTATCCGTCGTTGCGTCCGTGGACCGACAGCCTGCGGGCCAATCACTGCCTTCACGACACCGTCATCGTCAATGCCCGTGGCGACAGCTTGCATGGCGTCTATCTCTTTGCGCCACGGCGGAGCAACAAGGTGGCTGTGGTTGTTCATGGCTATACCGATTGTGCGATCTATATGCTGCCGTGGGCCAAGGTCTATCAAGAGATGAACTACAATGTACTCTTGCCCGAACTCTATGGCAATGGCCGTAGTGCGGGCGATCATCAGCAGATGGGGTGGCAGGACCGCCTGGACGTGCTCCGGTGGATAAGCATCGCCAACCACTGCTTTGGCGTGCCCGACCGTCAGTCGCTTATGATAGTGCATGGTATATCCATGGGAGCAGCCACGACGATGTGTGTCTCCGGCGAACAGACCCCCACATATGTGAAAGCCTTTGTCGAGGATTGTGGTTACACCAGTGCTTGGGACGAGTTCGGCAGTGAGCTGCACGATCAGTTCGGCTTGCCTTCTTTTCCACTTCTCTATACAGCCTCCGCCCTCTGCCGTTTGCGCTATGGCTGGTCGTTTGGCGAGGCAGCCCCACTGAGAATGGTGGCGCGCTGCCACAAGCCAATGCTGTTTATCCATGGTACGAAGGACGACTTTGTGCCGACGTGGATGGTAGACCCACTCTACAAAGCTAAGCCACAGCCTAAGGAGAAGTGGCTCGCAAAGGGATCCGCACATGCCCGCAGCCTCCATGATCATCCCCAAGCCTATCGTCGTGTGGTGGGGCAGTTTGTGGAGCGCTATGTAGAACGCTATGTAGAACGCTATGTAGAACCTTAACACATTATTATATATACTCAGCAATCTCTTGTTGTTATGAAGAAATATATCTTAGCAATAATCGTCTTGGCGAGTTGCTTTGCCTGTCAGCCTACTGAGGACGAAAAAGCCGCGCCACTGATGAAAAAGATAGAAACCCTCTATCACGATGGTCAGTACCAGGCTGCACTCAATGCGATCACCCAGCTGCGTGCCCAGCATCCACGGGCCATCAAGAGCCGTCAGCGCGCATTGGTCATCTGGCAGGACGCAAGTCTGAAGATGACGCAGCAGGACATCGGACGTACCGATTCTGCTCTGCAAGCTACTATACAGCAGATGACCAGCGAGCGCAGCCTGCTTCGCCGCAACCAGCTGCGTGTCAAGCGCGATTCCCTGCAAGTACGCTACGACGCACTTTGTGGTACGGTCAGAATCATTCATGCACGACAGAAACAAAACAAGCAATAGTGGACGGCCCGACTTTGCAGAGCGATAGAGGATGGAGGGTTAAACCTTTTCTATGCTCTTCATATCAGTTATATTCGTGTTACAGTCAAGGTCAACGTGGTTTATTCATAGAAGAAAAGTTGCTTATGTGATTTTTTTTTCGTAAGTTTGCAGAAACGTTGAAACCATTAACTTTATTGTTTCTAATCATCCAACAATATCAAGTGTATGAAAGAATTCTTTAAGATGACCGGTGCGACTGTTGTCGGCCTTTTTGTTTTCTCCATCGTGACGTTCATGATTGCCATGATGACGCTGTCGGGTATGATGGCGGCATCAGAGGCTACGGCGAGCGTGAAGAAGAACAGTGTTCTCGTTCTAAAGCTTGATGGCAGCTTGTCAGATCATGGTACCACTTCGCTGCGCGATGAACTGCAAGGCAACACCAGTCAGACATTGGAAGATATACTCACGGCAATCAAGCAGGCAAAAACCAACGACAAGGTAGCTGGCATCTATCTTGAGGGCGGCAGCTTCGATGCTGATCCGGCTCAGGTAGAGGAGATCTACGATGCCTTGCAGGATTACAAGATTTCGGGAAAATGGCTGGTGGCATACGCTGACAGCTATAATGCCTTTACATATTATCTGGCCAGTGCCGCCGATAAGATCTATCTCAATCCTCGGGGTGTTGTCGATTGGCACGGCCTCGGCGGAAAGATGATGTATTTCAAACCCTTGCTGGATAAGATTGGAATCAAATTCAATGTCTTCAAGTGCGGTAAATATAAGAGTGCCACTGAGCCGTTGATCAACGACCACATGAGTGACGAAGCCCGTGCCCAGACCACACGGTTCATTCAAGGTACATGGAATAAGATTGTAGCGACGGTGAGCAAGAACCGCAAGATCAGCGCAGACACACTCAACGCATACGCTGACCGGTACATCGGCGTAGAGGATGCGAAGAACTTTCAGAAATATCATCTCGTCGACGGATTGCTCTATGCAGACCAAATGAAGGCCAATATCAAGAAGCGCTTGGGACTGGACAACGATGACATGATCCCGCAGGTGTCAGCCACTGACCTTGCTTCCACGGTCAAAGAAAGTAAAGGCGACGAGATAGCAGTGTACTATGCCGAGGGAGAGATTGTTGACGAGGCTTCGCCGCAGTCGATGTTCAACAGTGGCAGCATGATTGTTGGTAAGGACATGGCAGATGATCTCAATGGCTTAGCCGACGATGACGGTGTAAAGGCTGTCGTCATCCGCGTGAACTCTCCCGGTGGCTCAGCTTATGCATCCGAACAGATTTGGCACGCCATCAAGAATTTGGCCAAGCGTAAGCCGGTCGTCGTGTCGATGGGCGGCTATGCCGCTTCGGGCGGTTACTATATCAGTGCGCCTGCCGACTTTATTGTCGCTGAGCCCACCACGCTGACGGGCAGCATTGGCATCTATGGCGTGAGCATCGACCGCTCTAAGTTGATGACGGGCAAGCTGGGCATCAACGCCGATTATGTTCAGACCAACCGCAACAGTACTATGGGCGACGACATGGCCCCCATGACGGTGGAGCAAGAGTCACTCATGCAAGCCTCTGTCAATCGTGGCTACCGTCTCTTCAAGTCCCGTGTGGCTGATGGCCGTGCCATGACGATGGACCGTGTGGAGGAGTTGGCCCAAGGACATGTCTACTTAGGTATGGACGCAAAGAAACTGAAACTTGTCGATGCGTTAGGCGGACTGGATGTGGCAGTGGCGAAAGCTGCGAAGCTGGCTTCGCTCTCAGAGTGGCATACCGCTTCTTATCCTGGAGCAGAGGACATGCTTGACCAGATGATGGACATGTTCAGCGGTTCCACAGGTTCTTATCTCGACGGTCAGCTGCGCTCAGTGTTGGGCGACGACTACGGTGCCTATATGATGATGCGTCGGGCTATGATGTTGAGCCGATTGCAGGCACGGCTGCCTTATGAGTTGATAATTAAATAATAATCATGCGAACAGAAGGGGATTACATCAAAATCAATGAATGGCTCTTGCCGTTGAGCTGGTTCTATGGCCTTGGCGTAGGCTTCCGCAACTGGCTCTTTGACCTTGGCGTGCTAAAAAAGCGGTCTTTTGCGATACCGATCATTGCTGTGGGCAATATCACAGTGGGCGGTTCCGGCAAGACGCCACATGTGGAATATCTCATCCGACTACTCAAAGATGTGGTGAAGGTCGGCGTGCTCTCGCGTGGCTATAAGCGCAAGAGTAAAGGCTATGTACTCGCTGATGACGAGACGACGGCACGCGAAATCGGAGATGAGCCTTACCAGATGAAACAGAAATTCCCCGATGTCTATGTCGCTGTAGACAAGAACCGCTGTCAGGGCGTGGACCGGCTGACGCATGACAAGGAGACTCACGATGTCGACGTTATCCTTCTCGATGACGCCTATCAGCACCGCTATATCCAGCCCGGCATCAACATTCTGTTGGTTGACTATCACCGGTTGATCATCTACGACAAGTTGTTGCCGGCGGGACGTCTGCGCGAGAGTCTCAACGGAAAGAGCCGTGCCGACATCGTGATCATTACCAAGTGTCCGAAAGACTTGAAGCCGATGGAGTTTCGTGTGCTCACCAAGGCCATGAACCTCTATCCCTATCAGGAACTCTACTTCACCTGTATCGACTACGACGCTCCCGTGGCCGTCTTCCCCAAGGAGGCCGAGCCGCTTGCGGACGCTCAATCACCTTTTTGTGGCAAGAATGTGTTGTTGCTCACGGGCATCGCTTCTCCCTTGCAGATGGAGGCCGACCTGAAGAAACAGTGCCGGACGATCACCCCGCTGACCTTTGCCGATCACCACTTCTTCAAGGCAAAGGACGCGCAGCGCATCAACGAGGCTTTCCAGTCATTGCCGGAGCCGCGCTTGATCATCACTACAGACAAAGACAGTACACGTCTCGAAAACCTCGAAGGACTTGACGACGATGTGCGGCGGCATCTCTACCGCCTGCCCATCCGCATCAGGTTTATGCTTGACGAGGCTGAGGCGTTCAACCATAAAATCATTAGCTATGTACGAAAAAATTCAAGAAACAGCATCCTGGCTAAAGGCAAGGATGACAGCAAGCCCGCAGACCGCCATCATTCTGGGAACAGGCCTCGGACAATTAGCTTCCGAGATAACTAAGACACTGGAGATCCCTTACAAGGACATTCCCAACTTCCCTGTGTCAACGGTGGAGGGACATGCCGGCAAACTGATCTTCGGACAGCTCGGCGGCGTGGACATCATCGCCATGGACGGCCGTTTCCATTTCTATGAGGGCTACTCGATGAAGGAAGTTACCTTCCCCGAGCGTGTGATGTATGAGCTGGGTATCAAGATGCTCTTCGTCAGCAACGCCTCCGGTGGCATGAACCCGAAGTTCCACATCGGCGACATGATGGTCATCACCGACCATATCAATCTCTTCCCCGAACATCCTTTGCGTGGCAAGAACTTCCCGACAGGTCCGCGCTTTCCCGATATGCACGAGGCTTACGACCATGAGCTGATTGCACTCGCCGACAGCATTGCCAAGGAGAAGGGCATAGCCCTGCAACACGGTGTCTACGTCGGCGTGCAGGGTCCTACCTTCGAGACGCCTTCCGAGTATCGGATGTACCATCTCTTGGGTGGTGACGCGGTAGGCATGTCGACCGTTCCTGAGGTGATCGTGGCGCGCCACTGCGGCATCAAGGTCTTCGGCATGAGCATCATCACTGACTTGGGCGGCTTTGAACCACCAGTGGAAGTCAGCCATGAGGAAGTGCAGAAAGCGGCTAACAGTGCTGAACCTAAGATGACTGAGATCATGCGCGAAATGATCATCAGACAGAGTAACAAGTAAAAAAGACAGAGTAACACAGTATACTGATTTTGGGTTAGACATAGTATACAGACTCAATAAAAGACATAGTAACATAGTAACATAGTATACAGACTCAATAAAAGACATAGTAACATAGTATACAGATTCTCTTAAGAGATTATATGGAAATTGCAAAGTTGGGTGAGTTTGGTCTGATCGATCATCTCACTAAAGATATCAAGCCGGTCAACGAATCGACACGATACGGTGTGGGCGATGACTGCGCCGTGCTCCACTATCCTGATTCGGAAGTATTGGTGACCACAGATATGCTCATGGAGGGCATACACTTCGACCTCACCTACATCACGATGCAGGAATTGGGCTACAAGGCTGCGATGGTCAACATCTCGGATATCTTTGCCATGAACGGCACGCCACGGCAGATGACGGTCTCGCTGGCCATTGGCAAGCGGTTGAAAGTGGAGGACATCGAAGCTTTCTACGATGGACTGCGCCGCGCCTGCGAGAAGTGGAGCGTGGATGTGGTCGGTGGCGACACGACGGCATCCTACACGGGACTGGCCATCAGCATCACGTGTATCGGTGAGGCAAAGAAGGAGGACATCGTCTATCGCAATGGCGCCAACGAGACTGACTTGATTTGTGTGACAGGCGATCTCGGTGCGGCCTATATGGGTTTGCAGTTGCTCGAGCGCGAGAAGAGTGTCTTCTATCAGCAGGTCGACGCGATGAACAAGAAGTTGCAGGAGGCACACAAGGCTGGAAACACCAAACTCGTGGAGCATCTGCAGCAGGAGGCCCGCAAGCTCAATGACTTCCAGCCGGACTTCGCCGGTAAGGAATATCTGCTTCAGCGACAGCTCAAGCCGGAGGCACGTGGCGATGTCATCAACCTGCTGCGGGAGAACAATATCCATCCCACGGCTATGATGGACATCTCTGACGGACTCTCTTCCGAGTTGCTTCATATCTGTAAGCAAAGCCATTGTGGTTGTCGCGTCTATGAGAAGAACATTCCCATCGACTACCAGACAGCGGTGATGGCGGAAGAGCTGAACATGAATGTCACTACGTGCGCGATGAACGGTGGCGACGACTATGAGCTTCTCTTTACTTGTCCGATTGGTGATCACGACAAGCTCGACGCGTTGGAGAGCAAAGGCATCAAGCAGATCGGATATATCACGAAAGAGGAGTTGGGCGTCCGCTTGATCTCCCGCGACAATAAGGAGTTTGACATCACGGCGCAAGGATGGAATGCGCTGAAGGAGTAAGCGATGGACGCTGCTACTTAAGAAGACTTGGCGCAGCGTCTTAAGCATACGAAGAAAGGCAATCACCGCATTGTGGTGATTGCCTTTTCTATATATATAATAAGGTGTAGCATACTCAGAAGTGTGCTACACCTTTTTTCGTTATTGTTGTTTCGACTTGATATAATCGCTGAAAGCCTTGTCGAAGGCAGCGAACTGCTGTTCGTTGAGGCTGCCCAGTGTCTTGCGTAGACCTTTGTAGTAGATGGCTACCTTCTTATGAATCTGATCAGGATCTGAGCTGGAAGCATAGATCTTGTCGATGTCGATGTGCATCTGCGGTACGAGGTTGTTGAGGAACACCAGGTCGCCCGTGTATTGCGGAGTCTGAGCGGCGGCAGTCTGCTGAGCGTCGCTTGTGCTGTCGGCCGACGGAGCCACAGAGCCCGATACGCTATTGTTGGCGGTGTCAGCATTGTGAGACTGATCATTGCTGGCAACCTCTGTAGAGTCGGTGTTCGCAGCTTGCTGGTCAGACTGTCCGCCACGGCTGAAGAGCAGTACGACGGCGATGACCACGAGCACGGCGATAGCAGCTACCAAGCCAATCATCTTTCTGTTGACCGGCGACGAGGTCGTCTCGCTCTTGCGGCTATAGCGATGATGCTCAAAGGCTTCCATAAAGTCCTCGATGCTGGCGTAGCGCTCGCTGCGGCCAAAACTGCAACTGCCATTGACGACTTGGTCATACTCGGTGCCAAGGTTCATGGTCTTGACGATCATACCAAGAGAGTAGACATCAGCGCGTGCGTCCAGCGTCACCGTGCCGTCCTTGGCCTCCGGTGCGATGAAGCGCAGGCTGCTGTTCGGCATACTCATCGTGTCGGCGTAGCGCAGTCTCAGGTTAAGCACCTTCACCTCGTCGGTCTTCTTGGTGATGAAGATAAAGGCGGGGTCGAGCGCACCATGTACCATTCCGTTTTCATGGAGATACTCCAGAGCTGCAGCAATCTGAGTGACGACGCGCTTCTTCTCGTCTTCGCTGTGTCCTTCGTCGAGATATTCGAGCAGCGAGCGGGAATCCTCCCATTCCATCTCAATGCACGTGCCGAGTCCCTCCACGTCTTTCATGGCGAGGTATTTCACCAGATGCTGATGGTCGAAATCTTTGCAACGGTCAAACTCTTTCTTCAGAGCCCGCTGATATTGTGGCTTGCTTTGATAGGCTTCCTTGAGTGAGACGAGCAGGACGTCCTGTCCGCCGTCTTTTCCTGTTGTCAGCTTTTGGATGCTGGCTGTTTTTATCTCCTGCATGTCTGTTACAGTCATGGCTTTTTATGATTAAATGATAAACTTGGTGCAAAGATAGCGCAAACGAGTGAAATGACAAAGGAAAACTGTGTTTTTCTTTTCATTTCCGAGTGCAGCCTATCTTATGTAAAGATAGCGTAAACGAGTGAAATGACAAAGGAAAACGCAGTTTTTCTTTTCATTTCCGAGTGCAGCCTATCTTATCTAAAAAAATAGAAGACCCCCTCTAACTCCCCCTATAGAGGGGGAGGACCGCAATACCCATGTATTACCTTGTAGACCAGTCTTCTTGTTGGTTGATATAAATCAATTATGCCTTATTTCTGCCCTCTCAAGTATGCTGGAAAATAGCTTTGAATGGCTATTTATTTGCTTGCATGGTTGATATAGATCAATATCAATCGATTACATTGCAAATTTCATGGAAGAATATTAGGTGATGCGGTGGAAGAAAACTACCTTTGCCAGCGAAGAAATGATAATCGGTGCAAGCCGTGAGTCATAGTATCAACCTTATCAACGTAAAAAGATTGTAGTTATGACAGACAAATTGGTAACCATGAATGCCCAGGCAGATTTGCAGGACAAGATGCGCATCGACATGATTCTCGGTGGCCGTCGTGCAGCACTGGACGCTTTGAAGGCTAAGAAGGCATAATCTTTTTTAGTCTTTAGTAGGATTGAGAAACATCGTTTAGAATCAGTAATCGGTGTTCACTACAGGTTCAAAGCCTGTAGTGGACACCGATATTTTTTTATTTCTCTATCTCCAAAATCTCCTGGTAGATGCGCTGTACGGGTAGCCCCATGACGTTGTAGTAGCTGCCGTGGATAGACGTAACGCCGACATAGCCGATCCACTCTTGTATGCCGTAGGCGCCTGCTTTGTCAAACGGACGGTAGTGGGTGATGTAGTAGTCGATCTCGTCGTCAGTAAGTCGCCGGAAGGTGACGTCTGTAGTGACTCCGAACGTCTTTTGTGCTTTTGCTGTGGTCAGCGTCACGCCGGTGACCACCTGGTGCGTGCGTCCGCTGATGAGGCGGAGCATACGGCGAGCGTCATCGGCATCGTGTGGCTTGCCCAGTATTGTGTTGTCGACAACGACCACCGTGTCGGCAGTGAGCAGCAGTTCGTCGTCAGCAACTTGATACGCTGCTGCCTTCTCTCGCGAGATATATTGTGGCACCTCTTCGGCACGCAGACTTTCGGGATAGCTCTCGCTGACGCCTTTTAGCACTTTTACCTCGAAGTCCAGGTCCAGTCCTGCCAACAACTCCTTGCGGCGTGGCGATGCGCTGGCAAGTATGATTTTCAGTTTCTTTGTTTCCATATTCTGTTGTTCAAATCCTTTTTCAGCGCAAAAGTAACCCAAAGTTATCAATGCACAAAAGAGCAACGGGTTAAAGCTGGTTAATAACGGTCAAGCCGTAAGGATGAATCTGCAAGATAGAGGACGGAGCAATCTATAGTTTTTCGATGTCAACTATCGCCATCCCCGTTACTTTTGCGATCGTCTCCAAAGGCAATCCCAAGGTTTTCATAGCCTTGGCATTCTTTTTCCTTTCATCCGAAGCACCCTGCTCGATACCTCTTTTAAGTCCTTTTTCCATTCCCTGCTCTATTCCTTTTTTTAGTCCTTTCAGTTCTGCCGTATCGAGTACGTTCTTCATGTCGCGATAGACCTTCAAGCTGTCCTCGTAATCCTGACGTTCCTCAGGTGTGTATCGGGCTATCTCGGCCTGTTCAAAAAGTCGTGTGAAGATGCGTTCCTGCAAGGCCGCCGGACGTTTCATCAGACGAGAAAGGTTGTGAAGGACAAAGAGCCATTTGTCGTACATTGTTTTCAGTTCTTCCTCTTTCTTGGTAAACTTTGGCATTTCAAGATAAAGGAATGTCAGCTTATCGTAGAACACATGCTTGTCGTCAATATCCACCAACTTCACTTCGTGACGAAGGCTGTCTTTGGGATATTCATTATCGGGAAAGACGAAATCCAAAATTCCGACAGTATAAACGCCTTTAAGTTTAAAATCCCAGATACCTTTCTTACCTTGATTCTGGATAGGAAAAGTGGAATAGAATACACTTCTATCCTTAAAGAACTGTTGCTCTGCCTTCTGCATCTCTACGATGAACGTCTCTCCTTTTTCGTTTTCGCAATACACATCGAAGATAGCACGACGGTCGCCATAGCTATTGCCAAGATTTTCACCATTCAAGTAAGTAAGGTCCTTGATCACCTCCTTGCCCTCGAACAGCGAGTTGAGAAAGCTAATCAGCAGATCTTTATTGAGAGGGGTACCAAACAACTTCTTAAATCCGAAGTCTGTATAGGGATTGATATATTTGGCACCTCCCATTTCTTCTAAGTCCTGTATGCTTCTGTTTGTCATTTCGTAGCCTATTTAGGGGTTTCTTTTGCAAATATAGATATTGTTTATGATATATGCAAATTATTTGAGAGGATAGTTTTCGAATCGCTCGAAAGAGAATGATGTTGCTTTTAGCCTTTTCAATGGAATTTTATGCTGGGCATATTTTGGCATAGTGGATATTTCCCGTAGGCCAAATATTCGTCATTTAAGCTATCGGTTGCAGGATTTTATCCGACCCACGGAAAATATCCTCTGTGCCAGATTCTCCTTCGTCGAATCTTGGCGCTGCCACAAAGGAAAACCTTAAAAACAGGCTATCGCGATGTAACTTTCAATTCCCAATTATGATCTCTGAATACCAAACACCGCGCCAGCCTGTTTTTAAGGTTTTCCTTGCTGTGATGCAAGCCTGAGAAACGAAGACTAAACAAAGGGCGCAGCCCTTGCATCACAGCAAGAGGTTTTATTTGTTTTGGTAAAAGGATCGTGTTATGAGTACTCTTCTCCAAACACAGGGTTGATCCGATGCACCCAAACAAAGGGGGTGCGGACGGCCACAAGGGCCACACCCTGCAACACGGCAATGACGAACAATCTATACTCTTACCGTAAGATGGGTGCCAAGCCTGTCCCGGACAATTTCCTTCTTGGTGATGTCGTTGATGACAAGCGGTGTTTTTATGGTATCAAATCAGTGCTTTAAGGGGGTTGAAGTTGTGTTTGTTTGAGGTTGAAACGGTGTTTTCAAGATGGTAATGCTATAGAAAAAGATCGTTCGCTACGTAGGGAATGATCTTTTCCTGCGTAGCGTACGATTGATTGTCTGGCAGCAAAATCAAGTTTCGCGCATTGACCAGCTTGCTGGCATCGTTGTGTTGGAATCTGTAGGGTGCTGCTCACTTGCTCCTGTCTCGCACTCTTTCACCTTCTGTCAAAGAATGGATCTTTGTCCCCTTGTTACTATGTCTTTAAAATATTTGGGCTGATAGTTTTTGAATCGTTGAATGCTGATGATATAGCCTTTAGCCTTTTCTGCTGGGCTTTTTGCCGGGCATCTCTTACCACCCGAATGCTTTCGCGTTGTCCATCCATTTGCCTTGTGCCTTGAGCACCTGTTCGATGACATCGCGGGCACAGCCGCGGCCGCCATCGTAGCTGCTGACATAGAGTGCGATCTTCTTAATGTCGGCGCAGGCGTCAGCCGGACAGCAGGGACAGCCCACGAGACTCATCACCTCATAGTCTGGGATGTCATCGCCCATATAGAGCACCTCGTCATGGGTCAGGCAGTTGTCTTCGAGGAACTGCGTATAGACGTCCTTTTTCATTGCGCTGCCCATGAAGATGTCCTCCACACCCAAATAGGCATAGCGCTTGCGGATAGCCTCAGAACTGCCGCCCGTGATGATGGCAATGTGCAGACCACGTTTGACGGCTAACTGAATGGCGTAGCCGTCCTTGATGTTGACCGTGCGCAGCGGCATACCCTGAGCATCCATACCCACTGTTGAGGCCGACAGCACACCGTCGACGTCGAAGACTATGGCGCGGATGCGCCGCAAATCGTAGTTGATCATGGCTTTGTATGATTTTTGACGCAAAGTTACAAAATAAAAGTGGAACTTTATTTTGTGTTTCCCTTGAATTATATTAATTTTGCCACTAAGGAAACATTCTTGAGCCATGTCGCAGTATCAGACCGCAATCTATACACGTGGAGACACCTTGCCGACCATGGACGGTGGCAACTTCTATCATAGCCCGGAGCTCTTCCATATCGTCGAGCGCACTCCGGGTCAGCGGCCTTGTATGGCTGTGGCTACTGACGGACAGGGTAGGGTGGTCGGCCACATCCTCGTCTTTCTGTTGCGTGCCTCGTGGATGCCGCTGCTCTATTGGCAGGCCCATGCCTATGGCGAGGGCGACTATGCCGAGGACGTGAACAGCGAGGAAGTCTTCGGGCTGCTCCTTGAAGCACTCGTCCGTCGGTTGCGCCGTCGGCTGTGCTTCTTCATCGAGTTCAGTGACATCTCCCGCAAGATGTTTGGCTACAAGTATTTCCGCGCCCAGGGCTTCTTTCCCATTCCCTGGCAGGAAATCCACAACTCGCTCCACTCCATGGACCCCCATGACCGTCTGCAGCCCAAGATGCTGAAAAAGATTGGGCATATCTATCAGCAGGGTGTCGTGACCCGTGAGGTGACCACGGAAGAAGATCTCGACCGCTTCGTCCATCTGGTGCGAGGCTTCTATCGGTGGAAGGTGCATCGTGTCGTGCCGCCGGAGAAGCAGATCGCCGAAATCTATCGCAGCGACAACGGCCGTCTTTTTGCCACGCTCTACAAGGGACGGCTGATTGGTGGTTGCGTCTGTGTCTATTCCGAGGGCAACGCCTATCTGTGGTATCTCGCTTCCCTCCGCAAACGCTATGCGAGGCTTCATCCTGCTACGATGACCGTATGGCAGGCTATCATCTGGGCGTGGAAACACAACTATGCCCACATCTATTTCCTCGATGCCGGGCTGCCTTATCCCAACAATCCTTTCCGCGAGTTCATCCTTCGCTTCGGGGGCAAGCCCGTGGCGAAGTACCGTTGGTTCCGCTTTTCCATTGGCTGGCTCAACAAACTGCTGTCATGGATATGGAAAGAGTGATGAAGTCACGGTCGTTTTTCGCGCTTATTCAGCTACAACACTTAAAGTCTGAGGTACGTAGCTGAATAAAGGGCACCGTGGATATTTTCCGTGGGTCGGAAATGAGGCTTCCTCTCTGATCGATTACAGAAGTTAATAGGAAAGTAGTGCTGAGGGCAGCTGCCGGGAGGGCCGCTGCCCTCAGCAGCATAACTATGATACGTTTTTAAGTTAACGCTCCGCTACGCGGAATCAAGAATATATCCGAATATAGGCGCACAGGACCAACCCTGTGTTTGGTGAAGAGAGCTCATAAACACGATCCTTTTACAAAAACAAATAAAACCTCTTGCTGTGATGCACGGGCTGCGCCCTTTGTTTCTTCTCCGGTGTCGGCTTGCTCCGAAGCAAGCTTCGGCAAACCGGCACCGAAGAAGAAACAGCCTT
>ONHQ01000054.1 GCA_900317685.1 uncultured Prevotella sp.
CACTACAAAGATACTGATTTTCCGCGATTTACGGAAGCCTTTAGCTATTTTTATGCACCTATATATCTCGGATTATTCACTTGCGAAAGTTGAGTAATTTACTTTTCTTTATAGTGCAAAAATACAACTTTATTTTTAAAGTCACAATTAACTTTGATAATATTTCGCACACCCAAAGCAGAGAAACTTCACTTTTCCCGGCTTCTACAGTGAGATTGTCATGGGAAAACAGTACCTTTGCATAAAAAAGAAAAGAAGCATGATCAATACCAGTGCCTTTCAAGGCAAGAAGGCAGCCTACTACACGTTAGGCTGCAAACTCAACTTCTCCGAGACCTCCACCTTCGGCAAGCTGCTCAGCGAGATGGGCGTCGTCACAGCACAAGAGGGCGAACACGCCGACATCTGCCTGATCAACACCTGCTCGGTGACCGAAGTGGCTGATCACAAATGCCGTCAGGCCATCCATCGCATGGTACGCGAGAATCCCGGGGCCTTTGTCGTGGTCACAGGATGCTATGCACAGCTCGAGCCCGAGACGGTGAGCGCCATCGACGGTGTGGACCTCGTGCTCGGCTCCAACGAGAAGGCCAATCTCATACAATATCTCTCCGACGCGTGGACACAACCGCGAGAAGGACATCTCCACGCCTTCCACCACGAGAAGACCAAGGACATCAAGACCTTCCAGCCCTCGTGCTCACGCGGCAACCGCACCCGTTACTTCCTGAAAGTACAGGACGGATGCGACTATTTCTGCACATACTGCACCATTCCCTACGCCCGCGGCTTCTCCCGCAACCCCACCATTGCCTCACTTGTGGAGCAGGCCGAACAGGCTGCACGCGAAGGCGGCAAGGAGATCGTACTCACCGGCGTGAACATCGGAGAGTTTGGCAAGACCACCGGCGAGACATTCCTCGACCTCGTCAAAGCCCTCGATGGCGTGGAGGGCATCCAGCGCTACCGCATCAGTTCGCTGGAGCCTGACCTCATCGACGACGAGCTCATCGAGTACTGTGCCCACTCGCGTGCCTTCATGCCGCACTTCCATATCCCTTTGCAGAGCGGCAACGACGAGGTGCTCAAGCTCATGCACCGTCGCTATACGCGTGACGTCTTCGCCCATAAGATCCATCTGATCAAGGAACTCATGCCCGACGCGTTCATCGGCGTCGACGTGATGGTGGGCTGCCGTGGCGAGCGACCGGAGTACTTCGAGGACTGCTACGAGTTCCTCGACAGCCTGCCCGTGACACAGCTTCACGTCTTCCCCTACTCCGAGCGGCCGGGCACGTCGGCACTCGCCATCCCCTATGTCGTTGATGACAAGGACAAGAAGCTGCGGTCAAAACGACTCCTGGAACTCTCCGACCGCAAGACCCACGACTTCTATGCCCACTATATCGGACAGACGCGACCCGTGCTCTTCGAGAAAGCTCCCGCCGGACATGCCATGCACGGCTTCACCGACAACTACATCCGCGTCACCCTGCCTGCCAGTGAGGCGCGCGAGGAATACGACAACGAGATCCTCAACGTGAAGCTCGGCGATTTCAGAAAGAGTGGTAAAGAAGATACACTGCTGGCAAAGCCCAAAATGAAGAAATAAACAACTTATACGATGAAGACAGCTATCGTCATATTGAACTGGAACGGCCGGAAGATGATGGAGTGCTTCCTGCCCACCGTGCTGAAATACTCGCGCAACGACGCTGAGGTGTGGGTGGCCGACAATGCCTCGACCGACGGCTCAATGGAGATGCTCGCACAAAAGTTCCCGGAAGTGAAGACGCTCGTGCTCGACCGCAACTATGGTTTTGCCGACGGCTACAATCGTGCGCTGCAACAGATAGAGGCCGACTACTATGTGCTGCTCAACTCCGACGTGGAGGTGACGCACCACTGGCTCACGCCCCTGCAAGAGTATATGGACACCCACGACGACGTGGCGGCCTGCCAGCCTAAGCTGCTCAGCGAGGCCGACAAGGACAGTTTCGAATATGCCGGCGCCTCCGGCGGCTTCCTCGACCGCTTCGGCTATCCGCTGTGCCGCGGCCGTGTCTTCAACACCGTGGAGCGCGACAACGGACAGTATGACTATACGATGGATGTGCTGTGGGCTACGGGTGCCTGTCTGATGATCCGTGCCAAAGACTATTGGGAGGCGGGAGCACTCGACGCCCGCTTCTTTGCCCACAACGAGGAGATTGACCTCTGTTGGCGACTGCGACAGCGAGGACGACGCGTGGTGTGCATCCCCGAAAGTGAGGTGTACCATGTCGGCGGCGGCACGCTGCCGCAAGGCAACCCGATGAAGACCTTCCTCAACTTCCGCAACAACCTGACGATGCTCTACAAAAACTTGCCCGACGAAGAGCTCCGCCCCGTGATGCACATGCGCTGGCTGCTCGATCACATTGCCGCACTGGAGACGCTGATCATCAACCGCAACTGGCATGACTTCATCGCTATCCTGCGCGCACGCCGCGCTTTCTATAAATGGCGCCACGACTTCGACGCGGACCGTGAGGCCATCAAGATGAACAGAAAGCTCAGGACGATTCCCGAGCAGTTACCTATCAGTGTCGTCTGGCAATACTATGTCAAAGGAAAGAAGACGTTCAGCGCTCTGACGAGCTCTCCTCATCAAACAGACGATTGAAGACTTCACGCAGCCGTGCCTTGTCGGCGATGATGTCGCGCACCTGCTTGAGCTTTTCCTCATTGGGGGAGTTGGGAATCCACAGACGGATGTAGCCGCGGGCACTGTACTTCTCCTCCATGTGGCGGTCAAAACGCTGCCATTGCCATTCGCGGTCCTTGTTGGGTTCACGCTCCAAGCCAAACTCCACGGCACGGCGAAACACCACCTCGGGATCGAGATCGCGGTCAGCCTCAGCGACAATCTTTCCATAGATGCTCCGCGGCTCGTGCGATGCTGAGGCGCGATGGTCCTCCACCGCTTCCTTCATGATATTGATCTGCTCGGGCGAGAACCACTTCTTCAAACGGGCATCAGCAGCGAGAATCTTGCCGCCGGTGATGTGGTGGATGGCACGCGGACCACTCATGCCAAGGTCGTGATAGGCGGCAATGGCATACACCATATTAATATCTGCACCCGTGCGGCGCGCCAGCTCCAGCGAGTTGGCGATGACACGCTGCACATGGCTCAGGCCATGGGAGCGGCCAAAGGCCACATAACGAGGCAGGATGCTCGTTTCGACAAAAGACATCAAGTCGAGATTTACTTCCATAGGATATGATTCTTTATCTTGTTTCTTTCTTTTGTAAAGATAGCAAGAAGATTTGAGATAACAAAATAAAAAGGAAAATAAAAGCTAAACAGACGCGAAATGAACATGGATAACAAAGACGAACTCTTTCCCGTCGTCGACGAGGACGGCCACGTGCTCGGCAAGATCACACGTGGCAAAGCCCACGATGGCAGCAAGGTGCTCCATCCGGTGGTGCACCTGCATGTGTTCAACAGCCGGGGCGAACTCTACCTGCAACAGCGACCGCACTGGAAAGACATCCAGCCCGACAAATGGGACACGGCATGCGGCGGGCATGTCGACTATGGTGAGACGGTCGAACAGGCTCTGCACCGAGAGGTGAGTGAGGAGCTCGGCATCACTGACTACACGCCACGCTTCATCAAGCACTATGTCTTCGAGAGCCAGCGCGAGAAGGAACTGGTGTGGGTTTTCACTACTGTCTACGACGGCAAGGTATACCCGAGCAAAGACGAGCTCGCCGGTGGCCGCTTTTGGAGCCCAGAAGAGATCAAGGACAATATCGGCAAAGGGGTGTTCACGCCAAACTTCGAGAACGAGTATCGCGAAGTGATCATGCCAGAGAAAGGAGAATAACAGGCACCTGCGTTTAAGGGAAACAAAACGTCACTATGAAAGGTTAACGCTCCGCAATGCGTAATAAAGAACATAACCGAATATTGAGAATAACGCATGATTGATTCGATATTGACATCAAATCATATTCTCAATATTCGGTTATATTCTTTATTCCATCGAAGATGGAGTGTTAAAGTTCAAGCGACGACTGCGCTACCTTTGATCAATAGAGCACTTTTGGGGCTTGATAAAGGCCGGTCGGTCTACAGCGCTGCGGATGCCACGAAGCAACCTTTGAACTTGTCTTCCAATCCTTGCGGTATCTCATGGAAGATGCCATAGAGAGCACTGCCACTACCACTCATCTGAGCATAGAGCGCACCCATGTCGTAGAGACTCTGCTTGATACGTGCCAACTCGGGATGCGCCTTGAAGACCGGACCCTCAAAGTCGTTGGTCAGCTCATCGCGCCAGGTAGAAATCGGTTGACGCACGATGTCGCGGCACGACTTGCGGGGCATGTGGCAGACAATCTGCGCATAGGCATCACGTGTAGACACAGCCACATCGGGCTTCACCACCACGATCGAATAGCCGTGGAGATTGCCCTTGGGACCGTCAGCAGGCTCCAGAATCTCACCACGCCCGGTAGCATACGACGGTTCGGCGGTGATGAAGAAAGCACAATCGGAACCCAACTTAGCCGCATAGCGCTCCATCTCGGCAATGCCGATGTTCAGCCGGAAGCGCTCGTCGAGCAAGCGGATCATGAAAGCACCATCAGAGCTGCCGCCTCCCAGTCCTGCTTGCGAGGGGATGCGCTTGAAGAGATGAGCATGGATCGGCGGCAACTCAAAGTCGGCGGCAAGGAGGTCATAAGCCTTCACCACAAGGTTGCTGCGCTCATCACAGTCTACGGCATTTCCCGTGACCTTCAGATCACAGGGATGATCTGAGGGGAAAGCCGGGTCCATGTGTTTGATCTCCAAGGCGTCGGTGAGCGGAATGGGATAAAACACCGTCTGTATGTCGTGATAGCCATCGGGGCGCTCAGCGACAATATTCAATCCAAGATTGATCTTGGCACAAGGAAAGGTCAGCATAGTATGATGTGTTTAAAGTTATCTATGGTAAAGGCCGCAACCCATTAATTGTTTTGGAACTGCTTGATGCGCTGCTCTTCCGAGAGCTTGCAGACCAGCAACGTATCGTCGTGCTCAGCGACGATATATCCGTCGAGTCCCTGCAGGATCACCTTCTTCTCCTGGGTTGTGTGCACAACGCAGTTGCGGCACTCAAAGGTGTGGATGTTCTTGCCGATGAGTCCGTTGCCGTACATGTCGCGCTGGCTTTGCAGCAGCAGAGAACCCCATGTGCCGAGGTCGCTCCAGCCGAAGTCTGCCGGGAAGACGAAGATCTCCTCGGCATTCTCCATCACGGCATAGTCGATGGAAATGTTGTCGCAGTCGGGATACACCTTATTAATAGTCTCCTGCTCCTGTGGCGTGCCCATGACATTCTGTATGCGCTCAAAGATATTGTTGATGCGCGGCGCATAGACACGCAGGGCATTGACGATGGTCTCGACGCTCCACACAAAGATGCCGGCATTCCAGAAGAAGTTATGCTCACTGATATAGTGCTTGGCGGTCTCCAAGTCCGGCTTTTCCTTGAACTGGTCGACACGATAGATCTCGCGGTTGCGCGGTGAGTTGGAGGTGAGGTCTGCCTGTATATAGCCATAACCGGTCTCCGGACGTGTCGGCTTCATGCCCAAGGTGAGCACGGCATCGGTCTCACCTGCGAACTTCAGGCAGGAGGTAATGACACGACGGAACTCGTCGACGTTAGTGACGATATGGTCAGCGGGTGATACGACGACATTGGCCTTCGGGTCCGTCATCTTGATGCGCCAGCTGACGTAGGCGATGCAGGGCGCCGTGTTTCTGCGGCACGGTTCTTGCAGGATATGATCAACGGGCACATCGGGCAACTGTTCGTGAACCAAGTCGGCGTAACGTTCGTTGGTGACGATCCACACGTTCTCCATCGGGCATACGCCCTGAAAGCGGTCTAAAGTCATCTGTATCAGCGTGCGACCCACTCCCAGCACATCGATGAACTGCTTGGGGCGCTCCTC
Source organism: uncultured Prevotella sp. (assembly GCA_900317685.1). GTDB lineage: Bacteria > Bacteroidota > Bacteroidia > Bacteroidales > Bacteroidaceae > Prevotella. Next base: position 6,001 of record ONHQ01000054.1, read on the forward strand.
TGTACTCATCGGCCAGAAACGGCTGCCGATGCCGCCTGCCATGATGACAAGATGATTATTTTGTTGAGCCATATATTGAAATGGTTTGTCTAAGCGTTAATGTATATATAATAATAAGGTATCACTAAAAAAAAGATTGATCCATGACACAACACATCATAGTAATATGCGTCGTCGCCATCTGCGTCGCCTATGTCGTTTACCGCATCGTCTATGCCCTTCGCAATGCCCACGGCCGTTGCTACGGCTGTCAGCTGAAGGACGTCTGCAACAAATACGGAAATGGCAAACGAACTATTTTACCACGGCAAAGTAGACCAGGTCGTGATCGGTCAGATTCTCCATGTAGTGACTATGTCCCTCGGGGCAATAATGGCACTGACCGGCGCGGCACTCCTCCACATGACCATCGTAATGGAAAGTAGCGATGCCGCTGATGACGAAGACAATCTCGCAGTTGCCTTCATGAACATGCAACCCCGATGATGCTCCGGGACGAAGTGTGGAATACATGATTTTTGCCTTGCCATCGTCGTAGTTGCGTGTGTCGAGTCTTCCTTTTCCACCTTTGAAGCCGTCGATATGTGCTTCGGGTATCTTGTCGAAATCGATAATCATAATGCTTTTCTGTTTATAATTCTATATCTAGTCACAAAGTTAACAAAAAAAGCATAACTATAAAACTTTTCCTTAAGAAAAAGCCTTTTTCATGCAAAAAAACGCTGTGTAACGGTTGCGGTACGCATCTTCCACATGATCTTCAACCCAAATAAAGTGTAATGTAAGGAGGCTGCCAAGCATGTTATTTCTTACCTCTAACCAAAATTACGTCTTCTTTTCATATTTTTGCGAGAAAAATAAAAAATTGTAGTGGCTTTGCAACAGTATTATGGAAATTTTTGCTTAATTTTGCAGTGAATTCGTTAAGCAGGGGTTTAGCCCTAAGGTATTAATTATTCATTATTAAAGGTATGCAAAGAAGATTGCATTTTATGCTCATCATGCTTCTGTTGATGATTTCATCAACCATGATGGCACAGGTCACCACTTCTGGCCTCAACGGCAAGGTGGTAGCAGGTGGTGAGAACGTCATCGGCGCTACGATTACCGCCATTCATGAACCTTCTGGTACGCGTTATAACGCTGTAACCAATGAAAGCGGTCGCTTTACCATCCAAGGTATGCGTGTCGGTGGTCCCTACAAGGTCACCGTCAACTACATCGGCTACAAGGATGAGGTCATCGACAACATCCAACTGTCGTTGGGTCAGCCTCGTACGCTGAACATCGACATGAAGGAGGATGCTCAGCAAATCGGTGAGGTCACCGTACTTGGCAAGAGTGGACGCAACAGTGGTGGTGCCGCTGCTAACTTCAACCAGCAGCGCATTGAGAGCACGCCGACCATCAGCCGTAACCTCTACGATGTTGCTAAGCTGTCTCCACTGGTCTCCAATTCGCGTTTAGGCGGTGTTTCCATCTCCGGTATCAACAACCGCTACAACTCGTTCCAGATCGACGGTACGGTGAGCAACGATGTCTTCGGACTCGCCGGCAGCGGTACCAATGGCGGTCAGACCAATGCCAATCCTATCTCCATGGACGCAATCCAGGAGTTGCAGGTGAGCGTTGCTCCGTTTGATGTCCGCCAGAGCGGTTTCACAGGTGGTGCTATCAACGCTATCACTAAGAGTGGTACCAACCAGTTCCACGGCAGTGCTTACATGTACTACACCAACCAGGACATGTACAGCAAGTACAACCGCCTGCGCGACTATGTTGAGGACAAACTCTCGCAGCGTTCTACTAAGACTTACGGTGCTACCCTCGGTGGCCCGATCATCAAGGACAAGCTCTTCTTCTTCGCCAGTGCTGAATATAAGAAGACTGAAGCTCCTGCTACTATCTACCCAGGATATACCAACAAATATGTCACTGAAGCTACACTGAAGCAGATCGCCGATCAGTACAATAAGCTGACCGGCTTCCAGGATTCCTACGGCAGAGGTGAGCTCGGCACCAAGTCCTTTGGCTTGCTGGCCCGCTTAGACTGGAACATCGACGTCAACAACCATTTGGCTTTCCGCTATCAGCACAACGACTCTTACGATGACAAGGACGGTCTGAGCAGCAGCACCTATACCTTCAGCAAATCCAGCTATCGTATGAACAACAAGACGAACTCTTTCGTCGCTGAGTTGAACTCTCATATCAGCCCCGTACTCTACAACGAGGCTCGTGTATCCGCCAGCTTCATCCGTGACAGCCGCGATGTACCTTATATGGGTCCTTGCGTGCAGATCGGTAGCGTTGCCGGTGGTGACGGTACTTCCATGAACACTGTCAACATCGGTACTGAATTCAGCAGTGCAGCCAACTACCTTAACCAGGACATTTGGACAGCAGAGGACAACCTCTCCTGGTACAAAGGCAACCACACCATCACATTCGGTACTCATAACGAGTTCTACAAGATGAAGAACCTCTTCATCCAGGGCGCAAACGGTGCTTGGTACTATAGCGACCTCGATAATTTCCTTGCTGATACTCCTTACAAGTTCACTTATAAATATACCGACCCAGAGCTTACAGGTGGCGACACCAAGTGGGCTCCGAACATGAAGTTCGGTCTCTTCGGTCTGTATGCACAAGATAAGTGGGACATCACCCCGCTGATCAATGTAACTTACGGTATTCGTTTCGATCTGAACGCTACATTGAACTCTCCTACCACTAATGATGCCTTCAACACCTTCGCTTCTGAGCATAACCTCGGTGTCGAGGTAGGCAAGATGCCGAGCGCTAAGCTCCTCGTTTCTCCCCGTGTAGGTTTCAACTGGTACACTGATGCCAGCCATCGCACATTGCTCCGTGGCGGTGTAGGTATCTTCTCCGGCCGTGCTCCATACGTTTGGCTCTCCAACGCTTTCGTCAACAATGGCGTAGAGGCCAAGGGTACTACCATCAACACGAAGAACAACAGCGCTCCTGCTCTCGGCCAGTACGCCAAAGATCCTATGGCAGCTGCTAAGACCGCTAAGACAGGTCTGTCCCCTGACATCGTGACCGTGGCTAAGAACTTCCGCTTCCCGCAGGTGCTCCGTGCTAACCTCGCTCTGGAGCAGATGCTTCCCGGCGACGTGAAGATGACTCTTGAGGGCTTGTATTCCAAGAACCTCAACAATGTGTTCTTTGAGAACCTCGCCTATGAGGACAAGGGCGACAAGATCTATGCTGTTCCTGGTGTAGAGGCTTCTGCTGTTACTTCTTACAGCAAGATTGAAAAGAACTTGCCTTACTATAGCATCATCAATCTGAAGAATACCAACAAGGGCTATTCTTATAATGTTTCTGTCAAGGCTGAGAAGTCCTTCGACTTCGGTCTTGATGTTATGGCAAGCTATATCTTCGGTCACTCTTACAGTGTCAACGATGGTACTTCTTCTGTTGCTTACTCTAACTGGAAATACAACTACAGCCGCAACACCAATGACAAGAACGAGATGAGCTGGTCGAAGTTCGACATTCCTCATCAGGTTCGCATCCAGGTTTCTTACAACTCTCCTAAATACTGGAACGGTTGGATGAACACTGAGGTAGCCATCAACTACAATGGTTTCAGCGGTGGCCGCTATTCTCTGACGATGAACGAGAAAGCTGATTACAACAATGATGGCTTCCGCGGCAACAACCTGCTCTACATCCCGACAAAGGACGAGCTGGCTAAGATGAACTTCGCAAGCACAAAGAACATGACTGCTGAGCAGAGCCGTGAAGCTTTCGAGCAGTGGATTGAGAACGATGACTATGCTAAAAATCACCGTGGCGAGTACGCTAAGCGCAACTCTAACCTTACTCCTTGGGAGAACGAGGTTGACCTGCACATCGCTCAGAACATCTACAACATCAAGGGTATTGGCAAGTTCCAAATCACCTTCGACGTGATGAACTTCGCCAACATGCTCAACAAGCACTGGGGCGCTCACTACAGCAATGCTTACAACCTCAGCCCGCTGACGCTGACAAAGATTGAAAACGGAGCCGGTGTTTACCAGTTCAATACCAACAGCAAGCCGGTGGCAAGCGACACTGGCAGCCGCTGGCACGCACAGATTGGTCTCCGCCTGGAGTTCTAATGATGTAGACGTATAGTCTCATATATATAATAAGGAGTATGGCATTCGCCATACTCCTTTTTTTTAGCTCCGCCCACAAAACTTAGAAACTAATATTATTAGATTTGTTTTGCAGTTTAGAATAAAGTTCGTATATTTGCTTCATCATAAATACGAAACACAGGAGGTAATATATGGCATTAGCAATATCTTCGATTCCAGTACTTACTGGACAAGCAGCAAAAGACTTTGAACTCCAAGCTCAAAGAACCTATGCAGAACATATAAATAGCAGTGAGGTTGAAAAAGCAAAAATCAATTCACGCTATGAGAAAGGAATGCAATTAGTAAGAGAGATACTTAATAATTCCTACATATACAATGCCATGTAAGATACTCCATTAAAGAATAGAGAATATTGAGTGGACAGTTCTTTATGACCGTCCACTCTTTTTTTGTCTCATTCGAATGTTTTTACTATCTTTGCAACGATAATCATAACACGAGAGAAATGAATGTAATTGGCATCATCATTGGTTTATTGGTCGGTATCATCATCGGCTACCTCATCGCACACAGCAAGAATGCGGCCGCTGAGACACGCGCCAGCATGCTCGACCAACAGATTGCAAAGTTGGAAAGTGACCTGAGCAGACAGAAAGAAGAATTGCAAGCCAACTACCAACAGCAGCTGCAAGACCAGCGGCAACAGCAAACAGAACAACTGCAAACGCTGCGGCAACAGCAGGCAGAGCAGCTGCAGGCTCTGAAACAGCAGCAGGCTGAGCAACTGCAAACACTGCGGCAACAACAGGCCGAGCAACTGCAATCGCTGAGACAACAGCAGGCTGAGCAACTGCAAACCATGCGACAGCAACAAGCCGACCAGCTGCAACAGCAGTCCTCTCTCCTTAAAGAGCAGATCAACACGGCATCGGAAGAGATCCTCAAACGTCGGGCTGCCGACCTCAACAGTGTCAACCAGCAACAGATGTCGGCACTGCTCAACCCGCTCCATGAGAATCTGAAGCTGATGAAGGAGGCGGTGGAGAAAAGCGACCATGATCAGACCGTGCTGATGTCGCGCCTCGATGCCAGCATACAAGAGAACCTAAAACAGGCCCATGAGGTCGGACAACGAGCAGATAAGTTGGCGGAGGCACTCACCGGCGAGAATAAGACACAAGGCAACTTCGGCGAGCTGCGACTGCGCACACTCTTGGAACAGATGGGACTCGAAGAGGGCGTACAGTTCGAAGAGCAAGTAACACTCAAAGACGAGCAGGGACGTACAGTTCATGAAGAGGACGGACACAAGATGATTCCCGACGTTATCCTCCACTTCCCCGACAAACGCGATGTGATCATCGACGCAAAGATGTCGCTCAAGGCTTTTGAGGACTATCACAATGCCACGACAGACGCAGAACGAGACGAGGCTTTGCAGCGTCATCTCACCTCGGTGCGCAGTCATGTCAAAGAGCTCGCACGGAAGAAATACGCTAAATATGCTGCCAACGGCAAGGTACAGCTCGACTTCGTGGTGATGTACGTCTACAGCGAGAGTGCCCTGCAACTGGCACTCACCCACGACCCGGCACTGTGGAAAGACGCCTATGACCAAGGAGTGATCATCTCTGGCTCGCAAAACCTCTATATGATGCTGCGTGTGCTGGAGATGACGTGGCGGCAAGTGCGGCAGGCCGAGAACCAGGATGCCATGCTCAAAGCCGCCGACGAAATCATCAACCGCGTACAACTCTTCTATGAGCGTTTCCAAACAGCCGACCAGTTGCTCGACCGCACACGCAAGGCCTTCGACGACGTGAAGACAACGACAGCACCCACCGGCATGGGCATTGCCACAGCAGCCAACAAACTCCTGAAATATGGCGCACAGGAAAATCCCAAGCGCAAGGTACGCTTGCCAAAGGATAACACAGAAAGCCTTGAAGACAAAGAAGACTGACCCTCTGATACTAAACTGAAAAACACATGACTTACGTAGTTCTACCCGAGCAGCAGGAGCTGCCCCCCATCACCTACGACTTTGCCGTCGAGGCGTATGTGGCCCGTCACTTCCGTGACGACGACTATTTCTTTATTTGGCAGACCAAGCCCACCGTTATCCTCGGACGCAACCAACTGCTGCAAAACGAAGTCAACGTAGACTACTGCCACGAGCACGACGTGTTCATCTCACGCCGCAAAAGCGGAGGCGGCTGCGTCTATTCCGATGAGGGCAACATCATGTTCTCCTTCATCAGCCGTGAGCCGAACGTACAAAAGATGTTTGCCAACTGCATGCGCCTCGCTGCCGACGCACTTCTTCGCATTGGCGTTCCCGTGACCATCTCGGGGCGCAACGACATCCTGCTCGACGGCAAGAAAGTCTCCGGTGCCGCCTTCTACCGTACCGGCGACCGCAGCATTATGCACAACACACTGCTCGTCAACTCCGACCTCAGCATGTTGGAACACGTCATCACGCCCGACAAAGCAAAGCTGCAAAGCAAAGGCGTGGAGAGTGTCCGGCAGCATGTGGGTAACATCAGCCAATACACAACGATGTCGCTGCCGGAGCTGAAAGCGTCCTTCCGTCAGGCCATGTGTGGCGACAAGGCCATCACGATCACAGAAGAGATGATGCCGGAAATCAGAGAACTACAAAAGGCCTTTGCCGCCGACGACTTCATCTATGGCAAGCAGCCGCTCTTCAAGCTTACCAAGAAACACCGTCTTCCCGGCGTGGGTACCATTGAAGCCTGCCTGGAAATCAAAGACAATCATATCCACGACATCGACCTCTTCGGCGACTACTTCCTCACCGGTGACCTCGACGAGGAGCTCTTGCCCCGTCTACGCGATGTGGCCTTCACCCGCGAGGCCGTAGAGAAAGCTCTGCAGGGGCTTGACTTAAACAACATCATCCGCGGACTGACCACCGACGGCCTGCTGCGTGTGCTCTTTGGTCGCAAGCCCCACGTGATGAAACCCGAATGGTTGAAGATAGACCTCAGCTCAGACAAGCAGAGCGAGAGCACCTCTGAGATCATCCATGGCAACCGCCTTCACACGATCTGCGAGAGCGGCCTTTGCCCCAACCGTGCCGAGTGCTGGCGTATGGGTACTGCCACGCTGATGATTGGCGGCGACATCTGCACACGCCACTGCCGCTTCTGTAACACGCTGAGCGGTCGTCCTCTCCCTCTCGACCCCGACGAGCCGCAACGCGTGGCGGAATCGGTGAAGGAGATGAACCTGAGATATGTCGTCCTCACCTCGGTAGACCGCGACGACCTGCCTGACATGGGAGCAGAACACTGGCGCCGAACCGTAGAAGCCGTACGGCAGAAAAGCCAGACAAAGATAGAAGTGCTTCTGCCCGACTTCCAAGGACGCGATGATCTGATGGACATCGTATTGCAGAGTCGTCCCGATGTGGTGGCACACAACATCGAAACGGTGCGACGTCTGACGCCGTCGGTGCGCAGCGTGGCCACCTACGACGGCAGCCTGCATGTGCTTAAGCATATCCACGACAGCGGATTCGTCACGAAGAGTGGCCTCATGCTCGGACTGGGAGAGACAGAAGAGGAAGTGCTCCAGACCTTGCGCGACCTGCGTGACTGCGGTGTCGAGCGTGTGACGATTGGACAGTATCTACAGCCCACAGCCCGGCATCTACCCGTCGAAGCCTATATCACGCCGGAGAAATTCCGGTGGTATCACGAGCAGGCCCTGCAGATGGGCTTCCGTTCTGCCGTCTGTGGTCCCCTCGTCCGCTCGTCCTATAAGGCCAGCATCGAGTAAAGTTTTGTAGGGGCGGCCCGCCGTGGCCGACACTACAAAACCCGCATAATCATTGAATCGCCATAAAACGAAAAAAGGCCCCGAGCCATCAACGGCTTGGGACCCTCTCTCTTGTATATTAACTTCAAATGGAAAAAGTAGACTATTCCTCAGCGGCAGCCTCTGCCTCATGAGCGGCAATGAGCTTCTGCTGGATGTCGTTCGGCACGAGCTCGTAGCTGGCGAACTTCGTGGTGAAGCTGGCGCGGCCACCAGTCAGTGAGCTGAGGGCCACACTATAGTTCGACAGTTCCTTCAAAGGTATCTTGGCACTGAGCTTCTGATAGCCTGCCTCAGCGTCCATACCCATGATGATGGCGCGACGGCCTTGCAGGTCGCTCATCACATCACCCATGTAGTCGCTCGGCACGTAGACTTCCAAGTCGTAGATCGGCTCCAAGATCTTCGGTCCGGCCTCCTTGAACGCCATGGAGAAAGCATGACGCGCTGCCAAGGTGAAGCTGAGCTCATTGGAGTCCACGGGATGCATCTTACCGTCATAGACGACCACACGCACGTCGCGCGCATAGCTGCCGGTCAACGGACCATGTTCCATGCAGTCCATCACACCTTTAAGGATGGCAGGCATGAAACGCTGGTCGATGGCACCACCGACAACAGAGTTGATGAATACCAGCTTTCCGCCCCAAGGCAGGTCACGCTCTTCCTTCTGTTTGATGTTCATCTTGAACTCCTGACCACCGAAGTTATAGCTCACAGGATCGGGCATTCCCTCAGCATAAGGCTCCACGATGAGATGCACCTCACCAAACTGTCCGGCACCACCACTCTGTTTCTTATGACGATACTCAGCCTTAGCCTTCTTGGTGATTGTCTCGCGATACGGGATCTTTGGCTCTTCAAAGGTCACGGGGATCTTCTCATTGTTCTCCAAGCGCCATTTCAGCGTGCGCAGGTGGAACTCACCCTGACCGTGTACGATGGTCTGCCGTAGTTCCTTGCTCTGCTCCACCACCCATGTCGGGTCTTCCTGGCGCATCTTCAGCAGGGCCGCCATCATCTTCTCCGTATCCTGTGGGTTGTTGGCCTTTACGGCACGGCTGTATTTCGGATTAGGATATTTGATGAAGTCAAAACGCTCCTCCGTACCCTTACCGTCGAGCGTGTTGCCGGTCTTCACGTCTTTCAGTTTCACGGTGCAACCGATGTCACCGGCGTTGAGCTGATCCACAGGTATGCGGTTGGCACCGGCGCAGACATAAATCTGTCCCATGCGCTCCTTAGAACCACGGTCAGCATTGAAAAGGTCATCGCCAGGCTTGACGCTGCCACTCATCACCTTGAAGTAAGACACCTCGCCGATGTGCGGCTCTATGCCACTCTTGAAGAAGTAGAGACTCTCCGGACCGTTGCTGTCGGGTGTCACCTCTTCACCGCGCGTGTTGCGCACCTTCGGCATCTCACTGACGAACGGCACCACATTGCCAAGGAATTCCATGAGTCGCTGTACACCCATATCCTTATGCGCATCGACGCAGAACACGGGGAAGATGCTGCGCGTGACGAGTCCCTTGCGGATGCCCTCACGCATCTCGTCTTCGGTCAGCGTCTCAGTGTCGAAGAACTTCTCCATGAGCTGGTCGTCGTTCTCGGCAGCAGCCTCGACGAGAGCTTTGTGCAGTTCCATGGCCTTATCCATTTCCTCAGCAGGAATGTCCTCACGCTTGGGCTCACCGCCATCGGGACCCCAAGAGAGTTTCTTCATGATGAGTACGTCGATCAGGCTGTGGAAGTTGGGACCTGTCTCCAACGGATACTGGATCTCCACGCACTTGCCGCCGTAGATGTCCTTCATCTGCTCGATGATATTATCATAGTCGCACTTGTCTGAGTCGAGCTGGTTAATCAGGAAGATGACGGGCTTCTTCAGCTTTTCGGTATAACGGAAGTTGTTTTGTGTACCCACCTCCGGACCAAACTGTCCGTTGATGAGAATCACGGCCTGGTCAGTGACATTGAGCGAAGTGATGGCTCCGCCGATGAAGTCGTCACTACCCGGGCAGTCGATGATATTGAGCTTCTTATTGTTCCATTCCACATGAAACACGGTGGGGAAGACGGAGTAACCATATTCAAGCTCTACAGGGAAGTAATCGCTCACAGTGTTCTTCCCTTCCACTGTACCACGCCGCTTGATGACGCCGGCTTCATAAAGCATACTCTCGGCAAGGGTGGTCTTGCCGCTTCCCGCACTGCCCAGCAGGGCAATGTTCTTGATTTCGTCTGTCTGATATACTCTCATATCAAAAGGGTTTAAAGTTGTTAGATATATGTCTCGGTCAAGGTAAACGGGACTTGTCCCGCTTATTTGCGGTTAAAGATAGGAAAAAAATCAATAGGTTGCAAATCAAAGTACTATTTGAGGACTGTTTTTTAAAACTTATTAGTAATTTTGCAGTCGCAAATAACCAATAGAGTATCATGGCGGGACTATATGTTCACATTCCTTTCTGTGCCTCGCGGTGCATCTACTGCGGCTTCTACTCCACGACCATGCTGGAGTTGCGGTCGCGATATGTCGATGCGCTATGCCGTGAGATCAGTCTGCAAAAGACCCATCCGCTCATAGAGACGATCTATCTCGGGGGTGGCACGCCCAGTCAGCTAAGCCACGACGACCTGCTCCGGCTGTTCACCTATATATATAAGGTGTACCCCGTTGCCGACGATGCGGAGGTGACCATGGAGTGCAATCCCGACGACATCCAACCATCGATGTTCCGCGATCTGCCCGTCAACCGGGTGAGCATGGGCGCACAGACCTTCGACGAAGACCGTTTGCGCCTGCTCCACCGACGCCATACGTCAGAGGAAGTGGACCGCGCATTCGACATTCTGCGCACCGACGGCATCCGTAACATCAGCCTCGACCTCATGTTCGGCTTTCCGAATGAGACCATGGACGACTGGGTACATGACATCGAGCACGCCCTGCGCCTACAGCCCGAGCATGTCTCTGCCTACGGACTGATGTACGAGGAGGGCACACCGCTCTACCGTATGTTGGAACAGGGTAAGGTCAGCGAAATCGATGAGGAACTGAGCATCAAGATGTACGACACACTCATCGACCGCCTCACAGCGGCAGGCTATGAGCACTACGAGATCAGCAACTTTGCCAGACTGACAGACGACGACAAAGCCCGGCACCGCTCTTCGTCCTTTGGCAGCCGCCACAACAGCAGCTACTGGCACGACATCCCATATGTCGGACTCGGTGCGGCGGCACACAGCTACGACGGCCATTCCCGCCACTGGGCCGTCGCCGATCTCAAGCAGTATATCACGGCCATAGAGTCTGGCCGGCTGCCCTATACCGAGGAGCCCATCGACGAGAGCACACACTACGACGACCTTATCACCACAGCCCTGCGCACACACGAAGGCCTTGACCTCGACAGGCTCACGCCTCCCTACCGTTCTTATCTCCTCACGCAAGCCCAGCCCTACCTCGACAAGCAGATGCTGGCCATCACCGGCCATCACATCCATCTCACCCGCCAAGGCATCTTGCTGAGCAATACGATCATGAGCGACCTGATGCACGTCTAAGGTAGAGAGCCTTACCCCCAATCCCTCTCCCAAAGAGAGAGCCTCACCCTCCTGCCCCTCTCCCAAGGAGAGGGGAGCAAAATGCTTCAAGGGGGCAAGAGCCACTCTTCCCTCGTTTCGTCGAGCCCGCTCGGTTCGGTATGCCGCTGTTATGCAGCGGCCCTCCCGCCTTGCCGCTCGGTTCGGTATGCCGCTGTTATGCAGCGGCCCTCCCGCCTTGCAGTGCCGCTCTCCATTCCTCTTTCATCACTCATCATTCAACCATGAAATTAAAAGGCTTTGCGGCTGCTCTCTTAGCCGCCATCTTCTATGGTACCAACCCTTTAGGTACCCTGCAACTCTATGCCGACGGAATGAACCCCTCGTCGGTACTCGTCTACCGTTATGCTTTCGCCACCCTGATGTTTCTCATCTGGATGGCCGCCAAGCGCGAGTCGCTGACCATCAAGTGGGGTACAGCCATCCGTCTGGCCATCCTCGGCACACTGATGTCGATGTCCTCCGCCACGCTCTATCTGAGTTTCCGCTATATGGATGCCGGTGTGGCGAGCACGATTCTCTTCAGCTATCCCATTATGGTGGCCGTGCTGATGGTCGTCTTCTACCACGAGCGCATGACATGGAGCACAACGCTGTGCATCCTGATGGCCGTCAGCGGCATTGCCCTACTCTACCACGGCAAGGGTGGCGTGACGCTCAGCACCGTCGGCGTGTCGCTCGTCATCCTCTCCTCACTGCTCTACGCCTTCTACATCATCGGCGTCAACCAAACCCACACAAAGCTGTCGCCTGTGAAGTTCACCTTCTGGATCGTTTTCTTCGGCCTCATCGCCCTGCTCGTCTACACCTTATTTATCGGTGAGCGTCTGATGCCCCTGCGCACACCACTGGAATGGGCGTCAGCCCTGCAACTCGCCCTGCTCCCCACCGTGCTGAGTCTCTACTTCATCAACATTGCCATCGAGCATATCGGCAGCACGCCGACCGCCATCATGGGAGCCGTGGAACCCGTCACCGCCGTATGTATCGGCGTACTCATCTTTGGCGAGAGCTTCACGCTGCGCCTCGCCATCGGCATTGTCCTCATCCTCTCCGCTGTCATCCTACTGGTGCTCTCAAGAGAGAAGAAAACCGCAAAATAGGAAAAAGAGACAAGCATACATTGTATTTATGTTACAAACAGAACAGATGTTGCCAATATAACAGCAAACGTACTGACAACATTTGACCTGTGTCAAGTAACCGACTGACAACATTTGACCCACATCAAAATGCGCCCACAAAAAGCCATTTTCCCCGTTTTTTAGTTGCCGGTATGGGGAAATGGTAGTAACTTTGCAGTGTCATAAGATGAAAACAATATAAAGGTTTAAGATAAACAAGGTATCAAGATACAGGATAACAAAAGGTATTGAGTCAGGTATTAAGATACAGGATAACAACATTGAATGACGGGAACCGTGAGGCTCCCGACAAGCGAGTTAGTTAACAGATTGTGTAACCTTTTAAAGTAAGAAAGGAAAAAAAGATGAAAAAGTTTATGGATAACATTAAGATGACTTTAAAGAAAGTTTGGGAGAATTACTTGGAGTGCATGAACGCTTACGGAGAAGCTCTGATGAAGGGCGGATCCTACGGCTGCGCTTAACCAAGGATCTCCACAGTAAAAGTAAAAAGAGAAAGCCTCTCAGGCTTCCCATCACCCGCTGATGCGAAGCTATGAGTGAACATAAAATACCCCAGGGGTTCACGTCAGTGAATCCCTGGGGTATTTTCGTTTCCGGCCCGAGGGGGGCTCTCCTCCCTAGCCTGCTTTTCCATCGTAGTTCTGTTCCGCGAGTTATAACTCGCCGCACCAGACTGCTCTCTCGCCGCACCTGACTGCTCTCTCGCCGCACCCACCGCCAAAACGAGAGGGCACCGCGCCCACCGCCAAAACGAAGGCGCGCCGCCCCTGCCTCAACGAGAGCCCTTGCCGTGCATTCTTCCTCCCTTGTGGCAGCTCGCCGGGTCTCTATTCCCTCCCCCTCGGGGAGGGCTAGGGAAGGGCCTTATACATCTCCCGCAGCTCTCCCCTTGCCACGCCGAGCTTGACCAGCCGGTCGAGATTCTTCCTGGCCTCCTCATATCTTCGCAGGGCAATGAGCAGATCGGCGCGTGCCAGCAGCCAGTCGCGGTTGTTGGGCTCCCGGCGCAGGGCCTCGCCATAGTCATAGACCGCCAGCTCTTTCATGTCGCGTTCCTTCTCGATGCCTGCCCGTGCCGCCCACGCCGTGGCTGAGTCGGGATAGGACGAGACGAGCATGTTCACGCCATCCATCGCCTCGGTATAGTGGTGATCCTTCTGGTTGAGAAGTGCCAGCCCCAGGCGAGCGTCAAAGTTGCCGGGCACCACGCGCAATACATTCTCGTAGTCAAGACGCGCGAAGTTGTATCGCCGCAGTTGCGTATTGGCATAAGCACGATAGTATCTTGCTGCCAGATTGTCGGGTTGATGACTGATCACCCAGTCGTATTCGTCCTTGGCATACTGCCATTCGCCAAGCTGCATGTTCCACGCAGCCTTGCGCAGTCGCAGGTCTACAGAGTCGGGATGATACGACAGGGTCTCCATCGCCTGCTTCAGACTGTCACGCAAAGCCTTTCGGTCTTCCTGTGCCAGCGAGGGCAGACACAGCAAAAGGCTCAAAGCCATAACGAGGAATGTTCTATTCTTCATGATATGAAATTGTTTTCGGCAAAGTTAGGGCTTTTTTGTTTTTTTGGCTTCAATTCTAAGGCTAATAATGAATAAAAAAGAGAAAAAACAAGTAACTTTGCATTTTAAATACAGAAAAATGCCCCGTTGTAATCGGTATCTTTGCACCAACAAATTTCAGAAATTAGCAATGTAGCAGATTTCGGAAAAATGAATGTAGCAGATTTCGGAAATTAGCAATGTAGCA
>ONHQ01000052.1 GCA_900317685.1 uncultured Prevotella sp.
TGCAAAGGTACTATCTTTCGGCGAAAGTATGTACCGTCTCACGCAAGTTTTAAGGTTAGCGATTGTCAGGGCTCGTCCACAGAAAAATCCGGTGCCCCGATATAGGTGGCTCCGAGGCTGACGCGGTAGCCTATCTTTGCGATGCTGCCGTTGAGCTGTGCGTAGGCGTAGTGCTTGTCATCGGTGGCGTGGTACTTGTATTCTTCGTAGTCGGAGAGCATGTTACTGATGCGGTAGTTCGACTTGGCCAGCGTGGCGCGGTAGCCGAGAGCGAGCTGCGTACGGCCCCAGTCCTTGGTATAGGCGGCCTCGCCGATGAAGGAGTATTTGTTGTTGTGCTGCCGCATGTCGTCGTCGAGGGTCTGCTGGGCCTCGTCGTATTGGATGTTGTGTACGTGCTGGTTGTTGTGGAAGAGCGTGCCGACGGCGTTGAGCGTGATTTCGTGACCACCGGGTAACTTGCGGTCGAAGTAGAGGTCGAGGGATGGCGAGAAGCTGTTCTGCCGCTGCCGCTTGTCCTGCGTGCCGTTCTGCCACAGTGGGTTGCCTTCGGCGTTGACGGTCATGTTGCTGTTCCAGAACCACGTGAAGATGGTGGGCGTGAACTTCGCCTGGAAGTTGAGGCTGTCGCCACGGCTGAAAAGGTACTTCAGGTTGAAGTCGTGGTTGGCATAGCCGAAATGGTAGGTGCCGCTATAGTCGTAGGTGGACTGCTTGCCGCCGTCCTTGAAGGTGTAGACATCCTGCTCGTCGCAGTTGGGCGCGTTGCGCAGTTCGAGCCGGTAGTCGAGTGAAAACTGATGGTGTCCGTGGTTGTACTTGGCGTAGACGTTGGTGTTGTTGAATCCTGCCTTTGTGCCCTGCATCACGTCGAAGCCTGTGGCGTAGCCGTTCTCGGCGGCGCGGGTGTGTACGTCGAGCACAGTGCCTGCGTCGGCGTAGCGGGCAGGCGGCACCACATAGTAATCGACGTTGCGGATGTCTTTGGGTTGCAGTGCTTTCAGGTCGTTGTCACTGGCCTCGATGCCGTTGATGAGGATCGTCAGCGGCTTGCCGGAGAGGGTGGCGAGTTGGCCGCTGAGAAGGTCGATGCGCAGTCCGGGCAGCGTGGCGACGAGCTGCTGTCCCTGGCGCGAAGCCTTGACCTGTTCGTCGGAGAAAGTGTAGACGTTGCGGTCCTCGCGCTCCACCTTGCGGCGGCCCTTCACGGTTACCGTCTTCAGACTGTAGGCATCGGGGCGCATGGTCAGCACGCCGGCATTGGCGGTGGTGAGGTGACGGACAAGACGACGGTAACCCACGCTGGTGAGGCTGACGAGTACGTCGGTGGTCTTGCAGGGGATGACGAAGTCGCCTGCCGCTGTCGTCACGCCGCCATTGATGAACGAGGAGTCGCGCGGGCTAAGCACGGCGACGTTGACAAACTCCATGGGCTGGCCGTTCTCGTCGACGACGCGGCCCGTGAGCTTATGGTCTTCCTTCTGTATGCACTCCACGAAGATCATGTCGGGCAGCAGGTGACCCTTGCTGTCCTGACCTTCGCCCTTGACTACTTTCATAGCGACGGGGTAGAAGCCGATGATCTGACGGATGGCGTCGGGTACGCTTTGCTTGCGCACGTCAGCGGTGACCTTGAAGTCCTCAAGGTCGTTGTAAGCAAAGTTGATGACATAGTGTCTGGTGGCTGTGCTCAGATAGCGCAGGGCATCGGACATGGAAGTGTTGCGGAACGAGTGGGTGATGGTTTGGGCATCTATTCCTAAAGACAACAGTACCAAAACGGCAATTAGGAAAATCTTGTTTCTCATGATGGATCCTCCTTGTTTCACTCCAGGACGAGGCTACTGCCGTCGATGGTGAGATGAATGTTGTCGAACTGGTTGAGCTGGCTTACCACTTGCGCTGCGCTGCACTGGCGGTTCCAGTTGAAGTAAAGTCTGATGTTGGCAGCCTGTGTGTTATGGATCTCAGCCTTCAAATTGTAGTAGGATGCGATCTCGTTGACAATATTGGCAACGGGCATGTTGATGAATTGCTTCATGCCGTCAGCTTCCTGCGGCTGTGTCTTGACGGTGTCGCGGACTGTCGTTTTGGTCGTTGCTGTCGTTTGAGCCTTGGTGGGTGCCACGGCGAGTTCCTTTCGTGGAGCCTGCTGACGGTGTCTCACCATCGTGATGGCGGCAAAGGCCAGTCCCGAGATGAGCATGAGACCGACAAACACGGCAGCCAGCTGTCGCCATAAGGTAATGTGCCGTCTATCGGGCAGGTATTGCTTCTCGAAGCGTTGGAGTGCTTCTTCCGTTTCTGCTTCGTCGGGTCGGTGGTCGTGGAGAGCGGCCGACGTGTCGCACATCAGCCGGTAGTATTCCCGGCAGTCTTTATCGCTGAGCACCTGCTGCCATTCCTCTTGGGAATAGCGGTCGGGCTTTTCCATCATTGCGATGAGTTGTTCAATCTTGTCCATGGTCTATCTGTTTTTTGTGAGTTTCTTCCTGAGTGTGTCCAGCGCCTTTCTGATGCGCTTGTAGACGGCTGTCTCGCTGATACCTTCCTCGGTAGCGATCTCAGCGTAGGAGAGTTGTTGGGTGTAGCGCTGGGTGAGCACCCTCCGGCTGTTGTCGTCGAGACTGCTGTCGATGGCCTGTTTCATGTGGGTGATGCGCTCTTCGATGTCGTCGGCAGAGGCCGTGTCCAACTGACTGTCGAGGAGGTAGAGACCTTGTACGCGTTGCTGGATGCTGCGGTTGCGCAGGATGTTGAGGCAACGGTTGCGTACGGCCGTCATGAGAAAAGGACGGATGGTGGAACCCGTTGGGACGATGTCTTTGTGCATAAGAGCGGCAAAGATCTCGTCCACAACATCCTCGCTCTCCGCCCCGTCGTGCAAGAGCAGACGAGCCAATCGCAACATGTCGGGGTAGTAGTTGCGAAACAGTTGTGCTATGGTTTCTTTGTTTATCATTTACCTATCTATACACATGAACTGTGAGATTCCTAACCACGTAACAAGATTTTTTTTGATTGAAATCGTTATGCGAAGGTACGGAAAACAAGGGGAGCAACCAAATGAAACTGACCGAAAATACCGATCAGACACAAAAAAACAGGGAGAAGAGCTGTGGCGCTCTTCTCCCTGCTTGTCTGTCACGTTGCTCTTTCTCCCCTATGTTTGTTTATCCGTGGAATGAGTACACAGTCGTTGACTGGACTTGTAACACTCCATCTTCGATGGAATAAAGAATAATATCGAATATAAAGAATATATAGACATAAATATGATGTGTATTGAAAGTTAAATATAACATTTTCTCAATATTCGGTGATATTCTTTATTCCGCAAAGCGGAACGTTAAAACTTTAAGTCAGTGATGTTGCTGTATTTCTTTCCCACTGTGTTCTGCTATCCTTGGCTGTCGTCGCTATTGTCGTCCTTGACGATCTTCGGACCGCGCACACGGTCGGACTTGCCCAGTCCGCTGGTGATCTGTATGTTGATGCCGTCGCTCAGTCCTGTGGTCACGCGTTTCTTGGTATAGGTCTTCTTGTCACCGGTGCCGTGGATGATATATACATAGGTGTTGTTGCCTTGGAACTCAATGGCACTCTCCGGTATGGTGAGCACCTGGTTGGCCTGGGCCAGCACGATCTCTGCCGTAGCACTGTAGCCCGAGCGTATCTGTGCGCCGCCGAGGCCGTGCAGGGCAGCTTTGATCTCAAACTGGTTGGTGCCGTTGGCTTCCGTGGCTTTGGGCGAGATATACTCTAATGAAGCCTCCAGCTTCTCGTTCTGCAGAGCACCGATGGTGATGCGCATGGGCATGCCCGTGACCAGCTGTCCCACTTCCGTCTCATCGACATTGCCGCGGAAGATGAGGTCGTTCATGTCGGCAACGGTGGCGATGGTCGTTCCGTCGTTGAACGTGTTGGAGAGAATGACGGTGTTGCCGACCTTCACGGGTACGTCAAGAATCAGTCCGCTTACCGTGGAGCGTATCAGCGTGCTGCTCGTACTGGCGTTCTCGGCCGACACGCCGTCGCGCACCACCTCTAAGTTCTCATTGGCAGCGCGCACCTCTTCGTCGGCCTGCTGCAGGGCTTTGCGCTTCTGGTCATACTCGTCGCCGGAGACCAGTCCTTTGTTGTAGAGCGTCTTCATGCGGTCGTAGTCTATCTTGGCCTGACGTGCGTTGATACCTGCCAGGCGGATACGGGCCTGTGCTGCGCTGAGCTGTGACTCGTCGGGGATGACCTTCACCTTGGCGATGACCTCACCAGCCTGTACGTGTTGTCCGGCTTCCTTATAGAGCTTGACGATGATACCTGAGATCTGTGGCTTGATGTTGATCTCGTTTCGGGGCTCTATCTTACCCGTGATGACAGTCGTCTTGCGGATGTCCTTTAGCGCGGGTGTGAACTCCTCGTAGGCCACGGGTTGGGGCTGGCTCTTCATCCACAAGAATACAAAGGTGGCAATGAAGACGATCAGGATGATGCCTGCCACGATAAACTTGCTATACTTCTTCATTATTATATATATTATTGTTTTACGCGTTGTGGGTGGGGTGGTGTTGTAGGGTGGGGGACGGTCTGCTATTCATCTCTCATGGCGTCTACCGGCTTGATGCTCATGGCACGGGCGGCGGGTGCGAGACCAGCCAGGACACCGAGAACACAGAGCAGGACCATGGCACCTACGGCAGTCCAGAAACTCACTTGGAAATGCGCCTGCACGATGCCGTCGGTGGTGTTGCCCATCTCCAAGAGTTGCAGCACGGCCACGGCAAAGAGGATGCCGCTCATGCCGGCCACGATGGTCAGCACGATGCTCTCGGTGATGATCTGCGAGAGCACCATGCGCGGCGTGGCACCGATGGCGCGCCGGATGCCAATCTCGACGGTACGCTCACGCACCGTCACCATCATGATGTTTGACACGCCGATGGCTCCGGCCAGCAACGTGCCGATGCCTACGAGCCATACCAGATAGTTCACTCCTTTGAACAGACTGTCGACCATGCCGAAGAGCACTTCGGTGTTGAACACAGTGATGCCTTTCTCGTCCGTCGGGTCGACATGGTGCTCGCGTGCGATGATACCACGGATGCGGCTGCTGAGTTTGCTGAGTACCACACCGGGACGACCTGTGAGACTGATGATGTCTACTTGGTCACCGAGGTTATAGGTTTGTTGCATGAGCGTGATGGGCAGGATGACACTCTCCTCAGCCGAACCGTTGATGTTCATATTACCGGAACTGTAGTCCACACCGACGACACTGTAGTAGAGCGAGTCGATGCGTACGAGCTGTCCGCAGGGATTGCCGCCACCGGGAAAGAGCGTCTTATAGATCTTCTTACCCAGCACGCATACCTTGCGGTGCTGTGCCATGTCCATCGGGTTGATATAGCGGCCATAGTAGAGGCTGGGCTGCTCCACCTTGGCGTAGTCGGGTTCCACGCCCTTGACGCTGGCCGTACTCTTCTTGTCACCAAAGACGACCACGCTGCCCCAACGTGCCACCATCGGCGTGACCACGTCGAGCTCGGGAACCTGAGCTTTCAGCCGGTCTACGTCCTTGTAGACCATATTCCATTGCCGTCCCTTGCGGAAACCGTCGTAGGGCTTCGTCGTCGGTTGCGCAAAGACGAGTGCTGAGTTCGTGGCAAAGCCCTCGAAGTTCTTACTCAGCAGGTCCTTCAGCCCGTCGCCCCCGCCGATGAGGGCTACGAGCATGAATACGCCCCAGAACACGCCAAAGCCTGTCAGAAACGACCGGCTCTTGTTGCGTGTCAGCGTGTCGAGTATCTCGCGGTAGGTGTCTATGTCAAGACGCATAATAATGTATAATGTATAATGTATAGTGTATAATGTATAAATAAATGTTTGGCGGCTGGCAAGGTATCATGAGTAGTTATGAGACAACTTGTAACTCGTCATTCGCCATTGAATAACTCGTCATTCAATATTGTTCAGTGCCTCTATGGGTCGTATGCGTGCGGCTTTGCGGGCAGGGATGAGGCCGGCAAGCGTACCGGCGATGACCATGACCACCAGTGCCTCTATGCACACGTCGAAGCCTACGGTGGGGTTGAGGAACATCGTGGCTTTGAAGAGGCCGGCGTCTACCTGCTCATGGCCGATGGTGGCGTCCATATATTCATTGGCGGCGATGCCGCAGAGCATACCGATGTAGCCGAAGAACGTGGTGATGATCACGCTCTCGGTGATGATCAGACGGAGGATGGAGGCCGGTGTGGCACCGATAGCCTTACGGATGCCAAACTCGCGCGTGCGCTCCTTGACGGTGATGAGCATGATGTTGCTCACGCCGACGATACCCGACATCAGTGTGAAGAGGCCGATGATCCACAGTGCCTTGCGGATGATGCCCATACCCATGTTCATCTGCATGGCTTGAGTGAAGCGGTTCCATATCCACACAGCGTCCTCGTCGTCGGGTGCGGCGTCGTGGTTGGCGTTGAGCGTGGCCTTATAGCGTTTTTCAAAGGCCTCGTTGTCGGCTTCGGTCTGTAAGCCGTGAAACGAGAAGTTGATGTTGTCGACCTTGTCACCCATCTGATAGATGATGCGCAGCGTGGAGAACGGCAGGTAAGCGCTGGCGTTCATGCCGGTCTGATCGCTTTTTGTGATGCCGACCACACGGAAGGCGAGGCTGTCCATCTTCACGTACTGTCCCACGAGTGCTGCCGGGTCGCGTTCGTTGAGCTCCTTGGCCTGGTCCTCGTTGAGCACGATGACCTTGCGTTGCTGGCTGTTGTCCACGTCGTTGATGAAGCGTCCGTGGAGCATCTCTATCTTGTTGATGCGCGCGTGCAGTGGCGCCACACCGTCGATCTCTGTGCTGAGATAGTTCTCGCCGTAGGTGATGGTGGCGCCGGCATGACGTATCTGTGCCTCCACGCTGTCGACGTTGGCGGAGAACTTCTGTTGGGTGCTGGTGATGTCCTTATCCTGCAACTGTATCTCCCGTCCCTCTTTCAGTCCCTTGTATTCCTTGGAGGTCGTACCGCCGCCCACCGACATGGAGTTGTCGAGGAAGCGTCCTGAGTTACTCTCTGTGGCGTTGATAAGTCCGTTGCCGGCACCGAGCAGGAAGATGAGCATGAAGATACCCCAGGCCACGGCAAAGCCTGTCAAGGCCGTGCGCAGCTTGTTGCGTCTTACAGTTGCCCATATTTCTTCTAAGAGATCAATCATAAGCGTTCATGTTCTGTTGTAAGTGTCTTCAATCAAAAGTCTTTTCTCCTCAAGAATTAGAGAATCAAAGTCTCATATCTTTTATTCAAGAATTAGAGAATTGGAGTATCATAGCCTCTTATCTTTTATTCAAGAATTAGAGAATTGGAGAATCTCAGCCTCAATCTATTATTTTTGAATCAGAGAATGGTCTGATACGATCTGTCGTATTCGTAAATCCTCAATAACAAAGCCTCACTATTCTTGTGGGTATTGCTTTCTTCCCCCCTTGGGGGGACCAGAGGGGGGCTCTTTCTTCCCCCCTTGGGGGGACCAGAGGGGGGCTCTTTCTTCCCCCCTTGGGGGGATAAGAGGGGGGGCTTATTTCATCACGCCATTGATACCGAACGGTGATGCGTGGTGGTCGAGGTTCTCCTCTATCTTTCCGATGAGTCCGTCTTTGATGTGGATGATCTTATTGGTCTCGTTGGCCACACCGCTCTCGTGCGTGACGACAACGATGGTCTTGTGCTCTTCCTCGTTGAGAGCTTTGAGCAATTCCATCACTTCCACGCTTGTCTTGGAGTCGAGTGCGCCGGTGGGTTCGTCGGCGAGGATGACTTTCGGATTGGCGATGAGCGCGCGGGCAATAGCCACGCGCTGCTTCTGTCCACCCGACATCTCGTTGGGATAGTGGTCGGCCCAGGGCAGCAGGTCGAGGCGTTCGAGATATTCCAATGCCATCTTATGGCGTTTGCGGCGCGACACACCTTGATAGAAGAGCGGCAGCTCCACGTTCTCTACCGCTGTCTTGAAGCCGATGAGGTTAAAGCTTTGGAAGATGAAGCCGATGAAGTGGTTGCGGTATTCGGCGGCGCGACGCTCACTGAGATCTTTGATGAGCGTGCCGTCGAGGATGTACTCGCCACTGTCGTAGTTGTCGAGAATGCCCAGGATGTTGAGCAACGTCGACTTGCCGGAGCCCGACGCTCCCATGATGGAGACGAACTCGCCCTCCTCTATGTCAAGGCTGATGCCTTTGAGCACGTGCAGTGGCTGAGCACCAAAGTAGGTCTTGTTGATATCGTGAAGATGTATCATAGTCTTGTAATATGAGTGGAGTAGGTATTTAGGGCAACTTCTAAGTCCTCGTGATTTTCAGCGTCTGGTCGCAGTAGTCGATGACAGCCATGCGGTGCGTGACGAAGATCACCGTGGTGTTGCGGTCAGCGAGGATATTGTTGAGAAGTTGGCGTTCTGTTTCCGGGTCGAGGGCCGAGGTCGCCTCGTCAAGTACGAGGATGCTGCTTTGGCGAAGCAGTGCGCGAGCGATGGCGATGCGCTGTGCCTGTCCTTCCGAGAGTCCGCCTCCCGCCTCGCTGCAAAGCGTGTTGAGGCCGTCGGGCAAGTCGAAGACAAAGTCAGCGCAGCTCTTGTGCAGAGCTTCTTTCATCTCCTCTTCCGTTGCCGTCAGCCGGCCTAAGCGCAGGTTATCGCGGATGGTACCGCTGAGAAGTGTGTTGCCTTGCGGCACATAGGCGAAGTTGCAGCGCGTCAGCGGGGTGACCGCAGTCTCCTGATGGTGGTTGTTATAGATGGTGGCCTTTCCCTGTTGAGGAGAGAGCAGCGCCAGAAGGATGCGAATCAGCGTCGTCTTGCCTGCTCCCGTCTCGCCGAGGATGGCAGTACATGAGGCGGGTGGAAAGTCGAAGCTCAGATCATGAAGGATCTCACGGGTTTTGTCGTCGTATTGATAGTATACGTGTTCGAGACGTATGCCGCATGGTGCTTCCAGTCTTACGGGCTCGCCCGTCTCGTCGAGCGGGTCTTCCTCCAGTTCCATCAGTCGTTCGGCAGCGGTGAATACCGACACGGCCTGCGGCACGAGTTTGGTCAGGCTGCGCGCCGGTCCTTGTATGCGGCTGACGAGTTGCAGGAAGGCTGTCATACCACCAAAAGTCAGTGAGCCGTGCGACATGCGCAGGGCGGCCCAGAGAAAGGCGATGAGATAGCCCAGGCGGAAGCCCAGCCATAGGATGATGTTGCTGAAAACAGAGAACACCGTGCGGCGCACGACCTTATGGCGCAGTACGCTTTGGGTCTGCTCCAACCGTTCGGTCATGGGTGCCTCGCTTTCCAGGGTCTTGATGAGCATACGGTGTTGGATCGTTTCCTGCATCAGACTCTGCACCTTGGAGTCGGATGAGCGCACCTCGCTGGTGAGCCGCCGCATCTGTCTGACGTAGATCTTACTCACAGCGACGAACACAGGGATGATGGCGATGGTGATAATAGCCAGCACGGCATCCATGGCGAAGAGATAGCAAAACGCGCCGATGAACATGGCGAGCACGGCGAGTGAGTCGGGAATGGTCTCGGTGAGGAACGTCACCACGTTGTTGACGTCGAACTCCAGGCGGTTGAGCACGTCGCCGGAGTGGAACTTCTCCCTGCCGTGCCATTGTGTGCGCAGGATGCGGTCGAGCATTCGCTGCTGCATACGGTTCTGTGCTCTGATGCCCAGGATATTGCTCACCCACGTGCTCGCAATGGTGAGGAGCAGTCCGGCCAGCATGAGCAGTGCCATGATCACCACGGCGATGACAATGCGGTGAGGGTTGCAGGCATGTCCCTGCAAGGCGGGTGTGGACACGTCGATGGCATGTTGCACGGCACCCACCTGGGCCAGAGACACCACAACACCGAGCAGACCGATGACAGCGTTGAGCGTGGCTTGCAGCCTGTTGCCGCGCCATGCCTGCCACAGCCACCGCACGATGGTGCGGGTATCGTATTTGGACTTGGGTAGATTAAAGAGATTTCGTATTTTCATCTATGAATAGTCAGAGATAGAGATGGTCGGGTCTTCATGGAGCACCATCGGAGAGAGATGAGCAACTGCTCATTGTTGCCGTTGGTCGGCACCCCACATGAGCTTGTCGCGCAGCGTGGAGAAGTAGTGGGCATTGTGCTGCTTGACGATCTTCACCTGGTAGGGAGCTTTGCGTATGACGACCTTGGTCTTGTCAGTGAGCTTTTCTGAACGTCCGTCGATAGCAATGAGGAAGTTGTGGCTACGGCTTTCCACGTCGAGCTCAATTTCACAGTTGTCATTGATGACGATCGGTCGGATGTTGAGGCTGTGCGGAGCAACAGGTGTGATACAGAGGTTCTGTGCCGACGGCACGATGATAGGTCCTCCGTTGCTCAGGCTGTAGGCCGTACTGCCCGTCGGTGTGGAGATGATGAGACCGTCGGCCTGGTAGGTGACGAGATACTCCCCGTCGATGCTGCAGCGAACCGAGATCATAGCGGCCATGTCACGTTTGAGCAGTGCGATGTCGTTGAGTGCAAAGGGACAGCCGCTGAGTTGTTCGCCGACAGCCTCGGCCTGGATGACGGAGTGCTCTTCTATCTTATAGGTGTCATTGTATATCTCTTCAAAGGCCATGCTCACCTCGCTGGGCAGCACATCGGCGAGGAAGCCCAGCCGTCCCATGTTCACGCCAAGCATAGGAATGCCTTTGGCTCCCACGCGGCTGGCCGCATTGAGGAAGGTGCCGTCGCCGCCGAGCGAGACAGCGAAGTCGGCCGTGAAGTCCTCATCATCGAAGACATCGGTGTGCCAGATGTCGAAATGCTGGTCGCGGACAAGGAACTCATAGTAAGGACGGTCGATGAGAACCTCCGCACCATGAGCTTTGAGGATGTCGGTGATATGCTGTATGGCCACCGACTTCCGCGCTTGAAATGCATTGCCGAAGAGGGCAAAGCGTAAATGCTTCTGTGGCATATCTGTTTGTTTTTTGCTTTCTTTATTATGCTTTATTCGTCTATCTGACAAACTTTTCGTATATTTGCATTTGATTCAGTTACAAAAATACGATTATTTATTGAGAAAGGACAATAATCATGGCAAAAGTTTATGAATTTCTTGCCAACGGCTTTGAAGAGATAGAAGCCTTGGCTCCCGTTGACATCCTTCGTCGTGGTGGTGTAGAGGTGCATACGGTGAGTGTGACGGGTTCGGAATTTGTTGAGTCGTCGCATGGCGTTACCATCAAGGCCGACATGCTTTTCACGCGTCCGGAAGACTATCGCGACGCTGACTTGCTGATGATTCCGGGTGGTATGCCGGGTTCCACCAACCTCAATGCCCACGAAGGTGTGCGTCAGGCAATGCTGTGGCAATACAACAGTGGTAAGCGTGTGGCTGCTATCTGTGCGGCTCCGATGGTGCTCGGCGGCATCGGCATCCTCAACGGAAAGAAGGCTACCTGCTCACCAGGTTTCCAGAAATATCTCACCGGTGCCACTTATACGGCAGAGCTCTATCAGGAGGATGGCAACATCATCACGGGCGAGGGCCCGGCCGCTACGTTGCCCTATGCCTATCGCATCCTCAGCTATTTCGTCGGTGAGGAGAAGGCGCGCGAGTTGCAAAAGAAGATGCAGTATGCTCACCTGATGGAAGCAAAGTGATGGCAGAACAGAACTATGTGATCATCGTCGCCGGTGGCAAGGGCACGCGCATGGGCAGTGACGTGCCCAAGCAGTTCCTGCCGATCGGCGGCCGTCCGGTGCTCATGCGCACGCTGGAGCGTTTCCATGACTACGACCCGACGTTGCACCTCATTCTCGTGTTGCCCAAAGAGCAGCAGGACTATTGGCGGTCGCTGTGTGCACAATATGCTTTTGATATTCCTTATCAGCTGGCCGACGGTGGTGCGACGCGCTTCGAGAGTTCGCGCAACGGACTGGCTTTGGTGCCTGACGACGCGTGTGGTGTAGTGGCCATCCACGATGGTGTGCGCCCGTTTGTTGCCAAGGAGGTCATCGACCGTTGTTTCGAGGCGGCGCGTGAGGACTATGCCGCCATTCCCGTCTACGCTGTCACCGACACGTTGCGCTATGTCGACGAGCAGGGTGGCGGACGCAACGTGCGGCGGTCGGACTATCGTGTGGTGCAGACCCCGCAGGTCTTTGACATTACGCTGGCCAAGCAGGCGTTTAAACAGCCTTACCAGGAGAACTTCACCGACGACGCCTCGGTCATAGAGGCCATGGGCTGTCAGGTGGCAATGGTGGAGGGCAACCGTGAGAACATCAAGCTCACCACGCCCTTTGACCTCGCTGTCGCTGAGGCACTCATCAAGGAGCAGCTCGGGTAGTGGCAATCTCTCTCTATATATATAATAAGGTGGTATGACAGACATACTGAGTCAGGACATCATGTATTTGCCAGGGGTGGGCCCTCATCGCAAGGACCTGCTCGACAGTCAGCTCCATATCAAGACGTGGGGCGACCTGCTGGGCTATTACCCTTACAAATACGTAGACCGCACGAAGTTCTATCGCATCGCGGAGTTTCAGTCGCCGCTGCTCTTCGACAACGTGGCGAGTGCAGGGTCTCTGCCTTTTGTACAGATCAAAGGGCGGATTCTCAGCTTCGACACCTATACCGATCCGGGACAGAAGCGACGTGTCGTGGCCCACTTTTCCGATGGCAGTGGTGTCGTCGACTTGGTATGGTTCCACGGCTTGCGCTATGTCACGCAGAACTATAAGATCGGGCAGGAGTATATCGTCTTCGGGCGCCCCACGATCTTCCAACAGCGATGGCAGTTTGCCCATCCCGACATGGAGAAGGTCGGTGAGACCAATGTCACCGAGATGGGCATGCAACCTTATTATATGACCACGGAGAAGATGAAGGACCGGGGCATGACATCCCGCTCATTGGAGAAGATGACCAAGGCACTTGTCACCCGTATCCCTCTAGGTGCGATCCCCGAAACCTTGCTGCCCGAACAGCTTAGCCGTCTTCATCTCATCGGACGCGAGGAGGCGCTGCGCAAGATCCACTATCCGCAGTCGATGGACGACGTGCAGCGTGCGCAGATGCGGCTGAAGTTTGAGGAGCTCTTCTATGTCCAACTCAACATCCTGCGTTACACTTCGGAGCGGCGCAAGAAATATCAGGGCTATGTGTTCAAGCGCATTGGTCCGCTGTTCAACGACTTCTATCGCGACAACCTGCCCTTTGAGCTCACTGGTGCACAGAAGCGGGTGATGCACGAGATCCGTGCCGACCTCTGCTCAGGGCGTCAGATGAACCGCCTGTTGCAAGGCGACGTGGGTTCGGGCAAGACGTTGGTGGCACTCATGGCCATGCTCATCGCGCTGGACAATGGATTCCAGGCTTGTATCATGGCTCCCACGGAGATTCTGGCCGAACAGCATCTGGCTACGATCCGTGAGTTCTTGAAGGACATGCCCGTACGCGTGGAGTTGCTCACAGGCATCGTCAAGGGCAAAAGGCGGAAGGAAGTGCTTGGCGGACTGCTCGACGGCAGCGTCAACATCCTTGTGGGTACGCATGCGATCATCGAGGACACCGTGCAGTTCCGTCGGCTTGGGCTGGCTGTCGTCGATGAGCAGCACCGCTTCGGTGTGGCGCAGCGTGCGAAGCTATGGGGCAAGAGCGACAACCCGCCGCATATCCTCGTGATGACGGCTACGCCGATACCGCGTACGCTGGCAATGACGCTCTATGGCGATCTCGACGTGAGCGTGATCAACGAATTGCCGCCGGGGCGCAAGCCGATCGTCACCATTCATAAATATGACAACCAGATGACGAGCCTCTACCAGGGCATACGGCAGCAGATCCACCAAGGGCGGCAGGTGTATATCGTCTTCCCCTTGATAGAAGAGAGTGAGAAGATGGACTTGAAAAACCTGGAGGATGGCTTCAAGGCGCTGTGCGACGTGTTTCCGGAGTTTCGTTTGAGCAAGGTGCACGGACGCATGAAACCGGCGGAGAAGGAGGCGGAGATGCAGAAATTCCTCAAGGGCGAGACGCAGATCTTGGTAGCTACAACGGTCATCGAGGTGGGCGTCAACGTGCCCAACGCCTCTGTGATGGTCATCCTCGATGCCCAGCGATTTGGCCTCTCTCAGCTCCATCAGCTGCGTGGTCGTGTGGGACGTGGTGCCAAGCAGAGCTATTGCATCCTAGTCACTAACTACAAGCTGTCGGAAGAGACGCGTAAGCGCATCGACATCATGTGCGACACCAACGACGGCTTCCGCATTGCTGAGGCTGACCTGAAGCTGCGCGGGCCCGGCGACTTGGAGGGTACTCAGCAGAGTGGCATTGCCTTTGACCTGAAGATCGCGGACATCGCGCGCGATGGACAACTCGTACAGTTGTCACGTGATGAGGCCCAGAAGGTCATTGATGCCGATCCGGAATGCAACCTTCCCGCCAATAGCCTCCTGTGGAATCATCTGCGGGAACTGAGGAAGACGAATATCAACTGGGCGGAGATATCGTGAGAAATGCAGCCTCACCCCCTCTCCAGCCTCACCCCCTAACCCCTCTCCAAAGGAGAGGGGAGTGATATGCTTCAAGGGGTGAAAACCTCTCGCAAAGGCGCTAAGAACGCAAAGAATCCGCTAAGGAAAGAGAGAGGTACAAGAAATCCCACACGATGCAAAGGACGCAAAGGAAAGTTGATGAGGGTATTGCAATTCCCTCCCCTCGGGGAGGGTTAGGGAAGGGCCTGGGTTAGGGAAGGGCTTTGGCTATCAGCGCTACGGCATAGGCACTGATGCCTTCCTCACGTCCGGTGAAGCCGAGCTTCTCGGTCGTGGTAGCTTTGATGCTGATCTGGTCCTCCTCACAGCCGATGACGTGGGCCAGACAAGTCTTCATAGCTGGTATGTGCGGGTTGAGTTTTGGATGCTCGGCACATACCGTAGCGTCGATGTTGCCAAGGACATAACCCTTGCCAGCCAACAGTTCCATTGTTTTTTTCAGAATGATCTTACTGTCCATGTTCAGCGTCGCGTCGCTGGTGTCGGGGAAGTGATAGCCGATGTCGCGCAGGTTGGCGGCACCGAGCAGGGCGTCGCAGATGGCATGGATGAGCACGTCGGCATCGCTGTGCCCCAAGAGTCCCTTGCTATGTTCAATCTTGATACCGCCGAGCCAGAGGTCGCGGCCTTCGACGAGTTGGTGGACATCGTAGCCCATGCCCACACGAGGGAAAAGACTCTCTTCCCCTAGCCCCCTCTCCCTGGAGGGAGAGGGGGAATTGCGATACCCATTCTCTCCGGTACTATTCTCGTTTTCTATATTATGTTTGGTATTGTTCATATTATGTTTGGTATTGCTCATATTATGTTTGTATGATAGTATTAATATTGATAGTTATTCTTCCTCACAGCATATATCCCGAACGGGGTATTGATGGTATCGCATTCCCCCCTCTCCGCGCCCTTGGAGAATAAGGAAGCAAAGTTTTTGGCCGAACGGGGTATTGATGGTATTGCAATTCCGCCTCTCCGCGCCATTGGAGTATAAGGAAGCAAAGTATTTGGCCGAACGGGGTGTTGATGGTATCGCAATTCCCCCTCTCCCTCCAGGGAGAGGGGGCTAGGGGAAGAGAGTCTTTTTTTTATCTCCTATGCAGCAGATCCTTGATGCCGTCCATATCGAAGCTCAGTGACAGGCGGAGCGTCTGGTCGAGCGGGTTGGTCTTGGCCGTGGCGATGACATATCCGGCATCGAGCGAGAAGACGCTCATCTTGAAGCCTGCACCGACGGTGAAGTACTTCATGTTGCCCTGACTCGGATCCTGATGATGATAACCGGCGCGAAGCGAGAACTTATCGTTGTAGGTATACTCAGCACCTACGCTCCACTGAATCTCTTTCATCTCGCCTTTGAAGCCTTCTGGCGAGTCGCTGAAACTCTTGAAGATACCGCTGATGCTCGACGTGTTGTTGTAGTGCTCATGCACCCACTGGTCATAGCCTTGATTGTCGCTGAGTCCCGTCTCCTTGGTATACTGCTCCATGGTTGGCGGTGTGGGCACCAAGAACTTGTTAGCATCCAAAGCAATTGAGAACTTGTTGTATTCATCAATGGGCACCATCAGCGAAGTACCCAGTCTGAGGTTGGTAGGCAGGAACTCTGCGGCATCGGAACCGCTGAAGGTGATCTTACTGCCAATGTTCGAGATGTTGAGACCGAAGGCGAGCTGACATTCGCGTGATCCGATGGTAGGATAAGTCTGGTAATACGCCGAGAGATCCGCGGCGAAGGCTGATGCCGGCGAGTTGTCCTCACTGGTGTAGTCATAGCGCAGGTCGGAGTAGATCCAGCGCAGCGTGGCGGCGATGGAGAACTTCTCGCTGAGCATGAGCGAATAAGAAGCGTCAATCGCCATCTCGTAGGGATTGACGGTCATCGCGTTGTCCTCGCTGCTGGTCTGCACCTCACCGAGGGAGAAATAGCGCAGTGACCCCGACACGGCACTATGCTCGCCGATGCGGTAGTAGCCGGCGAGGTAAGCCTGGTCGATGTCGTTGACGAGTTGGCGGAGCCAAGGCGTGTAGTTCAGCGCCACACCGGCACGACTGATGGTAAAGGGATATTTTGCCGGATTCCAGTGTTGCGAGTTGACATCGGGGTCTGTTGCCGCTCCTGCATCACCCAAAGAGGCTCCTCGTGCATCGGGAGAGATGGTCTGTGAGATGATGGCATATTGCACAGGGTTGAACTCGTCGAGCTTTTCCTGCGCAAAGGTCCATAGGGGGAGGGCCGCAAAGAAGGATGCCAGCGTGATACGTGCTGTTCTTGTCATTCTGATGGATGTGCTATATATAATAAGGTGTAGGCTCCGGGGTAGGGGAGAGTGCTACACCTAAATTAACGTAGAGAGTATGTCGATTATTGCCTGACGATGATGAGTTTCTGTGTCTTCGAGGCGTAGCTGCTGCCGTCGGCGCACATGCGCACGCGATAGAGATATACGCCGGTCTGCAGGCGGCAGCCCTGACCGTCGCACAGATCCCAGTCCTTGGTATAGGTTCCGAGATTGGTGACACCAGTGTCGGTATGTTTCCACAGCGTGCGGCCGCTCATGTCGAAGACCTCGATGCACACGTCGACCTTGCTGCCCGCCATGTCGTGGTTGACGATGAACGTCGTGGTGTTGTAAGCCGGATTCTTCGACACGCCCACCGAACTGATCGTTGGCTGCAGGCTCTTTGCCACCACAAAGTCGAGCGTGGCTGTCGACGAGTTGTTGAGGATGTCCCAGGCACGGAAGGTCAGCGTGTGCTTGCCCGGTTCGAGCGAAGGAATGCTGTATGCCGTTCTGCCGCTGGTGTATGATCCGAAGTCATAGGTAAACGCGTCGTTGAGCGAGTAAACCTTGTTGGCGTCACCGTCGATGATGAGCTGCAGGTCGTGTCCTACGCCGTTGCCCGTGGCGTTGATGCCACTGGTGTCGCTGATCTCTGCCACAAAATAAGGCGTACAGTTCACCGTGCCACCATTTTGGAATTCCGGTGTGTTGAGATAGCAGAACAGTTTCGGGCCTATCGTGTCGGCAGAGGCTGTCGTGGATCCGCCCACGACGAAGTGGTCACTCACGCCGTTGGCGATGCTGGTATGCTCCTTGTTGACGGCATAGACATTCACCAGTCCGGTGTTGTCGCTGTAGTTGATGTCTATCGGTACCGAGAAGGTGAAGGCAAAGCGTCCCTGCCGGATGCTGTCAGATCCTGTATAGAGAATCTTGTCGCGGCTATAGAAGACGAAGGCAGAGTCAGCCTCGGCACTGTAGTTTTCCTTGCACACGATCTTCTCTTCAGAGTCCCGTACCACGATGGAGGCCACGCCGTTGAAGTTGTCGGCTGTGGACTTGTTGACGTGTCCGGCGATGCGTGCGATGCTTCCAGCCTTGAACTTCGGCCGTGTGGCCGAGGTGGTAGGAATGCCGTTGATCGAGTCTACGACGATGCACGGTTCGGGCAGGTTGAGTCTCAGCGCGGGATCGCCGAGCAGCGAGTATTGCAACTTGTTGACGGTGCGGTCCTGTCCGGTGGTGATCATCTGGTTCTTAGCCTGTCGCTGCGCCTCGCCGAGGGTCAGCGCTTTTCCGTCTTTGCGGCTGAGCACGGCCGTGAGGAAGGCACGGTTGATGAGCTTGTTGTAGGAGGCGAGCACCGTACGCGTGGTACCGAAGAAGGCCACCGCTCCGCCGTTTGCATTCACGACGGCCGCCGTGCCGATGTTGTCCTCTACGTCGTCAAAGGCCATGATGTCGCACGAGGCGGTGATCCACAGTGGCAGGTTGGTGTTGGAGAAATTTTGGAAGTCGGAGAGCTTGAGCACACCCTCGTGGGCGATGAGCGTAGCACTGCCGTGCCCGGCATAGTCCATGATGAGCGCACCGTTTTGCTGTTGGCGTTTGATGATGGCGGACACCTCGGGGTAGGAGTGTCCCGTGGCAGAGGCCTGCTCGGTATAGGCGTCCCACATCACCTTCTTCAGAACGAACTCAGGGTGCAGTGCCTCGATATAGTTGGCATTGTCGTTCTCGTCGTTCATGTGCAGGTTGTTGTTACCGTCGTCGCCCATGAACATCAGTTCGTTTTGCCAGGCTCCCGCGTTGCTGTTCTCGGCATAGGCGATGGTCTTGTCGACCATGACCTTAGCCTCGTCGACGCTTGTCACGGGGAATCGTCCCACGGTGATGTCGTCCATGTCTTTGGTCAAGGGGTTGCCGCCCTCACCGTCGTCGAGTCGTGTGAAGAAGCCGTCGTCGACATAGCAGAGCACGGCGTTGAACGAGTTCTCACTCTCGTGGCACAGCAGATAGTCGTCGGCATTGAGACCGCGGCAGTCGCTGGTGAGCATGCGGTTGTCCCACACGCCGCGTCCGAAGAGCAGCAGATAGCGGGGCAGGTCAGCGTCGGACGTAGCGCGGTCGTAGAGCATCTTCAGGTAGCGTCGGTAGGCGTTGGCATCGGGCGTGCCGCTGCTGAACTCATTGTAGAGCTCATCGGCCTTGACGATGCGCACGCGCAGACTGTCGTGCTTCTCGTGGAAGTCAGCCAGTCGCTGTGCCTGCTCCAGGTATTTACCTGAAGTCGGGATGATGATCACCATGTCTGCGGCAGTGTCGGCATGATGGTCTTGGTTGGTGATGGTGCCTACCAAAGAGGGTGTCGGGAAGGTGGAGGTGAGGTTGGGCTTAGGCACAGGGTTGCTCCACGCCATCGACACATAGTCCAGACGGAGCGGTCCGCCATCGGTACACATGATTTTCACGGTGTCGTTGGCGTGCAGCGTGCCGATGGCATAGGTAGCGTAGCTCTCCCCGCCTTTGTTATAGTCGTTGTATTCTCCCCCGCTGAGTTTGATGCTCAGCGTGCCGAGTACCGAGTCGTTGAGCATGATCTGTGCCGTGCTGGCCTGTCCGGCGGTCACCGCCACACTGAGTTTTCCAGTCTTAGACTTTGATATGTTGGAGAGTACGAGCCGCTTGGTGTTGCCTTTGCTGATGGTCTCGCTGTCGAAGAGGTTGCGCCCGCCGTGGTACCACGAGAATCCGTCGACCTCATATAGACTGTGATAGTTGTCGGCGGTAGGGTAGTTTTTCTTCAGGAAGGTTGTGCTGTCGATGGTTGCCACGTCGTCGCTGCTCTCCGTGAGGAAGTAGTAGCCATAGTCGGAATAGAAGTTGCGCGTACGCTGTGCTGCCGTGTTGCTGCTCCAGCTCACGGGTCCTTTGGCGTAGAAGAGATGCTTGCCGCCAACGATGCACTGCTCCACCTCGGGCAGGTCGTCAAGCGCCTTGAGCGTGTTGCCGTCGAGGACTTCGTCCTGCAGGTTACCGCCGTAGCCGTAGATCTTCACCTTGTTGATGTCGGAGAAGCCAGCCTGGCGTACGAGGCTGCTGCTGAGCTGATAGATGCCCGATGCCGGCACGCGTATCTTCACCCACCGGCCGGAGGCCAAGACGGAATGCGAGGCATAGCGGTCGGTGTTGAGCGGCGCATGATGTATGTTGGCTTTTGCCATCTGTCGTGTCGCAGCAGTGACGGCCTTCGCGTCTACGCGCAGCATGAAGCTGGCCAGGATCTGGTATCTGCCATTGCGGTAGACGAGCGGAGAGAACGTCAGCTGTAGGCTGGGACGGCGCCGGCTCATCACCACTTGCTGCCCGATGGCGGGCAGCTTGGGTAGCGGCTCACTGCTCAGCCGGTGGTAAGCCTCGATGTCGCTCTGTGCCATATCCACAAACTCGGGATAGAGGATGGTCGGCGTGTACACCGAGTCGGCATAGTTCGTCGGCAGCGCAACGGTATAGGTAAACCGTGGCAGCGTGCTGTCGATGCGCACCTGCTCGTTGGTCAGGTTGAAGAATCGCTGGGCGGAGAGAGGGAGGGGGAGGAAGAGGAGGAGAAAGAGGAGGGCCCTCTCCCTAGCCCTCCCCCTGAGGGGAGGGAGGGAATACCCCCGAGCCCTCTCCCTAGCCCTCCCCCTGGGGGGAGGGAAAGAGCGGTCGGGTAAAGGGAGAGCCCTCTCCCTAACCCTCCCCCAAAGGGGAGGGAAAGAGCGGTCGGATAAAGGACGATATATGGGGTCTTTCATTTTTCCTTGTCGTTTAGTCATAGAGAACATAGAGATTATAGAACTCATAGAGGAATAGAACTCATCGGTATTATAGGGTGGGCTCATTCCCTCCCCCTCGGGGGAGGGTTAGGGTGAGGGCTCGGTGGGCTCATTCCCTCCCCTTTGGGGGAGGGCTAGGGAGAGGGCTTGGGGGTTATTTCCTCTTCTTTTACTTGCACTTAAACTCCAGCACCTTTCTCTCTTCGAGGTATCCCTCTAAGTGGTCGTCGATATGTACGGGTCCCACACCGGCGGGCGTACCTGTGAAGAGGATGTCGCCCGTCTTGAGGGTGAAATACTGGCTGATATATGCGATGATCTCGTCGATCTTATAGAGCATGTCGGCCGTGCAACCCTCCTGCACCGTCTGTCCGTTGATGTCGAGATGGAAGCGCAGGGCATTGAGATCGCGGAATTTCTCCTTCGGCACCCATTCGCCGAGACAAGCTGCTCCGTCGAAGCCCTTTGCGAGATCCCAGGGCTGGCCCGCTGCCGACAGCTTGTGCTGGAGCTCACGTGCCGTGAAGTCGATGCCCACCGTCAATGCGTCGTAGTAGCGGGGGGCGAAGCGCACGGGCACCGTCTTACCGAGCTTGCAGATGCGCACCACCACCTCGGTCTCATATTCTATACGTCCCAGATGGTCGGGGATGAAAAACGGCTTATGGTCTTTCAGCAGGCTGGAGTCAGCCTTGAGGAAGATCACCGGCTCATCCGGTTTCTTTAACGTACCGTGCAACTCTTTATTGTGCGCGGCGTAGTTCATTCCAATGCAGAATATCTTCATACTATGCTGTTTATCTCACGATGATCTTTTTTTGATGATGGATATACACGCCGCTGTCCTTGGGCTGGCTGACGCTACGGCCGCTGAGGTCGTAGTAGCTATCGTCGGTGGTCTTCGACGTGTTGACGCTCAGCTGGCTGATGGCCGTGGAGGATGTGGCGTACTTTGCCAGTGCCGTGAAGGCTGAGGTGGCGCGTCCGGTGCGGCTGTCGAAGAGCGGGGCGTTGTACCAATTGCTGAGGCTTGCGCTGTTTGTCTTTGCGTTGTACTCCGGCCACCACCAGAAGAGTCCGTCTACCTTGCTGTGCTTGTTGAGCATGGCGATGAGGTCGTCGGTGAACAGCTTCTGCCCCTCGTCGCTATAGGGCCATGTCTTCGTGGCGTCGTAGGTGCTTCCGGGGACAGCCCAGGCGTAGGGGTATCCGGTCTCCACCACCATGATTTCTTTGTTCGGCCAGCCTGCTTCCAGTTTGGTGATCGCCCCGTCGAGCTCACTCAGCGCACCATGGAAATAGGGGTAGTAGCTCAGTCCGATGACGTCATAGTCGATGCCGTATGTGTTCATCTTGCTGAAGAAGTTGGTCAAGGCATTATAGTTGGCATTGTCCTTTTGCAGCGAAGTATTGGTGGATACGCGCTCCACGTGCAGGATGATCTTTGCCGATGGACAAGTCTCGCGCACGGCCTTGGTAGCTTGCTTGAGCAGGTTGGCGAAGCGGTCCCAATTGGCTGTTGACGACGGCCAGCACTGCTTCAAAGTTCCGTTGGGTCTTCCCCACAGCATGCCGTAGGAGATCTCGTTGCCGGTCTGTACGAGGTCGGGCTCGGTGCCGGCGGCTTTCAGTTGGGTCAGCGCGTCGGCGGTGTAGCTGTATACTTTCTCAGCGAGAGCCGCGTTGCCGAGATCTTTCCAGTCTTCTGGTGTCCACTGCTTGGCAGGGTCAGCCCAGGTGTCGGAGTAGTGGATGTCGAGCATGAACTTCATGCCGGCGTCCTTGATGCGCTTGCCGAGGGTCTTCACCCACGCGATGTCCTGACATACGTTGTCGTCATTGCTCCACGTGTAGGGTGCGCTGCTGTTCGTGGTCTGCTTCTTTGGGTTGACGAAGAGACGCACGCGCATGGCGTTCATGCCCACCTGCTTGCTGTAGGTGACGAGGTCGCTGATCGACTGTCCGTCGTGGGTGTAATAGGTGGCTCCGGCCTGCTCATAGCGGGGGAGCATAGAGATGTCGCCGCCGGCGAGTTTCTGTGCACGTACCGAGCACAGCGACAGGGCGAGGGTGGGGATGAGAAGATAGGTACGAATGTTCATTTCGCTGATTGATGATGATGATGCAAATTTAATCAAAAAGCAGGAGAATACAAAATCGTGCGCCGCCTTTTTAGACAGAGTAACAAAGTAAACAGATGTGATAACAAATTTCCTGTTTAAAGACAGAGTAACAAAGTAAACAGATGTGATAACAAATTTCCTGTTTAAAGACAGAGTAACAAAGTAAACAGATGGGATAACAAATTTCCTGTTTAAAGACAGAGTAACAAAGGAACAGATGGGATAACAAAGTACGCTAACAGAATTGCATGCATCGTGGCCGCTGAGGGCAGCGGCCCTCCCGGAACTACGTTAGAGAGCCAAAACTCAAGGAAAATAGGGCACAGTGGATATTTTCCGTGGGTCGGTTATGATGCTTCTTCGTGGTGCTGGCTACCAAAACAAAGTAACGTAGCAACACACGACCACATCTACCTGCTGTTTTCAATTTTTTGTCCAACATATGTCAGAATAGCGCGTGGCTTCAGTTGCAATGTTGTCCCCTGAGGGCAGCTTCCGGGAGGGTCGCAGCCCTCAGCGGCCTAACTATGATACGTTTTTAAGTTAACGTTCCGCTACGCGGAATCAAGAATATATCCGAATACACTAGTGTCCACTTAAATACTTTAACATTCGGCTTTGCTTACTGATTGTAACTTACCATTCGTCGAAGGGTATTTCTAACTGAATATATTTGTTGG
>ONHQ01000051.1 GCA_900317685.1 uncultured Prevotella sp.
GAGATTATGGTGTGGAAAAACACGAAATAGCCCCAGTCTCACTCAAAACTAGCGAGGCTGGGGCTTTTTTGTATAGTGTCTCAAATGGAGGTTTCTTTAGTAAAACAACCGAGATGATCGTGTGAAATAGCCTTTTTGACCAAGTGAAACCACTGTTTTGATGGTGAGAGACCAGTTTTTTCACACTTTCCTTGTTGCTTTTTGATGGAAAGAGACCTCTTTTCGCTTCTGCTCTCTCTAGAATGCAAGGTTCAGAGAATGGCCTTTTGTGAAATGTTTTGATGATGTTTAAGGTTTTAACTTTCTCCTTTTTAAGAACGGATATTACTTGATTTCCGTCGCTACGCGTTCGCTGCTAAGTATGTCCCCGGCAGCCTTACGGGCGTTGAGACGGACGGGGCGGAGGGTGAAGTCGGGCGTGTTGTAGCTGTTGAGTTGGCGGTCGTAGTAGAGCCAGGGATTGCGCTGAGGCAGCAGGAAAGGCTTGCCCATGCGTCCGCGGCTGTCGACGTGAGCCAGATAGAGCTGGGTATAGTAGCCGTTGATGCGTCGTGAGGTGAAGACGATCCAATGGCTGTTGCGGCTCCAGTTGTGCCACGAGTCGGTATTGCTGCTGTTGATTTCTGTGAGCGGACGGACTTTCATCGTGCGCAAGTCGAGCAGCCACTGGTCGGCCTCCTTGTGCCAGATGGGGAAGCAGCCATAGTCGCTCAGCGTGAAGAGTAGGAAACGGCCGTCGTAGGATGGGCGTGGATGGTTGGCACTCTTTCCCATCAGACGGGCGTTGAAAATGGTGTCGACCTTGCCTACGGTGTGTCCGGTCTTTGGGTCAAAGCCTACGCGACAGATGTTGTACTTGATGTCTTTATAGTGTGCCGGGATGTCCCATGCCGTAGAGGAGACAAAGTAGAGTGTGCGTCCGTCGGGCGAGAACACCGGATAGTTCTCGTAGTGGTCCCTTGTCATCACCGCTGGGTTGAGCACGATCTGATGCGTGGCGGGATGATAGATAAGCACGTCTGATGCCTGGTCAAAGACTTCGATGCGCTCGTTGCGGATGGCATGGAAACTTTGGTGGGTCTGGTTGGTGCTGTAGGCAACCCACTGTCCCGATGGATGCCAATAGGGATAGACCATAGAGCCTTTGAGCGAGTCGTTCTTCGCTTTCAGTATTTCCGTGTTTCCGTGCTGCGAGATGAGTGTGCCGCCATTGGCGCCACGGATGTGGAAGGTGAACTGCTCGGGCGAAGTGCGGTTGCTTGTGTGGCAGTTGAGGCATGCGCCGGGCACTGCGGTGTTGACGAAAATCGCCTGCTCGTCGAAGTTGCTCAGGTTGCGCTGGTAGAGTCCCATCTTGCCGTAGACTTCGTAGCCGGGAGGAATAAGGCGGTAGGTGAGTCCCCACTCACCGAGCGGGTCAGAGGAGACATTGACCGTGAAGTCGCGATATTGCTTCCACTCGCCGCCCTGTTTGGCATAGACCGTGAAGGTGAGCTGTCCTCCCTTGTTGGCCTCTGTGAGCTTGTGCCAGTCGTCTACGTCGAAGTCGGCGTAATCGCCATGGGCCTCTATCTCCCCCTCCTTGGATCCTCTTACGGTGACGAAGACGGATTGCATGCTGTCCCCTACAACGTTGAAGTCGAGGGGCGCGATGTCTACAGGTATCGTCGTTCCCGCGTAGTCGGGGAAGATGTGGGGCTGCTCGTCGACCAGCGTGGCGTGGGAGGGCTTTGAGCCGCACGAGGTCAACACGGGCATGGTGGCGAGCGCTGACAGTAGGACGAGTGTTATGGCCACTCTTTTCTTTGATATCTTTCTCATTGGGCTTGTATGCTGTTATTTATAGGATGTCACGGTCAGCAGTTTCTTGATGTCATTGAATGGCACCGATGTAGTGACGTGCACGGTCTTCTTCTCACCCGGGAAGAGGTCGAAGAAATTGTCGCTGAAGCAATGGTCTACGCTATCGATGCTCAGACAGACGGCACGGGCAAAGGCATCAGCCCGCAGGGTGACATCGACGCCTCCCTTGGCCGGGCTGACAAGTGTAGTGATGTGGACGTCGGGATAGCACATCTCTTTCTGCTTCAGCAGCTCATAGTTGTTGTCGTAGGTCTTGTCGGCTTGGAAAACGGCACGTACGACCACTTTCGACCGCTCATTGCCAGCAAGGAATTGATCCACGGGCATACTCCAGCAGAAGAGCGCGACATTGGGATCCACGCTGAGCTTCTTCTGCTGCCGGTTGAGCACGCGGCCGTCCATGGCCATGAGGCTGACGGTGAGCGTGCCGGTAACGGCCTTTTGGCGGTCGTTGACGATATACACCTCGAGTTTCCCATTCTGCTCGATGGGCGAGACGAGGATGTCGTCATAGGCTTTGCGGGCCATATACTGTGCGGCCTTCCAACGGCCGTAGTAGTCGATAGACGACCAGGAGGCCACAGGCCAGCAGTCGTTGATCTGCCAGAAGAGCGTGCCCCAGCAATAACCTTTCTGCCTGCGGTGGCTCTCTATGGCAGTCTTCATGGCGTCGCCCTGAAGCAATTGGCCCATATAGAGCAGCTGGCGGAAGTCTTTGGGCTGATGGTATTCGTTGGTCAGATAGGTCTCGATGAGATGGTTGGCATATTCTCCACCGCGCTGGTGGGCCATCATCACGTCGGAATAGATGTTCCAGTCGGTGGAGTCGGGAGCAAACTTCTTCACAGTAGCAAACTCCGGGAAGCTCTGCATACCATATTCGGAGAAGAAGCGCGCACGCTCTTGGTTGTAATTGGTCACAGGCTTCTTACCGTGCCAAACTTCCCAGTAGTGCCGGTCGCCCTCGTGATCGTTGCTGCCGTGGCCATAGTCGCCAAATGGCGACGAAGGCCAGTAGGCCACATCGGGGTCGTAGGCCTTCACGGCATTGGGCAGTGCATCGTAGAAGATGTTCTTATATTCTTGCCACACGCTGTCGGCCTGACCGAGTTTCTCATACTGCTGCTTCCATCCCCAATAGTACCATCCGTCCTGGCACTCATTGTTGCCGCACCAAAGGGCAATGCAAGGGTGGTTGCGAAGGCGGATGATATTGTCCTTGGCCTCCTCCTTCACATTGTCTAAATAGGCACCCTTGCCGGGATAGAGACCACAGGCAAACATGAAGTCTTGCCAAATGAGGATGCCTTTGGCGTCGCAGAGATGATAGAAGTAGTCGTCCTCATAAGTTCCTCCGCCCCAAACGCGCAGCATGTTCATATTGCAGGAAGCGGCAGCGTTGACTACCTTATTATACACGTCGTGGGAAACACGGGGCAGGAAATTGTCGTTGGGGATGTAGTTGACGCCCTTCATAAACACTTTCTTTCCATTCAGCACGAAATAGCAGGAGCGCCCGGCACTGTCTTTCTCAGCCACAAAGCGCAGCGAGCGCACGCCGATCTCCTCTGTCTTCTCCCCTAAGAGCTGTCCGTTCATGCGGACAGTGGTCTTAAGTGCATAGAGATAAGGCTCGCCCAGACCGTTGGTCCACCACAGTTGGGGATTCTTGATCTCGAAAGGAAGGGTGATGGTGTTGGTGCCCTTCCTCAGCCCCACGGCCTTCCTTACAAGCACTTTGCCGCTATGCCCATCAGCCACCATGATTTCCACTTCCCTCTGGGGGGCGTCGGCATCGATAGTGACGGTGTTGGTGAGTCGGGCCAGCTGTGGTGTAACCGACGGCTGGCGGTACCACGTGTCGCGCAGCACGGCATGATCCCATGCGGTGAGCGTCACAGGCCGCCAGATGCCGATGGTGACCAGGCGGGGTCCCCAGTCCCAGCCATAGTGGTAGCCGGCCTTGCGAGTGAAGGGACTCACCTTCTTGTCGAAGAGACCGCCGTTCTCGCTCTGGTCGTTGGCAGCTGCGTATTTGATGGGCGACGCATCGTAGGCCTCTATCCCTTTCTTTGTGGGTGAATGAAAATAGACCGTCAGCACGTTGCCCCGGTCTTTGAGCAGACGGGTCACATCGGCCTTCCAGCGGCGAAACATGTTGTCGGCCTTGAGGATGCTGGCGCCGTTGAGCTCGACATCGGCGTAGGTGTCAAGGCCATTGAAGCAGAGTTCAACATGGCTGCGTCCTTTCAACTCGGCGGGCAGGTCAAAACGGTTCTCATAAATCCAGTCTTCCTTGTCCACCCATTGCGCTCCCCGCTCGTTGAGCCTAAAGAAAGGGTCGTCGAGCAGATGGCAGGCCATGAGATCGGTCTGCACCGTGCCGGGCACGGTGGCGGGATGCCAGTTGGAAAGCCGGGCCTGACGGAACTGCCAGCCCTTGGTCAAGCTCACGCTCACTGGGGATGCTTGCAGGTTTGTCACTGTCATCATCATTTCGATTAATAGGAATAAGAATGTGCTATATCTTTTCATCATAGATACGGGTTGATTAGCTTAACTTTATACAATGTGTTCAAAACGTTAGTAGATGTTGCGCATCTTTTCTTTGCCCTTCCGTTTTGTG
Organism: uncultured Prevotella sp.; assembly: GCA_900317685.1. Taxonomy (GTDB): domain Bacteria; phylum Bacteroidota; class Bacteroidia; order Bacteroidales; family Bacteroidaceae; genus Prevotella. The sequence goes on from ONHQ01000051.1 coordinate 4,490, forward strand.
TTGCCGCTCATGAGCAGATAGTGCCAAGCGTTGTAGGCGAGTGGCGGCTGGTTGAGGGCTGGATCGTTGCGGTTGGTCATATAAGCACGGATGAAGGCCACTGTGGCGTCGACATTCTGGCGGTCTACACTGTAGGGCATGCCTTGCAGCGTGTTGTGGCGTTGCAGCCACGAGCCGATAAGCACCTGCTGGATAGCGTAGGGGATATGGTCGAACTGCACGAAGCGCCCCAGGGGATAGTACTGCATGAAGCGGTCCAGGTCACGCTGAAGCAGTTCGTAGGCGATGAGATACTCGTAGGCCATACGGTTGTCGTACTTCTTGTTGTCGACGAGCAACAGGCCGAGCATCTGGTCCATCTCTTGATCGCTGAAGAGATAGTCGTGATGTTTGATGCGGATGTCGCACAGACGACCGTATTCCGGATCGGCTTTGACAGCTGCACTGTTGTAGAGGAAACGCTCCTGGCTCTTGGCCCACTGGCGGTAGAACAGACTGTTCTCAAGCATGCGCAGGTATTTGGCGGCCACGGCATAGTTGCCGTTGATGATCTCGCACTGGGCGATGCGGCGCGTCAGACGTCCGCTCTTGCGATAGTTGGGTATGGCTTCTTGAGCCTCAAAGGTGTAGCGCTCGGCATCGTTGACCATGCCCAGCTGATAAAACGCCTCGGCAGTGGGCAGCGGGGAGGTCATGTCGCGGGTGAATGTGGGGAAGAGGCCCTCTGCACCATTCTGATAGAATTCGAAGAGACGGTCGCAGAGCTGCCCCTGCATGGCGAGGGCGAGGTTGACACAACTCACGCTCATCGGTGAGGAAGCCTGATGCTTTTCGGCTTTCTCTATGATGCGCTGCCACTGGTGGGTGCGTACGAGATAGTCGTAATCAATGAGTTCGTAGGTGGCACGGTCAAAGCTGAGGCGCAGCAGAGGCACGGCGGCAAGCACGACGACGACAAGCTGAAGAATCTCGCCGCGTATGGCTTTCTTGCCCTCCAAATGTGGCAGATTGGAAGCCGCAAGGGGCAGTAAGGCAAACAACGCGACTACGACCCACTGCATGACGGGGATGACAGCAGGATAGCGGAAGTAGTTGATGCCACCGAACAGCTTGTAATAGGGATATTGCAGGAAGAGACCACAGAGCCAGACGATGAGCACGAAATAGAGAACGCTCAGCAGTGTCTGGCCCCAAGGCGTCAAAAGTGTTTTGAGGTTGCTCTTTCTCTCCCTCTTAGGGAGGGTTAGGGAGGGGCTGTAAATTCCGACCAGTGCTACTCCTATTGTTACCGGCCCGAACAGCCAGTAGCCCACGGGAATGGCGATGAGCAGATAGACGGCAGGAGCTGTCCAGCCACGACTATGGTCGCGAACGATGATATAGTGGAGCATGATCTCTTCCATGCCGAGCAAGGCAATGGCAAAGGAGAGCAGCACGTTTTCGTTGCCCATGAGCGCCCAAAGGGCCACGGTGGGGATGAAGCTCAGCAGATACCAAGATTGCGACACGCCGCTGCGGCGCATCAGCACCCACGTGAGTCGTTGCAGACAAAAGAAGACAAGAGCAAGGAGAATGGCACCTAACGCATAGACATAATAGAACTGTGTGATGAACTCGGCCACATAGTCGGCCAGTCCACCCGGCACGCTGATGCGCTCGGTGAAATAGGATGGGGTGAAGAGAAACAACTGATACTGCTCCTGGTAGCTCAGTGCGCACCGGTAAGGGAAGGCCCAAAAGAGCGCGATGGCGACGGCAAAGAGCAGGGAAAGGATGCCTTGCAAATGCTTATGAATGAACGACCGCATAAAAAAGGTAGTTGATACAAATGATAAATGAAGAAAGCAGCGCCAAGAGTCTGCCAGAACAGACTCATGGCGCATGCTTGAAAATGCTTATTAAAGAAACCTATTTCTTAACAACGAAGTGCCAGAAGGTACCCTCGCCACTTGGTGTGGTATGCTGGGCACGGATGTAAAGGTCTTCGTCTGTGACCTTCGTAATCTCGAAACTGTGGCCTTCCTTGAAATTTTCATTGATAATGTACGGGAATACAATGTTTCCGGCACCGCTTGTGATAAGGTTACAGATGACGTTCGTGCTGGCATTGCGGGCCGAGAAGTCGAGCTTGAAGGTGCCCGTTCCGCTCTTGTCGCCGCGCTCGTTGGACTCGTCGGTGATGACCGTGGTCAGCGTACCGTCTTTCCAAGAGAAGGTCATCTCACCGTAGGAACCACCTTGACCTGTGATGTCGGTCATCCACCAGCTTCCGGCAGCATCTGTACTTGAACCGTTACCCCAATTGTTGCCGGCGGCAAGCACCCATGTCTTTGTAGCGTTGGCTGTTGCCGGGTCTTTCGGATCGCAACCGGTGATCAGCTTAATCTCTGCCGGAGCCTCGGTATACGTCTGAGCTGTGTACTCACCCAGATCGATAGTCTTCTTGTTGCCTGCAGCGTCCATGATGTCAACAGAAAGCTTCAGCGGCTTGTCAATATCGTAGACAGTCAGAGAGCCAATGTTCTTGTCGAGCGTCGTGGTGCCCCACTTGAAGGTGCAGAGCACAGGGTTGACATTGCTGACAATGTTCAGTTTGTTGCCCAGTCTGCCTTGAGCGTCCTTGTCCTGCTCGACCTTGATGAGGGCTTTGTTGAAGCCTATGCCAAAGTGATCGGGGCCACCGGTCTGACCGACGCAAAGACGATTTTTCAGATCATCGGTGAGGTAAGTGATGGTATCCACCTGCACGGTGAGGTCTTTCTCCTCGGGAGTACCGCCATCGTTGGTTGTCAGACACTTCACCGTGTTCTGCCCCAACTTGGTGAAGTAGATGGTAGCGTCAGCAGAAACAGTGTTCGTAGTGTTCTCAATCAACTGGTCTGCCTGCCATGCCACATTGGTTGGTGAGTTGCAGACCACGTGTATCTGATTGGAGTTTTTTCCGTCCACTTGAACGGGTGTGGCACTTACCTTCAGCTGGTCAGCGGCGACATCTCTCCACTCAGATCCACCTTCAATATCAGAAGGATCGCAGGAAGCTAATGCCAAGGCCAGCAGAGGCATTGCAAAAAATATCTTTTTCATGTCAATGTTCTTTTAAAGTGAAACAAAGCTTTTACCAGCCCTGGTATTCGGAACTGTTGTCCCAGCCTGGGTTTTGTTCTACGCTACCCAAGGAAATCTGGTTCTCAGGCATCTTGAAGAATCCGGCTGTAGCATTGTAGCGGGCTGCATAGCCACCATTGTGGGCTGTGTTCTTTCCCTCCTTTCCGCAATAGTAGACAGGCTGGTTGGTCTGTGCCTCCAAAGCCTGTGCGGCGATATGCCAGCGGCGGATGTCGTTCCAGCGCACGCCCTCGAAGGCGAGTTCATGACGACGCTCGTTCTGAAGAGCCTTAAGAGAGTAAGAAGCGATAGGAGCCAAACCGGCGCGGGCACGCACCACGTTGATACCAGAGACATTCTCTTCCAACTCGCTCTGCATGAGCAGCACGTCGGCGAAGCGCAGAAGCACGAGGTCGTGGATGTTGTCGAGCTGCATGTTATTGCCGTAACCGCCACTGAGTCCACCCTTGTCGCCATACATCAGATCTTCGAAGCAGCATACATACTTGTTGCCGTTCTTGGCAGAAATAGGAGAAATTTTCTTCTCGTAATAGTCGGTCTCCTGAACGAAGTCAGCCCAGCCGCCTCTTTTGTATGCCGGTAGTTTGTTGACATCCTGAATAGAAGCCTCCAAGCGCATATCGTTAGGCTCGTCAGCTTCCCACTCCTTCACAAGATTGGGGGCTACAGGACCTGCTCCCCAGCCTTGACCGAAGGGGAATGTATTAGCGTAGTCCTGACCGCCACGCATACCGAAGTGAAGTGCGTAACCATTGGCGTAGCCGATAGTTGTGCTCCAGGAAGCAAGTTTGTTGAACTTGATGGCGAACATCGACTCGGGGTTGCTGTCGTTTGCCTTTGTCTGGTCGTTCTCTACCCATTTCAAGCCCTTGCCTTTGGTGTAATCATAGTCTTCCACTGTGCAGCGGTTGGTATAGGCCCAAAGGTTGCGGTAGTCAGAGACAAGAGAGTAGCCGGACTTGTTGACGCAGTCGTCAACGAGGTCTGAGACCATCTTCTTCGTCAGTTTGGTGCCGTCGGGCAGGTCCACCTCTTTGAGCGGGTTATAGGTAGTACTGACCAAGTCCTTCAGCTCTGTGCCGTTGCAATACATGCCTGTGTAGAACAGAAAGGCACGTGCCAGCATACCCTCGGCGGTGTACTTGTCCACATGTCCGTCGTAGCGGCGCTTGGCAGGCAGCAGCTGTGTGGCCTGATAGAAGTCCTGAAGAATCTGTCCCCAAAGTGTCTTCACATCGCCCTGCTTGACTACCTTACCGGTAGCCTCGGTCATCAAAGGCACATTGCCATACATGGAGGCAAGCTCGTAGTGGTAGAACGCACGAAGGAAGAGAGCCTCGCCGAGGTCGGTGTTGCGCACTTCCTCGGACAGAGATGTGATCTTAGGCAGTGCCTCTATCAGAATGTTGGCACGAGAGATGCCCTGATAGCGGTCCTTGTAGAACTGCTCTGTCATGTTCTGGTTGTAGTTGCAGAGCAAGTCCTCAGCCTGCATGAGCTTATCGTTGGTACCACCGCCACCGAGATTGTCGTCACTGGCCAGCATGGAAACATAGAGGAATGACTCCTGTGGTGTGGCTGCCACCTGGTTGAGATTATTATATACGCCGGCAAGTGAGGCTGTTGCGTCCTCTTCCGTTGTAGGGAACTTGTCGGTGGTAGCTTCGGTAATGTCGTCAGCATCCAGAGAGCAGGATGCCAGCGTGAGACTTACCGTAGCTGCTGACAATAAATATAATAGCTTGTTCATTGTTTCAGATTTTAGAATTTAATGTTGACACCAATCAGGTATGTACGCGGCGAAGGATAGTTACCGACATCCACACCAGTCACCCAAGGCTCGCTGCTGTTGAGTGCCATACCGTTTTCAGGATCCATACCATCGTAACCAGTGATGGTGAAGAGGTTCTGAGCGGTGAAGTAGAGGCGCAGCTGCTCAAACGGACAGCTCTTCCAGATGTTCTTGAAGTCGTAACCCACGGTGAGGTTCTGCAGGCGCAGGTAGCTGGCGTTCTCGCAGTAGATGTCAGAGATTTGCTGCCAGTTGGGACCTGTGTTGCCCGGAGCCAGGCGAGGATACTTGTTGGAAGTGCCCTCACCATGCCAGTATTTGTACACCTCGGTGGTGTAGTTCTCATACTGACCATCGGTGAACTTACGCCAAGAGCGCATCACTTGCTGGCCGAATGCACCATAAGCTGTAGCGCTCAGGTCGAAGCCCTTGTAGCCAATGTTGAAGCCAAAGCCCATCGTCACATCTGGGTTAGGATCACCAAGTTCGGTCTTGTCGTTGGCATCGATCTTGCCATCGTGATTGACATCCACAAACTTCAGATCACCCGGTTTGATGTCTGCTCCCTGCAGAGAGTTTGCAGCGCTGCCGCCACAGTTCTTGTCGAGATAAGCCTGAATGTCGGCTGCGTTCTGCATCACGCCCTCGGTCTTATAGCCATAGAAGTAGCCAATGGGATGGCCTTCCTCCATACGAGCCATGATACCTGTGTTCTGAGCAAGCAAGTCATTACCACCCTCATTGTAGTGGTTGGCATTGTTGATCTTGGTAACCTTGTTGCTGTTGTAGGCCATGTTCCAGTTCACGCCATAGTTGAAGTCGCGCCCAATCTTGTCGTTCCAGTTCAGGGCAATCTCAAAACCGGTATTACGTACGGTACCGGCATTCTGCCACTGCGTAGAGAAGCCAGAGGTGCCCGGCACCTGAACCTGTACGAGCAGGTCCTTGGTCTTCTTATAGTACCAGTCCATCGTAGCACTCAAGCGACCGTTGAGGAAGCGGGCGTCGAGACCGATGTCGGTCTGCTCAGAGGTTTCCCACTTCAGGTCCTCGTTGGACAGACGGCTCAGATAAGCACCCTGCGTGGAGTTCTCCTTGGTATTGCCAAAAGAGTAGTTGCCATAATCTCCATAAGAGAATGTGGCCAGATAGCCAAAGGCATCACCAATGTTCTTGTTACCGTTCTGACCCCAGCCGGCGCGGAGCTTCAAGAAGTCGAGCCAGGAAGCGGTGGGCTGCATAAACTTCTCATTGGTAATCACCCAGCCTGCAGAGAAAGAGGGGAAGTAGCCCCAGCGGTGTCCGTCGGCGAAACGGGATGAACCATCAGCGCGAAGGATGGCACTGAACATGTAGGTCTCGTTGTAGTCGTAGTTGACACGGCCGAAATAAGAGTTTGCTGTCTCGTCAGTATAAGGAGTACCTGTAACTGTGGCACTACCATTACGGTCTTTGGTCAGGGATAGATAGCCATGTTTGAAGTCACCATAAATGCTGTTGGTAGCCATTCCTGTCAGACTCTCGCCCATGCCCGGACGTGTCTGATAATACTCGGTACCGACAAGAGCGTCGAAGTGGTGGTCTTTCACGGCGAACTTATAGTTCAGCGTATGTGTCATGCTCCATGTCCATCCCAATCCCATCTGCTGGTTGGTCTCATCCGTTGTGCGGAAGCCATCCTTGTTGGTGGTGTTGGCACTGTAGATAGGGAGGAAGTAACGATAAGAGTAGGAGTTCTGGCTATAGTTGACCTGCCCACGATAAGTAAGTCCCTTGATAGGCTGAACTTCAATATAGCCGATAGCATTGAGCGTGAAGTTGCGGCTCTTATTGTTGGCGCTCTGACTGTTAACCAACTGGTAGATCGGGTTGAGAGTGTAGGAGTTGTAGTTCATCCATCCCTCGGTACCGGAATTCTTCAGGTCATCGGAGTCGAAGTAATTGCCGTCTTTGTCATAGACAGGCACGCATGGGTTGGCGCGCAGAGCGGTTGAAAGCACATTGCTGTACTGGTTGCCGATCTGTATACCTTGCTTTTCACGGTGTTGGAAGTAGAGGTTTTCACCGAATTTCACCACGTCGAGACCTTTGTCGTTGCGGTAGATAACGTGCTCGGAATTCAAGCGAATGGTGAAACGACGGAAATCAGATTTAGCATAGTCACCGCCGAGAATACCGTCTTGGTACTGGTAGCCTATACCCGTAGAGAACTTGCTGCGGTCGGAGCCGCCGGCGATGTTGATGTCATGGTTGGTGGTGATGGCATTCTTGTTACGCAGAATGTCTAACCAGTCGGTGCCAGAATTGGAACCATCCTGATAAGCTTTGAGCAAGTCTGCATCGATATACTTTGACCAGTCATAAGCTGATCCGCCATTGTTCATCGATACCATGTCTTGTACCTGCATGTATTGCTTTGCATTCAAGAGCTTCGGGATACGGTACATGTTCTGCCAACCGATGTTACCATCATAGCTGACAGAGATCTTGCCTTGCTTGCCCTGCTTGGTAGTGATAAGGATAACACCGTTGGCACCATTGGCACCGTAGATAGCAGCAGAGGCAGCATCCTTCAAAACGTCGATGCGCTCGATGTCGGCTGGGTTAAGGTTGTTGATGTCACCGCCGGCTACACCGTCGATGACGTAGATAGGCTTGGTGTCGCTGTTGGTACCGGCACCACGCACAGCTACCTTGAAGCCGTCGCCCGGCTGGCCGGAGACAGCGGTGATGTTCACACCCGGAGTCTTGCTCTGCAAAGCGCCGAGCACCTGTGTGGTGTTCATCTTCTCAATGTCGTCACCCTTGACCTCTACAGTGGCACCGGTGACGAGTTTCTTCTTCTGTACACCATAACCGACGACGACAACGTCCTCAAGTGTCTTGTCATCGGTCTTCAGCGTGATTGCGAAGTCGGATTGATTTCCGACGGGGATTTCCTGTGTCTTATAGCCTACATAAGACACCACGAGGGTAGCTCCGGGCTTGACGTTCAGCGTGAAGTTGCCATCAAGATCCGTGACAGCGCCGTTTTTAGGATTACCTTTCTCCACGACACTGGCACCAATGACCGGACCCTCAGCATCAACGATGTGTCCGGAGACTTTCTTTGCCTGCTGCACGGCTTGCGCCATCAGGCTTGGTGAGACTGCATGAACGTTGGGACTGTAAGCGAGTCCCAAGGCTGTGCAAGCTCCCATCAACAGCATGGTTTTGTTAAGATTAAAATTCATACTTACTTCGTTCTAGGTTTTTTCTTTGATGATGATTTGGGTCTTGAGCGCGATAGTATTGACTACGATCGCTTGCTTGTCCTATTGTCTTGCAACAGGAAGCTTTTTTTTCATGGTGATTCTTGCATAATTGATAACTGGTTCTTAATTATTTTGACTTCGATTGTTGTTATGGTTGACGACAAAGGTAACACAAGCAGGTTGGTTTTATAGTGTTCCTTAGGTTCTCTCGTCGGTTTTCAATCGCAAAGATACGGCTTTCTTATGTAAATCCGTAATATTATCTTTGCTATTGTTGATACTTTTTTATCAAAGTGAATTAGTTATAAAAGTCAAGATATGTCTATTGTATTTTATTGTCCAATGTTGATACTATATTGTACATATCAGTAAGAAAGAAGCATTGTTTCGTATAGGTGAAAGCGGATGATAATAAAAAAGGAGAGTACCGTGATGCGTACTCTCCTTTATATAATAGTATTATTATAGTGTTTCCAATACACGTTTGAGCACCACCTCAGCGGAGATCTCACGGTTGGCAGCCTCTGGGATGACGAGACTATGAGGACTCTCGATGACGTCGTCGGTGACGATGAGGCCACGACGCACAGGCAGACAGTGCATAAAGTAACCGTCGTTGGTCCAGCTCATGTGCTCGGTGTCGATGGTCCAGCTGGAGTCCTTGGACAGAATCTTGCCGTAATCGGCTTTGTCTTTCACGCCGGGACAACTCCAGTTCTTGGCATAGACAAAGTCCGCGCCGTCTAAGGCCTTGCGCTGATCGTACTCTACTTGAGCGTCACCGACAAACTTGGGATCAAGCTCATAGCCTTCAGGCTGAGTAACAACAAAGTCCACATCAGCCGCGTTCATCCACTGCGCAAACGAGTTGGGAACAGCTTGGGGCAGGGCACGGCAGTGCGGTGCCCATGTGAGCACGACTTTCGGACGCTTGTGCGCGGGCTTAGTGGCATGACTGGCGTTGAGCTCAGTCCACTTCTCGTGGATGGTGATCAGGTCGGCAAAGGCCTGCAGCGGATGCACGGTGGCGGTTTCCATGGCCACTACGGGGCGGCCGGAGTACTTCACGAACTGGCCGACAATGGTCTCGGCGTAGTCGTAGTCGCGGTCACTGAGTCCGGCGAAGGAGCGCACAGCGATGATGTCGCAGTAGCAGCCCATCACCGGGATGGCCTCCAAGAGGTGCTCGCTCTTGTCGCCGTCCATGATGACACCTCGCTCCGTCTCAAGTTTCCACGCACCGGCATTGACATCGAGTACGATGACATTCATGCCGAGGTTCATGGCAGCCTTCTGTGTGGAGAGGCGCGTGCGCAAGGAGTTATTGAAGAAAATCATCAGCAGTGTTTTGTTCTTGCCCAACTGCTGATAGGCGAAGCGGTTGGCTTTTACCTCTTCGGCCTCTTTCAGAGCGGCCTGCAAGGGGCCGAGGTCTTGTACGTTGAAGAATGTTTTCATAAATTAGGAATTAGGAGCAGTGGCACAGCCGCTGCACACCGAACGACTTACGTGATCTATGGGCAACGGCACAGCCGCTGCAAACCGAACGACTTACGTGATCTATTATATAAGGAAGGGAAAGCGACAAGCTTTAGGGGCGCACTTGTCCGTTACCATTGATGAGCCACTTGTAGGTCGTCATCTCTTCCAGTGCCATGGGGCCGCGGGCACCCAACTTCTGCGTGCTGATACCAATCTCTGCACCAAGGCCAAACTGTGCGCCGTCGGTGAAACTCGTGGGAGCGTTGACATAGACACAGGCGGCATCAACGGCTTGCTGAAAGTGCAGGGCGGCAGCCTGGTCGTCGGTGACGATGCACTCGCTGTGTCCACTGCTGTAGGTGTCGATATGCTCAAGTGCCTCGTCAATGGAGTCGACGGTCTTCACGCCCATCTGCATGCTCAGCCACTCTGTATTCCACTCATCATCGTCAGCAACCGGCACGAGCAAGTCTGAAGGATAGTTGCCTTGCAGGGTCGCATAGGCGCGCTTGTCGGCATGGAGCTTGACACCCTTGTCGGCCAACGGCTGAACCAACTGCGGCAAGTCGCCGAGACGGGCAGAATGAATGATGAGACAGTCGAGGGCGTTGCACACCGAGCAGCGCCGCGTCTTGGCATTGTCAATGATGCGCTGTCCCATGGCAATGTTGCCACGCTTGTCGAAATAGCAGTGCACGACACCGGCACCTGTCTCGATGACCGGCACCTTGGCGGTATCGCGTACGAAAGTGATGAGTTTCTTGCCACCACGTGGAATACAAAGGTCGACGTAGCCCACAGCCTGGAGCAATTCTCCCGTGGCCTCATGCGTGGCAGGGAGAAGCGCAACGATGTCGGGATTGACATGCACCGACTTTAGCACACGGTGGATGAGATCGACACCGGCCTGGCATGAGCGGATGGCGTCCTTGCCGCACTTCAGGATGCTGGCATTGCCACTCTTCAGACAGAGTGCAAAGACGTCGAAGGTGACGTTGGGACGTGCCTCATAAACCACACCGATGACACCAAAGGGAACACTCACACGACGAAGCTCCAGCCCGTTGGGCAGCGTCTTGTGCTTGAGCACTTTGCCCAAAGGCGAAGGCAGGGTGGCTACATGGCGCATGTTGTCGGCAATCTCCTTCAGCCGGGCTGGCGTCAACTGCAACCGGTCATACATAGGATTGCTCTTGTTCATCAGCGCCAAATCCTCACGGTTGGCCGCCAGCAAAGTCTCTGTTTCCTTTTCGATGGCATCGGCTACGAGGCACAGTAGCCGGTTGCGCAAGGCATCATCCATGTTGGCAAGAGACTTACTGGCCCGCTTGACCCGGCGGAATATATCTTCTAACATAGTGTTTTACTCCTTATTATATATAGGTGTTTTCAATCTCCACATATATGTGGCTTCACTCCATGTACATATAATCGTAGTGTACAAGAGGCCGGACCTCGTGCTTACCGATATTGGCACGGGCCTCATCAGCGTTGTAGGCACTGCGTCCCACGGCGACAAGATTCTTCTGTTCATCGACGATGCTCACGATGTCGCCTTCCTCAAAATCACCCTCAATCTTCGTCACGCCGACGAGCAAGAGGCTCACAGCCTGCTTGCCGCGCAGTGCTTCGGCGGCCTTGGCGTTGACATAGACGACCCCCTTGGCAAAGCTCTCGCTGTGGGCAATCCACTTCTTCACCGTAGACGTGGGATTGGGATTGGGCCGGAACTCCGTGTGCATGGTCTGTTGTGGATGCTGTGCCAGCTCAACGAGGATGTTGTCGGTTTTACCATTGGCAATGATGACCTTGATACCCTCGTCGGCTACTTTTCCGGCGATGTGTGCCTTGGTGACCATGCCGCCGCGGCCAAAGCCACTTTTCTGATTGATGATGTACTCACCAAGGTCGCGGTCGTAGTTCACCATCGGGATGACACGCGTGCTGGGCTCCTTGGGATCACCGTTGTAGATGCCGTCGACATTGCTGAGGATGACAAGCGTGTCACAGTCCATCATCGAGGCGATGAGCCCCGAGAGCTCGTCGTTGTCGGTGAACATCAGTTCGGTGACGCTCACCGTGTCATTCTCGTTGACGATGGGGATGACACCGTTTTCGAGCATCACCTGCATACAAGCCCGCTGGTTGAGATACTGTCCGCGGGTGGAAAAGCTTTCCTTCATCGTCAACACCTGTCCGACGTGGCAGCCATACTCACGGAAGAGATCGTAGTAGAGTCCCACGAGTTTCACCTGTCCGAGGGCGGAGAAGAGCTGCCGCTGCTCCACGCTGTCGAGTTTATGCGTCACATCAATCTCGTTGCGACCGCAAGCCATGGCACCCGACGACACGAGGATGACCTCGTAGTCGTGGCGCCGCAGCCATACGATCTGGTCGACGATGGCTGACATTCTCGTCACGTCGAGTTTGCCGTCATCGCGTGTGAGCACGTTGCTGCCCACCTTTACAACTATTCTTTTCATTGGTTTTATTTCAAACTACCTTTGAAGCCTTCTATCACAGCATTGGTGAAACCGTTGGCCTCCAGTGTATTCAGTCCCTTGATGGTCATGCCACCGGGTGTGGTGACTTTGTCGATCTCGGCTTCAGGATGACTGCCATCTGCAAGCAACGAGGCGGCACCGGCAATCGTCTGTAGCACGATGTCCTTGGCATCATCGGCCTTGAAACCCAGCTCCACGCCTGCCTCTGAAGCCGCGCGGATGAAGCGCAGCACGTAGGCAATGCCGCAACCGGCCATCGCTGTTCCCGCTCCCAGCAAGTCCTCGTCAACGACCATGGTTTTGCCGAGTGCATTAAAGATGTCGAGGATGGCATTGAGTTGAGCGGCTGCTTTGTCATTGGGAGAGAGAAAGGTCATCGACTGGCAATGGGCGATGCCGATGTTCGGAATAGCCTGGCAGATGGCCGGCACATCTCCTCCACTGATCAGCCACGCCTCAAGCTGATCGAGCTTGATGCTGGCGGCCATGTTCACGATTGTCTGCTTGCTGTAGTCGAGTTCCTCTTTGATTTCGTCGATGACCCCCTTCACCACCTTGGGCTTGACGGCAAGCACCACGATGTCGGCCACAGCGGCGGCCACTTTGTTGTCGGTGGTCACGCTGGTGCCCTGCTCGGCAAACGGTTTGAGCTTGCCTTCGTGAGGATTGGCCACGGTGATGTCCTCGGGCTTGAACAAGTCGGTCTTCAACAAGCCGGTGGCAAAGGCACCGCCCATCTCACCGGCTCCTATTACTGCGATTTTCATAATATGAATGGTATACCTTATTATATATAGTACTATCAGAAAGATTCTCTACATGCTGGCGAAGACGCGCTTGAGGCGATAGATAAAGTCGTCGGCGTCGGCCTTGGTCAGACACAATGGCGGCAAGATGCGCAGCACGTCGGTACCGGCAGCGCCTGTGAACACGTGCTGCTCATAGATGAGTTTGCTGCGGACCTCTTTTTGCGGCACGTCGAGCACCAGTCCTATCATCAGTCCACGGCCGCGCACTTCCTTGATATGCGGCTCTGTCTTTTGCAGTTGCTTCAGCTCGTTGATGAAATACTCGCCCACCTCATGGGCATTGTCTACCAAATGCTCCTGTTCGAAGACATCGAGCACGGCCAATGCTGCCGTACAGGCCAGATGGTTGCCACCGAACGTAGTGCCCAACTGTCCGTAGACAGGCTGGAATTCTGGCGAGATGAGCACGGCGCCCATGGGGAAGCCATTGCCGATGCCCTTGGCCACGGTGATGAGGTCGGGGCGTATGCCGAGCCACTGATGGGCGAAGAACTTGCCCGAGCGGCCGTAGCCACACTGTATCTCGTCGCAGATGAGCACAGCACCATATTTCTTGCAGGCTTTGGCGAGCCCCTGTGCAAACTCCTTGGTAGCGACATTGCAGCCGCCCACACCCTGGATGCACTCCAGTATGCAGGCACACACATCGCCCTTGGCGAGCTCGCGCTCCCACGCCTCCAGATCGTTGTAGGGCAGGAAGGTCACATGACCATTGTCGTTGATGGGTGCCACTATCTTCGGATTACCCGTCACCTCTACGGCCAGTGAGGTACGGCCATGGAAGGCCTTTTCGGCAGAGAGCACACGTGTGCGGCCATTGTGGAAGCTGGCGAGCTTGAGGGCATTCTCGTTGGCTTCGGCGCCACTGTTGATCAGAAAGAGCTGATAATCGTCGTAGCCGCAGATCTTGCCCAGCCGCTCGGCAAGCTGGCGCTGGAGCAGGTTGACGACACTGTTGGAGTAGAAGCCAAGCTGGTTGAGCTGCTTGGTGAGCATGTCGACATAATGGGGATGGCAGTGGCCGATGCTGATGACAGCATGTCCGCCGTAGAGGTCGAGATACTCCTGACCTTTGTCGTCCCACACATGGACGCCCTTGCCCTTGACAATGTTGACATCGTATAACGGATAAACGTCGAATAGTTTCATATGATTGCTTTTATTTAATTAGAATGCCGACGGCTTGAGTTTCAGTCCTGTGGCCTCGTCGAGGCCAAACATCAGATTCATGTTCTCCACAGCCTGACCGACAGCCCCTTTGAGCAGGTTGTCGATGCAGGAAGTGACGAGAAGCTTGCCGTCGATGATGTCGCAGTGTACGAGTGCCTTGTTGGTGTTGACCACCTGCTTCAGGTCGAGCGGCTTGTCGACATAGTGAGTAAAGGGCTCGCCCTTGTAGAAATCCTTGTAACCTTGAATGATAGTCTCAGCGTCCTTGTCGGTACGGATGACCTCTGTGGCAAAGATGCCACGGGCAAAGTCACCACGATAGGGAATGAAGTCGATGTCGGCTTCGAGATGTCCCTGTACATGACTGACGCTTTGGCGAATCTCGGGGATATGCTGATGGGTGAATGCCTTATAGATGCTCAAGTTGTTGTTGCGCCACGAGAAATGAGTGGTGGCGCCGGGCTTCACGCCGGCTCCCGTGCTTCCCGTGATGGCGTTGACGCTGACGGCGGAAGTGATGAGCCCCATCTTTGCGGCAGGCAGCAGACCGAGCTGGATGCACGTGGCAAAGCAACCGGGGTTGGCTACATGGCGTGCAGCGCGGATGCGCTCGCGGTTGATCTCGGGCAGACCATAGACAAAATCGTGCACAGCCGGTGTGGGCTTTGTGGCAGCGACATCGTCAGCGGGCTGTCCGGCGGATGGCGCAAGGCGGAAGTCCTGCGCCAGATCGATGATCTTCACCTTTGCAGGCACGTCGTGCTCAGCGAGGAAACGCTCGCTCTTGCCGTGGCCGAAGCAGAAGAAGAGCACGTCGACATCGTCGAAGGGCATCTCGCTGGTGAAGCGCAGGTCGGTATCGCCGTAGAGTCCCTCGTGCACGTCGGTGATGAGGTTTCCGGCGTTGCTCTCACTGTTGACGAAGACGAGCTTTGCCTCGGGATGGTTGATGAGCAGGCGGATGAGTTCTCCTGCCGTATAGCCGGCTCCGCCAAGTATTCCTATTCTTATCATGATCTTTCCTCTCTTTTTATTCTCTTTCTCCCGGATGCATGCCGTAGTAGGCGCGCAGCGGAGTGGAGAGTACTTTGATGAAGCCTTTTGCGTCGTCGGCTGTCCAGCCGTGCTGCATCTCGCCATACTCGCCGAGTTTCGACTTTGTGAGGTCGTCGGGCGAGTCTACGCCTACAGTTTCAAAGCTGTAAGGACGCAGTTTGAGGATAGCCGTACCGTTGACGTGGCGCTGACTGCTTGTGAGGAAAGCCTCCATGTCGGGCATGACGGGCTCGAGGTACTGACTCTCGTGGAGGAACATGCCGTACCAGTTGCCAATCTGGTCTTTCCAATACTGCTGCCACTTGGAGAGTGTAGACTTTTCGAGCAGACGGTGCGCCTCGATGATCAGCTTTGGCGCGGCAGCCTCAAAGCCCACACGTCCCTTGATGCCGATGATGGTATCGCCGACATTGCAGTCGCGGCCGATGGCATAGCTGGCACCGATGGCCTCAATGGCCTGAATAGCCTCCACTTTGTCGGCATACTCCTTGCCATTGACAGCGGCAATCTCGCCCTTCTTGAATGTGATGCGCAGTTCGGCTTCCGGCTCCTTGGCGGTGACATGCTTGAGATAAGCTTCCTCTGGCAGCCCCTGTGTCGGGTCGAGGAGTTCGCCGCCGCAGATACTTGTGCCCCAAATACCCACGTTGTAGGAATACTTCAGTTTGGTGAAGTCAGCGAAGAAGCCGTGCTCGTTGAGGTAGTCCACTTCTTCCTTACGCGACAGGGCATGGTCACGGGTGAGCGTGATGATTTTCACGCCGGGCGCCATGACGAGGAAGGTCATGTCGAAACGTATCTGGTCGTTTCCGGCACCAGTAGAACCGTGTGCAATAGCGTCGGCACCAATCTCCTTGGCGTAGCGTGCGATGGCGATGGCCTGGAAGATACGCTCAGAACTGACCGAGATAGGGTAGCAGTTGTTGCGCAGCACGTTGCCGAAGATCATATATTTCAAGCTCTTCTCATAGTACTCATGCGTCACGTCGAGTGTGACGTATTTCTTAGCACCGAGCTTGTAAGCGTTCTCCTCGTTTTTCTTCAGCTGTTCAGCACTGAATCCACCTGTGTTGGCGCATGCAGCGTATACGTCCCATCCCTCTTGGGTGAGTTTCATGACCGTGTATGATGTGTCCAGTCCGCCGGAAAATGCGACGACGACAGACTTAGAGCCCTTCTTCTGTTCCATATCTTTTTATTCTTATTTAATTATCAAACATTGTTATTTCCGTCTATTTGGCGAATGCGCTCGCGCACAGATTCTGGTATACGTGCAGGCAGTTGCTCTTCCGGATCGAAGAGCATGGCGGTGCAGATGCAGTAGCGACGGTTGGTGCGGTGCAGGATGTCACTGTTGATGCAGCCCTCACATCCCCGCCAGAAGCTCTCGTCATCGGTGAGGTCGTTGAAGGTCACGGGAAGATACCCTAGCTGTGTGTTCATCTTCATCACAGCAGACCCGCTGGTCAGCGAGAAGATCTTGGCATGGGGCCATCGGACGCGTGCGAGCGTGAAGGTGAGGTTCTTGATGCGCTTGGCGACTCCCATTCCTCGGAAGTCGGGATGAACGATCAGTCCCGAGGTGGTGACATAGTGTTTGTTGCCCCACGTCTCGATGTAGCTGAATCCGGCGAACTTCTCGCCTTGCAGGGCGATGACCGCCTTAGCCTCTTTCATCTTCGTGGCCACGTACTCCGGCGAGCGCTTGGCGATGCCGGTGCCGCGGACCTTTGCTGCGTCGGCGATGGTTTTCAGTATGGTGTCGACATATTTGATATGACTCTCGTCGGCCACCATCACTTTGATTTCTTCCATGGTGTTGTTATCTATAATCTTGTCTTATCTGAATGTTTATTCCAGCATGATGTCGTTGAGGCATTCTGAAATGGCTTTTCTATCCGTACCCTCCTTGAGGACGATGATGATGGTGTCGTCGCCGGCAATGGTGCCTAAGATTTCAGGGATGTCGCTGTTGTCGATGTTGTAGGCAATGGAGCTGGCATATCCCGGACGGGTGCGGATGACGCCGATGTTGCGTGAGAAGCGTATCGACTGGAAGCCTGGCGTGCCCATCATCTCGTTGGCGGGCAGCGGATGGTGGACGCGCTTGTACATCGTCTCGTTGGGCAGCACATAGACGTAGTGTCCGTTCATGCTGGCAGCCTTAGCGACTTTCAGCTGCTTGAGGTCACGGCTCAGTGTGGCCTGGGTGAGCAGGAAGCCTTCTTGTTTCAGCTCATCCAGCAATTCCTCCTGGCTGCCTATTTCCTTACTGGAAATGATCAGCTTGATAGCTTCGAGCCGTCGGTCTTTGATCTTCATATATTGGATATTTATTCTTTAACTGGTTGCAAAAATACACAAAATAATGATACAAACCAAATAAAATCTCATTTTTCTATCAAAAACGATGATATTTCGTTGTAGTAATTGCATACGCATACTAATATTTATCCATTATCTCCATTTCGTGAAGCGTCTCTGAGCATGGCAGCAAGCCGGTTTGTTGCTTGTGCTAAGTCAAGATTTCTGTTAAGATTTTAGTGCTAAAGCTTGCTTTTCTTTGGCAGATTGGAAACTTTTTATTAAATTCGCAACATCAAGTTTACACATTATATATAATATAAGTACCGCGAAGATGACACAAGAAGAAAAGACAAAGATAGAAGAGCGCATCGTGGATGTGCTGAAAACAGTATATGATCCTGAGATTCCGGTGGACATTTGGAACCTCGGTATGATCTATAAGATAGACGTGAGAGACGACGGCACAGTCGACATGGACATGACTTTCACGGCTCCATCTTGCCCCGCCGCTGACTTCATCCTGGAAGATGTCCGCACAAAAGTAGAAGGTGTGGAGGGCGTGAAAGCCGCCAACGTCAATTTGGTCTTTGAGCCTGTATGGGATCAAAGCATGATGAGTGAGGAAGCAAGAGTGGAGTTGGGACTGGACTGAGTCAATGTTGAATGTTGAGTGATGAAGGAAGGAAGTTGAATATTTAACAAAACTTTGATGGCTATGAGAAAGAACATATACTTTTTATCCGATGCACACTTAGGGTCGCTGGCCATTCCTCACCGCCGTACCCAAGAGCGACGGCTGGTACGTTTCCTTGACAGCATCAAGGACAAGGCGGCCGCCGTGTATATGCTCGGCGACATGTTTGACTTTTGGGACGAGTATAAATATGTGGTGCCGAAGGGCTTTACGCGTTTCTTAGGCAAGATCTCGGAGTTGACCGACATGGGCGTGGAGGTGCATTTCTTCACCGGCAATCACGATATATGGACGTATGGCTATCTTGAGGAGGAGTGCGGAGTGATCCTTCACCGCCATCCGCTGACAACAGAAATCTACGGCAAGGAGTTCTATTTGGCGCACGGCGACGGACTGGGCGACCCCGACAACAAGTTCAAACTCCTGCGCAAGATCTTTCACAACCGTGGCTGTCAGCGTCTGCTCAACTTCTTCCATCCTTGGTGGGGCATGCAACTGGGTCTCAACTGGGCCAAGCATAGCCGTCTGAAACGCGCCGACGGAAAGGAGCCTCCCTACATGGGCGAAGACAAAGAGTACCTGGTGTTGTGGACAAAGGAATATATGAAGACGCACCCCAATATTGACTATTTCATCTATGGGCATCGCCATATAGAGCTGGAATTGACGCTCAACCGCAAGGCACGGATGCTGATTCTTGGCGACTGGATCACGCAGTTCACCTATGCTGTCTTCGACGGTGAGCATCTGCTGCTTGAGGAATATGTCGAGGGCGAAAGTAAACCATAAGGGAAATCAAGGGCGCAGCGGATATTTTCCGTGGGTCGGATGTTAGTCTACTTCACTGGTTACAGATCTGTAGTTGGTTAGAGGGGTGCATAGCTCAAGGAAAATATTTTTTTTGAGCCAAAACCAGGAAAACCTCTTTTTGTCAGCACTGCTGCGGCGGACGTTTGCAGGGTGCGGCCCTTGTGGCCGTCCGCACCCTATGTATGTTATTATTGTTTTATCGACGGACGGCCACAAGCGCCGCGCCCTGCAACCTCTGAATGCCAAGCTCTGCGCCAGCCTATTTTCATGGTTTTCCTTGCTGTGATGCAAGCCTGAGAAACAAAGGGTGAAGCCCGGCATCACAGCAAGTGTTTTGTGTGTTCCTTAACCACGAGAGACGGAACCCCTCAACTACAAGAGTGAGTGATTCAAAGCCCTCTATAAGCGGAAGACAGCGGCGGTATAGCCGGAAGACAGCGGCGGAACCGATAGAGTACTACGGTGAAGTACTGGAGTAATCTGCCCGTAGTACTGGAGTAATCTCGGCTTTGTACTGGAGTAATCTCGGTTTAGTACTGGAGTAATCTGTGTAGTTTAACGCTTTTGGTTGACTACTTTGAGCCTTATTTTTAATGTCGGTTGACCCAGTTAAACATTACTTTTATATTTGGTTGATACGTCTGCGGC
>ONHQ01000086.1 GCA_900317685.1 uncultured Prevotella sp.
TGGAATGATTGGAAAATCAAGAAGTGAAGGACGTGATCTCTCCAAAAAGGCCGTCCAAAGAATTCTTGCTGTCTACAATGACATCGATGAAACATGGTTCAAGACGGGAGAAGGCGAAATGATCTGCGAGCCTCGTAATTCGAGATTGGGACTGTTTGGCAAGGAACCAGCCCATGAGGAAGAGCAAGCTGCACCTGTATCATACACTGCTAGCCCGATTTCTTTAGACAAGCTTATTGACCAGATGTTCACCAATGGCAAGACTATGAGTAAACTTGCTGATCAAATCGGAGTTGCTCACCAGTTGATTGCTAATTCTCAACAACATTTGAGCAAAGCCCAGGAAGAAACTGATAGAATCATTTCATTGTTGGAACTGGAAAAGGGCAGCAAAGCTGAGCTTGAAAAGGCACTCAAAAAACGCCTTGAAGAATGCGATCAAATCAAGTAATGTTTGTTTACAAATCGTAGTTAAAAAACATAAAATCGAGAAAGGGAACGACTTTGCAGATTTCAGCTCGAAACACAAATAGCCGCAAAATAGCCGCAAACACGGTTTTTTCAGTCCTCGGAAACAGCGATGTACAAAGGGGTTTGCTGAAAATCCGTGTTATGGCTTGTGGTAATGTCTTTTTTTGTTTAAATAGCAGGATATGAAGAAGATTATGATGACAATGATGCTGGCTATCGCAGTGGTGACGGCATCGGCACAGACAAAAAGTCAGTTGTTTGACTTCGGCTGGCAGTTTACTCACAATGGAACGACGCAGACCGTTGACCTGCCGCATGACTGGGACATTTTCGAAGGTCCCAATTCCGGCCAAGGGACTACGGGCACTGGCGGCGGATGGTTCGAGGCCGGCAAGGGTGAGTATCGGAAAGAGTTTAGAGTTGAGAGTTTAGAGTTGAGAGATAAACTCGTCAAGCTCCATTTCGAGGGCGTGTACCAGAAGGCCGAGGTCTATGTGAACGGACAGCGTGCCGGGCAGCATCACTATGGCTATACACCGTTCACCGTCGATGTGACACCATATATTAATAAGGATAAGAAACAGGCTAACGAGGTGGTGGTGAAGGTGGACAACTCCCAGCAGCCCAACTGCCGCTGGTACAGCGGTTCCGGTATCTACCGTCACGTATGGCTCGAAACGATGCCTGCACTACACATCGCCGAGAATGGTGTCTTCGTCACCACGCCGGAGGTGAGTTCCGATAAGGCGCGTGTGCAGGTGGACGTGACAGTGCAGAATGAATCGCAGACCGACCGCAACGCCACCGTTGTGGTGGGCAGTGCTCAGTTGATGGTGGCTGTGAAGGCTGGCGAGAGCAAAACCGTGACAACGACTCTCTTTGTCAATAATCCGCGCCTCTGGTCGCCCGAGAGTCCGACACTCTACGAGGCGAAGGTGGAACTGAAGGAGGCAGGCAACGTCATCGACAACGCAACAGCGAGATACGGCATCCGTTCGTTCTCGTTCGATGCCGAGAATGGTTTCGTGCTCAATGGCCAGAAGGTGCTCATCAATGGTGCCTGTGTACACCACGACGACGGTGTGCTGGGTGCCCGTGCTTTCGACGATGCCGAAATCCGCAAGGTGCGCCAGATGAAGGAGGCGGGGTTCAACCTCATCCGTACTAGCCATAATCCCACCACCCGCGCTTTCCTTGACGCCTGCGACTCAATAGGTATGCTTGTCATCGACGAGGCCTTCGACGGCTGGCGCACGCAGAAGAATCCTTACGACTACTCGACCGTCATAGACTCCTGCTTCCGCCAGGACATCCACGCGATGGTGCTGCGCGACCGTAACCATCCAAGCGTCATTTCGTGGAGCATTGGCAACGAGGTCATCGAGCGCAAGGACATCCGCGTGGTCTATACCGCCCGACAGATGAAGAAGGCCATCCACGAACTGGATACGACGCGCCCCGTGACTGAGGCGCTCTGTGCCTGGGACCGCGACTGGGAGATCTACGACCCACATGCTGAGGTACTCGACGTGGCAGGCTACAACTACATGATATTCAAGCACGCCTCTGACCACGAGCGCGACCCCAAGCGCGTCATCTGGCAGACGGAGAGCTATCCACGTGATGCCTTCCGCAACTGGGCCGTATCCTACGATTTCCCTTACGTCGTGGGCGACATCGTGTGGACAGGTCTCGACTATCTGGGCGAGAGCGGCATTGGTCGTAACTACTATAAAGGTGAGCGCGAGGGCGAGTCGTGGATTGAGGGAGGACAGCCCGAATGGCAC
>ONHQ01000048.1 GCA_900317685.1 uncultured Prevotella sp.
TTATATTATTATATATTATAATATTAATTAATATATTAATAATTAGTATTTTATATTGTTTGTATAATCTTTCTTTTTATTTTACGATATTGATTTTCCAGACCTGCGATAGCTATAAATGTAGCGGTGTAGCGGTGTAGCAGTGTAGCGGATGAGGGGAGGAGGGGGAAACTCTATTCCTCAAGCCATGGTATCTTTCCGTAATCGAGATCGGCTTCATGGACAAACAGGTCATCAGGAGGCAGTATGCTACCGCTCTTTGCCAATCGGTTGACATAGTCAGCCCGAATGTCAGCATGTTCAATCTCCTCTCTCCTTGCACGGCTCATAGCAAGGTACTTTTCGTCAATTTCAAGTCCAAGATACTTTCTTCCTAAAAGATTTGCAGCGGTTCCGGTGGTGGCACTGCCGCTAAATGGGTCAAGAATCCAAGCGTCGGGCTTCGTGCTTGCCTCTATGATACGGGCCAGCAATCCTAATGGCTTTTGTGTAGGATGCTTGCCACATGACTTCTCCCACCGGGCAATGGCGGGGAGGTGCCACACGTCGGTCATCTGCTTGTCGCCATTGAGTTTTTTCATTAAATCGTAATTGAAATAATGCGGCACTTTGGCGAGCTTTCGTGCCCAGATGATGAACTCGGTGCTGTAGGTGAAATACCGGCAGGAGATATTGGGTGGGGGATTGGTCTTAGCCCATGTCACCACATTGAGAATCTTGAAGCCAAGCCGAATAAGTTGCTGCTGCACGCTGAAGATATTGTGGTAGGTGCCGGAAATCCATATCGTGGCGTTGTCTTTCATATGAGCGCGCACGGATGTCAGCCACCGCAGGTTAAATGCATCCATCTCCTGCGGTGTTTTCGTTTTATCCCAATCACCCTTATCCACGCAAACTACTTTCCCGCTCTGACAGCTGATGCCTCCGGAAGAGAGGAAATAGGGCGGATCGGCAAAAACCATGTCGAAGCCAAAAGAGAACTTCGACAGTGTGTCGTTGCAATCACCCTGAATAAGGGTGAAGTCGAGGGACGGGGATTTATAATAAGGCTGGTTCTTATCAACAGTTATTTCTGTTGAAACATAATCATCAGCAGAGAGTACTATGCCATTGTTATAATACAACC
This sequence comes from uncultured Prevotella sp., assembly GCA_900317685.1. Lineage (GTDB taxonomy): Bacteria > Bacteroidota > Bacteroidia > Bacteroidales > Bacteroidaceae > Prevotella. Next base: position 1,127 of record ONHQ01000048.1, read on the forward strand.
GACTAATGGCCGATTCTGCATCTCTTTGTGAATCGGCCTCTACCTGCAAGGTCCTTGCAAGCGTTTCGTTGATCGTGACATTGTACTTCATAATGCTTGTACAAAAGTACGATCAAAAATAATGATATTGTCAGATAGATCATTCTTTAACCAAAAAGATCAAAAAAGATCATTTCTGAAAAAGAATAAAAGTCTTGATATCAATGGCTTACTACATTTTCTGAGATACTCATTAGTTAACAAATGATCTCATCTATCATATTTTATCAGTCAAATTTTGTATCATGCTCATCGCTTCGTATTGCTTACAGATAGTTTCATAGCTACGGAATTTTATTCTGCCCTTCATCTCATTGAAAGCAGAACGATCCATAACTTTGAGAAATTGTTCTTTTCTGCTTTTGGGAGCCACAATATAGAATTGACTATAGAAATCTCTCAGATCACAGAATTTGGCGACAGAGTTTTGAATATCAGTTGTATGCTCAACTTCAAAGAAACTGTCCGGCATCTTTCGCTCATTAAACCATATCACATCCACAGTGCTTGCTCGCTTGGTAAGGTCATGATATGAAAAATCCGGTATAACGATTGAGGAGCAAATATCCACTAAGGGCTTATCAAGGAACTTTCTGTTTTGATCCTGGGCAGGCACATAAGTGGAGAAATGCTTCATATTACCAATATTGATGATTAGTCCTTGATAATATCCATGGGTAAATGTCTCAATGTTTTGTGATTTTGGGGACAATATATCAAATTTGTTCAATACCATGTTACGGCATTCCTCCAATGCCCACAGACCTGGTTGTATTTTGAATATTTCATCAGATTGCTGGACAATTCTTCTGATAGATTCATTAGGAGTCTTTGTTCCCCACGAACTGGTATCGACAAGATGATAAAGCTTGCCAAGGGTAGCATATCCACCACATTTACGTAATGTGTCAATTACTTGTTGCGTTTGTGTATATTTCTTCGTCTTAATCATTTATTTCACCCCCTAAATACCTCTATTTTCAAGCATTTTTATCTGCATTCTCCCCAATTACCAAAGTTAGCTGGCAGCTGAGCGTCCAGTTGTTCGATAAGTTGGCTTTTGCCGCCAACCCACTTGATAAATGGTTTAGCTTTTGTCATTATTGGAAATTATTGTTTGATACTGCAAATATACACACTTTCTGCTTATTTGCCAATTTTTGGCTCTAAAAAAAATCATGAATAAGCCTCATTTTACAACTTTAGTATTTGATGAATGTCTGTCAACTGACTGTATCGTCCCGCAGCTTTGATATTTTTTCTTCTATTATTTGCGCAAAAAGAATTATTTTCCTAACTTTGTGTATCAAAAACTAACATGACCTGAGGTTCTTTGCCGACGGCCTATTGAAAACAATCAGAAAAGACTAATACACATGGCAACATTCGCGCTATACAACTATGAGTTTGAAATCTCCCTGCCCGCCGACACCACGCCCGACCTCTTCGGCCATGCGTCGCCCACTGTCACCGCCAAGGCCAACTTCGACCGGCGGCAGGACGTGTTCGACGAACTGCTGAGCAACGACCACGACGGCTCAAAGCCCATCACTTATCTGTCCAAGAACGGCAAGCAGACCTATAAGCACAAGTGGCTGATGAAGCCGCAGGACGGCATCTACTATTTCCGCTTGCTTCATGAGCACAAGCGCAAGCTCCACGACGAAGACCTGCGCGAGCACCCCGCCGAGGACTATACGGGCTGTCGTGTATTCTTCGACAACCGGAAGGGCATCCAGCGGCTCGCCATCGAGATGAACTCTGCCTTCAAACAACTCACCACCGTAGAAAACATCCTTTCACGCGGACTTAATGACGCACTTAAAAGCCGATACTACGTCAAAGTAAGGCTTGAGCACCTCCTCAAACCCTCTCATTTTTGGGAAATTGTAGAAGACAAGATTTCCTACCCCAAGGGCTTCAGCAAGATGATGCTCTACTTTCCACCTGTCAATCTGCCGCGGCTGTCGGAACATATCGACTTCGTTGTCAATGGAGGGCGCAAGGCTCTCGAAAGCGACTCCACAGTCATTTACAAAGCGCAAGGCGGATCTTCGCTCAATATTGATAAGAAAGATGCTTGGACGAAAGGCATCGTTGAGTCGGCAAGTGCTATTGGCGGAGACGATGCAATTTCTCTGTATCCAGTTGGTGGCAAGAAGATAAAAGTAGGTCATGATAATTACGACTACATCAACATTTCGGATGAAATGCTTCGGAATTTAGAGCAGGGACAAACCAGTCTTTTTGCACTTGATGATATTAAAGCACAACTTAAAAAGGGTATTTAATTACATAACTGGACAGTGGAATTATTAAACGATGAAGACATTGAGCGGTTGCATGAGCAATACAGAAAGGATGACCTCTATCGGTATTGCGGAAAGATTCTTTCGTGCAGGGAAAGAAATTATGGATTGCCAAACCAAACGGTAATATGGTTCCAATCTGAAAAGTTGATTGATATGCTAATAAAGGCGGGGGAAACTGCGCAAGACGAGATTCCACGTTTGATCAACAATCTATGGAAAGACTGCCACTGGTTAGAGTGTGGTCACCAGTCAGTTACCATTCCCCCCCTAAAAGCTATGGCTGTCGTACAGGAGGTGTTTTTCGTGTTGTTTTTGAGGCTCTGCAATGCTGTGGAGGAAGGACACGAGCGTGAGCGTATACCCAATGACAACATAGCCAAGGTCATCTACCAACAATTGGAGACGAGCGAGTTCTTTCAAAGTTTGATGAGCGACTTCAGAAAGAACGAGTATGACTGCTGGGGCACCCCCATCCACATCACTCCTTCCGACCCTATGAAGAAAGCGCCGTCCGGCACGCAACTGCCGTCGGAGCAAGACGAGGCTAAGAAGCTCTACGGCGAGGTGATGAGAATCACGCAGCCATTGGATGAACTGCTTTCAGAAGACAACCAAAGGCAGTGGCAAGACCTTTGGCACAGAATCACCGACGACAAGCATCTCCGCAGCAAGCTCAAGCAGCCGACGCCCCAATCCCATCGTTTTGGCGACATCAACGGCAAGATGATCTGCAACGTGCTCGGGATGTTCAGAAACAACTGTTGTCAAAACATTGCCGTGAGCAAAATGAACCAGAGACTTAACCATGGCAATGTTACCAGCTACATCCGCAACTTTGCCGACGATGGTTCCGACAGCGTGGTTAACATTAAGGAGAGAAATAAGATAAAAGAAATGATGAAATAGGATGAAAGTGGGTTAAATACGCTGGGGCATTTGTCAGTGTCAATTATTTGTTGTAACTTTGCTAAGGCAAACAAACATTAGGAATATATTTATGGCAGTATCTGACGACAGAAAATACACTGGGCAGCAGGTCTATAATCTTCTTGAAGGAGTGAAGGGCAAGACTCTTGGTGAGGTGGACAAATCTCATCAGTTTGCCCGTACAGCAACCAAGCCTAAGATTACTGGCATAGCCGGTGATGTAGTTGAGCAATCGGTTTTCGGCTATAATCGTGACAGCAAGCAGGAGTGTGACATAGAAATTGATGGCGTTTTAACCGAGCTCAAGACAACAGGCGTCCGCATCCCCAAGGATGAATTGAACAGAGTTGCAGGCAAGACCGGCAAGGCATACAACATACATCTTCATGCCAAAGAAGGCATTAGCATAACTGGCGTGACATTTGAGCCCGACATTCAGCGTGATTTTATTACCTCACATTTTTGGGAGAAATCACAACACCTGCTGATTGTATTCTACGAATATAAGAGCTATGTCAAAGTGCCCGCATCTGCATTTGCCAATTTCCCAATTGTAGATTATTGCTACAATTCGTTCTCTGACGATGAGCGGAATAAGCTGGAAAATGACTGGGAAAAGGTTCGCGACTACCTCGAGAAAGTCTATGATGAGTTTAAGAATACGAATGAGCGAAACGAGCACCTTGTAGGATTTACCCATATACTCCGTCCCAATCTCATGCTCATAGAATTAGTACCTGGTTTTAAGAGAAAAGCCACTGGGGGCTATCAAAAACCACGCTATAGGCTGAAGCGGACATTCGTTGACTATCTCGTCCAGGGTCATTTCAACAAGAAGCGCTCCGAATCGGAGATAAAGCTTAAAGAGTCATTCTCCAGTTTTGAGCAACTTGATGAGAGATGTCACAAGCTTACCTCTTTGTATAAAGGAAAGACGCTGAATGAATTGATGAGCATCTTCGGCATAAAAGAATGGTCTAAAGACACAACTGCAAGATGTGTGCTACGAATGTTTGACTCAGATGGAAAACGTTTGAATCAAATTTCTGATTTCACCAAGACAGGCATCATTGCGAAGACCATTGCTATTACAACTACGGACAAGCGCACAGAGGATATGAAGCTCTTTCACGTCGACTTTGAGGAGTGGACAGACAGGGATGTCGATTTTGAAGATTCTGTGATTTACAACTATTTCAGTGAGCACAGCTTCCTGTTTCCGATATTTCGTGAAGACAGGCGTATCGTTGGGTCCATAGCAAATAAACAAGAATTAGCGTACGACGCAACTCATGCTATAACGTTTGAGGGGTTCAAAAGAATCTCTTTTGACGACACCTTTATTGAAAAAGAAGTGAGACGCACTTGGGAAAATTCACGTAATCTTATCTTCAGAAATGAACTTGTTTGGAATTACGAATACAATAAGTCAGGTGAGAAGAAAATTAACAAAAGCGGCAGCTATATGGGAGCGCCAAACTTGCCAAAAAGTTCTCAGTATAATGTATTCTTCCGCGGCGGTGGTCTGATTTCGAATGAAACTACAAGGACAGAGGTCGTGAATGGAGTAAAGATGCTGCCACAGTATATTTGGCTGAGAGGCTCGTATATTGCTGACAAATTAAAAGAAACACCATATATCTGAAACAATGCCGAGAAGGAAAAGCAATAAAATAAAAGTAGTCGAATTGTTTGCCGGTGTGGGCGGTTTTCGCATTGGCCTTGAGGGAGCATCCGACGCATACGAGACAATCTGGAATAACCAGTGGGAGCCATCCACGGTACGACAGGATGCCTCGTTGGTTTATAGAGCCCGTTTTGGAGCCGACGGCCACAGCAATCAGGACATTAACAAAGTGGCAACCAAGAATATTCCCGACTGCGACTTGCTGGTCGGCGGTTTCCCCTGCCAGGACTATTCTGTAGCTTCTACACTCAGCCGTTCTGGTGGCATAGAGGGCAAGAAGGGTGTTCTGTGGTGGCAAATATACAGAATAATTAACGAGAAAGGCGACAACCGCCCGGGTTATTTGTTCTTTGAGAATGTGGACCGTCTGCTCAGTTCACCTGCCAAGCAACGGGGGCGTGACTTCGCGATAATTCTTGCCTCACTTGCAGACTTGGGCTATACCGTAGAATGGCGTGTCATCAATGCCGCAGACTATGGTTTTCCACAGCGCCGCCGCCGTACGTACATTGTCGGTTATCGAGAACAAGGCACTGTGTCGAACATGGTCGATAACCTTAGACAATGGGTGCTCTTTGATGGTGTTATGGCAAAGGCTTTTCCAATGATGGAGGACAAAAAAACCGAGTCGTCTTTCAAAATAGAAGGCAGCATAAAGGAAGTTTCCGACAACTTCAACAAAGATGGAAAGGCCAGTCCCTTCGGCGACGCAGGCATTATGCGCAATCGCGAGGTATTTTGTGTTGACACCAACCCCATTTATGATGGCCCTTGTATAACCCTCGGCAATTGTCTCGTCGACGAATCATTTGTTCCGGAAGAGTATTTCATCTCTGCTGAGGACTTGCCTAAATGGGAATATGAAAAAGGAGCCAAGAAGATAGAGCGCACGTCAAAAGAAGGTTTCAAGTATTTCTTCTCAGAAGGAGCGATGGCTTTCCCCGACAGTCTTGACAAGCCATCAAGAACAATCATAACAGGTGAGGGAGGTCCGTCGGCATCTCGTTTCAAGCATGTAGTCAAGACACCTTCTGGACGCTACAGAAGGCTAATACCTCTTGAGTTGGAGCGGCTTAATATGTTCCCTGACAACCATACACTACATCCAGAGGTAACTGAGGGACGCAGAGCTTTTCTGATGGGTAACGCGCTTGTCTGTGGGGTTGTACAGGAAGTTGGCAAGAGTCTCTATCGGTTCATTTATGGTGAGGAGCCGGTTTCAAAAAGACCTATCGACATGAAGCGTGATGCCCGGCCTATGCTTAGCCTTAGTCTCTTTGATGAGACCGAAAACCAGATAAAGTACAATCCGGTAAGGAAGACTCATAATCTGAATCCTGTTAAAAATCTGTTGGTCGGCTATGTGAAGCCAGACAACAACGACTATTTTCTCGATGGTAGTCATACTAAAATTTATTATACAGGCAAGACAAAGTCGTTCCCCTCAACCATAGCACTGAACAAGCTCTATTATTTCATGCCATATATCAAGGGCAGAGGCGTGAAGGATCTCTATCTGATAAAGATTGCTCGCATTGGCAGCAAAGCAGAAATCCATCCCGAATCGGACGATAATGACCCAAGATTGGTGTTTGACTTGGAATATTTGGAAAGCCTGCCAGAATATAAACAGATAAAGCTTAATATCTTCCAAACTTATCGCGATACGATTCTTGGCAAAATATTCGACAATTTATAAAACTTTACCAATCCGTTGATTATCAACGGATAAAAAACGGATAATTTATTAATAAGCAAAAATAAGACAGTCCTAAACCTTGTATTTTTATCTTCGGGCTGTCTTTCCTATCTTTGTGCCCGCATCAGGTGGTAAACCCGGTGCGGGCTTTTTCACGTATAGTAAAGCCACAACAATCATGTCTCACCCGAGGGGAGTGGGCAGGAGAAATCTCATGAGGTAAAGGCGGCCGCCGTTTCCCGTGCTTTCTCTTCTCACAACTCTTGGGAAGAATGCAAAAGAAGCACTGGACGCGGCAGCGTGTCCAAAACCGGCGGCAGCAGAAACGCCGCCATCCTTTCGACGACTCCACCACACTGGGCGACCTCGTGCGCCCGGACCGGTGGGTACGCATCGACGAACTCATCCGGTCGCTCGACGACTATCTCATGGAATCAGACACTCCGCCACGGCAGCGAACGGGGCTCTTCTTCAAGCCATCGGCACTGAAGGCCTGTCGGCGCAAGTCGTTCTACGTTTTTCTGAGCCATTTCCTGCAGCCTGACACCGGTGGGCAGAGCATCCTCAGAGTCAGTAAAACGGTATTCTTCAGCTACCTCGCTGATAGTGCACACTGTAATTTAGGGGTGTCTATGCAAACGATAAAAGCCGCTGTAAATAAGGCGGTTATCTGGCTTTGATTAACATATTTTTAGAACCACATGCAAGGCTTATTTGCTTGCGAGGGTTGGAAACATAGGGTATATTTGCAAACGTCAACCGAAAGGAAGACAAAACGACAAACCGGAGGTGGCCACCTTCCTATTTCAAAACTTTTTAATTAGTAATAAAATGAAAAAGACATTTAAAATTATCAAGCTCCTCGCCCTCCGCCAGGGCACTTCGGAGCGCACTGGACAAGAGTGGAAGAGCCGCGAGGTCGTGCTCGAATCAACCGAGGCCGTGATGTATCCCGACCTTATCGTGGCCACCCTGCGCGGTGACTGGGCTGAGAATCCCGACCTCAAGGAAGGCGACATCGTGGAAGCTGCACTGAGCTTCTTCGCCCACGAGAAGGACGGGAGATGGTTTAACAACATTAGAATTATAAAAATTGATAAGCGATGAACAACGAGTTGATAAATTTCCATCATGAGATGTTCGGAGATATCCGGGCAATAGAAAAAGACGGGGAACCGTGGTTCGTGGGAAAGGACGTGGCTGAGGCACTGGGGTATTCTGTTGCAAGAAAAGCTATTCGTGACCACGTAGACGAAGAAGACAAGCAAATCCTAACGTTCCAAAACGGAACCTTTGGAAGCCAGGACATTCCGAACAGAGGGCTTACCATCATCAGCGAGTCGGGGCTCTACTCTCTCGTTCTTTCCTCCAAGCTCTCGCAGGCGAAGGTCTTCAAGCACTGGGTCACCGCCGAGGTGCTGCCCTCCATCCGTCGCCACGGGGCTTATGCCACGGCACCGACGATAGAGAAGATCATCGCGTCACCGGAGTTCGGCATCGCACTGCTGAAGAATCTCCAGCAGGAGCAGAACATGCGACGGGAGGCTGAGCAGCGGGTGAGAAAGCTGCAGCCTTTGGCCGACTACACCTCCCTGATCCTCGCTTGCCCCGAGACGGTGAGCGTCTCACAGGTGGCGCAGGACTACGGCATGTCAGCAGTGGTGTTCAACCGCATCCTCAACCGCGCTGGCATACAGTACAGCGTCGGCGGGCAGTGGGTGCTCTATGCGGCCTACAAGGACCGGGGACTGGTGCAGAGCTATACGTTCAACTACCGCCACAACGACGGCACCGACGGCTGCCGGATGTACACACGATGGACGCAGCGCGGCCGGCTCTTTCTCTACGACATTCTTAAGAAAATAGGTATCATACCGATGATTGAAAAAAACAAATGACTATGAAGATTAATTTGATATTATCCGACGACGACTACCGTCGCATCCTTGCCACGCCGAAGCGTGTGCGTGGCACTATCTGTCAAAACTCGCCCGAGGAATTCTGCTTCCGGGCCTACAGTGAGAGCAATGAATCTGAGCAGCTGCCCAAGCGACAGTTCAAAACGAAACATTCCACGACCACGGTCAACAGCAAGCGCATCCGGCTCTACATGAGCATCCCGCGCGAGGAGACTACCGACCCGGCAGAGATCATCTACGATGAGGTGGACGACGCTGCCAGCTTCGTGGAACAGAATATGGAGTAGAAGCCTCACCCCCAATCCCCTCTCCAAAGGAGAGGGGAGTGATTTGCTTCAAGCACCCCCTACATCCACTAACAACGCGCCAGCCAAACGCCCGCAGAGCATTCTACGCCCCTCTCCCTTGGAGAGGGGATAGGGGGTGAGGCTGGTATTTAAATTTCAATTATGTTCGACTACATTCAAAACATTCGTTCGCACCATACGGTGCCATGCACCACCGTGATTCTTCACACGGTGATGCGCTCGACGATCGTCGGCCAGACCTGCGCCGAGATTGCCGACTGCCACGAGCAGATGCTGCGGGGCGAGATGAGCCGCGAAACGTCGTCTCCCTGCCTTCTGCTTCCACGCTCACTTTAAGAACGGGCGACGGCTTAATGCCGACGCCGTGCCGTCGGGGCTGAGCATTCTCGACATTGATCACATAGGGAGACCCAAGGCAGGCCCTTCCCCGGCCCTCCCCGTGGGGGAGGGAGTAGAGCAGCCGAAAGAGCCCTCGAAGAAGCAACCGGAAGAGCCTCAGAAAGAAGATTCGAAGGAGCAACCGAAAGAGCCCTCTACACTGATGGAGACGCTCAAGGAGCACCTCTTCACTGCCACGCCTATCACCGACGAGGAGACGATGGCGGCCTTGCAGCGGTTGGGCATTGTCCTCGTTCATAAGACTCCGAGTGGCGAGGGGCTTCGCCTTGTCTTTGTTATTCCTGAGGGTATGGGACTTGTGGAAGGTCAGCAGTGGTTGGCTCAGCAGATTGGATTGAAAGAGTTTGATGAGGCTTGCAAGGACTTGGCCCGTTGCTCATTTGCGGTGCCCGAGGAATATGTGCTGTTTATAGATGAGGAGGAGCTGTTCAAGGAGCAGGCCCAGCAGCCCCAGCAGGCCCAGCAGCCTCACCCCCAACCCCTCTCCAAAGGAGAGGGGAGTGATATGCTTCAAGACAACCCTGCATCCTCTTACAACGCGCCAGCCATAACACCCGCAGAGCATAGGGGTGAGGCTCTATCACCCGCAGAGCATTCTACGCCCCTCTCCTTTGGAGAGGGGAAAGGGGGTGAGGCCGTTGGGGGTGAGGCTGCGCCTGCTGTTCGTCTCCTTTTCGTCTTCGACCTCTGCCGTGAGCAGGCCGGACTGAAAGACGTGGACATCAACGCACGCGGCTCTCGCCACAACTCCCTGCTCGCCATCCTCAGCGTCGGGGCCGCACGTTTGCTCTCTGAGGCCGAGGCGATGGCCGTAGTAGCCCAGCGGATGCCGGACTTTTTCAAGGAGCCCGATTGCCGCCAGCTCATCCACGACTTCTACGCCAAGTACCACGACGACTCGAAGATGATGTCGACTACCGTGCAGCGCATCAACGCACGGGCCGAACAGCTCGCCAAGCAACAGCAGAGTAAGGATGACAAGGCGCAAGAGGACGAGAGCGAGGAAGAAACGGCGGAAACAGTCACGACGCAAAGCACCAATGCCTTTCCCGACATCCCTCCCATCCCCGGCTTGAAGCAGAGCCTCACGGGGGTGCCCGAACAGATGCGGATGCCGGCGCTCTGCGCCCTCTTGCCGATGGCAGCGTCCTATGCCGACGACGTGACTTTCCGCTACTGCGACGGCCGGGAGCAGCGCTTGGGACTGATGAGCATCGTCGTGGGTGAGCAAGCCAGCGGCAAGAGCGTCTGCAAGGACATCATTGACCTTTGGCGCGGACCCATGGACGAGGACGACGAGCAGGGACGGCGCAAGGAGGACGAGTGGAAGAAGAAACGCAAGAACCGACGCGCCAACGAGAAACTCGACCCCGAACCGGAGGTACTGATAAGAGATGTGCCCATCACCATCTCGTGCTCTACGCTCCTCAAAAGACTCAAGAACGCCCAAGGCCACACGCTCTATTCCTTCTGTTCGGAGCTCGATACATTAAGAAAAACCAACGGCGCGGGCTCGTGGTCGTCGAAATATGACATCTACCGCCTCGCCTTCGACCATGACGAATGGGGCCAGGACTACAACAGCGACCAGGCTGAGAGCGGCATGGTCAGCGTGGGCTACAACTGGACCATCCTCGGCACCTACGGGGCCCTCGGCAAGTGCTTCAAGGGCGAGAATATCGAGAACGGCCTTAGCTCGCGCGTCATCGTCAGCGAGATGCCCGACTCGGCCTTTGCTCCGATGCCCACCTTTCAAGACAGAAAGGACCGTGATGCCCAGGCCATCCTTGAAGCTGTGAATACCCTTCGTGCCAAGCATGGGTTCATCGACACGCCACGGCTCCGTAAGGCCATCGCCTCATGGGTCGAGGACAAGCGCCAGCAGGCCATGGAGCGCATTGACAGGGTGATGGACACCTACCGCCGACGTGCCGCCGTGATCGGTATGCGCTGTGGTGTGGTGGCCTGTCTGCTCTCGGGTGAGAAGGAGACGAAGCACGTCATCGACTTCGCGCTGATGATGGCGGAATATGTCCTTCAGGAGCAGTGCCGTCTCTTTGGCGATGTCCTCCGCAAGCAGTATGCCGCCGATGCCGACGACACCCGACGCAACTCGAAGAACCGCGCTGTCTTTGACCGCCTCGCCGACACCTTCACCTCCCACGACATCCTCGCGCTGAAGAATGACATCTCCGATGCCGCTGCCCGGATGATTATCAAGCGGTGGCGTGAGGCTGGCTGGATAGAGCCGTTGCCAAGACAAAAAGGCGATAAGGGACATAAATTCAAGAAAGTGAAGCGTAACAATGTAACAGCGTAACACCGTAACATTTATAGGTATCGGAACTAAAAACAAAAAGCCATGATAGAACTCCAACTGAAACGCATCGCGAAGCGACCTACCTATACCATCGGTCGCCTCAGCATCCGCCGCCGTGAGCGCGGAGTGTTCACCCCGTGGACCTATTTCTGTGACACCCTTGAACCGCATTGGGTCGACTTCCACCACGGAGGCCGCAAGACCAAGGGCAAGACCGCCATCCCCGAAGGCCGTTATTCCGTAGTAGTAACGCTTAGCCCACGCTTCCACCGTTGGCTGCCCCTGCTCGTCGGCGTGCCCCACTACGAGGGGATCCGCATCCACAGCGGCAACACCGCCCAGGACACCGAGGGCTGCATCCTCGTGGGCCGCAACACCGAGGTGGGCCGCGTCACCGACAGCCGCCGCACCCTCTACCGCCTGATGCAAGCCATCGACCACCGCGACGAGGGCGAGCCGGTGTTCATAGAGATAGAATAAAAGTTTTGCCGCAGCCACGCAAGAAAAGCGAGGTTGCGGCAAAATTTTATCAAGAATTTGAGAATGAGAGAATCCCCTGAGCACCCTTTTAAAAATTGATGAGATTTCCGTGATATATTCAGAAAAATATGTTATCTTTGCAACTATAAGTGCAATCAAAGAGAAGTAAGTCTCGAACCGATTGCGAGGGATGAATAAGGAAGTCTTATCCAATCTATATAAAAAGCAAAAACCCGGGGTCATCACCAGCATCGAATATCTGGGAGAGGGCCTTACCGGGACTGCATTGCAAAGTTAATAATAAATATGGAATACGACAAGGATTTCTTCGAAAAAATATTTTCTACAGCAAGAACGAGGAAGTATTTTGCTCTCTATCCTCATGACGAAAGTAAGGCCATCATTCATTATGAGTGCAACATCAAGCTATCGGAATCGTTCTACCCGAGTATGTCGATACTTGAAGTAGCCCTAAGGAATGCACTGGCAAGAGAGTTAGAGACATACGCGGGAAGAGTGGATTGGTATAGTATCTTCGCGACGACACCGGGACTTGCCGACCTTAACAAGTACATCACACAAGCACGGAAAATGATTGTAACAAGAGGCGAGGTAGAGAATCCGGGGAAAATAACAGCAGAACTCACTTTGGGTTTTTGGACATCGTTACTTAATCGTAATTATGAGCGTATTTTATGGAAGGATCTTCGACGAGCTTTCCCGTTTATGCCTAAAAAACTTAGACAAAGGAAGGTGATAGCTGCCTATCTGAATCGTTTTCGTCATCTTCGTAACCGAATAGACCATAATGAACCAATATGTTGGAATGTCAAGCGTGCAGAGGAGCTACATGAGGATTTACTGCAAGTAATGGCTTGGATTAACAAGGGAATCCCCTTATGGGAATCAAGGCTTGACGACTTTGACAAGGTTTGTTCAGACATCAAGAAAAAGCTTTTATAGATGCATCTTGGGCGATGTTATCCGTTATTAGATGTAACCAAAATTACCACTTCCTGAACAGCTCGAAACCGAACTTGCAGCCGAAGACGCGGTTGCCTCTGCCATTGCTGGTGAAGAGACCCACGGAAAACATTCGGGTCGTGAAGCCGTAGCCCACCTCGATATAGGGATGGACATGATGAGCCTCAAGCGCAGAGACGTAGAAGCGCTCCATCTCGATGTAGCGGCCCGCCCAGGGCACCCAGGAGAGCAACAGCAGGGGAGACTCGTAGGTGAGGTTCATGCGGAAATAATAGTCGGAATTCTCATAGGTCTCTGAGCGCAACAGCTCGAACTGCCCGCTCCAGTCGTCGTTCCATCCGCCGGGGATATTGTTTTCCTTGAAGTTTTCATAGCTGAGGAAGTAGGCTTTTTTGCCCTTGGAAGAGTAGAATCCGAGTCCGCCATGGGTTTGCAGCGATTGCAGTCGGTCGAAGCGGTAGATATATTCTCCGTTCATCTCCCAACGCTCATAGGCTGTGTTGGAGTGGAGAATCCCTTTCAGCGAGCGGTCGTAGTCAATGGTGAAGATGGGGCCGTCCCATCCTCCCGGCCGGTATTGCAGCTGAAAGGCAGGGGCGAAGGAGCGGTAGGTGTCTGTCCATCCGAAGCGTCGGAATTCCTGCTTGTTGACGGCCGTGCGCTGCTGATAGAGCAAACCTAACTGTATGCCGAAGACGCTGTTGGCATCGTAGTTGAGCACCAGTCGGCTGTCGGCTTGCTGGAATTCATGGAGTCGGTCGAGAATCGGAGTGATGTTGGTGGTGTCGGGCAGTTCCCTTTGGATGTCGTTGCGTACCTTGTCGCTATGGATATTGTTGCCGTTGCCTATTTCAAATTTTATGTAAGCGTTTTTGCGCTTATGAAAATAGTAGTAGAGCGGCACGCGCCAATAGAAGCGGTGCTGCTTGAAGGCGTAACCGCCCCGGAACCTCAGAGATATTTCTTTTTGCTCAGAAAACTGATAGTTGCCACGGAGATCAATCTTATAGGTGATGCCGCGGTTGTGGTCGTAGCTCATATACAGCGGGTTGAGCATGGGGTTGAGTCGGATATAACCTTGGTTGTTGACGCCAAAGTTTGACTTGAAGCGGTTGAGTGCGTTGTTGCCGATGACATCCCAGAGCACATCCTTGACGAAGTCGTGCTTTTTGGGTCTGTTGACCTTGGTGAGCTCCACAGAATCTCTTTTGTATTTCTCGGTGAACATCTGGGTATAGAGCTGCAGCTCTTTGGGCGAGAGCGTGTCGGGGCGCAAGGACGACATGAGCCCATAGTCATCGCGCTTGGGGAAGGAGTCCACGGGAGGCTTCGGTCGTTGATAGCAGGCCAAAGCTTGCGCCCTGAGTTTGTTGCCGAGCAGGGCGAACCGGGTCTCAGCCTCACATTGCTGTGGCAACAGGGTGGTGAAGCCCTTATCGCCGGGTGTGATGTTGAGCGTGAAGTCGATCATGTCGTATTCGCCTTTCAGTGTACAGCGGAGGACGCGGCCGGTGTAGTAGTCGACCAGTGCCTCACCATCGACCAGCTGGGTGTTGTCGCGGCGGGGGTGAAAAGTGACGCGTGCGGTGCCGTCGAGGAGAAAAGCCACTCGATAGCGATAGAACTTGCGGTTGTCGGCATGGAAGGGCGAGAGGAGGTAGTTCTCGATGATGGTCGTGTTGTAGATGTTGGGTGAAAGATAGCTCAGCACCCGGTCCCACGCCTGCCGCCCATGAGGTATCGTCGTGGTGTGCAGGAGCACATGCGTGTCGAATCGCCTGCGCTTGTAGATATTGTTGGAGAAAGTCTCGCTGATATAATGCCGGTTATGGCCATGGGCGATAACATAGAGCGAAGGTACCAGCATGAGCAGCGGGTTTTTCTTGTCAATGTCTATCGTGAAGCGGTTGTAAGCATAGGTGGCGTAGCCCTGCATGTGTGTGGTGTCCACCGTGGCAGCATAGTGAAATACCCGATGCAGCAGTGCTGTGTCGGCACGCTCTCTTGCCCTCAGCGGTAACGCCACGAGAACGAAGAGTGCCATGATCAGAATCTGATGCCAACAACGATGAATGTTCATAACTACAGATCTTTCTCCAGCTGTCTTAAAATCAACTATCTAATTCACTCAATTCCAGCCATCTCATGCTTTTCTCGTCAAGTTCATCTTTAAGCTTAGTGAAGCGCTTGCTTTTCTCTGTGAGTTCCTCCACGGAGAGCTGTCCGCTGCAAAGTTCTGTTTCCAATTGCTTCTGCTCGTTTTCCAGTTTCTCAATGTCGGCAGTGAGCTGCTCAAACTCCCGCTTCTCCTTGTAGCTCATGCGGCGTCGGGTGTCGTGGTGATAGTCCTTCTTGGCCGGTGTTTTCTCAGCCTTGTTTTTCTCCTTCTCACTGTCCTCTTTGGATTTCAGAGCGCTCCATTCACGATACTGCGTGTAGTTGCCAGGGAAGTCCTTGATGACACCATTGCCCTTGAAAATGAGCAGATGATCCACTACCTTGTCCATGAAGTAGCGGTCGTGGCTGACCACGATGACACAGCCGGGGAAGTCTTCGAGATATTGCTCCAGCACCTGCAGCGTCTGTATGTCGAGGTCGTTGGTAGGCTCGTCAAGGACAAGGAAGTTAGGATTGCGCATGAGCACGGTGCAGAGGTAGAGCTTGCGGCGTTCGCCACCGCTGAGCTTGTAGACATAGTTGTGCTGTTGCTCCGGCGTGAACATGAAATAGTTGAGGAACTGTGAGGCTGTCATGTGACGGCCTCCGCCAAGATCGATGTAGTCGGCAATGTCGGTGATGACATCGATGACTTTCTCGTCATTGTTGAATTGTAGTCCTTCCTGCGAGAAATAGCCAAAGCGCACCGTCTCACCAATGTCGAACTTACCCGAGTCAGGTGGCACGATACCGAGGAGCATCTTGATGAACGTGGACTTGCCGGTGCCGTTGTTGCCGACAATGCCCATCTTCTCGAACCGCGCGAAGTTGTAGTAGAAGTTGTCGAGGATGATCTTCTCGTTGCCCTTCGAGTCGGTGAATTTTTTTGAGACATATTGGCACTCAAAGATTTTCGAGCCAATATATACGTTGCTGGCCTTGAGTCTCATCTGGCGTTCCTCGATGCGCTGGTGGGCTTTGGCCTGCAGGTCGTAGAAGGCCTCCTCGCGGTAGCGCGCCTTGTGGCCACGGGCTTGTGGCATACGCCGCATCCACTCCAGTTCGGTGCGATATAGATTCTTTGCTCGTGCTATCTCAGCTGTCTGATTTTCAATGCGTTCCTGCCGCTTCTCTAAATAATAGCTATAATTGCCGTGATAGGAATAAATCGTCTCGTTGTCGAGCTCCAGGATCACTTGGCACACATGGTCGAGGAAATAGCGGTCGTGGGTCACCATCAGCAAAGTGAGCGTGGAGCGTGACAGATATCCCTCCAGCCAAACGATCATCTCAAGGTCGAGATGGTTGGTCGGCTCGTCGAGGATGAGGAAGTCAGGCTCGTTGAGCAGTGCATTGGCAAGCGCCACACGCTTCTGCTGTCCGCCGCTGAGTTGCCCCATGGGCTGGTCGAGGTCCGTGATGTGCAGCTGGGTGAGGATTTGCTTGGCTCTGAGGATCTTGTCGGGATTGCCCTCGTGATTGAAGCAAGCGTCGAGCACACTCTCCTCAGCGTCGAACTTAGGTGTCTGTTCCAGGAATCCGATGCGTATGTCGTTGCGATAGATGATCTGTCCGTCGTCGTAGCCTTCTTTTCCTGCTAATATCTCCAAGAGCGTAGACTTTCCGGTGCCATTCTTGGCGATGAGGCCTACTTTCTGCCCTTCACCTACCGAGAAGCTGATATTGCGGAACAGCACTTGTGCGCCGAAAGATTTTGTGAGATTTTGTACGTCTAAATAAGGAGTCATAGATACTTTGAATTTCAACCTTTGATTTCCTTGAGGATTTCGTCGATGTAGTTGAGGACCTCGTCTTTTCCAGTCTTCTTTTCCGAGCTGGTGATGAAATAGGGTGGGAGCGACTCCCATGTGTCGAGCAGAGCGTCCATCCATTGCTTGGCATTGACCTTTGCTTTTACCGGTCCCAGCTTGTCTGCCTTTGTGAAGACGATGGAGAAGGGGATGCCGCTGGCGCCGAGCCAGTCGACAAACTCACGGTCGATCTTCTGCTGCTCGTGGCGGATGTCGATGAGCACGAAGACATTGCAGAGCTGCTCACGCTGGAGAATATAGGAGCGTATCATCTTGTCGAGCTTGTCCTGTACGGTTTTGGAGCGCTTGGCATAGCCGTAGCCGGGAAGATCGACGAGATACCATTCGTTGTTGATGATAAAATGGTTGATGAGCAACGTCTTACCGGGAGTGGCTGAAGTTTTGGCCAAGCCTTTGTGGTTGCAGAGCATGTTGATGAGACTTGATTTGCCGACATTGCTTCGTCCGATGAAGGCAAATTCCGGTTTATTGTCTTTTGGGCACATCGACACTGTGGGTGCTGAGATGACAAATTGGGCTTTCTTAATGTCCATAGCTGATTGTTTTTGTGCAAAGATACTCATTTTTAACTAAAAAGCAATGATTGTTTTGTAGGAAACCTATTTTTTTACTACCTTTGCGCAAGAATATTAATACAAGGTAAAGAAAGAGAATCATTTATGTCTAAGAGATTTGCCGAACATACCGGTCTCGATCTGACGAAGATCAACGACGAGGTGTTGAAGGAATGGGAGAAGAACGACATCTTCCACAAGAGTATTGATGAGAGAGAGGGCTGCCCTCAGTTTATCTTCTTCGAGGGTCCTCCATCGGCCAATGGTCATCCCGGTATCCACCATGTGCTGGCACGCAGCATCAAGGATACCTTTAACCGCTACAAGACCATGCAGGGCTTCCAGGTGAAGCGCAAAGCAGGATGGGACACACACGGACTGCCCGTGGAGCTCGGTGTGGAGAAAGAGCTGGGTATCACCAAAAAAGATATCGACAACAAGAAATCAGACAAGTATATCTCGGTGGAGGACTATAACCACAAATGCCGCGAGAACGTGATGAAGTTTACGGCAGAGTGGCGTGAACTGACCGAGAAGATGGGATATTTCGTCGATTTGGATCATCCCTATGTCACTTATCACAATAAATACATTGAGACCCTGTGGTGGTTGCTCAAGCAGCTCTACAACAAGGGACTGCTCTATAAGGGCTACACCATCCAGCCGTATTCTCCCGCTGCCGGTACCGGACTGTCGAGCCATGAGCTCAACCAGCCGGGATGCTACCGCGACGTCAAGGATACCACGGTGACGGCACAGTTCCTCATCACGGATCCGAAAGAGAAGTGGACAAAGTGGGGCAAGCCTTATTTCATCGCTTGGACCACCACGCCCTGGACACTGCCTTCAAACATCGCACTGTGTGTGGGACCCAACATCGACTATGTCGCTGTGGAGACCTACAACCCCTACGACGGCGAGCCGATGACGCTCGTCATGGCAGAGGCCCGGCTGGGCGCTTATCTCAAGGCTGACCAAGAGTGCAAAGAGGGTGAGCTGCCTGCCTTTGACAAGGAGAAGAAGATCTGCCCTTGGAGAGTCGTTGACCGCATGAAAGGCAGTGAGCTCGTCGGAATGCACTATAGCCAGCTGATGAAATGGGTGAAGCCCTGCGAGAAAGTAGGAGAGTATCAGCCCGAATTCGTCAATGCTTATGCCGAGGCTCATCCCGAGAAAGTCTTTGTCGGCGAGAATGGCAAGGATCATTTCGTGGAGATGGAGAGCGAGGCTTTCCGTGTCATCCCCGGTGACTACGTGACCACAGAAGACGGTACCGGTATCGTGCATATCGCCTCTACCTTTGGTGCCGACGATGCCAAGGTAGCCAAGGACGCCCATGTGCCGGCACTCTACTTGATCAACAAGAAGGGCGAGACACGCCCTATGGTGGATCTACAAGGAAAATACTATGTGCTCGATGAGCTCGACAAGAACTTCATTGAGCACTGTGTCGACACGGAAGCCTACGGCCATCACGCCGGTGACTATGTCAAGAACTCCTACGACCCGAAATTCAATCCCAACGGCGTGTGGGACAAGAAAGCTTCGGAGAAAGCCGATGACCTGAATGTCATCATCTGTATGGAGATGAAGATGGAGGGCACCGCCTACAAGATCGAGAAGCATGTCCACAACTATCCCCACTGCTGGCGTACCGACAAGCCAATCCTCTATTATCCGCTCGACAGCTGGTTCATCCGTGACACGGCCAAGAAGCAGCGTATGGTGGAACTCAACAAGACCATCCACTGGAATCCGGAGTCTACGGGTACCGGCCGCTTCGGCAACTGGCTGGAGAACCTCAACGACTGGAACCTCAGCCGCTCACGCTTCTGGGGCACGCCACTGCCCATTTGGCGCGACGAGAACCGTGGAGAGAAGTGCATCGGATCGGTGGAAGAGCTCTACAACGAGATTGAGAAGTCGGTCGCTGCCGGTGTGATGAAGAGCAACCCACTCAAGGACAAGGGCTTTGTCGTGGGTGACTATTCTGAGGAGAACTACAACAAGATTGATCTCCACCGCCCGTATATCGACTATATTGTGCTCGTCAACGATGAGGGCAAACCGATGTATCGTGAGAGTGATTTGATCGACGTGTGGTTTGATTCCGGTTCCATGCCTTATGCTCAGCAGCATTATCCTTTCGAGGGCGAAATCAACGCAGAGGGACTTAAGAAGACGGGGAAGAGCGAAAGCGAATACCGCAATGAGCTCATACATAGCACCTACACAGGTACTCCCGTGCCGCCTGCCTTTTTCCCCGCAGACTTCATCAACGAGGGCGTTGACCAGACACGCGGCTGGTTCTTCACGCTCCACGCCATCGCTACGATGGTCTTTGACTCTGTCGCCTTCAAGAATGTCATCTCCTCAGGTCTCGTTCTCGATGCCAAGGGCAACAAGATGAGCAAGCACGTGGGCAATGTCACCGACCCCTTTGAGATGATCAACAAATACGGTGCTGACCCTGTGCGCTTCTATATGATGACCAATAGTGAGCCATGGGACAACCTGAAGTTCGACCCGAATGGTGTTGACGAGGTGCGTCGCAAGTTCTTCGGTACCTTATATAATACGTATAGCTTCTTTGCCCTCTATGCCAATGTCGACGGCTATGATCCCGAGACAACGTCTTTGGAAGCTTCCAAGGATCATCTCGTGGAAATCGACCGCTGGATTCTCTCCAGTCTCAACACGCTCGTCAAGGGTGTGCGTCGTGAACTCGATGGCTATGACCCTACCCGTGCCGGCCGTCTGATCGATGCATTCGTCAACGACAACCTCAGCAACTGGTATGTGCGTCTGAACCGTAAACGCTTCTGGGGCAAGGAAATGAGTGACGACAAACTCGCCGCTTATAATACGCTCTATACATGTTTGATGACGGTGGCAAAGGTACTTGCACCCTTTGCACCTTTCTCCGCTGACCAGCTCTATCACGATTTGGGCGGTAAAATGGAGAGCGTGCATCTCGAGTCGTTCCCTGTCGTTGACGAGAATCTGATCGACACTGATTTGGAGCAGCGCATGGACATGGCACAGAAGATCACCTCTATGGTCCTCGCCTTGCGCCGTAAGGTCAACATTAAGGTGCGTCAGCCGCTGCAGCAGATTCTGATTCCGGCTGTCGACGACAACCAGCGTAAGCACATCGAGGCTGTCAAAGACCTGATCATGAACGAGGTCAATGTCAAGGAACTCAACTTTGCTGAGGGACAAAGCATCTTGGTGAAGAAGGTGAAGTGCAACTTCCGTGTCATGGGCAAGAAGTTTGGTAAGCTGATGAAGGGCGTCGCTGCCAAGATGAACGGTCTGTCACAAGACGACATTGCGGCATTGGAGCGCGAGGGTAGCTTGAGCTTTGATGTTGACGGACAAAATGTCACTGTCGACGCTGCTGATGTGGAGATCATCTCTGAGGATATCCCCGGATGGCTCGTCAGCAACGAGGGCAATCTGACGGTAGCTTTGGAAGTGGAGTTGACGCCAGAACTTCGCAATGAGGGTATGGCCCGTGAGCTTGTCAACCGCATTCAGAACCTGCGTAAGGAGACGGGCTTGCAGATCACCGACCGTATCAATGTCACTGTGGCTCCCAATGATGTGATTGAGGCCGCTGTGAAGTCTTTCGCTGACTATATCAAAGGACAGGTGTTGGCTGACAGCATCACAGTGGCTGACAACGATGGTGCGGAGACGGACTTCGACAGCTTCAAGCTTAATATCAAAGTAGAAAAGGCAAATGCCTAATGATCAGATGAAATTCATCTGTGAACACATCTGATAGTCTATATCATTTTAAATGAATAGCAAAAAGAAAATTCTCACCGACGGCCGTTTGGCGTGGATCATCGTCCTCGCCATTCTGGTCGTCGATCAGTTGATAAAGATCTGGGTGAAAACCCACATGACGTTGGGTAGCTCCATCGAGATCACCAACTGGTTCTATATTGCCTTTATCGAAAACAAGGGCATGGCTTTTGGAATGACACTCGGAAGTAAAGTTTTTCTGAGCGTCATTCGCATCGTGGCTGTGTCGGCCATAGGCTGGTTTATTTGGCAGACCGTCAAACAGCATGGCCGAACGCGCTATGTCGTCTTGCTCTCGATGATTGCAGCCGGTGCTGCTGGTAATATCTTCGACTCCATGTTTTATGGACTCATTTTCAGCAACTCTTCGCCTGACTATGTTTCTTATTTTGTGCCTTTTGGCACAGGCTATGCCGATTTCTTAATGGGGCGTGTAGTGGATATGTTCTATTTCCCTTTGATACATGGCACTTTCCCCATGTGGTTTCCAATTTGGGGTGGTGAGCCTTTTACCTTCTTCTCTCCGGTCTTCAACTTTGCCGATGCCAGCATCACGGTGGGTGTCATTGCTATGTTGATATTCTGCCGTAAGGATTTAGAGTCTTTCAACGCTACTGTTGACAAGGGACTGCACCGTGAGCATTCCGTTTCAGCATCGTCATCCGCTGACGAGAAAGGAGGGAAACAATGAGGTGTCTGCGTTTGCTGTTGGTGTTCTGCAGCATGGTCATGGTGCTGTCGTTTACGATGAGTTGTAAACCCTCTGTACCAAGTACTTTCATCTCGCCGGGCGACATGGAGGATCTGCTCTATGATTATCACATGGCAGATGCAATGGCAGAGCAGGCCAAGGGCAACTATGCTGAGAATGTCATCGCTTATCGCACCGCTGTTTTGAAGAAATATGGTGTCACTCAGGAGAAGTTTGATACCTCGATGGTTTATTACATGCGCCATGCTGATCAGCTCCATAAGATCTATGAGCATGTTGCCCAACGCTTACAGGATAAGGCGCAAGAACTTGGCACCTCTGTAGGTACTGCTGGAAACTTTACCGCCAACGGCGATACCACTGATATTTGGAAAGAGAGCAACTCTGTCGTGCTCATTCCGAACGAGCCCTACAATCTTTACTCTTTCTCGATGATGGCGGACAGCGCGTTTCATAAGGGAGACACGTATGTCTTAAACTTCCAAAGTGATTTCATCTATCAGGATGGTACAAGAGATGGAGTCGTGGTATTGTCACTGGTCTATCGTAATGACAGCGTAGCGCAACGTGTGATGCATTTCTCCAGCTCGTCGAAGTATGATCTTTCCATCGATGATCCCAATTCTTTGGGGATCAAAGAGGTCAAGGGTTTCTTCCTTCTGGCGAGAAACAATGACATGAACAGTTCGATGACGACGTTGAAGATGGCATGTGTCAGTCATATCCATCTCTTCAGAGTTCATGCTAAGAAGGAAGGTGCTCAAGGAAATCCTGCCGCTGGTGCGGCTGGGCCCAATGGTCCTGATGGCGCTCCCCAGCCTATGCCCGCAAATGCGCAAATGCAGATGGCGCCGGACTCTATGCGAAGGCCGTGATGATGACAATTCATCATTCAACATTCTAATAATTCATCATTCATCATTCATCATTCAACATTCAATATTATGTTATCAGTAGATCAATTAGAAGATAAACTCATCGACCTGGCATTTGCTGAGGATATCGGTGATGGAGACCATACCACTTTGTGCTGTATTCCGGAAGATGCCATGGGCAAGAGCCATCTGCTTATCAAGGAAGATGGCATTCTTGCCGGTGTTGAGGTAGCCAAGAAAGTGTTTGACCGTTTCGATCCTACGCTGAAGGTAGAAGTGCTCATCGGTGATGGACAACCGGTGAAGAAAGGCGATATTGCGATGATCGTCTCAGGTAAGACACGTTCGCTCTTGCAGACTGAGCGTTTAATGCTTAATATCATGCAGCGCATGAGTGGCATCGCCACGATGACACATAAATATGTGGAGCGTATCGCCGGCACCGGTTGTCATGTTCTCGACACGCGCAAGACCACACCGGGTATGCGTATGCTCGAAAAGCAAGCCGTGAAACTTGGCGGTGGCATGAACCATCGTATTGGTCTTTTCGATATGATTCTGTTGAAGGACAACCATATCGATTTCGCTGGAGGCATAGCCAATGCTATCGACCGCTGTCATCAATATTTAAAAGACAAACATCTCGATTTGAAGATTGAAATTGAGGTGCGCGACTTCGATGAGTTGCAGCAAGTGTTGGACAAGGGTGGTGTGAACCGCATCATGCTTGACAACTTCTCTGTTCCTGACACCAAGAAAGCCGTGGACATCATCAACCATCGCTTTGAGACTGAGTCTTCCGGTGGTATCACCTATGACACGATTCGGGACTATGCCGAGCAGGGAGTAGACTTTATCAGCGTAGGTGCGCTCACACACAGCGTCAAAGGCCTTGACATGAGCTTTAAGGCTTGTTGAAAATAAATAATCAGACTATGAAAATCAAATCTCGTATTTGCGGCATCACCCTGGCAGCACTTGCTATGAGTGCAACACAGGGTGAGGCTTGTACTAATTTTATTGTAGGAAAGAAAGCATCTGTCGATGGTTCTGTCATCTGCAGCTACAATGCCGATGACTATGGCATGTTCATTGGCTTGGCACATTATGCTGCAGGAACACATAAAAAGGGAGAGATGCGTGACATCGTGGACTGGGATACACATAAATATATTGGCAAGATACCGGAAGCTCCTGTCACCTATAATGTCATTGGCAACATCAATGAGTTTCAAGTGACCATTGGTGAGACTACTTATGGTGGCCGTGAGGAGATGGTCAATCCGGATGGCGGTATCGACTATGGTTCGCTGATCTATCTTGGCTTGCAACGTTCTCGCACTGCACGCGAAGCCATCAAGGTGATGACAACGCTGGCTCAGACCTATGGCTATTGCTCTGAAGGCGAGACGTTCACTATCTGTGATCCTAACGAAGCTTGGATCATGGAGATGCAGGGCAAAGGAAAAGGAGAAAAGGGTGTCGTGTGGGTGGCACAGCGCATTCCCGATGATGCCATTTGTGGTCATGCCAATCAGAGTCGCATTGGTAAGTTCAATATGAAGGACAAAAACAATGTGATGTATGCTAAAGACGTGGTTGCCTTCGCACGTAAAAAGGGATGGTTCAAAGGGAAGGATGCTGACTTTAACTGGAAGATGACTTACGCAAAGCCGGACTTCAGTGGTCGCCGCATTTGTGATGCACGTGTGTGGCAGTTCTTTAACCGCTACGCCAAGGGCATGGACAAATATCTGCCTTGGGCTCTTGGCAAAGACTCTACAGCAGAGGATATGCCTTTATGGGTGATCCCATCGCGTAAACTGTCTGTTCAAGATGTTCAAGTGGCTATGCGTGACCACTACGAGGGTACTCCGATGGCTATAGATTCCACAGATATTGGTGGCGGTATCTGGCAGATGCCTTATCGCCCTACACCGCTTTTCTATGAGGTGAATGGCAAGAAATACTTCAATGAGCGTCCGACCAGCACGCAGCAGACGGGATTTACCTTTGTCTCTCAGATGCGTGCATGGCTGCCACGTAAAGTGGGTGGTGTGCTGTGGTTTGGCAATGACGATGGCAATATGGTGGCATATACGCCGATCTATTGTGGCAACACGGTACAGCCTGAGTGCTATAATACTCCGGGTGCTGACGCACTGACCTTCTCGATGAAGAATGCTTATTGGGTCTGCAACTGGGTGAGCAATATGGTCTATCCACGTTATTCTCAGATGTTCCCAAGTTTGAAGGCTGTCCGTGACTCTTTGGAGCAGAGCTATTTCGCTCGTCAGAAAGAGGTGGAGGACAAGGCTGTGGCAATGGCTTCATCCGATGAGAACGCTGCCGTTCGTTATCTAAATGATTATAGCAACACGGTTGCTCAACAGATGTTGGCACGTTGGAAGCAGCTTGCTTTCTATCTGATAGTGAAATACAATGATATGACAGTGAAGCCCGAAAAAGACGGAAAGTTCTTGCGTACACCGGAAGGTATCGGAGTAGCAGTGAAGCGCCCTGGCTATCCAGAAACCTATCGGGAGCAAATCGTCAAGCAAACAGGTGACCGTTACGAGGTTCCCGAAAAATGATTAAGGCTTGTTGATCCTCTGGCGAAAACTTCTCGTCAGAGGTGCCTTTCTGTAATGGAGAAAAAAGAAAACCTAAGAAAGATGATTGCCATTGCGCAACGTACTTTCTTAGGTTTTTATATGTTATAAATATTCTGTCCGCCTCTATTTCTCTGATGTCAGTGGTATCTTCTTGACGCGACGCTCGTGACGTCCGCCTTCAAAGTCAGTGGAGAAGAACTCATCCATGATTTTCTTTGCCATGTCGTTGTCGATAAAGCGGCCGGGCATGACAAGGACGTTCGCGTTGTTGTGCTGACGAATCAGGTGAGCCACTTCCGGAATCCAGCAAAGTCCGGCGCGTATGCCCTGATGTTTGTTGAGTGTCATGGCAATGCCTTCACCGGATCCGCAGATGCCAATGCCCGGATAGACTTCGCCAGACTCGATGCCACGTGCAAGCGCATGACCAAAGTCGGGGTAGTCGCAACTATCCTCGGTGAATGTGCCATAGTCTTTGTAAGGAATGTTGCGCTCATCAAGGTATTTCTTGACGTACTGCTTCAGGGCAAAGCCGGCATGATCACTTGCCAGTCCTACTGTTTTAATTTCCATCTCGCGTGTTTTTATATTTTAGAATTAACTTGTATATAACGTCAGATGAGCAATGGTATTGTCTACCATTGCTCATCTTTTATTTATATATAGCGGTTCATTACTTGCCTAAGAAAGCTTTCACCTGCTTGTAGACATTCTCACCGGTATAGCCGAGCTTCTCGTCAAGAACCTTGTAAGGAGCAGAGAAGCCGAAGCTCTTCATGCCATAGATACGGCTGTTGGGGCCGATACCTACCAGGCCTTCGAGCGTAACGGGCAGTCCGGCTGTCATACCGAACTTCTTGACATCATAGGGGAGTACACTCTCCTGGTACTCCTGAGACTGGCGGCGGAAAAGGCCCTCAGAAGGAGCACTGACCACACGCACCTTGATGCCGTCGGCACGGAGTGCCGCGCAGCCTGCCTCAAGTGTGGAGACCTCAGAGCCGCTGGCAACGAGGATGACATCAGGATTCTCGTCAGAGCCTGCTACGATGTAAGCGCCCTTGCGAGCCTGCTGATAGTCATTGCCCTCAGGAAGCTTGGCGATACCCTGGCGGGAGAAGATCAGCGCAGTCGGTGTGTCCATGTTCTCCATAGCCATCTCCCAGCAAACTGTTGTCTCGTCGGCATCGGCCGGACGGAACACGCGCACGCTGTCCTGTCCCTTATGGTTCTGCAGCTTCTCCATCAAACGGATCTGAGCTTCCTGCTCAACGGGCTCGTGTGTAGGACCATCTTCACCAACGCGGAAGGCATCGTGGGTCCAGATGAACTTCACGGGTACGCCCATCAGTGCAGCCAGACGAACAGCTGGCTTCATGTAGTCGGAGAACACGAAGAAGGTACCGCAGGCAGCGATGACACCGCCATGGAGCATCATACCAATGCACATGTCGGCCATTGTCAGCTCGGCGACGCCAGCCTGGAAGAAGGCACCGGAGAAGTCACCTTTCTTCAAGGCGTGGGTCTGCTTCAGGAAACCGTCGGTCTTGTCAGAGTTGGACAGGTCTGCAGAGGCACAGATCATGTTAGGAACCTGTTTGGCGAGCTCAGCCAGGCAAGCAGAGGAAGCGGCACGTGTGGCGGAGCCTTCCTTCTGCTGCACCTTGCTCCAGTCGATCTTAGGAGCCTTACCGGAGAACCATGTGTCCATCAAGGCTTTCTTCTCTGGATTAGCCTTAGCCCACTCTGCCTCCTCAGCACGGCGAGCTGCTACGATCTTCTTCAGTTCCTCACGACGGTCGGCATAGAGCTTCTTTACATCGTCGAAGATGACAAAAGGATTCTCAGGATCACCACCTAAGTGCTTGATGGTGTTGATGTAAGCGCCATCGCCCAAAGGTGCTCCGTGAGTCTTCACGTTATGTTCATAGCTTGTGCCGTCAGCCTTTACAGCACCACGACCCATGATTGTCTTACCAATGATGAGGGTAGGGCGCTCTTTCTCTTCCAGTGCTGCGTCCAGTGCCTTGCGGATCTCTGCCACGTCATTGCCATTGATCTCAATGACATTCCAGTTCCATGCACGGTATTTTGCTGCGGTGTCCTCGTTCATCACGTCTTTGGTCTCTGTAGACAGCTGAATGTCATTGGAGTCGTAGAAAATGATGAGGTTGTCAAGACCTAAGGTGCCGGCGATACGGCCTACGCCTTGGGAGATCTCCTCTTCAACGGCACCGTCGGAGATATAGCAATAGATATGGTGTTGCATCATCACGCTGCCCAGACGGGCTTCGAGAAATTTCTCGGCAACGGCGGAGCCTGCTGCGATAGCATGGCCTTGGCCCAAAGGACCGGAGGAATTCTCAATGCCATGCATCACATCGAGTTCGGGGTGACCCGGGCAGGGAGATTCCCACTGACGGAACTGCTTGATGTCTTCGAGTGAGAATTTGCCCTGGAGCGTCAGTGCGCTATAGAGCATAGGGCTCATGTGGCCAGGATCCAAATAGAAGCGGTCGCGGCCTGTCCATGTGGGATCCTCGGGATCATAGATCAAGTACTCGCTGAAAAGTACATTGATAAAGTCTGCGCCTCCCATAGCACCACCGGGGTGGCCAGAGTTAGCTTTTTCAACCATCGAAGCAGCCAGAATACGAATGTTGTCGGCTGCGCGATTCATTAATTCAATGTCGTTCATAATATAATATAGTAAGTGATAAGATCTTGTTCCTATTTTGCTGCCTTGTACTTGACAGCTGTTTTTTCTATTTCAAGTCCCTGCTTATAGGCTTCGATATACGCGTCGAATCCTGCTACATCCTCAGGTGTCGGGGTGATCTCCGTTCCGGTGTTGCCGGCGAAGACGCGCTCATCAAGGAAGTCGGGCAGGCTCTGGCCCTTTGAGCGGTGGATGCAATAGGATGCCAAGAGCGCAATACCCCAGGCTCCTCCCTCACCGGCGGTCTCCATGACAGAGATTGGAGAGTTGAGAGCCGCGGCTAAAATACGCTGGCCTACACCTTTCGTTGTGAAATATCCGCCATGACCTGTGATGCGGTCTACGGAGACTTTCTCGTCTTTGAACAGTATGTCGTTGCCAATTTTCAGCACGCCGACAGCGGCATAAAGCTGCGTGCGCATGAAGTTGGCAAGCGTGAACTTATCGTTGGCGGCACGCACAAAGAGGGGACGGCCGTCAGCGAGTCCTGCAACGGGCTCACCAGATACATAGTTGTAGGAGAGCAGACCGCCACAGTCGGCATCGCCTTCAAGGGCAACGTTGAACAGTCGTGTGTAGAGGTCATTGGTGTTTTGCTTGACTCCCAACATCTCTGCGTATTCCTTGAAGATGTTCACCCAAGCGTTGATCTCGGATGTGCAGTTGTTGCAATGAACCATGGCCACAGGAAGTCCGTCAGGCGTAGTGACGATGTCGATGACCGAATAAGGTTTGGAGAGATTCTTCTCCAACACGATCATGGAGAATGACGAAGTACCTGCTGATACATTGCCTGTACGAACCTTCACCGCGTTGGTGGCTGCCATACCCGTTCCGGCATCTCCTTCAGGTGGGCAGAAGGGTACACCTGCCTGGAGATGGCCGGAGACATCGAGGAGCTTGGCTCCTTTTTCGGTAAGTGTTCCAGCCTCTTCACCAGCCACCAGCACCTTGGGCAGGATGTCGGTGAGATGCCATGACAGATGCTTGGGAGCGATGAGTTTCTCGAACTTCCCGATCATCGACGCATCGAATTGCTTGGTCTCCGGGTCGATAGGGATCATACCGGATGCATCACCGATGCCCAGTACTTTCTTGCCTGTGAGTTGCCAATGGATATATCCGGCAAGCGTCGTGAGATATTTGATGCTGTTGACATGGCTCTCGCCATTGAGGATAGCCTGATAAAGGTGAGAGATGCTCCAACGAAGGGGAATGTTGAAGTTGAACAGTTTGGAGAGTTCCTCTGCGGCCTGACCTGTATTGGTGTTTCGCCAAGTGCGGAAAGGAACGAGGATCTTGTCGTCCTCGCCAAATGGCATATAGCCATGCATCATCGCACTGATGCCGATGGCAGCGAGACGAGTGATCTCTATGCCATATTGCTCTTTGACATTTTGGCGCAACGAGGCATAGCAGTCTTGCAGGCCTTCCCAGATAGCCTGGATGCTATAGGTCCAAAGTCCGTCGATGAGCTGGTTCTCCCACGTGTGGCTGCCTTGTGCGATCGGCTTGTTTTCCTCGTCAACCAGCACAGCCTTGATACGTGTGGATCCGAATTCGATACCGAGAACGGCACGACCGGATTCTATGATAGTTTGAGCATTCATTTGCTTTCCTTGTTAATGTCATATCCGGCAATGTTCCGTGAAGAGCATTGCCGGAATACAACGGTTTGAATTAGCGGAGTGCTTTGTTCAGCATATAGTACATCTCGTTCCAGCGGAGCTCCTTGCGGAACTGCTCGTAGTCGGTATCTTTGTTGATGATGCAGGCCTCCATGTCTGCGATCTCAGCAAAGTCACGCCAATACTCATCGGTCAGACCGAAGCTGAAGCAGGAGTGGTGTGTGCCACCGGCATTCATCCAACATCCGACACCCACCTCAAATGTGGGCTCAGGAATCCACAGAGCAGATGCTACAGGGAGCTTTGGCAGCGGCTGGCTCTTGATGAGGTTGACATCGTTGGCAATCAAGCGGAAGCGGTTACCCATATCAACGACTGTCGCCGTGATGCCATGGCCCTGCTTTGCTGTGAAGACAAGACGGGCTGTAGGAGTCTTGCGTACGCCGATGCCAAGGAAGTGAACCTCCAGACGTGGCTTCTCCTCTGCGATGTCGGGGTTGACCTCAAGCATGTGAGACTCCAGAATTGATGTGTTGTCGCCATCGAAGTTCAGTGTGTAATCCTCCAAGAACGATGTGCCGCCCTCCAGACCCTGGCTCATGAACCATGTGGTACGGTAGAGGCAAGCGCTCTTCCAGTCGCCCTCAGCACCGAAGCCGTAGCCGTCGTGCATCAGACGCTGAGATGCCAGGCCCGGAATCTGATCGAAGCCGCGGCCGGTCTCCTCTACGTTGACATCACCTAAGTCGTCGAAGTTGGTGGTGAAGCCTTTGGCACCATAAGCCTTCAGCACGGCACGGAGCGTAAGCTCAGCCTTGGCAGAGTTCCAGATCTTCTTGTATTCGACGCTCTTCTCGTCCTTCAAGGCATCTGCCACAACATACTCCTTGAAGTAAACGTCATGAACGAGCGCATCGACATCTTCGTCCTTCACCTTGTCGAAATACTCCATGACAGTAGAGAACTGCACGTAGTCGACATGATAGCCCAGTACCTGCTCGAAAGCCACCTTGTCACCGTCGGTCACGGCGACATTGTTCATCTGGTCGCCGAAGCGGATGATGAGGCAGTCCTGTGCGTCAGCGACACCGGCGCAGACACGCTCCCACACAGCGATGTGCTTGAGCGTCTTCTCGTCTTTCCAGTAGCCGATGACAGTCTTGCGAGGCTTGCGCAGACGAGAAAGAATATGAGCGAACTCGCGGTCGCCATGAGCACTTTGGTTAAGGTTCATGAAGTCCATGTCGATGGTGTTCCATGGTATTT
This sequence comes from uncultured Prevotella sp., assembly GCA_900317685.1. Taxonomy (GTDB): domain Bacteria; phylum Bacteroidota; class Bacteroidia; order Bacteroidales; family Bacteroidaceae; genus Prevotella. The sequence continues at coordinate 32,372 of ONHQ01000048.1, forward strand.
TCTCGTTGTACTGAGTATGTAAGTGGAGGAGAGGCTTGCGAAGAATCTGCATTCCCTTGATCCACATCTTGGCGGGAGAGAAGGTATGCATCCAGCAGATGACACCAATACATTTGCTGTCTACGTTGGCGCGGGCCATGACATCTGCCACTTCCTTGGAGCTGTTGGCCGTACCGGCATATACGATCTTGACAGGCAGCAGGCCTGAGTTGTTCATGCCTTCTACCATCTCTTTAGAGTGTCCGTCTACTTGCTTGACAGCGTCGCCTCCGTAAAGGAGCTGTGCACCGGTGACAAACCAGATCTCGAAATCTTTAAATGCTTTTTCCATGATGATTGTTTGGTTGATATGTTTTTAATATAATTTGACTGTGGAAGTACCCATTATTTCTTTTTCTGACCATAGTAGGCGTTGGGGCCATGCTTGCGGGAGAAGTGCTTCTCCACGAGCAAAGGATTCATCTTGGTCTGTGGATTCACGGAGAAAGAGACGAAAGCCATCTTGGCCACTTGCTCGGCTACGACGGCATGATAGACGGCCTCGTCAGGATCCTTGCCCCAGGTGAAGGGGCCGTGATTCTTGACAAGAACACCGGGTGTATGCACATAGTTGATATGGTCTTTCTTGAACTTATCTACAATCACAACACCCGTGTTGTACTCATACTCATCCATCTGATCCTTTGTCATGTCATCCGTACATGGTATGGCATCGTGGAAGTAGTCGGCGTGAGTTGTACCGATGTTGGGAATGTCGCATCCTGCCTGCGCCCAGGCTGTAGCGTAGGTGGAGTGGGTGTGTACCACACCACCGATCTCCGGGAAGTTACGATAGAGAACGAGGTGGGTAGGCGTGTCGGAAGAGGGATTCAGATCGCCTTCCACCACCTTGCCGGTCTTCAAGTCCACGACGACCATATCGCTGGCTTTCATGGTGTCATAGCTGACACCGGATGGCTTGATGACAACGAGACCTTTCTCGCGGTCAATACCTGAGACATTGCCCCAAGTGAAGAGTACCAACTGATGTTTTACCAAATCGAGATTGGCACGATATACTTTTTCTTTTAATTCTTCTAACATGATAGTTATAACTTAAATTCAGGATCTTCGTCATACGCTTTGCTGTTGAACCGATAGAGGGCAGCGCCGCGCTTGGAAGTCAATTTGTCGATTTTGTCGGTTTTCTCTATGAAATCGATCTGCTTGATGCGCTTGCGGAAGTTGCGCTTGTCGATCTCTGTGCCTAAGATGGCCTCATAGACATGCTGCAACTGCGTCAAGGTAAACAGCTCCGGCAGAAGGTTAAAACTCAGAGGTTCGGTGTTGATGTGGCGCCGCAACATCGCCAGGGCGTCTTTTACCATAATGTTATGGTCGGAATAGAGCTTTGGCATGTTTTCCACCGGTACCCATTCGAGGCCATAACGCTCACGAAGCGAGTCATCATAGTCTTTCACGTTGATCAGTGCGCAATAGGCTACGGAGATGACACGCTCACCCGGATCACGGTCGATGGCTCCGAAGGCTCCCACCTGCCGCATGTAGAGTTCTGTTAAGCCGGTGAGCTCTTGTAGAACTCTCTGGGCAGCTTCTGTCAGACTTTCCTGAGGTCCGACGAAGCCACCATAGAGTGACCATTCTCCGCGTCCCGGATCCATCTGCCGTTTGCCGATAAGCAGCTTCAGCTTATCTTCTTCAAAGCCGAAGACGATGCAGTCAACAGAGACCCATACTTTAGAGTGTTCACTATAAAATCCTGTCATGTGTATATGGGATTAGAAGAAATACCAATAGAAGGCACCGCAAAGTGCAACTACACCTAATGAGGCAATGATGTCTCCTACGCTCCAGCTGTCGCGGATCTGTTTGCGGTATTCAGGTGTGAAAGTGATAGCGGCGATCTGTTCCTGAGAGGGTGCCTTGGTGAACATGGAGATGACAAACATCATCACAATGATGAACACTAACAGCCAGCACTCAAAGATCAGCCAGTTGGTCTGCCAGAACCATGTGGTGTTCTCCCAGAAGGCACCTGTCATGGCGGCATCGCCGTTATGAGTGATGACATTGGTGACGAGACGGAGCATACCAATCACGAAGCCACCGATGAGTCCCCATTGTCCTGCCATAGGAGTGATCTTCTTGGAGAAGATACCGAGAGAGAATACGGCGACCATAGCCGGGGCCAACAACGACTGTATGTTCTGCAGATAGCTGTAGAGGGTGTCCATGCTCATCATGATTGGCATCCATGCCAAGCCCAAGAGAACGACAGCAACGGTGGCCAGACGACCGACGAGCACGTAGTGAGCCTCGCTCTTGCCAGCACGCAGCGGCTTGTAGAAGTCCTCGGTGAACAGAGTTGCGCAAGAGTTGAAGAAGGCGGCAAGAGAAGTAACCAGGGCACTGATGAAACCGATGGTCACAATGCCCTTTACGCCGGCGGGCAGCACATCTTTCACCATCAGGGCAAAGGCGGCATCGGTGTTGTTCATCACCAAACCATATTTGGCAGGATTAGCTGCCAAGGCTGCTGCGATCATACCAGGAATCAAGAACATGAAGACTGGAAGAAGCTTGAAGTAGCCTGCGCAGATGGTACCGCGGCGGGCACGTTTCATCACGACGCTATTGTCCTCGCCCTTGGTCTGACCAAGTACACGCTGTACGATGTGCTGGTCGGTGCACCAGTACCAGAAACCGATGATAGAGGCTCCGAGGAAGACAACGAATCCGGGATACTCATGGTACATAGGATCACCCTCGCTCCAGTGGAACATGTGTGTGGTGCCGTAGCCATTGTGCAGATGACTGCAATAGGTCATCATATTGCTCCAACCCTGAGTGATGCTTCCGTCGCCTAATGTTGCCAAGCCAAGGAAAAGTACCAGGAAGGAACCGATGATCAGAATAGGAGTTTGAATGGCAGACATCGTCATCACGCCCTTCATACCACCGAAGATGGTAAAGACAGCGGTGATGAAGATCAGTCCCAGAGCACCATACCAGAAGGGGATACCTAACAGATACTCGAAGAAAATACCTCCCGTGAAGGCTGTCACACTCACTTTTGTGAGCACGTAAGCCACCAGCGTGATGATGCTCAGCCAAGAGCCAGTAGCCTTGGTATAGCGGAATTTAAGGAATTCCGGCATCGTAATAATTCGGCCCAGCTTGTTGTTGAGCAATTGATAGAAGGGTACGAAGAGCCAACCGAGGATGAGGATCATCCAACCTTGCATCTCCCAGTGGGCCATGCCTACACCATCTTTGGCTCCTGTACCTGCCAAACCGACAAGGTGCTCAGAACCAATGTTGGCGGCGAAGATGGCAGCGCCAATTACCCACCAGGGCTCTCCCTTACCAAAGAGGTAGTCCTGACTGTCAGCGCCTTTCATCTTGCGCTTGTCCTTCATAATGCTTCTGTAGACGGCCACGGCCACCAAGCCTATGCCTATGGCAAGTACCACCCAGTCAAGCCAAATAAATTCTTTTGCGTTCCAGTTCATAGTTTTTGTTATTAGTATGTTTGTTATGAGAATCGGTTATTTCTTCACAGAAAACTTATACACGAGGTGACTGTAGTAAGTCTGTCCCGGCTTGAGGAATGGATTAGAAATCTCCCAGCCCTTGGCTTTTTGGTTGATTTTGGTAGGACTGTCGGGGTATTTCTGACTTTCAAAGCAGACACTGACATGTTTCGGATACTTGATACCGTGTTTACAAGGAATGCCTGTTCCCTGGAAATTACCTGTGTATACCTGCAAGCCCGGCTCATTGGTAAACACCTCCAGCAGAATGCCGGTCTTAGGCGAGAACAGGCTTGCTGCCACCTGTGTGTCATCGCCTTTACCATTCTTGAAAGTATTCAGGCACCAGTTATGGTCGTAGCCTGTGGCGTTATGGATTTGGTCATAGGTGGTGTCTGTGATGGTCTTCTGAATAGCGTGAGGCTTGCGGAAGTCCATCGGTGTGCCGGTCACATCGCGGATCTCACCCGTGGGAATATATTTGGCATCTGATGGGGTGAACTTGTCGGCATTGATATACATG
>ONHQ01000062.1 GCA_900317685.1 uncultured Prevotella sp.
AAAAAAGTCAATTGGCATTTCACTACCAAGGACGCGAGGGTTAAGCTCGTGAGCCTCTATCCTAAATTTGGGTAAAACTCGTCAGGACACTACACTAGCAAAACCCTATATTTACCGAACGAATAACTTTATCACAAAAGAAGGCTATGACAACTCAAGCACTAAGATGTATCCTATAGATACTGTTCTTGTTGCTATGTATGGAGCTACAGCTGGTAAGGCTTCAATTTTAAAAATGGAAGCTTGTACAAACCAAGCCGTATGTGCGATTCTACCTAATCCAGACTATGATCCTCTATTTATTAAATATTCTATAGACACGCTATATGATTATCTGGTTGGACTAAGTACAGGATCAGCACGTGACAACTTGTCTCAAGCAGGAATTAAGGATCTTAAACTTATAGTTCCAAATTCTTTGAAAGAACAAAAACAATTAGCATCTGTACTCGCTACTCTAGACAAGAAGATTACTCTCAATCGTCAGATAAATGATAATTTACCGATGCCTGACCGTTCATCAAGAGCGGCAAGAGTTCGTCTCGCTGCTTAGTCAAAGCCATATTCTCTTGGTTATTTTTGACTATTTCATCAAAAATTGGGCAGAGATTTTCTTCTAACCTGTTAGCAATATCTACATTTGGTGGAAGGGCGATTGTGCTTTGCCTTAAATGGTCTTGCGTTATATGTCCCATTGTTGTCTTTCTTGCCTCTGCCATCTGCTTGAATACACCTACATAATGAAATAGCTGGTAGAAATAGAAAGAGCGTGGATAACCATTCTTTGATGTAACCTTGAATATATGTTGGTTCAATCCTCCATTGCCATAAGCCCACAGCATTACTTCCAAAGAAGCAGACCATGAGAATAACACGTCACCATCAAACACCTTTACATCATCGGGAATATCAACCTTTACCCATTCCGTGTCAGCAGATAAGCCGTCGTGCATTTCTTTAATTTTTATAACGGGCAATTTGTTATTATCTGTTGGGCGGTATTTCTGACACGCCAAGCCGTTTGTGTATTCTGCTATATCCAACAACGTACCACAATGCCATCCTTGTGGTATCTCTCTCTTTAACTTTTCATTCCAAACCATAGCACCTCCACTGCTTTTGTAAGGCTTGCCTTCCTCATTCGGGAAGTCAAACTGCACGAACCAGTAATCGTAGAGCTGGCGGGCCATCGCCTCTAAATTATCATTTATCTCTTGCTCATATTACTCCAACAACTCTTGCACCTCTGTGTACTCCATAAGGCGAAGCCTTCTTCGTGGCCCTGTGTGAGAGATATTCGCTGAACTGTTACTAAGCCTGTCATATTCGATGTTTTTTCTTAATGTTATTTTGAATAAACAACGGTTTTCGATAATATATTGCAGCATTTTTGCACGGAATTCATATATTTTGTGTAAGTTTGCAGTTGAATTGAGAGACTTTTTTGTTTTAACCACATCGTTTATGAAGAACATCTGTCATCATGCTTCTACAGCACTGTGGAGCAAGAGCACTGCGCTGATAGGGCTTGCCCTATGCACCCTGCAACCCATGAAGGCCGCCACACGCCCCGTGACGCATTTCCGCTACAGCGGTCCCTTTGTCCTGCAACGCCCCGTGATGGTTGATACCATCGGCCTCGACCGCAAGGGCTACAAGTCTGATAACTTGCTCGGCACTTTCGTCGACCTGACCAAGGCACGGCAAGGCAAGGAATACCAGGGCGCTTTCGCTCCCTCCGACAAAGCCGCCACAGCTCTCCATCTGCTCCAGTTCACCCTCACCAACAGCCGCTATGCCAAGGGCACGCTGAAAGTGGGAAAGATGAAACACTACAAGCTCTATGTCGACGGCAAGGAGAGCGACGGATCGCTGACGCTGACCCCCGCCACCCACGACATTGTCATCAAATATCTCACCGAGCCCGGTGACCACGACTCGCTGCAGGTGAGTCTCGACACCGACACCGACGCGCTGTTCTCCACATCCGACAACGGACGCCGCGAACTGACGCTCCTTGACTTCCTCAACGGCAAGCACTACTATGGCAGTCAGGTCAGCAGCGACGGACGCTACGCCATCACCACGTCGTACGAGACCACGTCGGCCAACAACACTTCCTGGCTCTACACCATCTACGACCTTCGCCGCGGCACCGCCGTGCGCACCTCCGACAAGAGCCTGCGCTGGATGCCGGGCAAGGACAGCTATCTCTTCACCCGCAAGGGCGTCAAGGGCAACCAGCTCGTCGAGGCGGATGTCGTCACCGGCGCCGAGAAGGTGCTCACCGAAAACCTTCCTGAAGGCAGCTGGACGATGTCGCCAAACGGCAAATACCTCATCATCTCGAAAGAAGTGGAGGGACCGAAGGACGACAGTCAGGTGCATCAGATCATTCAGCCCGACGACCGCCAGCCCGGGTGGCGCAACCGCAACCAACTGCTGAAATACGACTTGGCGACAGGCTATGCCCAGCCGTTGACCTTCGGTTACCACGACGTCTCGCTCTGCGACATCTCACGCGACGGACGCTATCTATTATATATGGTGTCGCGTGCCCGTCTGAGCAAGCGTCCGACAACGCTCAACTCGGTCTATCGCCTCGACCTGAACACGATGAAACCGGAGTGTCTCGTCGACAGCGACGGCTTCATCGCCAACGCTATCTTCTCGCCCGACGCCCGCACCATTGCCGTGAAGGGATCGCCGGAGTGTCTTGACGGCATCGGCGAGAACCTGCCCAAGGGGCGCATCCCGAGCATGTACGACTATCAGCTCTACACCATCGACTGCGCCACACGCATGGTGCGCCCGATGACCAAGGACTTCGACCCGAGCATCGAGACCATGCAGTGGAACTACTACGACGGCAAGATATACTTCAACGCCCTCGACCGTGACTACCGCCGCCTCTACCGCTTGGATCCGAAGAGCGGAAAGATAGAGACGCTGCGCACACCCGAGGACTATGTCGGCGGTGTCGACATGGCTGAGACAGCGCCCGTGCTCTGCTACAATGGACAGAGCGCGATGAATGTCGACCGCCTCTACACGATGAACACCGCCAACGGCAAGTCCACGCTCTTGGAAGACCAGCAGACGAAGCTCGCCGACGTGGACCTGCCGACCTGCCAGTCGTGGAACTTCACGAGCTCGCGCGGCGACACCATCTACGGCCGCTACTATCTGCCGCCTCACTTCGACGCGACGAAGAAATACCCGATGATCGTCTACTACTATGGCGGATGCTCACCGACGAGCCGCTACTTTGGCGGTAACTATCCCTTCCCGCTCTACGCCTCCAAGGGCTATGTGGTCTATGTCATCGAGCCCAGCGGTGCCGCAGGCTTCGGTCAGGAGTTTGCCTCCCGCCATGTCAACACGGCCGGCGACGGCGTGGCTGACGACATCATCGAGGGCACGAAGAAGTTCTGCGCCGACCACAGCTATGTCAACGCCAAGAAGATCGGATGCATCGGCGCGTCCTACGGTGGCTTCATGACGCAGTATCTCCAGACCAAGACCGACCTCTTCGCCGCCGCCGTCTCGCACGCCGGCATCAGCGACCACACACAGTACTGGGGATCAGGCTACTGGGGCTATTCCTACAGCGAGGTGAGCATGGCTAACCGCTATCCGTGGTCAGACCGCGATCTCTATGTCAACCACAGCCCGCTCTACAACGCCGACAATATCCACACGCCGCTGCTCCTCGTCCACGGCACGGCCGACACCAACGTGCCCACAGCCAACAGCATCGCGCTTTACACGGCGCTGAAGCTCCTGGGCCGCCCCGTCGCACTCGTCGAGGTGGAAGGCGAAAATCACTGGATACAAGACTATAACAAACGCATCAAATGGCAGAACACCATCTTCGCCTGGTTTGCCAAGTGGCTGCAGGACGACGACAGCTGGTGGAAAGCCATGTATGACAAGGTGCCGGAATAAGATAACTATCATGAAAGAGACAAAAGACGAAAAAGAACAGGAGAGCGTAGTGTTCCATCACTCGCTCCCCATACAGTTGCGTTGGAACGATGCCGACCAGTTCGGACACATCAACAACACACTCTATTTCCAATACTACGACATGGCGAAGATGGACTACTTCGCCAACATCCCCAACACGAAGATCGACCAGCGCCACGCCATCGTCACGGTGCATGTCGATGCTGACTTTCTCTCGCAGGTACACATCGGGGATCACGTAGCAGTGGAGACAGCGATCACCCACATTGGCCATAAGAGCTTCCAGCTCGCGCAGCGCCTCATCGACACCGACACGAAGGAACTGAAATGTGTCGGCCAGACGATTATGGTGGCCTATGACCTGGGAACCAACGAGGCCGTGGAGATGTGGCCCGAATGGGTGGAGGCCATCGAGCACTTCGAGGGAAAGAAACTGAGATAAGGCTTTCCATCGTTTTCCGCTCCGATCATATCTCGCAAGCGGATCCTCACATCCTTCAGAATTATACGGCTGGGTATGCTGCTGTGCAGTTTCCCAGCCGCTTCTTTTTTTCTCCTTTTTCTTGTTTCTTTAAAATATTTATCGTATATTTGCCAACAATATTCCTAATAACAAAAACGCTGATGATGGCACGACTCAAGCACTTCGCCTCCTCGGTTTGGCATCTCTACTACGACGGCTTCCGAAGCATGACCGTCGGACGCACGCTTTGGGCAGTGATCCTCATCAAGCTGTTCATCATCTTTGCCGTGCTCAAACTGTTTTTCTTCCCCAACTACATCCATGAGCACGCACAGAAAGGACAGGAGGCGGAGTTCGTCTCCTCACAGATATTGAAAAAATAACCATAAAATAACAACAGCACAATGACAAACCTCCTATTAGACATCTCTACTGGCACGGTGGACTGGGCGCGCGCGCAGTTTGCCCTGACAGCTATCTATCACTGGCTCTTCGTACCGCTCACGCTGGGTCTGGCACTCATCATGGGCATCGTGGAGACCTGCTATTACCGCACGGGCAAACCATTCTGGAAAGAAGCCGCACGCTTCTGGCAACGCCTCTTCGGCGTGAACTTCGCCATGGGCGTGGCCACCGGCATCATCCTGGAGTTTGAGTTCGGCACCAACTGGAGCAACTATTCGTGGATGGTCGGCGACATCTTCGGCGCTCCGCTCGCCATCGAGGGCATCGTAGCCTTCTTCATGGAGAGCACCTTCGTGGCCGTGATGTTCTTCGGCTGGAACAAAGTTTCTCGCGGCTTTCACCTTGCCTCGACATGGCTCACCGGTCTGGGCGCTACGATCTCGGCCTGGTGGATCCTCGTGGCCAATGCTTGGATGCAATATCCTGTCGGTCAGGAGTTCAACCCCGACACGATGCGCTTCGAGATGACCTCGTTTGCCGACGTGGCCCTCTCACCCTTCGCCGTGGATAAGTTCTGCCACACCGTGACGACCTCGTGGATCATTGGCGCCGCCTTCACCGTGGCCGTGAGTGCCTGGTATCTGCTCAAGCACCGCAACACGCAGCTGGCCAAGCAGAGCATCAAGATAGGATCTATCGTTGGCCTCGTCGCCGCACTGCTCGGAGCCTTCACGGGTGACAACTCGGCTTATATGGTCGCTCAGACTCAGCCCATGAAGCTCGCCGCCATGGAAGGACTCTATAATGGTGGCACACACCAGGGCCTCAGCGTCGTCGCCCTGCCCGGTCCCTTCTCTCAACCCGACTATGAGAACGAGGTGGAGCCGCCCTACCGCATCGCTGTGCCCCAGATGCTCTCGCTGCTCGCCACCCATCATGCCGACGGCTACGTGCCCGGCGTGAACGATCTCCTGCGCGGCTTCACACGTCCCGACGGCAGCAAGGAGCCTTCGGCCAAAGAGAAGATGATGCGCGGACGACGGGCCATCGCCAACCTCGCACAATACCGTCAGCTGATGACCACCGCCAAGAGCGGCAAGGGCGACACCACCGCTGCCAAGGCTCAGGCACAGAAGCTCTTGCCACAGCTCAAGGCCGACATGCCGTATTTCGGCTATGGCTATATCAAAGACGTGCACCATCTCGTGCCGAACATCCCGATCAGCTTCTTCGCCTTCCGCACGATGGTGGGCATCGGCTGCCTGTTTATCCTGTTCTTCCTCGTCGTGCTCCACTATATCTACCGGCTCGACATCACCAAGCCGCGCTGGCTGCTCATCGCCGCCATCGTCATGCTGCCCTTAGCCTATATCGGCAGCGAGGCCGGATGGGTGGTCGCTGAGGTAGGCCGACAGCCGTGGACCATCCAGGACATGCTGCCCGTGGGTGCCGCCGTGTCGGGCGTGTCGTCGGGAAGCATCGCCACGACGTTCTTCGTCTTTCTCTTCCTCTTCACCACGATGCTCGCCGTGGAGATCAGCATCCTGTGCAAGCAGATCAAGAATTACAACTTCGAGTAAAGACGCCAGCTGTTTAAGAAACAGAGCTTTAGCGTAATATTGTTCACGACAATCTTAGAATCATAGCACCATGTCATATACATTTCTTCAGCATTATTGGTGGTTCCTGATTTCACTGTTGGGAGCCCTGCTGGTCTTCCTGCTCTTCGTGCAGGGAGCCAATACCCTCATCTTTGAACTTGGCAAGACTCCCGAGGAGCGCCGTCTGGTCATCAACTCCACGGGCCGCAAATGGGAGTTTACGTTCACCACGCTCGTCACCTTCGGCGGTGCGTTCTTTGCCGCCTTCCCGCTGTTCTATAGCACGAGTTTTGGCGGAGCCTACTGGCTTTGGATGATCATCCTCTTCTCGTTCGTCATCCAGGCCGTCAGCTATGAGTTTCAAAACAAGCTCGGCAACTTCCTCGGTGCCCGCACCTTCCAGGTGTGCCTGATCATCAACGGCATTGTAGGTCCGCTACTCCTCGGCGGTGCGGTCGCCACCTTCTTCGACGGTAGTAACTTTGTCGTCGACAAGGCCAATGTCACGGCACTCTCGCAGCCTGTCATCAGCCACTGGGCCAACGCCTCGTGCGGTCTCGACGCGCTCCTCGACCCGTGGAACGTGGTGCTTGGCGTGGCCGTGCTCTTCCTGGCCCGCATCCTCGGTCTGCTCTACATGCGCAACAACATCGACGAGGCGACACTTCGTGAGCGCTGCCGCAAAAAGCTGCTGCCCAACACGGTGCTCTTCCTCGTGTTCTTCCTCGCCTTCTTCGTACGTCTGCTTGTCAAGGATGGCTTTGCCTACGACGCCGGCACGGGCGTGGTGACCATGGCATCGGGGAAATATCTCAGCAACCTGCTGACGATGTGGCCGTTGGCTATCGTGCTACTCATCGGCGTGGTAGCCCTGCTATACGGCATCATCCGCACATGGCTGAAAGCTGACTACGCGCGGGGCATCTGGCCGGCAGGCATCGGCACGGTGCTCGTCGTCCTCGTTCTCTTCCTTATCGCGGGATGGAATGCTACGGCATACTATCCCTCCAACGCTGACCTGCAGAGCTCACTGACGATTGCCAACAGCTGCAGCAGTCTGTTCACGCTCAAGACGATGTTCTACGTCTCCCTCCTCATTCCCATCGTCCTGGCCTACATCGCCTATTGCTGGCACGCCATGGATCATCAGAAACTCACGGTGGAAGAGGTGAAAGACGAGGAGAGCGAGGCGTATTAAGTAGCGGCCTCACCCCCTTACCCCTCTCCAAAGGGAGAGGGGAGTGATATGCTACAAGTGACGAACAAGGGCCACGAAAAGGCAAAAAGTAGGACAATAAAACTCGCAAGCGTATAGATGATGTCTATACGCTTGTGTTTTTAGTGATATTCGGTGCACAATACCAACCTTGTGTTTGGAGAAGAGAACTCATGAGTTCTCGACTCCAAACACAGGGCTTCAACCGGTGCGCCAGTTTCACCTTGGCTTCTTGTCAGAGTCAGAAAGCCGTTCTATGCTACTATCGTAGGCTTTTTATCTTAAGAGCAAAGCTTTATGATGACAGTACTACGGGCAGATTACTCCAGTACTAAACCGAGATTACTCCAGTACTACGGGCAGATTACTCCAGTACTTCACCGTAGTACTCTGTCTATTTCGCCACTGCCTTCCGACTATCAAGTGTAGTTTAACGCATTGGGTTACTACTTTGAGCCTTATTTTTAATGTTGGTTGACCCAGTTAAACACTACTTTTATATCTGGTTAATACGTCTGCGGCTTAGTCACGTTTGTGGTTGACGCAGCCGCTGCGTGGCAAAATACATAACAGAACAAGAGTGAGGTAAAGGCGAAGGCCTCACCTCCCGCTCTCGTTTCGGTCTCGCAAAAGCAAGGCATACTATGTTTATAATACAAGACATACTATGTTTATAATACAAGACATACTATGTTCATAATTGAATATGTCCTTTCTGTCTTAATCTTGTTCTTTTGTCCCTTTTGTTACTATGTCTTTAAAATATTAGCGTGCGATTCCAGTTGCAATGTCCGCTGAGGGCAGCGGACCTCCCGGGAACGGACCTCATGGAAGCGGCCTTACTACGATATGGCTGTTGGAAATTGTTTATCCAACATTTTACTCCCCTCTCCCTTTGGAGAGGGGTAAGGGGGTGAGGCTATTGAACATTCAATCCCTCCAAAACTATAAATACGGTTAAGCAACTTCACTTTTTGGGCGTTGGAGTTCACAGTCTTACTTTTTTTATGTAAATTTGCATATTACAGTAGAACCGCCTTGGGCGAATCGCCTTGCGGCCGGTTTCGTACTGAATAACAGAACGTATCATTAATTAAGAATATATACTAAAGAAGATGAAAGCATTTGTTTTTCCCGGACAGGGCTCACAGTTCGTAGGTATGGGCAAAGACCTCTACGACAACAACGCATTGGCTAAGAAACTCTTTGACCAGGCCGACGAGATACTCGGATTCAAGATCACCGACGTGATGTTTGCCGGTACCGATGAGCAGCTCAAGGAGACCAAGGTCACACAGCCCGCCGTCTTCCTCCACAGCGTCATCTCGGCACTGTGCCTGGGCGACGACTTCAAGCCCGCCATGGTTGCTGGTCACTCTCTCGGTGAGTTCTCCGCACTCGTAGCTGCCGGCGCACTGAGCTTCGAGGACGGCCTGCGTCTCGTCGCTGCCCGTGCCAACGCCATGCAGAAAGCCTGCGAGGCCAACCCCGGCACGATGGCTGCCATCATCGCTCTCCCCGACGAGAAGGTTGAGGAGGTCTGCGCTGAGGTCAGCAAGGAAGGCCACACCGTGGTGCCTGCCAACTACAACTGCCCGGGCCAGCTCGTCATCTCCGGTGACAAGGACGGCATCCTCGCCGCCTGCGACAAGCTGAAGGCTGCCGGTGCCAAGCGTGCCCTGCCGCTGAAGGTCGGTGGTGCTTTCCACTCTCCCCTCATGCAGCCCGCCAAGGAAGAGCTGCAGGCTGCCATCGAAAAGACACAGTTCGCAAAGCCGGTATGTCCCGTCTACCAGAATGTAGATGCCATGCCGCACACCGATCCCGAGGAGATCAAGCAGAACCTCATCGCTCAGCTCACCAGCTCGGTGCGCTGGACAAAGTCTGTGCAGAACATGATCGCCGACGGCGCCGACGAGTTCGTTGAGTGCGGACCTGGCAAGGCTCTGCGCGGAATGATCGGCCGCATCGACAAGAATGTCAAGGCTACCGGCCTCGAATAATCATCAGTGTGAAACACAAATGATTAGATGAAGAGAAAGATCATCATTTACCAAGTCTTTACCCGTCTCTTTGGCAACCGCAACACGACCCGCGTTCCCAACGGCACGCTGCGCGTCAACGGGACGGGAAAGATGAGCGACTTCGACGCGGAACGGCTGCGCCGCATCCACGGCATGGGCTTCACCCATGTGTGGTATACGGGTGTCATCCGCCACGCCACCGCGACAGACTACAGCAAGCATGGCATACCGCGCCAGCACCCGTCCGTGGTGAAGGGCGTGGCAGGATCGCCCTACGCCATCACTGACTACTACGACATCGATCCGGATCTGGCCGACGACATCGACCAGCGCATGAGCGAGTTCCAACAGCTCGTAGAACGTACACACCAGGCCGGCATGAAGGTCATCATCGACTTTGTGCCCAACCATGTGGCACGCGAGTACCACTCGATCATGAAACCCGAGGGCGTGCGCGACCTCGGCGAGGACGATGACACGGGCAAGCACTTCTCGCCCACCAACAACTTCTACTACTGCCCCGGGCAGCCGTTCATCTCGCCGGTGCAGCCCAAGGAGGGAGAGGAACCCTATGTCGAGAACCCTGCCAAGTGTACCGGCAACGACCGCTTCGACAACTGTCCGGGCCGCAACGACTGGTACGAGACCGTGAAACTCAACTATGGCATAGACTACTGCGATGCCGGAGGACGCAGCTATCACTTCGATCCGGTGCCCAACACGTGGGTGAAGATGACCGACATCCTGCTCTACTGGGCATCGAAAGACATTGACGGCTTCCGCTGCGACATGGCGGAGATGGTGCCGCCGGCCTTCTGGGCCTACGCCACCCGCATCGTCAAGGAGCACTACCCCCGCATCGTCTTCATCGGCGAAGTCTACGACACCAACCAGTATCGCACCTACATACAGTCGGGCTTTGACTATCTCTACGACAAGGTGGGCATGTACGACTGCCTGCGCGATGTCATCTGCGACCGCCGTCCGGCAAGCAGCATCACCTACTACTGGCAGCATGTCGACGACATCCGCCCCCACATGCTCTACTTCCTGGAGAACCACGACGAGCAGCGCATCGCCAGCGACTTCTTCTGTGGCAGTGGGGCAAAGGCCATCCCGGCCGTCATCGTCGCCGCGCTGATGGGCAACAACCCCTTCATGGTCTACGCCGGACAGGAGTTTGGCGAGCGTGGCATGGATGCCGAAGGATTCTCCGGACGCGACGGTCGCACGACGATCTTCGACTACTGGTGCGTCGACACCATCCGCCGCGGATATTTCGACCGCCGGCATCTCTCACAGGACGAGATGCACCTGCAACTGAAATACCAGCAAATTCTGCATATCGCCAACCGCGAGGCCGCTGTGCGCGAGGGTGAGTTCTTCGATCTGATGTATGTCAACCCGCAGACCTGGAAGTTCAATCCACGTCATGAGTACGCCTTCCTGCGCAAGTTCGAGGATGAGGTGCTGCTCGTCGTGGCAAACTTCGGACCCGACCGCGTCAACACCAGCGTGAACATCCCGGCCCACGCCTTCGACTTCCTCGGACTGCCCGAGAAGGAGGTGCGCGCCATCGACCTGCTCACAGGACAGGAGATGAACATAGAGTTGAAGAAGGACGGAGCCGTAGACTTGGATCTCAGACCCTATACAGGACGTATCTATAAATTCAGCATCAAAATGGAAGAGACACCTTATCTGCTCAATGTGCACAACAAGGATGAGTTCCCGCCGGCACACACTGCCGAGCATCTGCTCAACCAGGTGATGATCCGCATGTTTGGTTGCGAGCGCTCACGCAATGCGCATATCGAACGAAAGAAAAGCAAGATCAGCTATCACCTCGACCATAAGCCGTCACGACAGGAGGAGAAGGCGATCGGCGACAAGATGAACGAGCTCATCGAAGAGGACCTCCCCGTGACCTACGAGGACGTGGACCGCAACCATGTGCCCGAGGGCGTGAACCTCGACCGTCTGCCGGAAGATGCCTCACAGACGATACGTCTCGTACGCATCGGCGACTTCGATGTCTGTCCGTGCATCGGCAAGCATGTACGCTCTACCTCCCAGATTGGCCGCTTCGAGATTCTCGGCACCAACTGGGACGAGCAGACTCACACCTTCCGCATCCGCTTCAAAGTGATTCCCTGACGGTAAGGTGACACTACACCTTATTATATATATAGGGCGTGCTCCACATGGGGCACGTTTTTTTTGCACTGATTTTTATCATGAATAGATTGATCCGTGAATAATTTGGGCACAGTGGATATTTTCCGTGGGCCGGATGTAACTTCCAATTCCCAATTACTGCGTCGGCCGTTTGCAGGGTGCGGCCCTTGTGCCCGTCCGCAACCAACAGACATTATTCCGCACCCTGCCAACGGCCGACGATGAAAATAATTACATACATAGGATGCGGACGGCCACAAGGGCCGTGCCCTGCAACCTCTAAATACCATAAACTGCGCCAGCCTGTTTTCAAGGTTTTCATTGCTGTGAGGCAAGCCTGAGGAACAAAGGGCGCAGCCCTTGCATCACAGCAAGAGGTTTTATTTGTTTTTGTAAAAGGATTGTATTCATGAGCTCTCTTCTCCAAACAGGGTTGATCCGATGCGCCTATCCGTGCACCGGATAAGCCCTGTGTTTGGAGAAAAGAGAGTGTTTATGATAAAAGTGATGAGTTAATCAATGATATTCTTAATGGTTGACTGATGATGGAAAAGGAATACAGACTTAATATTGCTGGTGGTCGTGATTTTAATGATTACGATTATCTCAAGGAAAGTTGTATGTCAATAATCGACAAACTGAAGAATGATAATGATATTATGCATCAAGCAATTCGACAAATATTGTGCTATTTATGATAGAAGTTTTCTTCTTGTACATTTAAGGACAGGTAGGTCTTTTAAAGAATAGTTGTATGTAATAAATCTAGAAACATTAGACGCGTATTCAAACTTTCAGAATCACTTTGTGTAGCTTCCTTTTCATCATCTTCTGTTGCACCTCAAATCCGGAACCCTACTAAAGTCTCAGAGCGTTGCGGCCCAAACCGCCAAGAATGCGATTTTTCTAGTTCGGACTGACTTTTTACCATGTGTTGGCTGATATGCGAG
>ONHQ01000047.1 GCA_900317685.1 uncultured Prevotella sp.
AAGGCTGTTTCTTCTTCGGTGCCGGTTTGCCGAAGCTTGCTTCGGAGCAAGCCGACACCGGAGAAGAAACAAAGGGCGCAGCCCGTGCATCACAGCAAGTGTTTTGCTTGTTTTTGTCATGAGCTCTCTTCTCCAAACACAGGGTTGGTCATATGCGCCGAAAATCTGAAAGAATGAATAATACACAGTATATGAATAGACGCTTTCTACTACTTCTTTTGTTAATGAGTCTAATGGCAGTCCTCCCACTCCACTTCACAGCGAAAGAGCATGAGGCAAGTAAGGACAAGCCTTGTATGGTCATCGGACAAGTGAAAGACTATCTTACCCACATACTGATAGATGGGGCGAAAGTCACACTGCTGACCAAGGACGGCGTACCCGTGGACAGCGGACGCACCAGCAAAAACCAGACGAGCAACGGTCTGTCGACCGTCTATTGGGTCACTGCCAAGACTTGCGACATGCCGGAAATGCTGCTGCGCGTGGAAGCCGACGGCTACGAGCCGGCCCTGATCACGCTCCCTGCGAAGAAAGTGCATGGACGGGGCAGTTCTGGCATACGCTATGCCGAAGACGCACTCTTGAAGCGCAAACCGAAAACGGTCAACCTGAAAGGCGTGGAGGTGAAGGCTACGAAGATCAAGTTCTATCACAAGGGCGACACGCTGGTGTTTAATGCCGACGCTTTCCAACTGTCACAAGGCAGTATGCTCGATGGTCTCATCCGACAGATGCCGGGTGTGGAGCTCAAAGACGACGGGCGCATCTATGTCAACGGCAAATATGTGGAGAGTCTGCTACTCAATGGTGAGGACTTCTTTTCCAAGGACCATAAGATCATGCTCGATAACCTGCCGGCCTACATGGTGAAAAACGTAAAGGTCTACGACAAGGCGAGTGTGCTCGGCGAGCATCTTCATAAGAAACTCGGTGACGAGACTTACGTCATGGACGTGTCTCTCAAGAAAGAGTACAACACCGGATGGATTGCCAACGTAGAGGCTGGCGGCGGCACCCATAACCGCTACCTGGCCCGTCTCTTCGCCCTGCGCTTCACCAACCACTCGCGGGTGTCGGTCTTTGGCAATCTCAACAATCTCAATGACGACCGCCGTCCCGGCGAGACGACAACATGGGCCCCAGACAAAATGCCCTCTGGCGAGCGAACACAGCGGCAAGCCGGACTGGACTATCTCATCAAGCAGAAAGACACGAAATATAAGTTCTCCGGAAACGTTGTCGTCAGCCATAACGACGAGCAGGCGCTCACCCGGCAAAACACGCTCAACTATCTTACCGGGCAGAACAGTTGGACCCGTTATCAGAAACAGGCTAACAACCACACCTTCAGCGTCAAGACCGAAAACGACTGGAAGTGGATGCCCGCCAAGAAGACGACTTTGTGGATGCAACCCAAGTTCTCCTGGCAGCGCACGCGCAACCGACAGGCCATCGTCTCCGCTACCTTCAATGAGAACCCGGAATACTATATCAGCGACGCAACGGCGCTCATCGACTCCATCAGCCATTCACAGGCCGGAAGTCTATTACGGCGAATCGCTGCCAACAGGTTACTCAACAGCCAATTGGAAAAAAGCGACAAGCTGACGGCCGACAATGATCTCGACTATAGTCAGGACTTGACAGAAGACATGATGACAACGCTCGACCTCTCGGCAGGCATCCACTATCAGTCCAACAAGGCCAAGACCTTCTCACAGTATCGTCTCGACTACCCGACATCGCCTACAGCCGCCACCGACTACCGCAACCGCTATGACCACAACCAGCCCAACTACAGCTTGAGCTATAACTTCGGCGCCAACCTGACATATTGGTTCACCGACATCATGTACATCCAACCTGCCTATAAAATCGAGTTGGAGCACCAACACCAAGACTATGCCCTCTACCGGCTGGACCGCCTGGCCGACTACGACGCCCATTCCGACACGCCTTTAGGCTCACTGCCCTCTACGGAAGCCTACGAGAGTACCATCGACCTGCAAAACAGCTTCTGGCGCAGCCAAAACCGTGTGACCAACACCTTTGCGCTGAAATGGTGCATCTCACGGTGGCACGGCGATAACAAGGACATCTGGGTCTTTGTCTACCTACCTTTGCAGCTCAACAACTACAATATGGACTACCGGCAGGCAGCCTATGACGGTGCCTACCACCGCCGCGCCTGGTTCTTCAACCCCACCTTCATCTTACGCAAGATGTGGGACAAGCAA
Organism: uncultured Prevotella sp.; assembly: GCA_900317685.1. GTDB lineage: Bacteria > Bacteroidota > Bacteroidia > Bacteroidales > Bacteroidaceae > Prevotella. Next base: position 2,241 of record ONHQ01000047.1, read on the forward strand.
TACAAGTATATCGATGTCCGCTACTTCCTCACCCACGAGATGCCCGACTTGGTGCGCTTCATTCCTGTGCGCAACGACGCCGACCCGCTCAACGTGATCCTCGGCAACGCTGGCCTCAGAAATCCTCGCACCCATATCTTCGAGCTGCAATACCAGGGCAACAGCGTTGAGAAACCCGACCTGGCCTTCTCTGTCTGGGCTCACTTCTACCTCTACCAAAACGCCCTGGCCATGGGCTACACCTACAACCGCAACACGGGTGCACGAGTCTTCAAGCCCTACAGCGTCAATGGCAACTCCATCTTCCAGGCTGGACTCGATTATGCCACACCGCTGGACAAGCGTAAGTTACTCACCTTGGACACCAAGACGCGCTTCAGTGCCACAAGAAGCGTGGATCTGATGTCGGTCGTGACTACCGACGACTACACAATGGCCACCATGCCCGGCCGCAGCATCGTGCACAACACTTATGTGTCAGAAGATCTGAAGCTCGAGTATAAATTCCCGTGGCTGCGGCTGGGACTTAACGGCTACGTACTCTTCAACTGCGCCTCCAGCGATCGCGAAGGCTTCGAGACCCAGCGTGTGTGGGACTTCCACTACGGTCCCACCGCCAAGGCTACCCTGCCCTGGCGGTTGGAGCTCTCCACCGACCTGTCCATCTACAGCCGCAGAGGATATGACGACAGCGGTGCCAACACCAATGACGTGGTATGGAACGCCCGCCTGTCGAAGACCCTGCCCAAAGCCGGTCTGACGTTTATGATCGATGGCTTCGATATGCTCCACCAGCTCAGCAACCGCAGCGTGACAATGAACGCGCAGGGACGCACGGAAGTGTGGCGCAACGTACTGCCCAACTACGTGCTCTTCCATGTGATATACAGACTGAGTAAGAAACCGAAAAATAGTCCTGTCAACTGATAAATAAAAACGGGCTCTGAGAATCGATTCATTTGGACGAAGACCACCTTAGCACTGCTTTCCGCCAAAAAACGCAGTTCAGTGTATGCTGGTCAAACTACCGAGATGACAGTATCAAAAAGCCTTTTTCACAACGTGACTTGGGCAAGAACAGCAAAAGAACAAAAAAAGTCTGTCCACCATTCTCTGTTTCGAGAGAGGAAGTGGACAGACTTTTTAATTTTATCAATAGAAATCAGACATTGCCTATTCTGCCGACGGCCTGACCTGCGCGAGCAACTGCCGTAGCTCGTCGAACGTGTTGGCCACCTGAACATACTGCGTATAGTTGCCGCGGATCATCCCCTTGGCCTGCAGGTCATCGAGCAGAGCCACGAGCGAGTCCCAGAAGCCGTCAATGTTGTAGAGGATCACCATCTTTTGGTGATACCCGATGGTGTGCGAGGCTGCCAGGGTGAAGACCTCGTCGAGTGTGCCGATACCTCCGGGCAGTGCCACGGCCACGTCGCACTGCACCTGCATGAGGTGTTTACGGTCATCGAGGTTGTCGCAGGGAATCTCCACGTCGACATACTGGCTCTGTCGTCCGCCTTTCTCCACGAGCGTAGGGATGACGCCAATCGTCAAGCCCCCACCCTCGTGGACAGCACGCCCTACGCATTCCATCAGCCCGCTGTTGCATCCGCCATAGACGAGGGTATGTCCCTCGGCAGCCATCCAGCGCCCAAGCCCCTCCGTCTTTTGGAAGTAGACAGGCGCGATGCTGTTGTTGGCAGAACAAAAAACCGCTATTTTCATCTTCTTTCCTTTTTATCCAAGATACTGTCTGAGCGATACCGCATACTTACTGTTGCGGATCTTGCGCAGAGCCTTTTCCTTGACCTGACGGATGCGCTCGCGTGTCATGCCCATCTCGTCGGCAATTTCTTCCAGACTCTTCTCCATGCGGCCAATGCCAAACGACTCAGTGATGATGCGCTGCTCGCGGTCGTTGAGCACCTCCTTGAGCAGATCGCTGATGAATAGATTCATTGACTCACGGTCGAGCGAGCTGTCGGAGCGGGCGTTGTCGTCGTCGGACGAGAGCATGTCAGCCAGCGAGTTGTCGTCGTCCTCACTGATCGGGGCATCGATACTCGTCGAGCGCCCGTTAGCCTCAAAGGCCGAGACGACAAGTTCCTCGTCGATGCCTGTCATCGTGGCCAGCTCGTGGGTCGACGGCACACGGCCGTGCTCCTGAAGAAACTGCTCCGTGGCTCTGTTCACCTTACCGGCGATGCCCACCTGATTGAGCGGCACGCGCACGATGCGGCTCTTCACGGCCAAGGCCTCCATGATGCTTTGGCGAATCCACCAAACGGCATAGGAAATGAATTTAAAGCCACGTGTCTCGTCGAACTTCTCGGCAGCCTTGACGAGTCCCACGTTTCCCTCGTTGATCAAGTCGGTGAGCGAGATGCCCTGATGCTGGTATTGCTTGGCCACGGAAACGACAAATCGCAGGTTGGCGCTGACGAGTCTGTCGCGTGCCCGCTCCCCTGCGGGTCCGCCTTGATGGATGGTATGTGCCAACGAGGCTTCTTCGTCGGGAGTCAACATCGGCTCACGGGCGATCTCAGTGAGGTATCGGTCAAGTGCCTCGCTGTTGCGGCTCGTGATGTTCTTCGTTATTTTTAGTTGTCTCATCATAGAGGTTCTGGCTAGTTATGTGTTATTTATAGTTGGCAGCAAAGTTACTACATTTTTCCAAGAAAAAAGCAAAAAGAGTAATAAAAACATTGTTATAAATAACATAAATAACGGAAACCGTAGAAAACAAAGCTTTCGACACGATGATCTGTCGGACAGTATTTGCGGAGACCCGGGAAGATTCGTGGAAAGAGCATCCGCAAATTGAGACCAAGGGGCTGCTGTGGGTAAGAAGGTCCAGGACTTATCCACAGCGAGACTTATCCACAAAAATAATTAACGAATAATTTGTGGGCAATTCATGAGCATTCATGTGAAAGAGAGAAAGACGATTCATGTGAAAGAGTAAAAGAGAACAAGAACATCTCTGACAAAAAGATCAGAGCACTGCCGAAAACGAATAGTTTTTTGAGAATACATTTGCATCTTTCGTTAATTTTTCGTTACTTTGCAAAGAATAGCTGACTTTCTCACACGATAGCAAATGAAGAAATACCTCAAGTGGGCGGGCATCGCCGTGGGCATCCCCGTGTCACTGATCATCATACTCTGCCTGCTCTTCTACTTCCCTCCGTTTCAGAACTGGGCGGTAGGGCAGGTCACACGCTACGCATCGGACAAGATGAAGATGCAGATCAGCGTGGGACACGTGCGCCTGGCATGGCCTCTGGACCTCGCCCTCGACGAGGTGAAGGTGCTTGAACCCAACGACTCACTGCGCGGCGTGACGGACACGGTGGCACACATCCATCGCACCGTGGCCGACGTGCAGCTCTGGCCTCTGCTGAAAAAACAGGTCATGGTCGACGAGCTCTCCTTCCGCGACATGCAGGTCAACACCACCCACTTCATCCCCAAATGCCGCATCAAGGGCAAGGTGGGCACACTCACCATCAAAGCCCACGGCATCGACCTCGGCAAAGAGCACGTCAATGTCAACCACTGCCTCCTCGACAACGCCAATATCGACATTGCACTCAGCGACACCGTACCCCCCGACACCACGCCCAGCACCAACTACTGGAAGATCGCCATCAACCGGCTCAAAGCCCGCAACACCGCCTTTGCCCTGCACATGCCTGGCGACACTCTCGCCATCCACGCCCTCATGGGCAGCCTCGACGCACAGCAGGCCTACCTCGACCTGTTCAAGAGTCTCTATACCGTCAGACATCTCGACTGGCAGACGGGCGCGCTGGCCATGGACCAGAACTTTGTCAAAAAGGCAAAGGGCCTGGACTTCAACCATCTCGCACTCTCTGAGCTCAACCTTCGGGCCGACTCCTTTTATTATTGCGACTCCAAACTCAACCTCATCGTCCGTCAGGGTGCCTTCCACGAGAAGAGCGGACTGACCGTCGACAAGCTGCAAGGTCCCTTCCGCATGGACAGCACACGGCTCGAACTACCCGGGCTGAGCCTTGAGACGCCGGGCTCGCAGCTGCGTCTGGCTTTTGCCATGGACATGAACGCCTTTGCCGACTCCATGCCGGGAAGCCTCCGGGCCACCGTCCACGGTCACGTGGGCATGAGCGACATCAGACTCTTGGCCGGACAGTACATGCCACGACAGCTGCTCAACAACCTGCCACGACAGCCACTGATCGTCAACGGCAGCCTCGGTGGCAACCTCCGGCGGCTGCACCTCGACGGGCTCAGCCTTGCCGTCCCCACCCTGCTGCGTCTCTCCGCCGACGGTTTCCTAAGCAGCCTGACCGATCCGAAACGGCTCACGGCCGACCTCAACGTCAAAGCCCACGCCTACGACCTCAGACCCGTGAAGCGACTCTTGGGCAGCGCACTGCCTAAGACGGTCGACCTGCCCAATGGCATCGGCTTCCGCGGACGCGTCAAGGTCAACGGCCCGCGCTATGCCTCGACGTTCATCGCCACGCAGGGCGGCGGATCGCTCAGCGGCCAGGCGGCCGTAGACACCCGCGGCGCACTGGCCTACAGCGCCAAGCTGCGCGCACGCCGCTTCCCCGTCAACCACTTCCTGCCCCGTCAGGGACTGCATCCCTTCACCGGTACGCTGGCCGCCAACGGCACGGGCACCGACCTCTTCTCGCCCCGCACCCGCATAAAAGCTGAGATCCACAGCCAGCAGTTTGCTTACACCCGCTATAACCTCAGTGGCATCAAAGCCACGGCCAACATCCGTGGCGGACGTGTCGAAGCCCATGTCAACAGCGTCAACCCGCTGTTTAAAGGTCTCGTCGGCATCAACGCACAGCTCAACCGCCACGCGTTTATCGGCACGGTGGCCTGTGATCTCGCCCACGCCGACCTCTATGCCCTGCACCTCGCCGACAAGCCAATCACCCTCGGACTCTGCGGACACGTCGACGTGCGCTCAGACTTGAAACAGCACCACGACATCCAGGGGATGTTCAGCGACATCACTCTCAGCGAGGGCAACCGTCACTACCGCCCACAAGAGGTGATGCTCGACATCCTGACTACCCGCGACACCACCCACGCCATCGTGGACTGCGGCGACTTCCACCTGAACATGGACGGCAGCGGCAGCTATGAGCGCCTCATCAAGCACGGCAATGCCCTCATGGCCGAGCTGCAGCGGCAGATGACCAACAAGTATATCGACGAGGCCCGCCTGCGCCGTCTGCTCCCCGACCTGCGCATCCAGCTCTCGTCGGGCAGCGAAAACATGGTCTACCGTGTGCTGAAGCATTTCGGCTACGACCTTCACAACTTGCAGATGGACATGAGTTCCTCACCGCTGCTCGGCCTCAACGGCACGATGCAAGCCGACTCGGTGGTCTACGACAGCATGGAGGTGGACACCATGAAGCTAAGCATCAAGTCGGGACTCGACAATGTGGCCTACACCCTGCAACTGCACAACGGCAAGAAAAACCCGAAGTATGTCTTCAACGCCTTCCTCGACGGCACGCTGCAGGGCGGCGGCACGACGCTCACCACCCGTCTCTACGACGCCAAGGACAAGCTCGGACTCCGACTCAGCCTCGAAGCCGCCATGGAAAATCATGGCATCCGCATCCATCTCTCGGGCGACAACCCGATACTGGCCTACAAGGAGTTTAGCGTCAACGACAGCAACTATGTCTTCCTCGACGGCAACCGCCGTGTCAGCGCCAACGTGAAGATGAAGGCCGCCGACGGCATGGGACTGCAAGTCTTCACCAACGACGAAAACACTGAAGCGCTGCAGGATATCACCATCTCCACGCACCAGCTCAACCTCGGCGAGGCACTGTCCATCATCCCCTACATGCCCAACATGTCGGGAATCCTCAACGGTGACTTCCACCTCATCCAGACGCCCGAACAGCTCTCGGTATCTTCGGCTGTCGACGTGAAGGACATGGTCTATGAGGGTTGCGAGATGGGCGACGTAGGCTCGGAATTCACCTACATGCCGAAGCCCGACGGCACCCACTATGTCGACGGCATCCTCACCCACGACGGCAACGAGGTGGGCACGCTCACGGGTACCTATAACGCTGCCGGACACGGTTACCTCGACGCAAAGGTCAATACCGATCACCTGCCGCTGGCGATGATCAACGGATTCATACCGCAGAAGATCATTGGATTCAAGGGCACTGCCGACGGCAACCTGACCATCAAAGGCTCACTCACCAAGCCCGTCGTCAACGGAGAGCTCTTCCTCGACTCGGCCAGCATGTTCTCTGAGCCCTACGGCGTGGAGCTCGCCTTCGCCTCAGACCCCGTGACCTTCAAGGACAGCAAACTGCTCTTTGAGAACTTCGAAGTGTTTGCCCACAACGACCAGCCGCTCAACGTCAAGGGCGCCTTTGACTTCAGCGACCTCGATGCCATGCGTCTTGACGTGCAGATGCGCGGCACCAACCTGCTGCTCGTCGACTCCAAGGAGACCAGCCGCTCCGAAGTCTACGGCAAGGCCTATGTCAACTTCTACGGGACGATGACGGGACTGCTCGACAACCTCAAGGTGCGCGGACGCACCGACGTGCTCGGCACCACCGACCTGAAATACAATCTGAAGGACACCCCGCTCTCCACTGACAACCAGCTCGACGGACTTGCACAATTCACCAACTTCAGCGACACGATCAACGACGAAGTCAACCGACCGCCACTCACGGGTCTGAACGTGGACATGAACATACACATCGACGACGGCGCACACGTCGACGCCTTCCTCAATGCCGACCACTCCAACTATGTCAACGTCATCGGCGGCGGCGACATGCGCATGCAATACAACATCGCCGACGGCGTCATCCTCCGCGGACGCTACACCATCGGCTCGGGCGAGATGAAATACTCGCTCCCCGTCATCCCGCTGAAGACCTTCACCATCCAGGACGGCAGCTACATCGCCTTCACCGGCGACCCGATGAACCCGACGCTCAACATCACAGCAACCGAGCAGACCAAGTCGGCCGTGGGCAGCGAGGCCGGAGAGGGACGTATGGTCACGTTCAACTGTGGCGTCGTGGTCACCAAGACCCTGCAGGACATGGGACTGGAGTTCACCATCGACGCGCCCGAGGACATGACCATCCACAACCAGCTGCAATCCATGTCGAAGGAGGAGCGCGGCAAGCTTGCCGTGACAATGCTCACTACCGGCATGTATCTCGCCGACGGCAACATGAGCAACTTCACCATGAACTCGGCACTGAGCGCCTTCCTCAACAGCCAGATCAACCAGATCTCCGGCAAGGCCCTGCGCTCGCTCGACGTCAGCGTGGGCGTGGAGAACTCGTTCAACTCGCAAGGTGCGCTCCACACCGACTACTCGTTTAAGTTTGCCAAGCGTTTCTGGAACAACCGGCTGCGCGTCTCCATCGGCGGCAAGCTGTCGACCGGTGCCGACGTCTCGCCCCAGCAGGACCAGACCTTCTTCGACAATGTGACGCTGGAATACCGGCTCAGTCCCACATCAAACAAATACCTCAACCTGTTCTACGTCCGTGACAGCTACGACTGGCTGGAGGGCAATGTGAGCAAGTTCGGCGGTGGCTTCCTGTGGAAGAGAAAGTTCAGCAGCCTCAGCGACCTGTTTGGAAAAGAAAAGAAAGACTCGCTCGGCAACTGACACCATATATAATAGCTGTTTCAATCCATGACATACACACATATCCTTCGATTCGCAAAAACGCTGACGCTGGCTTTGGCCATGATGCTCGTCACCGCCTGCTCGACCACCTCAAGCATCCCCGACGGCGACCAGCTCTTCACGGGGCTGGCCAAGACCGAGTATAAAGCACCCGTGCAGGACGCGCATTTCACCAGCACACAAGCCGAAATCGACGCTGCCCTGGCCACGGCACCCAATGGTGCCCTCTTTGGCAGCAGTTCGGTCAGGTCGCCCTTTCAGGTGGGGCTCTGGGTCTGGAACGCCTTCGTCGGCAGCGATGACGGTTTCTCGAAATGGATGCTCTCCTCCTTCGGCTCCCGCCCCGTGCTGCTCAGCTGGGTCAACCCGGCCCTGCGCGCCTCGGTGGCACAAGAGGTGCTGCGTGCACACGGCTACTTCCACGGCAAGGTGGGCTATGACATCATCCAACAGCACAACCCGAAGAAAGCCAAGATCAAATACACCGTAGACACGGGACCACTGTGGACGGTGGACTCGCTGAGCTATCTGGACTTCCCAACTCAGGCCGACAGCCTCATCAGGGCGACCAAAGCAGAGGCCAGGATCCGCAAGGGCGACGCCTTCGACGTCAATACCCTCGATGCCGAGCGGCGTCGCGTGAGTACGCTGCTGCGCGACAACGGCTTCTTCTACTATCAGCCGTCCTACGCCTCGTGGCTCGTCGACAGCATCTCTCATCCCGGCAAAGTGCTCCTGCGACTACAACTCGCCGAGCAGACACCCGGCGTGGCTGAGCGCAAATGGACCATCGGAAAGATAGACATCGACCTGCACAAAAACTATGGTGACAGCCTCGTGAACAGCGAGAAGCGGAGAGACATCACCATGCACTACAACGGCAAGCACTCGCCCCTGCGCGTGCCCGTCATCCTCAGCAGCAACCGTCTCTTCCCCCGACAGACCTACAGCTACACCGAGTATCAGGCAGGAATCAGCAACCTCTCGTCGACAGGACTGTTCAGCACTGTCGACGTCAACTTCACGCCACGCGACACCACGGGGCGCGCCGACACGCTCGACATGCGCATGAACCTGGTCTTTGACAAGCCTTACGACATCTACTTCGAGGGCAATGTCACCGGAAAGACCAACAACCGCTTCGGCCCGGGTGCCGTGCTCGGCATCACGCGGCGCAACGCGTTCCGCGGCGGCGAGCTCCTCGACCTGAAAATCAAGGGCAACTATGAGTGGCAGACGGCACATCATGGTGAAGGCAGCTCGTCGAAATTCAACAGCTATGAGTATGGAGCGGATGTATCGCTGCAACTGCCGCGTATGGTCATCCCCTACGCCTCGTATTTCCGCAAGAAGCTCTTCCGCCACTTCCGGCGCATCGGCTTCTTCTCCACACCGTCGACAACGCTGAAGTTCTCGACCGACATCCTCAACCGCGCCGGATTCTTCAAGCGCCGCGTCGTGTCGGGCGAGTGGACCTACAACCTCCAAACCTCGCCGACGAGTAAACACCAGTACACTCCCCTATCGTTCTCCTATGAATATATGAAGCGGCGCACGGCGGCTTTCGACTCGGTGCTCACCGCCAATCCTTATCTGGCCTACACCATGCGCGACCAGTTCATCCCGAAGATGCAGTATGTCTATACCTACACGAGTCCGAAGACCTACCGCAACCCGCTGTGGTGGCAGACAACGGTCAGCGAGAGCGGCAATATTCTGTCACTTGGCGAGATGGTGGCTGGAAACAAATGGAGCAAGAAGAATAAGGAGCTGTTCAAGAATCCATACGCTCAGTTCTTCAAATTGGAAACAGAGCTGGTCAAGACATGGCAGCTGACGGAGCACAGCAGTCTCGTAGCGCACGGCGACTTAGGTATGCTGTGGGCTTACGGCAACTCCGACGAGGCCCCCTACAGCGAGCAGTTCTATGTCGGTGGCGCCAACAGTATCCGGGCCTTCACCGTGCGCAGCATAGGACCAGGAAGCTACCACAACGCCGAATCGGCCACGAACAACTATCTCGACCAGACGGGCGACTTGAAGCTGTTGGGCAATCTGGAATACCGCCCGCGCCTGTTCGGTAACCTCTATGGTGCGATGTTTCTCGATGCCGGCAACGTGTGGTCGCTGCATAAGGACGACCGCAGTGGCGGACATTTCGAGGCAAAGAACCTCCTCAAGGAGATGGCGCTCGGCACGGGCGTGGGCCTGCGCTATGACATGGACTTCCTTGTCATCCGCGTGGACTGGGGCGTGGGTCTCCACGTGCCTTACAAGAGTGGCTTCTATAATGTGGGCTCGTTCCGTGACAGCCAGAGCCTCCACTTCGCTATTGGATATCCGTTCTAAGAGAGCCCTGACCTATCCCTCAGACCCCTCCCTAACCCTCCCCTTGGGGAGGGAATCGCAATACCCTTTATAGTCACTGACTACAATAGCTAAATCTGTGAAGATCTGTGAGATCCGCGTGACATAACACTAAATTCTTTTCTCACAGATTTACACAGATCTCCACGGATGCAAAGTCCTTAAAGCAATAGACATCGCAGTAACCATATAGTCTTGATGCCACCAGAAATGGAGTATCAAAAAAAACAAACATAATGACCATTCCCCCGAAATTCAATTAGCCGAGAATGGTCATTTCCCCGAAATTTAATTAGCCGAGAATAGTCATTCCCCCGAAATTTAATTAGCCGAGAATAGTCATTCCCCCGAAATTTTAAAAGTCAAATATGGGAATTCCCCCGAAATCTAAGCCCTTTGTTGTACCAGCTTCTATTCTGTAAATACCCTCAAACTGACACGACATTGCCAGCACGAAACGATCATCTGATCAAGTATGAAACATGAAACAAGACACATGAACGGGACAAGACACATGATCGAGCTTGCTGTAAGCGTGATGGTGTTTTGGAAAAAGGTGGAGAGGAATGTAAGCTTTAGAAAAGAGAAAGGTGAGGTATAAAAACAAAAAATCGTGCTTGGTAGTTGACTCACGCCTCACGGCGTAAGACGAACTCCAGCATGATTGTTACTCTGAAAATAAAAATCAATCTTTCTTTCCCTGACTAACAACCTGTTGAACAGTTGAATTAAACAACCTTGTAATCTACCTAAATAATAACTAAAACCTTTTCTTAAAACCTAAAAACCTTTTCGAATCTGTATTTTCTTAACTGACGCAAAGGTACGTGGAATTTCCGTAACCTCCAAACAATACGGCCCTCTTTTAACCTTTTCTGTGATTGCCGTGTGCGATAACAACAGTTGTTAACCTATGGTGGCAGTGCTACACTTAAAGTGTTAACGATATTCACCCTCGAAAGAAATATTTCGAGATTATGATGGGATTCTGATTTATCTTTCGTATCTTTGCGCATAGAAAAGAAAACGTTCATGGCAGCGTCGCCGGTCGATGATGCCGAGTATTCATTTAAAACATAACACAACATGAAAAAGTACGAATGCAATGTATGCGGCTACGTCTATGACCCCGCTAAAGGAGACCCTGATAATGGTATTCAGCCCGGAACAGCTTTCGAGGATCTGCCCGAGGATTGGGTATGCCCCACCTGCGGTGTAGGCAAGGAAGATTTCAGCCCCGTGGAGGAATAATCGATTTACGAAGATAAGCAGATGATGACGGCCCCTGGACAACAAGGAGCCGTCACCATTATTTCAGTCAGGACAGAATGAAAGAGGAATAACTAAAGATATGGGAAAGAAGATTACCGACAACGTCACATGGGTTGGCAAGGTGGACTGGGACTTGGTCCATTTCCATGGTGACGAGCTGTCCACTTTTCATGGCTCCAGCTACAATGCCTATTTGATTAAGGACGAAAAGAATGTGCTCATCGACACGGTGTGGCGCCCTTACGACCGCGAATTTGTCAAGCGGCTCAAAGAGGTCATCGACCTGAAGGACATCGACTACATCGTGATGAACCACAACGAGATAGACCATAGCGGCGCACTGCCCGAACTGCTCCGCGAGATTCCGGACACGCCCATCTACTGCACAAAGAAAGGTGAGGCCATCCTGCGCGGTCACTATCATCAGGACTGGAACTATGTCAACGTCAAGACGGGTGACACGCTCAACATCGGCAAGCACACGCTGACCTTCATCGAGGCACCGATGCTCCACTGGCCCGACACAATGTTCACCTATATGTCTGGCGACGACATCCTATTCTCCAACGATGCCTTCGGACAGCACTATGCTACCGAGTCGCTCTTCGACACAGCAGCTGACGTCAACGAGGTGATGTACGAAGCAGAGAAATACTACACCAACATTCTCAACCTCTACAGTCCGATGGTGGCCCGCAAGGTGAAGGAGGTGCTCGGCATGAACCTGCCCATCAAGATGATCGCACCGTCGCACGGTGTCATCTGGACAAAGTACATCCCGCAGATCATCGAGAACTATCAGAAGTGGTCGACACCTTATCAGGAAAATCAGATCACCATCGTCTACGATACGATGTGGCAGAGCACACGCCTCATGGGCGAGGCTATCGCCGAGGGCATTCGCCGCGCCGATCCGTCGGTGGAGGTGAAACTCTACAACGTTGCCAAGGAAGACAAGAACGACGTGCTCACACAGATGTTCCGCTCAAAGGCCGTCCTCGTGGGTTCTCCGACGATCAACTACGGCTATTCGTTTGCCATTGCAGGCATCCTGGAGATGGCACGCGGACTGAAGTTCAAAGGCAAGAAAGCAGCTGCCTTCGGCTCGTACGGCTGGAGCGGCGACGCGCCCAAACTCATTACCAAGCATCTGCAGGAAGCCGGATTCGACATCGTCGACGACGGCATCAAATGCTTGTGGGTGCCCGACAACAAGGCCATCGACGAGTGCCGCAACTACGGCGAGCAGTTCTGCAAGAAAGTAGAAGAATAAACCATTGCTGTGGTCGGCTTAAGGTCGGCCACAGCAATTAATTTGAAAAAAAATCGCAAATTCCTTGTCTGTGTCGAAAGAATATTGTACCTTTGCATCCGCAAAACAAGAGCAGACGGTTTTGCATTATAAATATGTTCGTTTGTCGGCATAGCTCAGTTGGTTAGAGTATCACCTTGACATGGTGGGGGTCCTTGGTTCGAATCCAAGTGTCGACACGAAATACAACTCCAATGGATTATCAACTCAAAAAGATTGTTCTCACAGGTGGTCCTTGTGCAGGCAAAACGACAGCTCTTGTAAAAGTCATCGACCATTTCTCAAGTTTGGGCTTTAAGGTCTTCACCATACCGGAAGTACCCACGATATTTGCCCAAGCAGGAATGGACTACCTGACATCCAATCACGAATTCTTTTATCAGGGCGAAGTCGCCACACTGCAGGAACAACTCGGACTCGAAGACAAGTTCACGCAGATTGCCAAAACAGTGAAGGAGCCGACGGTCATCGTCTGTGACCGTGGCGCCATGGACATCGCGGCATATATGGATGCTGACATGTGGAACGACATCACCGGACGCGTAGGCACTTCCACGCCGGAACTGCTGGGACGCTATGATGCCGTGTTGCACCTTGTCTCCGCCGCCGACGGTGCTGAGGAGTTCTACACCACCGCTAACAACAAGGAGCGCTCGGAAGGACTGGAGAAAGCTCGCATCGTCGACAAGCGCGTCATCAGAGCATGGAGCGGACATCCCCATCTGCGCGTGATCAACAACCACATGGACTTTGACACGAAGATCAACCGCGTGCTCAAAGAGATATCCTCCACGCTCGGATTGCCGCAACCGATCACCGAAGAGCGGAAATATATCGTGGAGGTGGTCGGCGACATGCCACAGACGATCGACAGCGACATCGTGCAGACCTATCTCGTGGCTGACCCAGACAGTGAGGTCAGACTGCGCCAGCGTATCTGGGCCAACGGTAAGCGCGTCAACGTGCATACCATGAAGAAAACGGTCGGACACAACCAGCAGGTAGAGACGGAACGGCAGGTGAGCAACGCCCTCTATGAGTCGCTGCTCTCACAGGCCGATCCTTACCGCCACACCATCTACAAGAAGCGCAAGAGCTTTATCTGGAAAGGACAATACTTCGAGCTGGACACCTACAAACGACAGCTGGATGGACTGATCATCCTTGAGACAAAGGGCATCACCGACACCGAGAGCGTCAACTTCCCGCCTTTCCTGAAAGTGGTAAAGGACATCACCGGCGACGCCAATTACTATAACTATAACCTTGCGCTCAGACATTAACTCATGCATATCGTCATTGCAGGAAACATCGGCAGCGGGAAGACAACACTCACGCAGTTGCTTGCCAGGCACTACGGTTGGCGCGCACGTATGGAGAGCGTGACACACAATCCCTATCTCGAAGACTATTACAAAGACATGCGGCGGTGGGCACTCAACTTAGAGGTGTTCTTCCTCAAGGAGCGCTTCCGCGATCTGCTCACCATCAACCGCAGTAAGCGCACCATCGTACAGGACCGCTCGATCTACGAAGGCGTCTATATCTTCGCCGCCAACAACCACGACTTGGGAAATATGAGCGACCGCGACTTCGAGACCTATATGGGACTCTTCGAGTCGATGATGATGGTGGCGCGCGAACCCGACCTGATGGTCTACCTCCGTGCTTCCGTCCCACATCTCGTGGGCAACATTCAGAAACGGGGACGCGCCTATGAGCAGGACATGCAGCTCAGCTATCTCAAACAGCTCAACGACCGCTATGACCGCTTCATGACAGAGCAATATCACGGACGCGCCATCACAATCGACGTCGACGACCTCGACTTTGTCAACCGCCGCGAGGATTTTGAATATATCATCGGACGCATCGACGAGCAGCTCTCACCCCACCCCACGCTGCTCTAATCGGCATCTGTCTGTCAATGTGCCTATCTCCATTCAACATTCATCACTCAACATTCAACACTCAACCATGCATATCGCAATCGCCGGCAACATCGGCAGCGGAAAGACCACGCTGACCAAGATGCTTGCCAAGAAATATCACTGGACGCCACGCTTCGAGCCCGTAGACAACAATCCCTATCTCGATGACTTCTACGGCGACATGAAGCGCTGGTCTTTCAACCTTCAGATCTACTTTCTCAACAAGCGCTTTAAGGAAGTGGTGGAGATCGCCAACAGCAAAGACACCATCATCCAGGACCGCACCATCTTTGAGGATGCACGCATCTTCGCGCCAAACCTCCACGATCAGGGCTTTATGAGTGACCGCGACTTCCAAAACTACAGCGATCTCTTCGACCTGATGATGTCACTGGTCAAGCTCCCGCAGCTGATGATCTACATCCGTTCAAGTATCCCCACACTCGTCAAGCACATCGAGAAACGGGGACGCTCGTTCGAGAAGAGCATTCGCCTCGACTATCTCGCCGGACTGCAGAAGCGCTACGAGGACTGGGTGGCCTCTTATCAAGGACCGCTGATCATCATCGACGGCGACAAGCTCAGCTTTGAGGACACGCCCGCTGACTTCCGAAAGGTCACAGACATGATCGATGCTGAACTCTTCGGACTGTTCAAGGACGACAGGCTCAACAGCAAATAAGCCACACCTTATTATATATATATAGCATCAACAATCATACAACAGCATCATACTTTAGAATATATGGAAAGAAAAGTAGCATTGATCACAGGCATCACGGGACAAGACGGTTCCTACCTCGCCGAGTTTCTGTTGGACAAAGGTTATGACGTGCATGGCGTCATCCGCCGCTCTTCCGTAGACTTCCGTCCACGTATCGCACACTTAGAGGGCGCACCGCATTTCCATCTTCACTATGCCGACCTGAGCGACTCGATGAGTGTGCTCGGCGTCGTGGGCAAGGTAAAGCCCACCGAAATCTACAACCTCGCTGCACAGAGTCACGTACAGGTCAGTTTCGACTCTCCCGAGTATACCGCCGACGTGGATGCCGTCGGCGTGCTCCGCATCTTAGAGGCCGTACGTCAGTTGGGTCTCACGGACAGCTGCCGCATCTATCAGGCTTCCACCTCCGAGCTCTATGGCAAGGTGGAAGAGGTACCGCAGAACGAGAACACGCCTTTCCATCCTT
The DNA here is from genome assembly GCA_900317685.1 of uncultured Prevotella sp. Classification (GTDB taxonomy): domain Bacteria; phylum Bacteroidota; class Bacteroidia; order Bacteroidales; family Bacteroidaceae; genus Prevotella. The sequence continues at coordinate 18,024 of ONHQ01000047.1, forward strand.
ATTCTCCCTATGCCGTGGCCAAGCAGTATGGCTTCTGGATCGTGAAGGAGTATCGCGACGCCTACAATATGTTTGCCTGCAACGGCATTCTCTTCAACCACGAGAGCGAGCGCCGCGGCGAGACCTTCGTCACACGCAAGATCACATTGGCTGCCGCACGCATCAAGCAAGGCAAGCAGGACAAGCTCTATCTCGGCAACCTCTCCAGCCGTCGTGACTGGGGCTATGCCAAGGACTACGTGGAGTGTATGTGGTTGATCCTGCAAAATGAGAAACCCGAGGACTTTGTCATCGCCACTGGCAAGCAGCACACCGTGCGCGAGTTTGCCACACTGGCTTTCCATCACGTGGGCATCGAGTTGCGCTGGGAAGGCGAGGGTGCTGACGAGAAAGGCATAGACCAGGCTACCGGCAAGGTGCTCATCGAGGTATCACCCGACTTCTACCGTCCCACCGATGTGGTCAACCTGTGGGGTGATCCTACTAAGGCCAAGGCTGAGCTGGGCTGGAATCCTACCCGCACATCCTTTGAAGATCTCGTCAAAATCATGGTGGACAGCGACATGAAGAAGGTAGCTGCCGACGATGCCGCCGCAAGAGTGCGCGTCAACCTCGAGGAGTACCTCGAGAAGGGTATCGTGAAATAAGACCCTCCCTAGCCTTCCCTAAAAGGGAGGGAAAAGAGTGCACCATATTAGAATCTAAGGTTCTATCATATAAGATATCAGGAAACGCAAAGTGGCTACCGATAATAGACAAGGGCCACATTTGCGTTTCCTTTTTTGTTCACAAGTGGACCAAATCACGGCCTTCACTCAGAAGCGACAAAGAAAAACGTTATTTTTCTTTGTCATTTCACCCTTTTACATTATATTTGCATTATAGAACCAGCAAATTATGACTATGGCAATAACGACATTAAACATAAATGTAGACGTTCCATCTGACAAAATAAACTTATCGGAACTAAAGCATCAGGTGACGATGTATGCTCAGCTTGTGGCAAGTCGGTTAGCAAACATGCACATAAAAAAAGGCGATACGCTTTCAGACTCATCCGATGAGATGTTCTTTAAAACCTTTTTGTCGTTACCCCTTGACGAACCGATCTCTGCCAAAGAAGAGGAAAGACTGATCCGGTCAAGCCATTATTATGGTACAGACAGGGCTGTAGATCATTTATATGAAGGAAAATAGACGCTATCTTCTCGACACAAACGTCCTGATAGAAATCATCCATGGCAATCGCACGGTGATCAATCATGTGCTTGCTGTTGGGACGAAAGCATGTGCAGTTTCTGTCATCTCTGTGCACGAACTCTACTTTGGCGCATATCATGCTCCCACCGAGAAATATTTCTTTCAAGAGATGGATCGGATAAAATTACTGCTTTCTCGTTTCGAGATTCTTTCTTTACCCGATACGCCGGATGACTATGGCCGCATAAAAACGACATTGCGCAATCACGGGCAGATTGTTGATGAGTTTGATATGGTCATAGCAGGTCAGGCATTATTCAATGATATGATCGTTGTCACTAACAACTTAAAGCATTTTAAGGGAATAGATAACTTATTGGTGGAAGATTGGTCAAGATAAGCGTTCTGCGAAATGTCGCTAACCTTCATTTGCGTATGGTGATAATAAAATAACATTTAAATAAAGATATAGTAGCACGGAAAGCTAAGACTATTGTCGCTCTCCGTGCAAAAAAGTACATGTGTTTATGACACTTCAGAAAACAGACAAGATTTACGTTGCAGGCCACCATGGACTGGTGGGCTCAGCGATCTGGAACAATTTAAAGCAACGCGGCTACAACAATCTTGTGGGCCGCACACACAAGGAACTGGACCTCACGGACCAGCTCGCAGTAAAGAACTTCTTTGACCAGGAGCAACCCGACGCCGTGGTGCTCGCCGCTGCCTTTGTGGGCGGCATCATGGCCAACTCACTCTATCGTGCTGACTTCATCATGCAGAACATGAAGATGCAGTGCAATGTCATCGAGCAGGCTTACAAGCACCATGTGAAGAAACTGCTCTTCCTCGGTTCGACATGTATCTACCCGAAGAACGCACCGCAGCCGATGAAGGAGGACGCGCTGCTGACCTCACCGCTGGAATACACCAACGAGGAGTATGCCATCGCTAAGATTGCCGGACTGAAGATGTGCGAGAGCTATAACCTGCAATACGGCACAAACTACATCGCCGTGATGCCGACGAATCTCTACGGTCCCAACGACAACTTCCACTTGGAGAACTCTCACGTGATGCCGGCCATGATGCGCAAGATCTATCTGGCTAAGCTCATCCACGACGACAACTGGGATGCGATCCGTACGGATATGAACAAGCGTCCCATCAACCCGCCGGCAAAACTCGCGGAGCTCATCGGCAAGGAGAATGTCGACGGCAGCAACGACCAGGAACGTATCTTGAAAGCACTCGACTTCTATGGCATTGACAACAACAAGGTGACGCTGTGGGGCGACGGCTCTCCGCTGCGTGAGTTCCTCTGGAGCGAGGACATGGCTGACGCCAGTGTGCATGTGTTGCTCAACGTGGACTTCAGCGACATCATCGGCATTGAGAAGTACTCTTCTGTCTTCTATGGCGTGAAGACCGACGGTGAGGTGAACCGCAACAACTCAGAGGGCCGTGGCGGCGCCATTCCCGCTCTTGGCGAGATCCGCAACTGCCACATCAATGTGGGTACTGGCAAGGAGCTCACCATCAAAGAGCTGGCCAACCTCGTGAAAGACACTGTCGGTTTCGAAGGCGAGATCGTCTGGGATACGACGAAACCCAACGGCACACCGCGCAAGCTCATCGACGTGAGCAAGCTCCACAGCCTCGGCTGGCACCATAAGGTGGAGATCGAGGACGGTGTCAAAAAGCTCTACGACTGGTACCAAAGCACACTGAAATAACAGTACGAATATGAATACCCTCATCAATTGCTTCGTGCCAAAAGGCATTGAAGAAGAGACTAAACGCAACGTGGATGCACTGGGCAACCTCGACCTCGTAGGCGAGGTGACTGTCGTCGACGGCGACGTCCGTGACTCCAAGACCGTTCACCGCATCGCCGACGAGGCCGGCACACGCTATACGCTCGTGTTTCTGAAGAACAGCTACATACGCATGGGCTATCTCGCCCTGGAGCGCATGGTGCAGATCGCCGACATCACCGGTGCCGGCATGGTGTACGCAGACCATTACCAGGTCAGCGCCGACGGCAAGCGCAAGGACGCTCCCGTCATCGACTACCAGCAGGGCAGCCTGCGCGACGACTTCAACTTCGGCTCCGTCGTGCTCTTCCGCACCGACGCACTCAAAGACGCGGCCAGCCGCATGACCGCCGACTACCGTGCCGCCGGCTTCTACGACCTGCGCCTGAAACTCTCGGAGAAATACCGCATCGAGCATATCAACGAGCCACTCTATTCTGAAGTGGAACTCGACACACGTAAGACAGGCGAAAAGCTCTTCGACTATGTCGACCCGAAGAACCGTGCATCACAGATAGAGATGGAGCAGGCCTGCACCGAGCACCTCAAGGCTGTGGGGGCTTACCTGGCTCCCCAGTTCCAGGATGTCAACCTCGACGAAGGCGTATTCCCCGTAGAGGCGAGCATCATGATTCCCGTACGCAACCGCATCCGCACGATCCGCGACGCTCTGAAAAGTGCGCTCAGCCAGCAGACCACCTTTAAATATAATGTGTTTGTCGTGGAGAACGGACCGGAGTGCCACTCTACCGACGGTACCACAGAGGCTATCGACGCCATCGACGACGACCGTCTCGTGCACATCGTACCCGACCGCAACGACATCGGCGTGGGCGGAGCATGGAACATGGCACTGCACCATCCGCTCTGCGGCCGTTTCCTCGTACAGCTCGACTCCGATGATGTCTATTCCGGACCGGACAGCCTGCAGAAGCTCGTCGACGCGTTCCGCCCGCAACAGTGCGCGATGGTCATCGGCGCCTACCGCCTGACCGACATCCATCTCAACACGCTGCCACCCGGAACCATCGACCATCGCGAGTGGACACTGGAGAACGGACGCAACAACGCACTGCGTATCAACGGACTCGGAGCGCCTCGTGCCTTCTTCACACCCGTGGCCCGTGCCATCAACCTTCCCAACGTGCTCTACGGCGAGGACTATGCCCTTGGCCTGGCCATCAGCCGTCGCTACCGCATCGGACGTATCTATGATGTCGTCTACGACTGCCGCCGATGGGACGACAACTCCGACGGAGACCTGAGCATAGAGAAGGAGAACCGCAACAACACCTATAAGGACCGCATACGTACCTGGGAACTCCTGGCGCGCATCGCAAAGAACAAGCAGGAGAAAGCCGAATGAAACACCCACAATCACCTTGGTGGTGGGTGCCCACGCTCTATTTCGCCGAAGGCATTCCCTATTTCATCGTGAACAACATCAGCGTGACGATGTTCACCAAGATGGGCGTGCCCAACGGCGAGATGGCACTTTTCACCAGTCTGCTCTATTTGCCGTGGACCATCAAGCCACTGTGGAGTCCGTTTGTCGACATCATCAAGACCAAGCGGTGGTGGATCCTTGCCATGCAGATGCTGATGAGTGCCGCGTTCATCCTGCTGACGCTGACCATCCCGCATCCGTCTGCTGCGGTCATCGCCTCAGGCCACACACCCATCCATCTGTTCACCATCACCCTGCTGCTCTTCATCATCACCGCCTTCGCCTCCGCCACGCACGACATCGCGGCCGATGGCTTCTATATGCTGGCGCTGAGCGAAGACAAGCAGAGCTTCTTCGTGGGCATCCGCTCCACGTTCTATCGCCTGTCGTCGATCTTCGGTCAAGGAGTTCTCGTGTACATCGCCGGAAGCCTGGAAAAGAGTAGCGGCAACATCCCGCTGTCGTGGCAGGTGACCATGGGCATCACCGCCGCACTGTTCACCGCCATCGCCCTCTACCACACCTTTGCGCTTCCCAAACCGGGGAGAGACGCACTGCGTACGACAGACGGCAAGCCACAGACATTCGGTGACGTGCTGCGCGAGTTCAACCACACCTTCTCCACCTACTTTCGCAAGCCCGGTGTGTGGCTTGCCATCGTGTTCATGTTGCTCTACCGTCTGCCCGAGGCCTTCCTGCTGAAGATGGTCAATCCCTTCCTGCTCGGTACGACAGCAACGGGAGGCCTGGCCCTCGACACCGACACCGTAGGCATTGTCTACGGCACCATCGGCGTCATCGCGCTCACAGTGGGCGGCATCATCGGCGGCATCGCAGCCTCGCGGTGGGGACTGAAGAAAGCGTTGTGGCCCATGGCGGCCAGCATGACGCTGCCCTGCGCCACGTTTGTCTATCTGAGCATCTGCCTGCCCCACGACCTCGTGGTCATCAGCACATGTGTCGCCGTAGAGCAGTTTGGCTATGGCTTCGGCTTCACCGCCTACATGCTCTATATGATGCATTTCTCTGAGGGCAAATATGTCACAGCCCATTATGCCATCTGCACAGCGTTCATGGCCCTGAGCATGATGCTGCCCGGCCTCGTTGCCGGCTACATCGAGGAAGCCATCGGCTACCGCGACTTTTTCTGGATGGTGATGGCCTGCTGCCTCGCCACTGTGGTGATGACCATGCTCGTACGCCGCAAGATCGAGCCGGAGTATGGCAAGAAGCATTAAGAGCCCTTCCCTAACCCTCCCCAAGGGGAGGGAATGGAGCCCTTCCCTAACCCTCGAGCCCTTCCCTAACCCTCCCCAAGGGGAGGGAATTGGAATACCCTCTTAATACCCTTGAAGGTAATTACTCCCCTCTCCTTTGGAGAGGGGGAAGGGGGTGAGGCTACCGGCAAGAGTCAAAGCGCAAGGAGCCATTGCAATTAAAGAGTGTTAAACGATTGAAAATGAAACACTTCAAGCGTATAAAAACGCTGTAAGAACAAAAAAACATCGCAATAAATTTCCGTATCACACGAAAAACTTGTAACTTTGCATACCCTTAGAAATAGGGCTAATACGTTGACATTCATATAATAAAAGAAAAGTATATCAACACCATGACAAAAGCAGATATCATCAGTGAGATTACTGAGCAGACAGGATTGCAAAAGAAAGAAGTGGCCGCAGTAGTGGAGAGCTTCATGGAGTGCGTAAAGCGTTGCATGCTCGACAAGAAGGAAAATGTATACCTCCGCGGTTTCGGCAGCTTCATCATCAAGCATCGCGCTGCCAAGACAGCCCGCGACATTGGCAAGAACACCACGATCACCATTGCCGCCCACGACCTGCCGAGCTTCAAGCCGGCCAAGGCTTTTGTAGAGGAGATGAAAGGCGAGTAAGCCCATACCGCTACACCAAGAAAGACAAACAAAACTGTATTATACACAACTTTAAAACATTTTACCATGCCAAACGGAAAAAAGAAGAAAGGCCACAAGATGGCTACGCATAAGCGTAAAAAGAGATTACGTAAGAACCGCCACAAGAGCAAGTAAGCTCAGGCGACAGTTCTTGAGAGGGGGTACGCCTTTCGTGGTGTGCCCCTTGCTTTTTAACCCTACTTAAAACACCAAGAGATGACAAGTGAAGTTATCATTGACGTCAAGCCGAAGGAGATCTCCATCGCCCTGCTTGAGGACAAACGACTGGTTGAATACCAGAACGAGCCCCGCTCGGCCAACTTCTCTGTGGGCAACATCTACGTCGCAAAAGTGAAGAAACTCATGCCGGGCCTCAACGCCAGCTTCGTCGACGTCGGGTATGAGCGTGACGCTTTCTTGCATTATCTTGACTTAGGTAGTCAGTTCAATTCCTACGCAAAGTATCTCAAGCAGATACAGAGTGACCGCCGACGCCTCTTCCCCTTTGACAAAGCCACCCGCCTGCCCGACCTGCAAAAGGACGGCAGCGTGCAGCAGACACTCAAACAGGGACAGGAAGTGCTCGTGCAGATCGTCAAGGAGCCTATCTCCACCAAGGGACCGCGCCTGACCGGTGAGCTGAGCTTTGCCGGACGCTATCTCGTGTTGCTGCCCTTTGGCGACAAGGTCTCTGTATCGTCCAAGATCAAAAGCGGTGAAGAAAGAGCAAGACTCAAGCAACTCATCCACAGCATCAAACCCAAGAACTGCGGTGTCATCGTCAGAACAGTAGCTGAAGGCAAGCGCGTAGCTGAGCTCGACGGCGAGCTGAAGATCCTGTACAAACGATGGATGGATGCTATCACCAAGGTGCAGAAGACTCAGCAGCGTCCGCAACTCGTCTACGAAGAGACCAGCAGGGCCGTTGCCTTGCTGCGAGATTTGTTCAACCCCAGCTACGAGAATATTTTTGTCAACGACGACAGCGTGTTCCATGAAGTAAAGGATTATGTGGCACTCATCGCCCCTGAAAAGGCAGGTATCGTCAAGCGATATACCGGAAAAGTGCCCATCTTCGACAATTTCAACGTCACCAAACAAATTAAGGCCAGCTTCGGCAAGACAGTGAACTACGCCCACGGCGCATACCTCATCATTGAGCACACCGAAGCTATGCACGTTGTGGATGTCAACAGTGGCAACAGATCAAAGAACGAAAAAGGACAGGAAGGCACGGCACTCGACACCAACCTCGGAGCTGCCGATGAGTTGGCACGCCAACTCCGACTGCGTGATATGGGAGGAATCATCGTGGTCGACTTCATCGACATGAACCTGGCCGAGGACCGGCAACTGCTCTATGAGCGCATGTGCAAAAACATGCAGAAGGACCGCGCCCGCCACAACATTCTGCCACTGAGCAAATTCGGACTGATGCAGATCACCCGTCAGCGCGTGCGCCCTGCCATGGACGTCAACGTGGAAGAGACGTGTCCCACCTGCAACGGCACCGGAAAGATCAAGTCAAGCATCCTCTTCACCGACCAGCTCGAAGGAAAAATCGACCGCCTGGTCAACAAGATCGGCATCAAAAAGTTCTATCTCCACGTTCATCCCTATGTCGCTGCCTACATCAACCAGGGCTTCATGAGCCTCAAGCGCAAGTGGCAGATGAAATACGGATTGGGTGTACACATCATTCCTTCACAGAAGCTCGCCTTCCTGCAGTATGAGTTCTATGATGCTAAGGGGGAGTATCTCGACATGAAGGAAGAGATAGAAACTAAGTAACGGCTGTCCGCAACACGGAACCAGCCAAGCAACCCAACAAGAGGGAGTGTCAACACAGCGTTGACACTCCCTCTTTTTTGTTTACGACCTCGCCCAAGCGCACAATTTCATCCGTACTCTATCTGATCACCGCGGTAGTCATTCCAACAAATGTGCATATATGTTTCATCCCAAACGCAAGAAATGTAACATTTATGCACACACCGTGTATTTTCGAAAACAAAGCAACATTTGTGCACCTTTTTGAAACATAATCCAACCTTACATAAAGACAGAAATATTAACTTTGCGGTGAAAATCTGCATATAAACATAATTAACAAAAGACAAAAAGCACAAATCTTGTCTTTGTCATGTGCCTACTGGGAAGCAAAACACAGGCAATGAATCTGAATTATGATGGTTCAACTTCGACCATCACGCTCGACAAGGGTGAATATCTATACCAGCAAGTCGAGAAAAAAGCACTGAAAGACATTGTTACTAACGATAACGATGCTCATAAGTTCAATCCCGATAATGACCACCTCTATATCACTGTAGAAGGTACTATCAACTCCGCAGATGTCGGCATTCTATGTGGAGAAAAGTTGAACTACGCTTCCGTCGACATGAGCCTGCTCAATGCTTCCTATGTAAAGGAGGATGGTAAGAAAGATTATACGCATTTCTCATTAAGCAATGCCAATGGAAACTTGAAAAGCATCGCTCTGCCCAGCAACATGGACGTCATTGGTGATAACTTTGATTTTTATTAATTTTGCAACCAGCTAACGACTGGGAGGTCTGTCGAGACACTGTTACAAAACAGTCCGGCAGGTTCAGAAACTTTGGTTCTGACAAGCTGTATTAGACTAGCAGTTCAGATAATCTAAATTATACAACAACATAAGAACAAAATCTAACTCCTGCCGGGGGTCATTGGCTCCGGTCGGAAAAACAAACCCAGGGACATTTTGCCCCAACCGAACTAAGAATGTTTATTAATAAAACTAACATCATGTACACTAAAGAAAAAGTGAAGGCATGCAGTCGATGGCTCACTGTGCTATTGATGCTGCTCTTGTGCCAGGCCACATTGGCACAAGAAAAGGGAAAGGAAACGCCCACCGTCACGCTATCGAAGAATAGCTATACGGTCACCGTGGGCGAGAAGGACTTTGTGGAGCCCACCATCACTATTACCAACAAGAATGATAAGAACATCACCGGCCGCTTCTCGCGTACCTATTCTATCGTGGGCGGCACCACGCTGACCACTACGGACGACGAGGGAAATACCGTCGAGGCGAAGCCCGTCACCTGGCAGGATGCCACGACTGGTACTACCCTGCTTGAGCGCTATGGCAGTGTGAATATCGGCTCCAAGACGGGAACCGTAACGGTGAAGATTGCCTTTACGCCAATTGGTGCTTATACCGACAAGTATAACAGCCTAACCGCAAGCTACACCATCACCATCCAAGTGCCTCAAAACGTCACACAGACGCTGACACACAACGGCAGCACGATTGAAGACAATACTACACTCAACATCTCCACGGGCAAAGACACTTATGGCAACGCTCTGAGTGGCTTCACGGCCCTGCCCGAGCTGAAACTAACCTACGAGCAAAACGAGGATGTCAACGACATTACCCAGTACTACGACATCAGCTATGCGTTGAGTCAAGATGGGGGGGGCAACTTCTCTCTTGACACGACAAACAAGAAAATCACATCTAAAGCAAATACAGACGCCGAGACCACGCTCACGCTGACGGCAATGCCAAAGTCAGACTATACCAGCGTGTATGGCGACAAGACATATAGCTTCACCTTCCCGGTGAAGTCGACATACATCACTGCGGACAAGAAGCTGAAGACCTACATCAGCTTTGCTCAGCAAGAGCAGGATGTGTATAAATATCCCGCATTCTTCAATTATTACAAGCCAGTCATCACTGACGAGAACGGTACGGACATCACGCAATTGTTCACGGACAAAAGTATCTATGGGTGGCCGAACCCACTTACTTATAGCTACGAATTCCAAAATATTTATAAGAGAAGTGAGAATCCCTATGATCACGCCATAACGATGGCTCAGGGCACTGTCGACTATAGCTCATCCGACAATCCCGGCCAGATCACTTTCAATGATGACGGGACTGCACGTCTATGGGCCGGCAATCTACCCTACGACCGTCCCGACGACTATATCATCACGGTAACGGCCACGGTACCCTCGGGCTATGAGAACATCTACGAGGCCCCAGTGCCCAAGAAAGGCACGACGACGGTGACGATGGATTCCTATCAGGGCCAGCCGGACACGCTCCACCGCACCTACGAGCTCCAGAGCAACCAGTATCTGCTCAACGTGATGAAGCGGGCCCCACAGATCTCCTTCACCCCCGACCCCTCCAAGGTGACGCTTGCCGAGGGCATGACGATGACCTCCGGCAACCGCTTCGACGTAAAGGGCTATTTCCCCAACGTGCAAGCCCCCACCGACTCCTGCCTCTACGAGAAGAACGACTTCTGGTACACCTACTTTGTTCCTGAAGAAAGTGCATGGCATGAAGGTGACCAACTCACCCAGGGCCAGGTGAAAGTGGAGGTTACAGGTTCCATTGCTGGCGGTGACACTCGCATGGAGACGAATGTCTCTGAGAGCATCAAGCAAGCCAACGGCACTTACACGACCATGACGGGCACGCGCTACTGGTCGCAGAAGAGTTGGGGTACCGACGGCAACTGGAAGATCATCTTCCACGGCACAGGCAATATACCTCTTTATTATACCATCCGCCCTTGGACCGTACAGAAGTGGGACATCAGCTCGGCTCAGGCCGTCACCTACACCATCGTCAAGCAGGAGCCGGTGACGCTCGTCGTCGACCCGAACTCTTTTGTCATCCACACAGGTGAGACGGCTCAGGCTCCCAGCGTGAAGGTCTACGACCAGTTTGGTGCCGACCTCACCGAGCACTATGACTTCACATACACCGTCGACAACACAGGCTTCGCCACCGTCGACGCTACCGACCACCACGCCACCGGTGTAGCCGCCGGCACCGCCACTGTGACCGTCAAAGCCACGGAGAAGAACGACTGGGCGCAGAAGGACTACTACGTGGACGCTACCCCTGGTACTTACACCGTCAAGGTGGTGGCTGCCGATCCTTCGCAGGCTCAGTATGAGGTCATCTACGACGATGTGGCCACATCGTCTACTCATACCAACCGCATGGGCAAGCTCCACTTCATCAAGGCCGGCAAGTTCGCTGCCGGACAAGTAGCTTATCAGAAAGTGCCAGGCATCAACATCACCTTCGGCAATCCCAATGACCACCACATGGATGTGGTTCAATCCACAGCGGATGTGTCGACGGGCGGCATTGGCAAAGACAACGACAACGAGGACAAAGATGCCAGTGGCAAGTTTGTCAAGGACGTGCTCGTCAGCAACGGTCACCCGACCAACAAGGAGGGAGTACATCTCATGGGCGGCGAGACTGACCCCATCCCGACGAACGGCTTCTTCGTGAAGATTGAGGCCGTCACCAATGGCTTCCTCACCATCGACGCGCGCTTCGAGGCCGGCCACACCGTGTACCTCGTGCGCGAGAGTGACAAGCGCACCGAGCGGTTCTACTACGACAGTGAGTTCATCGGTGAGCAGCCCTTCCACTATGCCCTCATGGCCGGACAGACCTACTACCTCTATGCCAATGGCGACCAGATGCGCCTGCATGGACTGTCCTTCGAGCCGGCCTTCGTGCTCATGCCCGAGGACACCGACCCCTACGACGCCGCACAGGCCTTCGTCAACGGATACACCGGCAAGTTGCCCTACCTGCGAAAGACCAGCTACCCCACCGTCAAGTGGCAACCCTTGGCGAATGAGTACAGCACGTCCTCACGTGACCCCAACAAGGTGGCCACCATCGACGATAACGGCAAGGTCACCCCGCTGGCCACCACCGCCGAAGAGATCGATGGCAAGAGCGTGCACAACCGTGTGAAGGTCTCCGCCATCGTCCTCGGCGAGAAGAAGAGCAGCGGCGACCAGGTGGAGAAGATACCGCAGTACCTGCTGCGCATCTCTGACATCCCCATCTACATGCTCACCGATGACGAGGACAAGCCGCAGGTCATCCCGCAGCCCGGACAGCGGGTCAGCACCACCAACATCCTCACGCGCATGTGGATGACCTACGGTGGATGGCTCCACACCACCGAGGACTATCCTTACTATAAGAAAAACGACAAGGACGCCTATCCCGACCTGATGTACGACGGGTGGAAACCCGCCAAGATGGACTCTGTGGGCGGCGACAACCGCACCATCGACGGCTTCAAGGTGGCCTCCTTCGGCGAGCAGAACCCGACGGCCGAGAACGTCTTCTCCTGGAACCAGAACGACAAGAACACCTTCGCCCTGCCTGTGCGTGGAGCTTACCTGAAGTTCGAGCCTGAGGAATCGGGTACGCTCATCGTCTACCTCCTCCAGAACGGCATGACCGATGCCCAGGAGAGCGACACGAAGCTCGGCGACAAATATATGCTGCGCCGCCGCGCCATGTACATCCTCGACGAGGCCGGACACAACGTGAAGCTCACGCCCAACGACGAGTGGGCCAACATCGACATCCCGGGCGGCACGAACGCGGCCGACGGTGTCAACTTCGGCTACTACACCGAGAGCGTCTTCCGCTGCTCCTGGGAAAAGCTGCTCAAGGCCGCCAAGGCCGCCGGCAACGACGAGGCTACGATGTTCAGCCACAGCACATGGAACACGTTCAACAAAGCGTACACCCAAGACGACAAGAAGAAGGACATGGAGAGTGTCCGCGAGGCATGGCAGAATGCCACCATCAAGCTCGGCTCGAACAACCGACTGCTCAACGGCACCACCGTGCAGCGCGTCATCAAGCTCTCTGACGGCTCCTACGCCCTGCCTACGAAGGGCTACGTGCGCTATGCACTGCATGTCAAGTCGGGCAAGACTTACTACTTCTTCATGACGGGTTCGAAGCTCGGTGTCTGCGGCTATGCCTTCGTGCCCAAGGGGTTCACCGGCAGCTTCACCGAATGGACCGGTAAGGGCAAGCCGACGACTGAGAACGGCGAGACAAACAAGGCCGACGAGGCCAACCGCAAGCTTCTACCCGAACCAGGCGACGAGAAAGTCTACAACACAGAGTCGAAGACCACACCGAGATATGTCGCCATGACGCTGTACGACAACCCGACAGCCTCTCAGACCAACCCGGAGATGACAGGCGACAATGCCAAGGCGGAGTTTGTCAACGTCACCGTCAACCGCTCGTTCCAGAGTGGCAAGTGGACGGGCATCTGCCTGCCTTTCTCGGTCAACGAGACGCAGGTGAAGCAGGTGTTCGGCAACAACGCCATGGTCATCTCCTTCGACGGTCTCATCCCCGAGGGTGAGAAGAAGGGCTGGGCCCACTTCTCACAGCACGTCAACCAGCTTATCGAGGCAGGTCGGCCTTACTTCATCAAGCCGGCATGGACCGACGACACATCGAAGTCTTCAGTCACCTTCAACCATGTGTCCATGGAGGGTGTCTCACCGATGACGCTCGACTGCGTCTACAACCCGAACAACCTGACAAAGGACCAACTGAAGGTGTTCCAGTATCAGTTCATCGGCAACTACGCCCCGACGCAGGTGCCTGCCTACAGCTACGTGATGAGTGCCAACGCCAAGGATGCCGACGGCAACGTCTATCCCGAGGGTGGCTTGGTGCGCTATGCGCCGAAGAACGCCACGAAGACGCTCTCCATGGCGGGCTTCCGCAGTTACCTCAAGCCGTGTAAAGATGAGGATGGCAACGAGATCACCACGCCCGCACAGGCCAAGATGGCTCTCATCCAAGGCTACGAGTTCAACGGAACAGCCACGGGCATCGACGAGATTGTCGAGGACATGAACGTCGACCTCAGCCGCTACGCCAAGGGGGTATACAACCTCAACGGCCAGCTCGTCAGTGAGAAGAATAGCACCGAGGGCCTCTCCGCAGGTGTGTATATCATGAACGGTAAAAAGATTATAGTGAAATGAAAAAGATATATCAGGCACCTGTGGCAGTGTGCTGCCCCATGACCGCACAAGGATATCTTCTCGCAGGTTCCAACCGTATAAAAGGTGCCGTAGTGGAGGATAAGAGTACACAGAAGGTATCTAAAATCAATGTCGGTCAGGACGATGAGGACATTACCGGTCTCTCCAAGAAGTCCTTCGACCCTTGGGACGCATGGGATGAATAATTGAATCACCTCAAGCAAGGTGAGGACAGATTAAAGCCCACCGCTGACAGCCGCTTGGCAAGTCAGTGATGGGCTTTTTTTGTCATGAGCTCTCTTCTCCAAACACGGGGTTGGTCCTGTGCGCCTATATTCGGATATATTCTTGATTCCGCGTAGCGGAACGTTAGTATCAGAACGAACCACTCACACGTATTTCTCTCGCAAAGCCGCAAAGGACGCAAAGTACTGAAGCACACCCAAAGGCTATCTACCAACCAATATCGTTGTTTCCTTTTAACGCACCATCTTCGATGGTATCAAGAATATAAACGAATATCGAGAATATATATTCGTTATATTCGGATATATTCTTGATTCCGCGTAGCGGAACGTTAACTTAAAAAAGTATCATAGTTAGGCCGCTGAGGGCAGCGGCCCTCCCGGCAGCGGCCCTCCCGACAGCTGCCCTCAGCACTACTTTCCTATTAACTTCTGTAATCGATCAGCGAAGAAGCATCATATCCGAACCACGGAAAATATCCACTGTGCCGGATTATCCCCGCCCTAACCCCGCAAAACATCTGAGTGGGCCGATATAGTCACCAATCTTGGAACTTGGGTGTCCCAATGACGAAAGCAGCAAATGTACACAAAAGTTTGCGAAATGTATCATATACGCACAAATGACGAGTTTATGACAAAAAAGTAACATGTGTGCACCAAATCGAAACATAATCAAACCTTACATAAAGAATAAAATAATATCTTTGCAGTCGAAAAAAGCAAATAAACTAAATAAACTAATGACAAAATGAAAAGACTGAGATTATCTCTACTTATTATTGTCTTGTGCCTACTGGGAAGCAAATCACAGGCAATAGAAGTAACAAATGAGGGTAATACTCTTACCATCACGCTCGACAAGGACGAGCACCTAACCGAGAAAGACGTAGAACCTTATTATACGAGTGCTACGAAAGTTATTGTAAAGACGAAAACGTCAGACCCGAAAGACGAGGAAACGCTTTCCAACCTGACGTATCTAGTACCTGCAGACTTTGAGATCCTCAACAAATTCACGAAAGCCACCACTATGGATCTCCATAGTGTCAACTATCTGTTCAGCGATATCTCGTTGAAGGGTGAAAGTCTCAAGTATGTACGTCTGAGAGACGGCATCAAGAACATACAGCAGGCATGGTTCGGCTCAGCCATTGAGGGCGCATACTCCTATAGCAAGGAGGGGGAGTCTACAAACGCTTATTGCGTGTACTGCAACAATCAGTCCAACACAGCAGGTGGTAAAATTAGTGGAATCTTCAACTCATTGAGGGAAAGCTTCTCTTTATCAGATACTGACGCTCATAAGCTCAAGCTCGATAACAATGAAGCTCACTTCTATGTCCTTGTCAATGGATACATCAATTTCAATGATGTCGGAGCGCTCAAAGGCGACGTGCTTCATTACAGTGCCATCGACATGAGTCTGCTCAATGCAACCTATGTAGATAGTAAAGGCAACATGGATTATGAGCACTTTAGTCTACAAAACATGAATGAGAAGCTTAAAAGCATTGCTCTCCCCAGTAACATGGATGTCATTGGCGATTACTGTCTTAACAACTGTCATGCCATCACGAAAGTTATCATCCCGGATGGTGTTAAGTCCATCGGGACTGGAGCATTTCAAGATTGTTACAGTATCACAAGTTTGAATATCCCAGAAAGATGCGAAATTATAGGTAAAGAAGCGTTCCTAAACACGCGTCTGCAAGCCGTCAAACTTCCTTCCACACTGAAAAGCATTGGATACGAAGCGTTCAAAGGCAACAAAGACTTGACAACGATTACTTTCCCCACACCAGCACCTAATGTAAAACTAACACTCGGGTATCACGTATTTAATGGATGTGATAATCTTAGAGATATATACATCACATCTGTCGCGCCAACAATCGGCACAAAACCAGAAGAAGAGACCTTCTCAAACACGCAGCAAGGAGGAAATGCTTGTAGGGGCGATCTTACATCTGGATATGTAACTTTTGATGATTATAAAGCATCGAGTGGAAACACTCCTATCTTCCTGCACTATCCAAAAGGTCAAGGAAAAGACTATGGCGACGTAAGCGACGAAGACTGCCGAAAAGCAAAATACACCTACGACGGCAAGGAAGGATACAAGCAGGCCAATGGATATATGGACAAGTATCCACAAGGAGAAGAAGCAAAAAACTGGTACAACGAACACAGCGGTTGGGCACGTTTTGCCTTTGCATCAGAGTATGACGAGAAGCCCATCGACGTTCCCGAACAGTACAACGATGGCCGTTGGTACACGATGTGCTTCCCGTTCAACCTGACGCGCAAGCAGATCGAGGACACCTTCGGCAGCGGTACAGAAGTTTGCAACTTCCAATACGTAGAGAAAGAGCAGATTGGTGAGATGACCGTCTACTCCATCCGCTTCAACGAAGACTTGATTAAAAATGGTCTGGACGCTGAAGGCAAGCCCATCACTCCGGGCTCTAAGATCATTACCTACGCTGATAAGCCGTATATGATCCACCCCAGCCAAAAGCCGGGCAATGGCAAATATCAGATCACAGACGGCGACCGTTGGGAATATAAAGAAGATGAGAACGGACAAAGCGAGAAAACAGACCAGCTGATCAGCTTCGATGTAACAAACAAGAAACCCGGATTCACAAAAGGCGATATCAGCGATGCCACAGTTACCAGCCCAGCACACGTCGATGCTGTGTTCCAAGGCAACTATGAGAAGCAGTTGATCCCCTTCGGTGTCTTCTTCCTCGCAAGCAACGAATACTACAAGATTGAAGCTTCCAAAGATCAGAGTCGTAACAAGGGTTATCTCAATCCTTACACCGCCTACGTGGAAATCAAGGACGCCGACTTCAATGCCGACAAGTATATCGCAGGCCTGAAGAACAGTAAAGTTATGCCCAAAGATGCTTCAGTTGGTAAGGCAAAGATCATCTTCCCGTCTCTGTGGGGTGAGGATGACATGAGTAACAGCACAACGACTGCCATCATTCCTGTCCACGTAGCAAAGAAGCCCGTCGATATGGAGAATGCCCGCATCTACAACCTTCAGGGACAGCTTGTCGGCATCGGCGCGGATACGCTGAAGACGCTCCACAACGGCATCTATGTGATGAATGGCAAAAAATATGTAATACGCTAAATAACAAAAAACTACCTTCGGGCCGAAAGGCCCAACTAACAACGAAAAGAAATGAAAAAGAAATATATCGTACCAAGAACTGAGATCATGGAGATGACCGTGCAACCGCTCATGGCTGGCAGCAACACAAAACAGAGTGTCAGAAACTCAATAGGCACCGACAACTACAGCACCTATAAAAAGCCTCTTATCGAAGTCGGCTGGGATGATGGCAATGAAGACTCCTATGCAAAAGGCTTCAAGCCGGTAGGTGCATGGAACGATAGCTGGGAGGACGAGTAAAGGGAGCCTCCCCCCAACACAGCCTCACCCCCAACACAGCCTCACCCCCAACACAGCCTCACCCCCAACCCCTCTCCAAAGGGAGAGGGGGGGGAGCCTCACCCCCAAGAGGCTGTGTCAAAAGTCCATTTTGAGCCATCTTCGAATTTAACACATTAAAGCCCGAACTTTCACAAGCTCGGGCTTTGTTATGTCCCAAAAAATT
>ONHQ01000022.1 GCA_900317685.1 uncultured Prevotella sp.
CAAGGAAGGTGGAAAATGGAGCACTGCCACCATGCTCAAGTACATCGAAGAGCTGGTGACTGTGCTTGGTGTATAGTGTCTGAAATGGAGGTTTCTTTAGTTAAGAATGAGTTTGTCAAGTTGGAACTAAACAAGAAATATTCTTACAAGGCTATATTCCGATACCTCTCAAAATACAAGAAGGTGAGAACCAAAGATGGTGGAAAATGGAGCACGGCAACCATGCTTAAATATATAGAAGAGCTAGTGGCTATGCTTGGCGTATAGTGTCTCAAATGGAGGTTTCTTTAATTGATAGTACATATTAGTATATGAATCCTAAATACCACTAAATGTGTAAAATACTATAGATGTTTTTATAAGTCTCTGAGGAGCAATAAGTTCCCCAGAGACCTTTTATGTGCGACATTTTTACTACCTTCTAGTGTCAAAACGAAAGAAGTTCAATTATATCAACCTTTCATTTGGATGGATTGGATGCGTCACTTTGGATAAAAATTTCTACTTTTTGCAAAAGTTTATACAGGCCTACCTCCTTTCTTTTTCTCAGACGCCCCCCAAGTCCAATGACATAGCATCCATTCCCGTGGGGAGAGTATTGGCTGCATCATTGGAGCCCATGGGGAAAACATAGTTTTTCAGAAAGACACTTCTCAGCGATACTTGCAATAGGATAGAAATGAAGTAAAGAAGGAAAAATCATGCCAACATCTTGGAAGTACGCTTCTAAATTACTATTTTTGCAATTAGTTATTCAAAAACAAGTAATACAAGAACCTGTGACACAGAGTCTCGATAATGTTTGCTTATGGATTTTTTCGATTTAATCTTCAATGTAGGACCTGCCATACAGGTTATGATGAAAATGGAGTATATCCCCAAGGAGAGCGATTTCCTGGAGCTGACTCCAGAGCAATACATGCAGTATTTCAAGAGTAATGCGGACACAGGGGAGAAATTGTTTGCCTTGTTGCCTCCTAACCACGAAGTAGCATACGACGATATTGGCGCGCATGATATTCCCATCGTCACCGGAAAAGAGAAGCTGTCGATGCTGAATGCCAGCAAGGTGATTGATGATTACTGTAAAAGCGCAAAATACCCTCTCCCGAATGACGAGGCTAAGCTGCGTTTTGCAGCGGCCCGGCTACCGGACGTATTCAGCAAAGGAACAAAGTTTGAAAATGCAGCTCCGTTGAACATATAGTAAGCGCATCCCGATTTGAAAGAGCAGCGACAGTAATGATGAAAAATCGCTTGTCCAGTGTCCGCTTTGGGGGTACGCTGCCGAAGTTCACGTCCTTGGGCCAGCTGTGGCTGTTCTTGCTCATCTGCATCAGCACGGTGGGCTTTACGCTCTCTAACAAACTGCTCACCTGCAACCCCATCGGCAAGGTTACCATCTACAACTCGCTGATTCCTATCGCCGGTGCGTCAGTTCCTGCCTCTGCTTGCACGAGGTGTTCTATTGGAAATATGTCCTTGCCGGCTCTACCTCCCACTCGTCCACCGTATGCTTGTCGGCATCGAAGCGGATGCCGACTTTCACTATCTTGCGGCCGTCGGTGAGGTAAGGCTTGGCATAGCCGCGGGAATCGATCTGCTCAAGGGCATGGCGGGCAGTGTCGCCTACCTTCAGCTCCATGACGTAGATGGCGTCGGGCATGAAGATGACCATGTCGGTGCGGCCGCCCGCTACCTTCACCTGCGTGCGCACATAGACGTTGAGCATGGAGAAGATCAGGTAGAAGGTGTATTCGTAGAACCCTTCTTTTGTCTTAGCCTCGGCGAGCTTCTGCTTGAAGCCCTCCACGTAGGGAATGCCGGCGAGATAGGATTGCATGTGCTGCATGGCCAGGTCGATGTCGCCCTGCTTAAGTGCTCTCCAGAATTTTAAGGCAAAGCCTACTTGCACTTCACCGCTGTTCAAGCCTGTATAGGTGGGCAGTAAACCATTGACATAGCCGACGCGCACTTCCTGATTGGGAATGGACAGAAAGTAGGTCTCACCTTCTGGATCGTAGTCCTTGATGGTGAGGTAGCCGCTCTGATAGAGCAGCGGCAGCGCGTCTTTCATGTTCTCTGTGGGCTGGTCGAAGGCCGATTCCGGCACGTCGAGCGAGTCGAGGGACGTGATGTCGGTATGGAAGTGCTGCATCTGCTTGATGAGGAAGGTCGGTGTGCCGGAAGCGAACCAGTAGTTCTTCAGCAATCGGTCACCTAAGGCATTGAGCAGACTGAAAGGATTAAAAACTGCATCAGCGCCGCCAGCGAAATGATAGCCATCGTATTTGAACTTAATCTTGGCGTACATCTCCTCCGGTGTCAGCTTGAAGTCCTTGGACATTTCGCTGATATCCTCTTTGAAAACAGTCTGTACCTCATGCTCCGTAAAACCGCAGATGGTGGCAAACTGTGGCAGCAGGGACACATTCTTCAAGTTGTTGATGGTAGAGAAGATGCTCAGTTGCGAGAACTTCGTGATACCGGTGATAAAACAAAACTTGATATACTGCTCATTGGCCTTGAGCGGCACGTAAAACTCCTGCATGACTTTGCGCATCGCGTCGAGTGTAGCTTGGTCGTGAAGCACATCGAGAAGGGGTGCGTCGTACTCGTCGATGATGACTGCCACCTGCTTGCCCGTCTTCTCCTGCGCACGATGGATGAAACCAGTGAGCAATTTCCCCGGAGTTGTCTCGTCATCCTCCTGTCCATAAACCTTTGTCAACGGTTTCATCATCCACATCAGCGTCTCACGAAGTTCTTCCGCGCTGTCCTGTCCTTTGGCTACACTCAGATCGAGATGGATGACCGGATATTGTGTCCACTCCTTTTCGAGCTCCATGATCTTCAATCCCTCAAACAGCTCACGGTCGCCTTTGAAATATGATTCCAAAGTAGAGGTGAGCAGCGACTTGCCAAAGCGGCGGGGGCGGCTCATGAAAACGAAGGTGGCATAGTGTGCCATCTGCCATACGAGGTCGGTCTTGTCAACATAGATAAAACCCTCTTTTATGATTCTTTCGAAGGTCTGTATGCCTACCGGATATTTTCTCATCATCTGCTCCATAGTGCGTTTATCTTGTTTCTATTGCAAACTTACGCAATTATTTTGTAATGTGCAACTTTAGAGGAAGGATTCTATGCCTATAGGATGATATTGTCTGGTACAGACTATATTCCTCTTTTTTATCCATGCGAGAACTTTTTTTCGTACCTTTGCAATCTCATCTTAATATCCACGAAGCAGTATGGAAATAGAGAAGATTGCAACGTTTCATTCGCCCTTTGGCAGTAAGTTTGGCATTCCCAAGCAGAGCGGCCTCGTGCCGAAACTGCGAGGAGAGATTGTTTTGGAGAAGATCTACCGCAATCCCGATGCCCTGCGTGGCATCGAAGACTTTGACTATCTGTGGTTGGTGTGGGGCTTCTCGGCCAACCGCCATGCCCCTACCAGTCTTACCGTGCGGCCTCCACGCCTTGGCGGCAACGAGCGGGTGGGCGTCTTTGCCAGTCGCAGTCCTTTCCGGCCCAATGGTCTCGGGCTGTCGTCGGTACGCCTTGACCATGTCGAGTGGGACACGCCGCGCGGCCCGGTGCTCCATGTGCTCGGTGCGGATCTGATGGACGGCACGCCCGTCTACGACATCAAACCTTATGTGACCTATGCCGACAGCCATCCCGAGGCACGCAGTGGCTTCGTCGATAGGAAGAAGTGGCAGAAGGTAGAGGTGGAGATACCGGCGGATGTCCTCGCCCAGCTACGGGCGGCAGGACTCACGGAAGAAGATATTACGGCCCTGCGTGCCGTGCTGGAGGAGGATCCCCGGCCACAGATACAGCGCAGCGAGGACAAAGTCTATGGCATGCCCTTCGCCGGACTTGACATCAAGTTCCAGGCTGCAGGAGGGAAACTGGTGGTAAGCAGCCTCACCCCCCTCGTCAGCAGCCTCACCCCCCTCGCCCCCTCTCCAAAGGGAGAGGGGGAGTGATATGCTGCAAGGGGTCAACAGGGATTAGAGAGCTTTCCTCAGAGTACTCCAAAAGGCGAAGACTTCTTTGTGGCTCTGTGTCTCTGTGTGAGAAAAATGTACTTTGCTAGTGATAAGTTAAAAGGTAAGGAGTTGATAATTGTGGAATTATTCCGACAAAAACACCTCCGCGAGAACTTGCAATCTAGAGAACGAAAAATCGAAAAATGAGGAGTTGAACGTCGGAAACGGACTTTGAGAGTGAGAAAATAGCGTGTTGACTTGTTCATCACGGCTTTTAGACCTTGTCAGAAAGGCGTTCTGATAGCATCATAACGCCTTTCTGATCAAAAATTCTCTAGAGAATTTTTGGTCAGAAAGGCACTTTGATAATCACCTACAAGTAATTTTGATTTTAAAGAATGCCTTTATAATCGTAACGTATTGACTGTCTGGTACTTATAAAAACATGCGCAAAATTCGCAAAATTGAGAGCAACATGCCCTCTGTTCAGAAAATCGTCTGTATTTGGGCGGAAAAATGTCACTTTATCCAACAAACGGTCTTGGACAGATCTCGCTGAGAACTGTAGGGAGCGAAGCGTCTCGCGTCACCTCCTACCATAACTCCAGATTCTGTATGCTCTCATGGTGAGTCCCTTTCAAGGGCATGAGCCCTTAGTGGCACTTGCCTTTCTATTCGATAGTAGCCTGGTTCTTTCTTCGTCATCATTGCGGCTGTGTCACTTGACGATGCTGCACTTCACCTTTGTAGGTCCCTTTACTGTCAGTTTCCTTTGCTTGTCATTCCACACGAGGCGGGTGAGCTGATAGCGTCCTTTCTTGTAGTCGTAGGAAAAGCCGTCGTCGTGATAGAGGATAAACGAGGTGTCGGCGCCGGGGAAGACCAGAGTGGTGACAGGCTTGCCCTCTTGTGCGTCGGAGTACTCGACTACGTCGGACATAGGAATGATCGTTCCGGCCTTGACGAAGAGCGGCAGACGGTCGATGGTCACCACCACGGTGAGCCACTGGCCGCCTTCGTAGCGGCGATGCGTCCAATAGTCATACCATTGGCAACCACGGGGCAGATAGACGCTTCGCGTCGTCTTTTCAGACATCGGATGCGTCACGGGACAGACGAGAAGGGAGCCGAAGAGATACTCATCCTTCAAGTCGAGCACCGTGGTGTCGTTGGGGAAGTCAAAGGCCAGCGGGCGTGCCATGGTGTAGTTGCCCCGTGTCTGTGCCGCTGCCATGCTGTAGATATAGGGCAACAGGCGGTAGCGCAGCCTGATCATCCGCAGAATGGCATCGTAGTAAGGCGTACCGGGCTCACCAAAGCGCCAGATCTCGCGTGGCGTGTCGCTGCCATGGGAGCGGAGCATCGGCAGGAAGGTGGCCCACTGAAACATGCGCACGTAGTATTCGCGATAGGCCTTGTCGTTTACTCCGCCCGGAAACTCACCTTTGTAGAACCATCGGTGGCCGTCGTCGCGTGTGAAGAACGAGCCCACGTCGACTGTCCAGTAAGGATTGCCGGTGGCCATATAGTTCAGTCCGGATGGTATTTGCTGGCGGAAAGAAGCCCATGAGGCATGGGTGTCACCATTCCACACCACGGTAGCATAGCGTTGCTGTCCTGCCCAACTGCTACGCGTGAGGTTGAGTACGCGTTTGCGGTCGGTGGTAGCCCGCTGGTTGTCGTAGAGGCCACGGGCGTGGTTGAGTGAGTAGAGCTGGCTGCGCTCAGCGCCGAGGGTCTCGCTGAGGATCTGCGTGTTGAGCTGCCATCGCCGTTGCTGATCATCCCATCCATAGGGATGTCCGTCCACGGGCTTGGGCATCTGATTCCAGTCGCCGTCGAGCGGTTCACTGCTGTCGCACCACCAGGCATCAAAGCCATTGCGGAAAAACTCACGGTCGGCATACTGCCAATAGAGTTTGCGGGCATTAGCGTCAAAGGCATTGTAGACCGAGTGCTCGAGCATATATCCCCTTTGACGGAAGTCGTCGGCTTCGGGACAGTACTGCGGGTTGGGCCAGATACTCACCATCAGCTTGGCATGAAGGCTGTGGATGGTGTCGGCAAGTGCCTTGGGACTGGGATAGTAGCGTGGATCCATTTTCATGTAGCCCCAGCCCTGCGGCCAGTAGTTCCAGTCCTGCACGATCATGTCGAGCGGCACGTGGCGTCGGCGGTATTCGCGTACCGTGGCGATGAGTTCAGCCGAAGAAGTGTAGCGTTCCTTCGACTGTATGTAGCCAAAGGCGTAGCGGGGCAGCATCTCTACACGCCCTGTGAGGTATCGGTAGCCGCCCACCACCTCGTCGAGGTGCTTGCCAGCAATGAAGTAATAGTCGAGTTGCCGGGCCGCCTCCATCTGCATGGAAAATGTGTGGGCGCTGGATGTGTATTTCATCGCACAGCCTACGTCGAAGAGCAGGCCATAGCCTTGTGGCGAGATGAGCACGGGAATCGTGATTTTCAGGTTGTGCTGCGTGAGCCACAGCGTCTTGCCAAGCAGATTCATATAGTCCTCCATGTGTGAGCCGAGTCCGTAGAGTGCCTTTGTGCCCGGACAGTTGAAAGTTGAGATGAAGCGAGTGGAGCGTCCGATGGTGTCGGTGCGGACTGCCTGCTTCACGGTCACCTGACCGTTGGCCGTCTGCTCGGCGTGTGCCGTGCGGTCGTCGTAGACGGTACGGGTCTGCACGACGGGTTCAGCTTTGCGCCGTGTCTCTTCCAGTAACACGCGTCCTGTCTTCCGGTCCGCAAAGGTGATGGCTTCCGTCTTGAGGTCGATGCTGACCTTCAACATGGAAGAGAGCAGTGTGCGGCATCCGCCTGCTGTCGTTTCCTGAACCGCCACTTTGTGTGGAGAATAGACGCACACACCGGTAGCGTTGCCGGGCAGCCGGCCGTCGGGCGACCACTGCACTCTGACGATCGACGGCGTGACAAACGTGACCTTCACGTCAGCGGCACGGAGTGCTGACGATGAGAGAAGGATCAGGAAAAGAGTAAGAATCGCTGATTTGTTCATCGCATCTGCCACCAGTCAAAGTTAAACAAGTTGCGTTTCTGGCGATCACCACCGCGGAAGACCAGGTAGAGGTCGTGGACACCCTTGGCTCCGGTCAGAGAGCACGTGAACTTCTGATACTGAAACTTGGTGTTAGGAACATTTACGGTACCAGCCAGAGCGCCATTCACAGAGTCGAGTCTCACCTCGATGCGGCCGCCATAGAGCTGGGCGGAACAGGAGGCCGTGAACTCATGCGCTCCTTTCCGGAAGTCCACACCTTTGACGAGGATATACTCGCCGTCGTCGATGTCGGTGACAAAGGGCGTGTCGTTCCACGGTCCCGAGGGATTCTCGCGTGTGGTCTTCAGCCCGTAGCCCCATGCCATCGTCTCTGCCTCTACGCGTCGGAAAGGATCGAAGGTGCCCACCTGGCGGAGTGTGCAGTCTTGGAAATAGGGCAGCTCCACGATGGTGCCGTCGGGACGGTAGGTCATCTCTGCCGCGGAGACCGAGCGTCGTTCGGCATGACGGCTGGTCTCGAGTCGCAACAGGTCGTAGTTGAGACCGAAGCAATAGGAGCGTCCCTTGAAGTCGATGATGCCGGGGTGGTTGCCGCGTGTGCGTGGCGTATGGTTCATGATATGGCCTTTGTAGGTCCATGGACCTGTGGGCGAGTCGCTCATGGCGTAGCCGATTCCCTCTGGACAGCAGGTTGAGGCAAAGGCCATGTAGTAATGACCTTTGCGCTTATAGAACCACGGCCCTTCCTGATAGTCTTGGATATGAGCCATCTGCATGATCTCGCCACTGGTGGAGATCATGTCCTCGTTGAGCTTGATGCAATAGAGATTGGGGTTGCCCCAGTACATATAGGCCTGTCCGTCATCATCAATAAACACGGTCGGGTCGATGTCGTACCAGTTCTCTTTCTGCCAGACGAGCGGTTTGCCCAACGGATCGACAAAGGGCCCGTCGGGCGAGTCGGCCACCAGCACGCCGATGCCGTGGCCGTGGATGGGACAATACATATACCATTTGCCGTTGCGCTCCACCACGCATTCGGCCCATGCACCATTGTCGCCCTTGTACCACTTGAAGTCGCGCAGCGAGGCCACTGCGCCGTGATCCTGCCAGTTGACCATGTCGGTGGACGTGTAGAGCAGCCAGTCGCGCATCTTGAAGCCCTCGGCGTCGTCTTCATCGTGGGTGGTATAGAGATAGACGGTGTCGCCGTGGACATAGGGGGCCGGGTCGGCGGTGTACTTGGTTTGGATGATCGGCATGTTCAAGTCATGCTGTGCCCATGCCATTGTACTGATGGCACCAGCAAGGAAGAGTAATAATGTAGATTTAGTTTGCATCATGATTCAGATTGTATCTTGTGCAAAGATAATGCATTCTTCTGTGAATGGAGAAATGAGAAATATCAAAAACTTGTCTTGATGTATCTATGACGGGGAGGATGTCTCAAGAGCATCATACTTTTGTATAACCAACAAAAGAATGGGCAGAGACAGCGGTTATAGGAAAGATAGATCGTTTTAGAAATTAAAGAATTTGATGGTCGCTCAATACTTTCAACAGCCTTCTGCAACAGTCACCCCTTGAAGCATTTCACTCCCCTCTCCCTTTGGAGAGGGGGTAGGGGGGTGAGGCTGTAGGGTTAGGGGGTGAGGCTACTATTGCTGTCCCACACCTTTCATCGTCAGTGCGATGCGGTGGCGGCGCTTGTCAACTTCGAGCACCTTCACTCTGACGTGCTGATGGAGTTTGATCACATCGTTGGGATCCTTGACATAGCGGTTGGCGAGCTGAGAGATATGAACCAGTCCGTCCTGATGCACGCCGATGTCGACAAAGGCACCAAAGTTGGTGATGTTGGTCACGATGCCGGGCAACTCCATACCGGGTACCAGGTCGTCGGGAGTCTTCACGCGCGGGTCGAACTCAAAGGTCTCTATCTTGTCGCGCGGGTCAAGGCCCGGTTTCTCCAACTCCTTCATGATGTCGCGCAGGGTGGGGAGTCCCACGGTAGCCGTCTTGTAGCGGTTGAGGTCGATCTTCTTGCGCTCCTCGGGATCCTTCATCAAGTCGATGACACGGCAGCCGCAGTCCTTGGCCATCTGCTCTACGATGGGATAGCTCTCGGGATGCACGGCACTGGCGTCGAGCGGATTCTTGGCTCCCGGAATGCGCAGGAAGCCGGCACACTGTTGGAAGGCAGCCGGACCGAGGCGTGGCACCTTCTTCAGTTGCGCACGTGAGGTGAAGGCGCCGTGCTCCTTGCGATAGTCCACAATGTTTTGTGCCAGTGCCGGACCGAGTCCGCTGACGTAGGTCAGCAGGTTTTTGCTTGCCGTGTTGAGGTTCACGCCCACCGAGTTGACGCAGAGCTCCACGGTCTGGTCAAGGCTATGCTTGAGTTTGGTCTGGTCGACATCGTGCTGGTACTGTCCCACGCCGATGCTCTTCGGGTCGATCTTCACCAGTTCAGCCAACGGATCCATGAGTCGTCGGCCGATGCTCACAGCACCGCGTACGGTGACATCCTCGTTGGGGAACTCCTCACGGGCTGTCGCTGAGGCCGAGTAGATGCTGGCACCATCCTCACTGACCACGTAGACGGGGATGTCGGGAATCTGCCGCAGGATGTCGGCCGTCTCGCGCGATGCCGTTCCGTTGCCCACGGCGATGGCCTCGGCGCCGTAGCGGTGGGCGATGTCGGTAAAGCGGCGGAGCGCAGCCTCGCTGCCGCCATGACTGTCAGCGATATGTCCGGTGGCAAAGACCACGTCGTGATAGAGCAGGTTGCCCTGTGCGTCAAGCATCACCACTTTGCAGCCCGTGCGGATGCCCGGGTCCACGCCCATGACACGCTTTTGCCCGAGTGGTGCGGCAAGCAACAGCTGACGCAGGTTCTCACGAAACACCTTGATGGCCTCGTCGTCGGCTTTTCCCTTGCTCAGCGCGGAGAACTCTGTCTCCATCTGCGGGCCGAGAAGGCGCTTGAAGGCATCGTCGATGGCTTCGCCGACGATGGTCTGGCAGGGTCCTGTGCCGTGGACATAGTGGCGCTTGAGTTTGTCAGTACATTCCTCCTCGTCGGCACTGATGGTCACGCGCAGCACTCCCTCGGCCTCGCCGCGGCGCATGGCCAGCAGGCGGTGGGAAGAGCAGCGTCGCAACTCCTCGCTGAAGAAGAAGTAATCGGAATATTTCTGTGCCTCGTCCTCGTCGCGCATCTTCGGTACCACACGTGAGGCGATGGTAGCCTCGCGGCGGAAGATGCCGCGGACGGCCTGGCGCGAGCCCTCATCCTCGCTGATGCGCTCGGCGATGATGTCCTGTGCGCCTTTGATGGCCTCGGCCGTGTCCTTGACCTCACCTTTGACAAATCGCCTGGCCGCGTCCTCGGGATGACGCTCAAACTGCATCATCAGCGTGTTGGCCAACGGCTCCAGTCCGCGCTCGCGGGCCACCTGCGCCCGTGTACGCCGCTTGGGCTTGAAGGGCAGATAAAGGTCTTCAAGTTCTGTGGTGTTCCAACTTGCCGTGATGCGGTCGCGCAACTCGTCGGTGAGCTTGCCCTGTTCCTCAATGGTTTTGAGGATGGTGTCTTTGCGCTTCTGCATCTCTTTGAGCTTGTCGTTGAGATCGCTGATGGCAGCCACCTGCACCTCGTTGAGGTTGCCGGTAGCCTCTTTGCGGTAGCGGCTGATGAAGGGTATGGTACAGCCCGCGTCAAGCAGGTCGAGTGTAGCGTCGACCTGCTCGGCACGGATATGAAGATGTTCGGAAATAAACGGAGTGAAAATGTTCATCGTGTGGTGTTTTTAGTTATAGGAAAGTCGTGGTACGGCCTGACCGCCGCGTCAGTTTCTGCACAGAATGTTGCAGACCTTGTCCTGGAAACGGCGGCCGTTGATGCCGTGGAGCAGTCCTTGGTTGATGATGGAGAAACAGATGTGGTGGCCGTTGGCAGCGGTGAGATAACCGCAGAGCGAGCTGATGCCCGTCACGGTACCCGTCTTGGCATGGACGTTTCCGCGGGTGAAGGATCCCTGCATGCGGTTGCGGAGCGTGCCGTCGCGCCCGGCGATGGGCAGTGCCTGGTAGAGATGGTTGTAGATGATGGCGTTGCCGAAGGCATAGCGCAGGAAGCGCACCTCCAGCTCTGGGCTGACATAGTTGTAGAGCGAGAGCCCCGAGCCGTCGGCAAACTGATAGTTGGCGGGGTTGAGTCCTATCTTGCTGACGAGTTGTCGGATGACTGCACGGGCGTCGCGGGCCGTTGCCGGGCGGTTGCCTGTGGAGGCAGCGATCTGATAGAACATCGACTCGGCGTAGAGGTTATCGCTCTGTTTGAGCATGCGCATGAGCACCTGGTCGATGGTGTGGAAGCGGCTGACGATGCAGTAGGCGTCCTGAGGCTTGGGGGCCTCACCGAAGACACCCGTCACAACGATACCCGCCTTACGCAACTCAGCGCTGAAGCGGTCCATGAACAGATCCTTGCGGCCGATGAGCAGAGGCGAGAGCGTCGGGTTGTCATCGTCCCAGCACCATCCCTCACCGAGGCTGTCGCGGTCCTTCATCGTCCTGTCGGCATAGACATTGCCACGGATGGTGTCCACGCCCATCTTGCGCAGTGCCTCGACAAGGGCCCGGAGGTCATCGCTGTTGAACCGAGGGTCGAAGCCGCCTACACAGTAGACATCCCCACGCAGCACGCAGGAGTCGACTTTGCCCGTGTAGCACAGTTCAGTCTTAAACTGGTAACTGCCGCCGAGACGGTCCAAGGCCGTGATGGCGGTGATGACCTTCAGCGTGGAAGCCGGACGCATGAGCTGCCGCTCGTTGTGGCGATAGATGGCAGAGTCGGCATCGAGGTCATAGACCATCAGTCCCACTTGGGAAGTCTGAAACATGTCGCTTCGGAGCAGGTCGTCAATGGCCATCTGCACGTTTTTCGGCCAGGGCAGCGTATCGTTTTTCACCACGGCCGTGTCGCTCCACAGAGAGTCGACGGCCGTGCTGTCGTTTTCTTTCTCTATCTCAGAGTTGGCTACCTGTGCCTTGGCGGGCAGGGCGAGCGTCAGCGCGAAGAGCCATGCAAGGAGCAGGCCCAGGTATTTTGTTGTTGTCTTGCTGTTTGTCTTCAATACTCTCATGTCGTTTAGTCAATATCCTCCTTTTCTTTTTGGTCATCTTGGTGCTCGTCGTGGATGCGCTTGCGCAGGCATTTGAGGAAAGAATCCTCGTCGTGGGGCTCCGCGCTGGTCAGTTTGCCGTCGCCATATTCGATGAGCAGATAGTGCACCAGTCCCCATGTCGTCGTCATAGGACGGATGGCGCGGATGTCACTCAGCGGTATCTGTATGTCGTGGAGAAAACGTCCGCGATGGATGACCAGGTCATGGTCGCGCACGATATAGCACGAGTGGAGCACCCGCTCAATGACAGCCACCAGGGCCACGACGACAATCAGTGCCGCAAGGATACCTTTTGTCCAAAACAGATAAAAGGCAAGCAGCGACAAGATGATGATGCCACTCTTGGCGCCTAAGGTGAAACGGTGTTGAAAAGTACGGTCCATAATCTTGAGGAAAAAGTATGCTTTCGCCTTATAAAATCTTTCAAAATGCAAAATTACAAAGATTATTATAATGCGATTGCATTCATTTAGATAATATTTAGTAATTTTGCACCAATTAATAGTTGCAAGACTATCACAGTCAAATCATTACGCGTCATGACTTACAAATATGACTTTCTGATTATTGGTGCCGGTATTGCCGGCATGAGCTATGCCCTGAAAGTGGCGAAAGCAAAGAAAGGAAAAGTGTGTATCATCTGCAAGACCACACTCGACGAGGCCAACACCCGGTTTGCACAAGGCGGTGTGGCTTCGGTTACTAATTTAGAGCTTGACAATTTCGACAAGCATATCCACGACACTA
This sequence comes from uncultured Prevotella sp., assembly GCA_900317685.1. Classification (GTDB taxonomy): domain Bacteria; phylum Bacteroidota; class Bacteroidia; order Bacteroidales; family Bacteroidaceae; genus Prevotella. Next base: position 12,963 of record ONHQ01000022.1, read on the forward strand.
TCGTCGCCGGCGACTACGTCAATGATGTGGAGGCAGTCAAGCAAGTGGTTACCAAGGCACCCGAGCAGATCAAGGCTTTGGTGGAGTGGGGAACCAACTTCGACAAGAAGAGTAATGGCGACTATGACCTCCACCGTGAGGGCGGCCACTCGGAGTTCCGTATCCTCCACCATGCCGATGACACCGGCGCGGAGATACAGCGTGCGCTGATGGCTGCCGTAAGAGCCAACCCCGATATTGAGATTAAGGAGAACCACTTCGCTGTGGAGATCATCACCCAGCACCATCTCGGTGCGCGGGTCACCCGTCGCTCTCCTTATATATATTGCTACGGAGCCTATGTGCTCAACCCGGAGAACAAGGTCGACACCTATCTGAGTAAGGTGACGGTCATGTGCACCGGCGGTTGCGGTGCTGTCTACCAGACTACCACCAACCCCGTGATCGCTACCGGCGACGGTGAGGCAATGGTCTATCGTGCCAAAGGTACGGTGAAAGACATGGAGTTTGTGCAGTTCCATCCTACCTCACTCTATCATCCGGGTGAGACGCATCCTGCCTATCTCATCACAGAGGCTATGCGTGGCTACGGTGGCATACTGAAGTTGCCAAACGGTGAAGCCTTCATGAAGAAGTATGACGAGCGTGGCTCGTTGGCTCCCCGCGATATCGTGGCACGCGCCATCGACAAGGAGATGAAGAAAAACGGTATCGATCATGTCTACCTCGATGTGACGCATAAAGACCCGGAGGAGACCAGGCACCACTTCCCCAATATCTACAAGAAGTGTCTGTCCATCGGCATCGACATCACCAAGGAGATGATTCCGGTGCGCCCTGCCGCCCATTATATGTGCGGTGGCATCAAAGTCGATCTCAACGGTTGTTCGAGCATCGAACGCCTCTATGCCATCGGCGAGTGCTCATGCACGGGATTGCATGGTGGCAACCGACTGGCCAGCAACTCACTTATCGAGGCCGTCGTCTATGCCGACGCTGCCGCCAAACACAGTATTGAGCATGTCGACGACTATGACTTCAACGACAAGGTACCTGAGTGGAACGATGAGGGTACGCTCACCAATGAGGAGCACGTGCTCATCACGCAGGCTAATAAAGAGGTCGGCGAGATCATGTCGAACTATGTGGGCATCGTGCGCTCAGACCTGCGACTGAAACGTGCGTGGGACCGCCTCGATTTGCTCTATGAGGAGACCGAGTCGCTCTTCAAGCGCGTGAAGATCTCGCGTGATCTCTGCGAGCTCCGCAACATGATCAACGTGGGGTATCTTATCACCCGCATGGCCATCGAACGCAAGGAGTGCCGCGGTCTGCACTATACCATCGACTATCCGCTGCACGCGTACGATAAGAAATGATTATTAGCGCGTGACGGAAGATACTTCTTTCTCAGACTTCATTGAAGGGAGCTTCACAGTTCCCTCCAGTGACTATACCGGCTTTGAAAAAATCGCCGACGGGGCTATCTGTACCCTGTGGCGGGCTAACAAGAACGGACAGCGGTATGTTGTCAAGTCTTTGCAAGCCGAATACCGGGATCAGACACAATATATTGCAAGGCTGAGAAAGGAGTATGATATTCTTTCAATGTTCGACAGCCCTTACGTCGTGAAGGCTGTGGACTATTGTCGTATTCCCCTTTATGGCATGTGCCTCGTGATGGAGTGGGTCGACGGTGTGACGCTCAAGCGATGGCTCTATGGCCCCAGCTCTTCTGATTTCCCCCAACTGCCAAACTTGGTAGAGCGGCGGCGGGTGGCGATAGAGATCGTCAAGGCAGTGGAGTGTGTCCATTCGCTGCAAGTCGTGCATCGTGACTTGAAGCCTTCCAACATCATGGTCACACGGACCGGACGACAGGTGAAGCTGATCGACTTCGGACTTGCTGACACCGACAGTTTCACCATCTTTAAGGAGCCGGGTGGCACGAAGGGGTATATAGCACCCGAACAGCGGAAGATCTCGGTGACGGACGAGCGAAACGATGTCTATAGTCTTGGCATCATCTTGCAGGAGATGAGGCTGGGATGGAAGTGGAAAGGTATCGTGCACAAGATGCTCAAGCCCATTGACCATCGGCTCAGTCATGTCAGTGATGTCATCGATTTGCTGAATCGTCGTTCCCGCTTCGTCAAGGTCGTGACAGGGCTGTGTCTGGCAGCGGTGCTCTTCGGAGGAGGTTTTTGGATGTGGGACCGCATTGTCAATCCGCGCCCGCATTTCGAGGTGGTGGCGCGCTTCCAGTACTCCAATATGATCTTTGAGTCGTGGGGTGGTGGTAAGGCTACCATACGCCCCGCCAATCAGACGGAGGAAGTCGTGGAGATACCCGGAAGGATGTCTTACGATGGATTTAGTTATCAAGTAGACGAGATCACCTTCGATGCTTTTAAAGGTGATAGCAAACTGCATTCTATCATCATTCCTGGTCGTGTCCACTTGATGAAAGGAGCTTTCAAGCAGTGTCCTAACCTCAAGGATATCTACATCCGCGGCAACCAGCCGCCACGTATTGGCAACCAATATTGGCCAACGGATATCCATGATGTCTTTGATGCATCGCACTTCTCTGCTGTGCGCATTCATATTCCCAAGCATAGCCGGACTGCTTATACCAGTTATCCTTGGAATATGTTCAAGCACTATGTGCTGTATTAACTCACACATTGTCTTTTTCTAACCCTCTCATTACGCTCTTCCCTTCTCTACAGGGAAGGGTCGCGTGGGCTTTTTCCCTCCCTTTAGGGAGGGCAGGGAGGGTCTTTATCTTGTCAAACTAAACTTGACACTGAGTCCGAAGTCCTGCGTCGTCGTCGGGTAACTGTTTGACGAGAGCAACGGCGTGTTGGTCTGACGGTCGAGATAGAAACTCATGGTAAGAAGCTTCGACAGTGTGTAGTCAGCCATGAGCGAAAACTTGAACGCCGTGTTGCCACTGCTGGCCGTGGAGCTTACCGTAGCGATGTCGCGGAGAATGCTGGCCTGCTTGCGATAGGAGAGATCGAGACGTATGTTCAGGTCGTGGTTGGCACGTCCGCGGGCGTTGCTGCGGCTCTCTTGCTTGTTGTTGCGGCTGTTGTTGCCTTTTCCCTTGCTCTTCACGCTGCGGTTAGTGCCACCGCCACCGAAGAGATTGAAGTTGTTGATGCGGTAGCCCAAGCCAAAGGTCCAGTCTTTGCTCACTGCCTCGTTGATCTGTGCACTTGTCATCGAAAGGGCGAGGACGCGGGTCTGACTGTACTCCAGTTTGGCTGTGAGGTTGTTTTGCAGCGTCACGTCGACACCGAGCAACGGAGCAAAGGCTTCGTTGATGCTCACCGTAGAGATGTTGTACATCGAGCTGGGGATAGGATTGCCTGTCGTAGCGTCGGTGATGAAGCCCATGCCTGCTCCCATGAGCGACTGGAATGTGGAGTAGCTCTGGTAAGAGCCGATGGCGAAGATGCTCTTATAGCTATGGTTCAGATTCACGCTCTTGAAGATGTCCCGTAGCCATGGCAACTTGCCCAGTCCACTGTAGCGCAGTGTCCAGTTGGGCAGCATGTGGGCCAGTGACGGGAAAAGGTCGAGTCCGCTGTTCATGCTCGTGTAGGCTTTGAGGAAAGCCGGGATCATCACGTCGGCACTGTAACCGTTTACTCCGCCGTTGGCTGCGTCGAAAGTCTTGCCCGCAAGCGTCGTCCCCTCGGGATAGACGGTACCCGCATAGCGGCTCTCCACACGCTGGCGGAAACCGTCGAGCGAGGCGCAGAACTTCTCAAAGGTCTTGCTGCGGAAGCCATTGTTGGCGTTGCCCATGCCCTCGAAGGCTGAACCTAATGAGAGCGTAGTCATCGTGAAGGTACCAGTCTGTGTAGTGGGATTGCCCACATACATATATTGTATACTCTTCGCCGTGGTGTTGGTGCGGCTGGCGTTGAGGTCGATCTTCAAGTTCTTGATGGGCTCAAGCGTCATCCTCAGCTGCAAGTCCTCGGTCTTGTTGGTGGTGGCCGGTGTCGCCACTCTGTCAGCCATCAGCAGCCAACCGCGGTTCTTTGCCTTGTCGATGTAGCTGTCGCCCATCAAGCCAAAGGCAAAGTCCAGTCCGGGTGAGAGGACGCCCGCATTGGTGTTCTTGGTCTGTCCAAAGGCATCACCAATGTTCGGCATGAAGCCGGGCAGCGCCATGGAGTATTGATTGCGGTAAGACACGCTGATGTTGCGCACCATCATGGCCACACGGGCCAGCACTTGTGCGGTCTTGTACCATCCCTTTTCGTCGAGTGCAGGCTTAGCCATCACGGAGAGCTTCAGCTTGGTGACAGAGTCCACCTTATTTATAATACGTATGCGGTTGTCGTCGAGCTTGCGGAAGCGCAGCTTTACCTTATGTCCCTTCTCATCTTTTGCCGCAACGATGAGCCGTTTGGTATGCTTGCCGTGGTTGACGATGAGGGTCGTATCAGGGCGCAATGTGATCTCTTTCTCGTAGGTGTTGCGGTTGCGGGGCAGTTGCTTCTTCTTTTCTTCTTCGGCTTTGTTCTTGGCGCGCAACTCTTTCACAGCCAGGTCGGGATCCTTTCCCTCGGCAATAGCTTTCTTGCGTGCTTCTTCCTCTGCCTTCTGCTGCTTCTGTCTGTTCGCCTTAGCCTGCTCTTTCTGCTTCTTCTGCTGGTTGATCTGATACTGGCTTGTCTCCCGATTGAAACGCTCATTGGCTTTCTTGAGGAACGGAATATGGTTATAGAGCTTCACGAGGTCGAAGTTGCCCGTGACGTTGAGCTGACGGTTGTTCTGAATCGTATTGCCCAGCGACGTGCTGTCTTCAAGCAACGTACCACGCACCCAACTGTAGTTGGAGTTGTAGGTAGCATTGGAGGTCACCCAGTCGAAGATGGGGATGAGATTGAGTGGCAACTGATACGACAGGTTGAAGTTTTGCTGATAGTCGAGCGGTGTGCCGAAGTGTCTGATGCTCTGCCATACGCTGTCTTTCCATGCTTGGTACTGCGTGGGGTAGAGGTCTTTGTTGATCGCTGTGTACGGTTCCTCTATCTCGGCGTGGGTGGCGCTTTGGAAGCTCATGTGGATGTTCTTGGTGAAGTCCCAGCGGAGTTGGAACTCACGGTTCCAGAGGAACTGCTCGGAGAACGTCAGTGGCAGCTGATTGTTTTCCGTAGCCTCCATGTCACGCTCCTGGAACTCATAGTACGAGCGCGTCATCTCAGAGTTGAAGCTGACGCTTTGTGGCAGGTAGTTCAGTCCCAGTCGCTTGGGCAGATCGAGCCACTTGCTCTTGCTCTTCATCTTGCGGAATGGCTCCCAAGTCTTGTACACAGGAGTCCAGGCATAGTCCAATGCGCCGCGCCAGTTGTCCTCATTCTCGTAGACCGTCGTCTCGCCCTGCTTGTGAGAGTGGGAGTGGCTATAAGAGAAAGAGAAGTTGGCAGGATCAACGGGCGTCGGATGCCGTTGGTTCTGAATGCCGATGCGGGCGTTGGAAACCGAGAAGTTGGTGGTGATAGCTTTCGTCACAGCAATGTTCTCGATGGAGTCGTGCTCCTGCTTGTTGGCCGTACTCTCAAGCGCATCCTTGAGGAGCATGTCTGTGTCGAGCGGATTGTATTTCGGGCGTGTGACCTGTTTGGTGACACTATAGTAGAGCGGTGCGGACACCTTTGCCTTGTCGGGGAAGAACTTTCCAAGTTCAAGGCTGGTGGTAAAAGCCACATTGCTTTGGTCGTCGGTGGTGCGTTCGCTGACACCACTCTCCAGTCCGCCAAAGCCTTGTGAGACATATCTGCCTTGCATGTTCATGGTTCCGAGGTCAGAGAGCTGCACGTTGAGGTTGCCATTAGCCGCCCATCCGCCAGTGTTGTTGTATTCTCTCAGCCTTAACTCATTGACCCATACCTCACCGCTCTTCTGTTCGGCACTGAGGTTGCGCACGCCGATGATCATCGTCTTCACCTCGCCGAGTGTCGGGTTACCCATCACGGTGACCTTGTTTTGCGGATGGTCACTGTCATAGCCGGTATAGGGACGTGCAAACGAAGCCAGTCCTTGCGCCTTCTGTAGGTTGCGCTCTTTCTTGATCTTCGTGAAAAGCGAGAGCGGAATGTCGAGCATGTTGTCCTCAGGCCACACCGCACGTGCTCCTTCTGCTGAGAAACGGCTGTACGATCCCGGGGCTGTGAGCTTCAGAGGAATCTCGTATTCATAGTAGTTGCTCTTATAGTCTGAGCCCAGTCGGATGAATACGGCGAGTTGATTGTCCTGCAGGTTGGTGACGTTCTGCTCGTTGGCATTGGCATGCACAAACATCTGCAACCGCTTATACTGGCGCAGGTCGAGTGTCGTATTCTTATAAACGCACTTCGACTCGCCCGGTGAGAGCTGGTTGACATTGATGTCGAGCGCCTGCTCGTTGTCCTGTACAAGTTGGGTGTTGTTGGGATCCTGTCCGCGTTTGATGCCCGGCGGCAGCACATAGTTGACTGGTTTCTTATCGCTGTTCTCCTCGATGTTGACAGACGCAGTCGTCATCGAACCAGTCTGTGCTCCGCTGTTGTCGAGGTTCTGCTCATAGACGCGCCAGGTGCCTCGCACGAGGTCGAGACTACCGAAACGAAGGATGATAGGATGCTTGAAACCAGTGAGGAACATGCGCATGAAGCGGATGCTCGTGAAGTCATTGATGCTTCCTACGCGCTGCTCAAACTCTTTGAGAGGGATGCGGAAAAGGTACCAGTCGATCTCTGTATCGTTCTTACCATTGCGCAGCGTGGGCTTGGTCTCACGCTTGTCGACGATGTAGTTCTTGCCAATCTCCAAATCTTCGGGACGGATGGAGACGTGGTACTGGAAGTATTTCTCGTATTCGTTGAGCGTGTAGTCCTGGTTGATATCCTCCACGTCAGGCGTACTCTTAATAGAGGTGTCGTAGCGCTCTGTGCGTCCGTCGCTGTCGGGAGAGTTGCCCTGCGGGTTGTTGATGTACTTATATCGGCGGAGAATGCTGGCCTTCATGTCGTCGTAGTCCGAGCCACGGAAATAGTGGTAGTCATCGTGGGCCGGGTCAGCCCAGATAGAATCCCACACTGCCTGGTTGACCTTTCCCTGCACAGCCTTGAGGAAGTCCTGATACGAGTCAAAGGTCTGCTCTTCACTGTCGTTGAGTCCGTTGAGACCTACGTCCTGCAAAGCACGGCTGCCCTTGGTGGTGGCGAAAGCATAGGTGACATTGGTTGTTGTCGGCACTTTGCCCCACTGTGTGAAGACATAGCTGTTGGAGCCGTCGACAGGCATGCTGCTCTCTGCAAACTTCTTGCCATCGTGGAGCACATCTTCCGACACCTCGCCGAGATCGATGTAGAAGTCACCGCCGTAGTCGCTGGCATTGCCGGCCTGACGCGAGTGGATGAAGGGATCCATCATCCAAAACTCCACATACTCTATGTTGGCTGTTTGGAAGTCGTTGGTGTCAAGCTTGCGCATCATACCGCCCCAGTGGCGTGTGGGGTTGTTGAGCGAGCCGTCGGCGGCGAGGTCGGGGTTGAAGTTGTAAGGGCCGCGCTCGTTGGGGTAATAGGCCAGGTTGAGAACGGACAGTGTCGACGTGGCTCCGTTGTAGGTGCTTTGGTCTCGGTTGGGATAGAGTTCCTTGACGTAAACCTCGCGCACGTAAGGGTCGCTGAGCTGATTGAGGTCGCTCTTGATGTGTCCCGGGGTGAGCGAGGAACTCAGACGGGTGAAGAGCGGGTCAATGGTGTACCAGGCGAGCTGCGAACGGTTGAAGCCTGAGCGCAGCGTCGTGTTGTCGGTGTGCTCCGGGAACATTGAGGGCACACTCGACAGCTGCCAGTTGTAAGGTGTGGAGACATCAATCTTGTCGGTTGTGTTCTCAAAGTCGTCGAGATAGGACGCATTGTCCTGCGTGCCATGGCTCTGTCCGGCGATGAGTTGTGCAAACTCACCGGTGAAAGAGATCTGTGAGGGTTGTGTCAGATGGAGCAATGGCAGTTTGTCGAGCATGTTGGTGAGCCACTGACTCTCATGCTTCCAATTGATGTTGAGTCCCCACAGTGTGTTGTTGACAGGCTCAGCGCCCATCGATACCTTTGTGGTGAGAGCCTGCTCGGAGAGGTGCTGAAGCGTTCCTGAGAGTTGGAAGTTCTTGGAGAAGTCATACTCCCAGTTCATGCCGAACATTGTTTTCCGCTCTTGTGCATAGTCGCTCTGGCTCTCCAACGACACGTTGACTGCGGTACCTGCGTCGATGATGCTTTGGTTGAGAATGGTCACCTCGCCGGCGCTGTAATCCACGCTATAGTCGGAACCTTCGGTCAACTTCACGCCACCGGCAGTGACAACGACGGAACCTTGCGGTACGTTATACGCGCCGAGAGAGATGACGTTGGCCTGTGTGCCGCGGAACTGTCCCTGCAACAGATACTTGTCTTTCTCTGCAATCTGCTTGGCAATGGTCTTTGTGGAGTCGTAGAGTTCGGTGAAAGCATATTTGGAAGCAGTGGCAGCAGAGACTCCTTTGCCCACGAGATAGTTATAGAGATAGCTGCCGAAAGGCTCTGCTGCCGGGAAGAAGACGCGGCCGTCGCTGACGGTGTAGCCCTCGACGAAGTCGAAATAGCCGTTGGAGTGAGCCTTGTTGTTATTGTCAAGACGGTCAGCGCCGAGTACCTTGATGAGCGTCTGGCTCTTCACCTGTGGCTCGGGGATATAAGAGAGATAGACTCCAGTAGTGTCGCTCTGGTATTTCACGTCGAGGCGGAACTTGTCTTTCTCTACAGAGGAAGCCAGGTAGTAGACGTTCTTCATCATCAGCGGCCAGTTGCCTTGTGAGGGGTTGTTGCTGGTGTTCTTGAGCGATTTGACGAAGAGAGCCTTGGAGGCATCAGTAACATCGCTGGCAAACTCACCGACCTGATAGGTTCGTCCACCATAGGTGTACTCGTAGGCGATGGCGAGCACTTGGTCGGTCTGCAAGGCTGTCCGCAATGAGACATAGCCCATTGCATTGTTGATGGAGTATTCAGAAGAAGAGAGCAGACGTGCACTCTGTAACTTTTCATAGTCGTTGCCACCCACAAGACCGGCACCGTCGAGTACCGAAGATGTCTGGTCGATGTCACGTGCTGTAGCATACTGTCCCGTCAGCGTGCTGTACTCTGTGTTGGCATCGTTCGACGGCACGGGCTGCCCGGTTGTCGTCCATTTGTTGCTGCTCACCTTGCTGTTCTCACCGAGATCGGTCAGCGCAATGATGTTACGTGTATTAGCGGTGTTGCCACTTTTGTTTGTCACCCAGATCTCCACACGGTTGATAGTGACGCCCGTGGTGAGATTGGGTAGCGTTTTCATGGCCGCATCATAATGGTCATGGAAATAGCGGGCAAGGAAGAAGTGACGGTTCTCCTCATAGTCTGAGGCATCAATCTCAAAGGGAGTGAGCTGCTTGCCACCGGAGCTGGAGACACTTTTAGAAGTACTCTTCTTCTGTGAGGCCACCGTTTGCAGTTTCAGCTTACCGAACTGCATGTCGGTGCGGATACCGAAGAGACTGCTGGAACCTTGGATGAGTGAAGAGTTGGAGGGGAAGGAGACATTTCCAGCCTCGACGAGTTTGATGATCTCGTCTTCCTTGCCGTCGTATTTCAACTTCATGTTCTGCGCATCGAAGTCGAAGGTAGCGTCGGTGTTGTAGTTGAGGTTGAGGTTCACCTTGTCGCCGACCTTACCGTTGACGTTGAGGTTGATCTTCTCGTCGAAGTCCATTGTGGTGGTCTTGCGGTTTCGGATTGGCAGCGACGGGTTGTCGATGTTTTTGAATGTAGCGCCAAACTTCAGTTCTGCTGATCCTTGCGTCTTGATGCGCACACCGCCGGGGCCGAAGATCTTCTCCGCTGGTCCCAGATCGAAGTGCATGTCGGTGAAGTCGAACTTCTCCTTACCTTTTGCTTTGTATATCTCGTCGTTCTTACCCCGAAAATAAGCGTTGCGCCAGTTTTTCTCGCTCCACCTCATATACTCCTCGGGCGTCATCATGATAGGAGTGGCGAGATAGGTCGATCCCATCTTCGTTCCAATGATGTAGACGTTGAGACTGTCGTTGTAGGTCACCTCATATTTCAGTCCGTCGGGGCGCTTCAAGTCAAGGGCGCTTTGGTTCAGATCATCGTAGGTGACAGGCATGGTGCGCTGGATCTTCCAACGCGGATGGAGCAGTGAGTCGGGGATAGAATCTTCTTCTGCTAACAGCGGCTGCGCTTGTGCATGGATGTTGCCTTGCTTGTTGCCGGCATTTTGCGACTTATTGTTTCCAGCGTTTTGCCCTCTTTGGCTTTGTCTGTTTTGGTTTTGCGGCGTCTTTACCACTTGCGGCGACCAAGGCATAGCAAGGGCATAGCTGACTGTGATGACAGCCAGCACAAGCAGGACTACAATATGGTAATGACGATGTCGCAAACTACTTAATTCTTTTTAAAGCTTCTTTTACAACCATCTCCACAGCGAGGTCGGGCTGCTCGGTGAGGATGGCGACGACGACCTTTGCGGCCGGTGCGGGCGAGAAGCCCAGCATAGTCAGTGCGGCCACGGCTTCGTCTTTGACGGCATTGTTCACAGCCGGCGACTCGTTGCGGCCCGATGCCACATGGAGCTCGTCGGCAATGCCCGATGCCGCGATCTTGTCTTTCAAGTCGACGATGATGCGCTGTGCAGTCTTCAGTCCGATGCCCTTCACGCCTTTGATGAGTTTCTCATTGCCACTGGCGATGGCATCACAGAGCTCTGCTGGCGTCATGGAAGACAGCATCATGCGCGCCGTGTTGGCTCCTACGCCACTGACGCTGATGAGCATGCGGTAGAGCTCGCGTTCCTGACGTGTGGCAAAACCGTAGAGTGTGAAGTTGTCGTCGCGGCCGCCTGTCTGGAGTGATTCGTGAACGAGGAGCTTCACCTCTTTCTTGCCCTGAATGGCAGTGTAAGTGTTGAGCGAAATGTTCAGTGCGTAGCCTACGCCGGCTGCCTCTACTACGGCAAGCGCCGGTGTCAGTTCGGTCAGCTGACCATGGATGTATTCTATCATTTTGGGGTCGTTGTCTTTTATTTATTAATGTGTGATGATAAGATAACGTGAGAGGCGGGGGATTATTGCATCAGAAGACATGAAGCTACTGCAAAGCAGCAGCGAACAGAACCCAGCCAAAAGAAAAGGGCGAAAGCAGGCAAAGCCCAGCAACAAAAAAGAGAACGAGGGTAAAAGCTAAACGGCGCAAATTTCCCCTTAGAAGTTTGGGAAGATGAAAGGAAAAGCGTAAATTTGCAGGCAATTATGGGAAGAAACAAGTTTTCACAAAAGGAAATAGAAAAGATCGGCAAGCTGCTGCGACTGAAAAACTCCGTCAACCGTGGCAAGCAAAAGCTTATCCGTCATGAGCTGAGAGTGGATTATGAGTTCAACATCTCAGACTTCAATGAGCCGGGGAAAGCCTTTGGCGAGGAAGAGTTGCAGGATGCTGTGAAGCGTGGTGCCATTCAGATCCTTGATGATGCAACCATCGAGGCAATGAAGGCCAAGCGCGCCCGTGACAAAGCGCGGGACGAGGCGGCGCGTGAGCAAGCAGCGGTGGAAAGCGGTGAGCAGACCGACTGGAAGAAAGCCATGGAAGAATGGAATGAATGGGAAAACGGTAAGCAACAGAAAGATTAATAAATACCAATAAATTGCAAGGGAAATGCTGTTTCTAAGAAAATATTGTTACCTTTGCATAGTACGACGGTGGGCATTCGTTAGCAAAGCGTGCAATTGCTTGAATGCAACGTAAGCATTGGCAGGACATGCGGCCGCCCGTAAGATACATGACCCGTTCAGAAGATATACAACCAATAATACAACCAATAAGAGAAATGAAGAAGATCAGAGCTGCTGTGGTAGGCTATGGCAATATTGGCCACTACAGCGTACAGGCGCTTGAGGCTGCGCCCGATTTCGAGATTGCCGGCATCGTTCGTCGTCAGGGCGACAAGGACAAACCTGCAGAGTTGGCTGCCTACGAAGTCGTCGATGACATCGCCAAGCTGAAAGACGTTGATGTGGCTATTCTTGCTACACCGACACGTACTTGCCCCGACATTGCAGAGAAGATCGTAGCGTTGGGTATCAACACTGTAGACAGCTTCGACATCCACACGTCTATCCTCGACTATCGTACACGCCAGATGGAGAACTGCAAGAAGGCAGGCCGCGTGAGCGTCATCTCGGCAGGATGGGATCCGGGTTCGGACTCTATCGTACGCGTGCTGTTGGAGAGCCTTGCTCCTAAGGGACTTAGCTACACCAACTTCGGCCCCGGTATGTCGATGGGACACAGCGTGGTGGCACGCTCCAAGAAGGGCGTGAAGAACGCATTGTCCATGACCATTCCATTGGGCGAGGGCATTCATCGCCGTATGGTCTATGTGGAGTTGGAAGACGGTTACACGGTGGAGCAAGTCTATGACGAGCTCAAGGCCGACGACTACTTCGCCCACGACGAGCTGCATGTCTTCGCTGTGAAGAGCGTTGACGAGGTACGTGATATGGGTCACGGCGTGCACATGACGCGTAAGGGTGTGAGCGGCAAGACTCAGAACCAGCGCTTCTCTTTCGACATGAGCATCAACAATCCGGCACTTACCGGTCAGGTGCTTGTCAACGTAGCCCGTGCCTCCATGCGTTTGCAGCCGGGATGCTATACCATGCCTGAGATTCCTGTCATCGACATGTTGCCGGGAACACGTGAGGAAGTGGTAGCTACGCTCGTTTGATCTTTAGCCTATTCGGGCAATAACAATAAAGTCTATTATGCCGGTCGTGCATAATAGACTTTATTTTTTTGCCCCTTTGCTTCGGAATATCTCACCGTATTGCTATTGACAGCACAGCTTGATGACGTTTACCTCCGGCCAGGCTCCGAAGCGGAAAGGCACAGTGCCGCCAATGCCAAGCGAGACATAGAGCATCGATCCGTCCTCGACATATTTTCCTCCCCATTCGTTGTAAGCCCATTTTGCAGGGGAGAAGCGCCCTACGCGTATCTGTCCCGCATGGGTGTGGCCGGACAGTGTCAACGCGATGTCGGTCTGATGGAGCACGCCGCGTCGCCAATGACTCGGATCATGGCTAAGCAGAATCTTGAACATGCCTTTGGGTAAGTCTCCCAAGGCCTTATGCAGATCGCCATAGTCGGGAAACGGCGGACGGCTGATATTCTCTACCCCGATGAGTCCGATGGCATCATTGCCACGACGGATGACCACATGCTCATTGAGCAACAGATGCCAACCGGCTTTCTCCTCCAAGTATTTCAGAACATTTTGGTTTCTGCGGATGTTATACTTGCTTTTATCCTCGCCATATTCGCAATAGTCGTGGTTGCCCATGACGGAATACACACCGTCGCGGGCCGACACCTCTTTTAATATATGCTGGAAAGGAATGACTTCCTCTGCGCTGACATTGACGAGATCACCGGTAAACACCACAAGGTCGGGATGCTGCTCGTTGACGATCCGTACCATCTTGTCGATGAAGCTTCGGTTACGCAGAAACGTACCGATATGGATGTCGCTGAGTTGTATGATACGGTAGCCGTCGAACGACTCAGGCAGCAGGGGAGACGTGCACGTGGCAGTCTTCACCACGATGTGACGCCAGCCAAAGAAGAACCCGTAGGCGGTCAGCATGTTCCAGGCAATGGGCAACGGCAATGCCCATTGCCAGCCCACAAAAGGCCATAGCGCCAGGAAGAGCAATCCTGGTATGCCGATGATCAGCACCAGCCCGTAGGCCAAGCGCATGAATGTGTTGTGACGAAGATGAAGTTTCAATGTTGAATGTTGAATGATGAAAGTTGAATGATTCTAATACAGAATGATTCTGATGTTGAATGTGGAGTGTTGTATGATTCTAATGTTGAATGATTCTGATGTTGAATGTTGAGTGATGAATTTAGAGTGAAGAATTATTTAAACGTAGCCACGAGTGGCAGGTGATCGCTGAAACCATTGAGGTATCGTGGCCCCAGATAGTTACGTCGTGGTTTCACGCCGCCGTATTTCTCATCGGGTTCCAGCAGGAAGGGCGCGTCGTGGATATGGCAGTCGACGAGTTGCCGGGCCGATGTAGCGTCGCAGAGAATATGGTCGAGGCTGCCCCACAGGCCATGAAAGCGATAGGTGCCTTTTGCCCCGTGACGTCCCTGTGCCTTTGCTGATACCTCTACGAGACCATGGCGGACGAGGAGTTGGAGCGTGGGGTCAGAAGAATAGTCGTTGAAGTCGCCAGCGATGATGATGCGGGCTTGGGGCGACAAGGTTCTGACAGAATCCACAGACTGCAAAAGGCGGTTGATGACTTTCTGTCGGTAGGGCCGTGAAGCCTGCTCGCCGCCACGTCGGCTGGGCGCATGTACGGCGAAGACATGAAGCGTGTCTCCTGTGATCACCTGTCCGCAAGCATAGAGAATGTCGCGTGTGGGGCGAAATCTCTTTACTGGCGCGATGCGGATGGCGTGATAGCTGATCAGGGCAAAGGAGAAAGGAGAGTAGAGCAGGGCGACGTCGATGCCACGCTCGTCGGGACTGTCGGTCATCACGTATTCATAGCCCGCATTGCGGAGCAGTGACCGTTTGGTGAGATCACGCATCACACTGTCGTTCTCCACTTCAGTGAGCACCACCATGTCGGGAATCACCTTCGTGGTGTCCAGTTCTCCACACGAGAGAATGTCCTGCCCAATACGATTGAGCTTATGCCAGTAGCGCGATGGCGTCCAGTGCATCGCGGAGGCAGGCAGAAACTCCTCGTCGTGCTTGAGGCTGTCGTGCTGCGTGTCGAAAAGATTCTCGCAGTTCAGCTCCACAAAGGTGAACAGGCAGATGAGCAGATACATTGGCTAATGTTGAATGTTGAGTGATGAATGATGACTTACTCCAATGTTGAATGATGAATGTTGAGTGTTGACTTACTCTATACCCAACTTCCCCAACCTCCAATGTTCACGTCCTAAGCCCTCTTTGATGGGAGAGGAAACGGTTGAGCATTTCCCTCCCTTGGGAGGGTTAGGGAGGGCTGTAGAGAGTCTTTATTCGTCCTCCAGGAACAGCGGGTCTTCCGGCGTGACCATCGTCGGCTTTTGGTCGAACTGCTTCAGGAGCGTTTCAGGCACATAGCGCTTGTTGACCACGAGGCGGAACATATAGTTTTGGAACCAGTTGTCGGTCATGATCAGATAGCCGTTCTGGCCGTAAGTGGGTCCCCAGCTGTTCTCTACCTTCCACTTCAGCGGCTTACCCTCAGCATTAAGGTCAACGGCTGTGAGCGTCATGGCGTGGGTAGAACCACTGTCGAAAGTCTCGATGCGCTGAGCCTTGTTCATGCCGAAAGTAGTACCCAGCAGCGAGCCATAGTCAAAGTTGTCGGTGTCGAGGTAGCCGCGTTTGCGGTCGAGCTGCTTGCCTACGTCGTAACTGGAGTACATCTTGTGTCCGTCTTTGAGTGAGGCGATGGCGAGGTTCTCAATCTCGTCCATCGGCAGGTTGAGATATTTCCAGTTGTGTCCGTCGTAGGTGTGGCGGTCATATTCCACTTCGTAAGTCTTATGGTAAGGCCGGCGCGGGTCATTCATCACCATGATAAACGTGCCGTTGAGTGGTCCGCCCACCGTAGCCTGATAGAACGACTTCGGCGTGTAGGTCTTTGTGGGTCCCACGGCCTTGCCGTTTTTGTCGCGGAAGGTATAGGAGAACTCCTTGACCGGTTCTCCCAACGTCAGCGTGAGGATGTGATAGATCGTACCGAGCATCTCGGTTTTGCGTTTCTTGATGTCAGCCGGCTTCTTGCCGTCAGCGACCATGCGGCGCAGTTCCAGTCCAAACTCGCGCAGCTTCGATGACACCATCTTCTGCATCTGTGAGGTGTTGTCGCTGGAGAACGTCTCCGGCATGACGCTCATCGGCACCAGTCCGTATTTCTCGCTCAGATCAGCCACACCGCAGAAAGTACCGCCGTCGTTGATGGGGTTGCGGAAGAAGAACTGCACACGCGTGTCGTCCATCGGCTTGCGTGCACAGTCGATGACTCCTTGCAACATGAGGTTGGCCTTCTCCAACTGATCGTAGAAGAAGAGGAAGGAGTGAGAGTATTCCACGCGTACCGAGTCGCCGTGAGCCTTGGCAAAGTTGGCACGCAGCACGTTCAGACCGGAAAACATCCAGCAGCGGCCAGAGCTCTTCTGGTCCTCGATATTCTGTTTGGGCGTTTCCACACTGAAATAGGTATCGACTTCTCCTAAGTTTTTGTAATTCTTTGCCAAGTCGTCGATCTTGTTCGACGCGATGGCATTGGCCAAGGCCTTGTAGGCAGGGTTCTTGCTTTGCGACTGCTCAATCTGTTGCAGCATTGAGGCAGAGATGCCGCCATCGCGTGTCTGTGCCAGCATGGAACTGGAGGCAGCCACGAGGAGCACAGCCAGAAATGTTCTTTTCTTCATATTTGTGAGATTATGGTTGATGTTCATGCAAAGATATTGTTCCTTGCAAAGGTAGCAAAAATTATGGTCTTTTCACCATATTATCAATTAAATATTGTACCTTTGCAAGGCTATAGCAAACGAAATTGAATGGATAAGAATAAATACGGACTTCTCAGTCAGATCAAATATCCTTCCGATTTGAGGAAACTCAGCGTCGAGCAGTTGCCGGAGCTTTGCCGGGAACTCAGGCAGGATATTATCGACGAAGTGTCAGTCAACCCCGGACATTTCGCTTCCAGTCTTGGTGTGGTGGAGATCACCGTGGCATTGCACTATGTCTTTGATACACCCGAAGACCGTATCGTATGGGATGTGGGTCATCAAGCCTACGGCCATAAGATTCTGACGGGCCGAAGAGACACGTTCTGCACCAACCGCAAGATGGGTGGTGTGCGTCCTTTCCCCTCGCCGGAAGAGAGTCCTTACGACACCTTCACCTGTGGCCATGCGTCGAACAGCATCTCTGCGGCACTGGGCATGGCGGTGGCTGCACGCAAGACTGGACATCCCGAGCGCCATGTCGTAGCCGTCATCGGCGACGGTGCCATGAGTGGCGGACTGGCTTTTGAGGGATTGAACAATGTCAGTTCCACGCCCAACGACCTGCTGATTGTTCTCAACGACAACGATATGAGCATCGACCATGCTGTTGGCGGCATGGAGAAATACCTGCTCAACCTCGACACCAACGAAACCTACAACCGGCTGCGCTTCAAGGCTTCACAATGGTTGCATTCCAAGGGCTATCTCAACGACGACCGGCGGAAAGGCATCATCCGGCTCAACAATGCCTTGAAGAGTGCCATCAGCCATCAGCAGAATATCTTTGAGGGCATGAACATCCGCTACTTCGGACCCTTTGACGGGCACAACGTGAAGGAAGTGGTAAGAATCATGCGTCAGCTCAAGGATATGCGAGGCCCCAAACTGCTTCATCTCCACACGGTAAAAGGCAAAGGCTACAAGCCCGCCGAGAAGTCAGCCACCATCTGGCATGCTCCCGGACGCTTCGATGCGGAGACCGGCGAGCGCATCGTTCCCGACACGAGCAACGAGCCTCCAAAGTTCCAAGAGGTATTCGGCAATACGCTTTTGGAACTGGCACGGCGCAACCCCAAGATCGTCGGCGTGACGCCGGCCATGCCTACGGGTTGCTCGATGAACATCATGATGAAGGAGATGCCCGACCGTGTCTTTGATGTGGGTATCGCTGAGGGCCATGCCGTGACATTCTCCGGTGGTATGGCCAAGGACGGCTTGCTGCCTTTCTGCAATATCTACAGTGCTTTTGCCCAGCGCGCCTACGACAATATCATCCACGATCTGGCGATTCTCAACCTGCCAGTGGTGCTCTGCCTCGACCGTGCCGGCCTTGTCGGCGAGGACGGACCGACGCATCATGGTGCTTTCGACATGGCGGCCTTGCGTCCGATTCCCAACCTCACCATAGCCTCGCCGATGGACGAGCATGAGTTGCGCAGGCTGATGTACACTGCCCAGAAGCCCGGTATGGGCACCTTTGTGATTCGCTATCCGCGTGGTCGCGGCCATCTGGTCGACTGGCAATGCCCGCTTGACGAGGTTGCCGTGGGCACCGGACGTGTCATCCGTGAGGGCAGTGACGTGGCTGTGATCAGCATCGGACCGATGGGCTACGACGTGGAGAGTGCCATCCGGCAGATAGAAGACGAAGATCCAAGCCGCAAGAACTGTGTGGCACATTACGATCTTCGCTTCCTCAAACCGCTCGACGACCACCTGCTCGACGAGATCGGCTCGAAGTTCAAACACGTGATCACCGTGGAAGACGGCGTGCGCAACGGCGGCATGGGATCGGCTGTGCTTGAGTGGATGAGCGACCATGGCTATCATCCCGAAGTCGTCAGGCTCGGACTGCCCGACTGCTTTGTGGAGCATGGCACCGTGGCACAGCTGCGGGAAAAGTGGGGACTGGATGTCCCAACTATTAAGAAGACGATAGAAGAAAGTTTGAAATAGACTTATGAAGATCATCATTTCCGGCGCATACGCCATTGGTACCTATTTGGCACGGCTGCTCTCCCGCAATCAGGAAGAGATCACCGTGATCGATGACGACGAGGACCGACTGGCCCGTATAGGCAGCGACTATGACTTGCTGACCCTCCACGGCTCGCCATCGAGCGTAAAGACACTCAAAGAGGCCAATGCCGGTGACGCGGACCTGTTTATCGCCGTGACACCCGACGACAACGAGAATATCAACAGCTGTATTCTCGCCCATGCCCTTCACGCCCGCAAGACGGTGGCAAAGATCGACGACAGCGAGTATATGGAGCCCGACATTCAGCAGTTCTACAAGGAGTTGGGCGTTGACGAGCTCATCTATCCTGAGATGCTCGCGGCACGTGACATCATCAACGGACTGCGCATGTCGTGGGTCCGTCAGCGCTGGGATGTGCACAACGGAGCACTGGTGATGCTTGGCATCAAGCTGCGGGAGTCGTGCGAGATACTCAACAAGCCGCTGAAAGACCTCTGCGGTCCCGATGATCCTTACCATGTGGTGGCCATCAAACGCAAGGGCGAGACGATCATCCCAGGTGGTAACGATGAACTGAAATGCTATGACCTGGCCTACTTCATGACCACGAAGCAATATATCCCCTACATCCGCAAGATCGTCGGCAAGGAACACTATGTCGACGTGAAAAACGTGATGATCATGGGCGGCGGCGCCACTGCCGTGCGTGCCGTACAGAGTATGCCGGAATATTTGAACACGAAGATCTTTGAAGTGGACCCTGACCGTTGTAACGAACTCAACCAGTTGCTCAACGATAAGGCGCTGGTCATCAATGCCGATCCGCGCGACATGGGCGTGCTGACCGACGAGGGCATCTACAACACCCAGGCTTTCGTGTCGCTCACCGGCAATGCCGAGACCAACATCCTGGCCTGCCTGGCTGCCAAGCGCATGGGTGTGCGCAAGACTGTGGCCATGGTCGAGAGCATGGGCTACGCCAGTATGGCCGAGAGCCTCGACATCGGTACGATCATCAACAAGAAGGCCATTGCCGCCAGCCGCATCTATCAGCTCATGCTCGATGCCGACGTGATGAACGTCACCTTCCTGCTGTCGGCCAATGCCGATGTGGCGGAGTTCATCCCTAAACCCGACTCCAAGGTGACGCGCAAGCCGGTCAAGGACCTTGGACTGCCGCAGGGCATGACCATCGGCGGCCTCGTCAGAGGTGGAGAGGGTATGCTGGTGTCGGGTAATACGCAGATACAAGCCGGCGACGACGTGGTGGTGTTCTGCCACAACGTCAACATGAAGAAGATCGAGAAGTTCTTCAACTGATGGACTTCATCTGTTGCATGTCTTTAGATTAGCTATAAGAAATAGGAGACTGTAGGTGTGATCAACTTTAAAATCGTTTATAAGATACTGGGCTCACTGCTCTTTCTGGAAGCTTTGATGATGCTGACGTGTTTAGGCATCGCGCTGTACTATGGCGAGGAAGACACCTTTGCCTTTCTCGTCTCCATCGTCGTCACCGTACTCTGTGGCATCATCCTGGGGTATAAGGGACGCAATGCCGAGAACATCATGTCGCGCCGTGACTCTTATCTGGTCGTCACGCTCACGTGGACGCTGTTCTCGCTCTTTGGCACGATACCTTTCCTGGTGGGTGGCTACCTCCATAGTTTCACGGATGCCTACTTTGAGACAATGTCCGGATTCACCACGACGGGCGCCACGATCATCGACGATGTGGAGTGCCTACCCCATGGCATCTTGTTCTGGCGGTCGTTGACCCACTGGATAGGCGGTTTGGGAATCGTGTTCTTCACCATTGCCGTACTGCCGCAGGTGGTCGGTGGCAGCACGAAAGTGTTTGCCGCTGAGGCTACCGGACCGATCAAGAGCAAGCTCAGTCCGCGACTTTCGACGAGTGCCAAATGGATTTGGCTCGTCTATCTGTTCATTACCTTTGGCTGCATGGCCGGCTTCATGCTCTTTGGCATGAACTGGTTCGAGGGCATCAACTACGCTATGTCGACGGCAGCCACGGGTGGCTACTCGATCTACAACGACAGTATCGAGCATTTCCATTCGCCGGGGATGGAGTATACGGCCACTTTCTTCTGCTTCATCTCGGGTGTCAACTTCACGCTGTTCTATTGTGCTGTGGTCAAGCAAAAGGTCAAGTCGCTGTGGCGCGACACTGAGTTCCGGCTCTACCTTGTGCTCACTGCGCTGTTCACCGCCTTCATCATGATGGAGCTCATCATGCGCAACCACTATGGTCTGGAGCATGCCTTCCGGTCTTCGCTGTTCTCCGTGGTGTCGTTTATGACGACGACGGGACTGTTCAACGACGATGCTGGCAAGTGGCCCCACGTCACGTGGGTTGTCCTGGCCTTGTGTATGCTGGTCGGCGGTTGCTCGGGCAGTACGGCAGGAGGCATGAAATGCGTGCGCATCTCCATGCTCTTCAAGGTGTTGCGCAATGAGCTGCGTCAGCGTCTCCACCCCCATGCCGTGTTGCCGTTGAAGATCAGCGGGGTAAACATCACCTATCCTCAGCGCGTCTCACTGTTGGCGTTCTTCACAGCCTATCTGTTGCTCATCTTCATCTCGGCTTTCGTGATGATCGCAGCGGGCATTGACAACACCAACGCCATCACCATCGCCATGAGTTGTATCGGCAATGTGGGACCGACATTAGGCTTGGAGATAGGGCCTACGATGTCGTGGTCAATGCTTCCCGACTTTGCCAAGTGGATCTGCACCATTATGATGCTCTTCGGCCGTTTGGAGATTTTTTCGGTGATCGTCTGTCTCACACCGTCGTTCTGGACGAAAAATTAGTAAGATAGTGTCACGTTTGGATAATTGAGGCAGTATGATGTCGCTTGTATTTACGTAACTTTGCAGCGCAAAAACGTATATACAAGTAGACATTAATAAACTGATAAGATATGAAGCCTTTACGTTTTAAGCCTTTGCTGAAGCAGACTCTCTGGGGTGGCAACAAAATCATCCCGTTCAAACATCTCCACGACAGTCTCGAAAATGTCGGGGAGAGCTGGGAGATCTCCGGTGTTCCCGGCAATGAGACCATTGTCAGCGAAGGAGAATATGCCGGTCAGCCGCTGAGTGCTGTCGTTGCTGATATGAAAGAAAAACTGGTGGGCGCTGCCAACTATCAGCGTTTCGGCAATGAGTTTCCGCTGCTCATCAAGTTCATCGATGCCGCTCGTCCACTGTCCATCCAGGTACACCCTACGGACGAGATTGCCCACAAGCAAGGTAAAGAACGCGGCAAGACCGAGATGTGGTATGTCATGGACTCTGATCCTGACGCCAGCTTGCTCGTTGGATTGAAGAAGAGAATCACTCCTGAGGAGTATAAGGAGATGGTAGCCAACGACACGATCGTGGACGCTATCGACCACTATGATGTGAAGGAAGGCGACTGCTTCTTCCTCCCGGCCGGCCGCATCCACAGCATCGGCAAGGGCTGCTTCCTCTGCGAGATCCAGCAGACAAGCGATGTTACCTATCGCATCTACGACTTCAAGCGTAAGGATAAAGACGGCAACTACCGTCAGCTCCACACCCAGGAGGCTGCCGAGAGCATCAACTACACCGTGCTGCCCAACTACCGCACGGAGTATGTGCCTGAGGAGAACAAGGGCGTCACGCTGGTGCAGTGCCCTTACTTCCACACGCTGCTCTACGATCTGAGCAGTCCTGTGACGATTGACATCTCGGCGCTGGACAGTTTTGTCATCACCATCGTCACCAAAGGCAGTGGCAAGCTCACCGACAACGAGGGCAATGTCATCGATGTGCAGGCCGGCGACAGCCTGATCTTCCCGGCTACGACCAAGCAGATCAAGACTGAGGGAAGAATGAAGCTCATCGAGACTTACGTGTAAGCAAAGCGTAAAAACGGTTAGATTGATGATGGTGAAATAGCAAGCAGGGAATGACCTGCTTGCTATTTCTTTTTACAAAACACCTTCCACTTCAACTCGCAATCTAGAGAGCGCAGAATCGCCTTTTCGTCTTCAAACCCAGAAAAAACTGACTTTTCCCATCGATTTTTGCATTGTATCGTGCTCAGAAAGGCACTTTGGTGCTGTCATTACGGCGTGATGACAGCATCAGAAAGCCTTTCTGACCACATCAAAAAGCCTTTCTGATCAGAAATTCTCTAGAGAATTTTGCAAGAAAAAGCCGAGATGTTATAGGGAAAAAACGCTCATGTTTATAACGTATTTGTTATCAATGACTTACAAAAACGCGCTATTTTTCGCGAAAATCAGAGCGAAGGAGGTCTTCGTCGCAAAGAATCGATTCTCAGAGCCCGTTTTTTGTCAGAAATAACAACAAAGGGAAGAGCCGGCTCTGTCGGCTCTTCCCTTTGGATGAATGGTGATTATTCTTTGTGATCTTTGATGGCTTTCATCACCAGTCCGGTGATCTCTTCCGAAAGTTCCGGGTTGTCGTTGATCAGCTTGATGGTAGCGTCACGGCCCTGAGCCAGTCGGCTGCCGTTGTAACTGAACCAACTGCCGCTCTTCTGGACGATGTTGTATTCCACTCCGAGGTCCACGAGCTCACCGGCCTTGTTGATGCCCTGGCCGAAGAGAATGTCGAACTCAGCCTTGCGGAAAGGAGGTGCTACCTTGTTCTTCACCACCTTCACACGCACGTGGTTGCCATATACCTCGTCGCCGTCCTTGAGCTGACTGGTACGGCGAATATCGAGACGAACGGAAGCGTAGAACTTCAGTGCGTTACCACCCGTGGTGGTCTCGGGGTTGCCAAACATCACACCGATCTTCTCACGCAACTGGTTGATGAAGATGCAGCAAGTGTTGGTCTTGGAGATCGTGCCGGTGAGCTTGCGCAAGGCCTGACTCATCAGTCGGGCCTGCAGGCCGACGGCAGAGTCGCCCATGGTGCCCTCGATCTCTTTCTTCGGCGTCAGTGCTGCGACAGAGTCCACGACGAGGATGTCCACAGCCGAGGAGCTGATGAGTTGGTCGGCAATTTGCAGTGCCTGCTCACCATTGTCGGGCTGAGAAATCCAGAGGTTGTCAACGTCCACACCGAGTTTCTCGGCATAGAAGCGGTCGAAGGCGTGCTCAGCGTCGATGAAGGCAGCGATGCCGCCCTGCTTCTGTGCCTCGGCGATGGCGTGGATGGCCAGCGTCGTCTTACCGGAAGACTCAGGACCATAGATCTCGATGATACGGCCACGGGGGTAGCCGCCTACGCCGAGGGCGCAGTCCAGACCGATGGACCCCGTGGGGATGACCTCCACGTTCTCCACCTTCTCGTCGCCCATGCGCATGATCGATCCCTTGCCAAAGTCCTTCTCGATCTTTGCCATGGCCTCCTGAAGTGATTTCAGTTTGCCTTCACGCTCTTTCTTATCTTGTGCTGCTTTCTCTGCAGCCAGTTCTTCTTCTGTTTTTGCCATTTCTGTTGTTGTTGTCTGTTTGTGGTATTTGGAATGATTACAGTTCCAGGTCGCCGTCGTGAACCTCGTACCAGGGCAGTCCCTGCTCACCGAGTACCTTCAAGAACGGATCCGGGTCGAACTCCTCAACGTTGTACACGCCCGGTTTGCGCCAGATGCCTTTGAGGAACATCATCGCGCCGGTCATGGCCGGAACGCCGGTGGTGTAGCTCACGCCCTGCATGCCTGTCTCCTTGTAAGCGTCCTGATGCTTGCAGTTGTTATATATATAATAGGTGTGTTCCTTGCCGTCTTTGATGCCACGGATGCGGCAGCCGATGGATGTCTCGCCGTCGTAGTTCTCGCCGAGATCCTGCGGGTTGGGCAGCACGGCCTTGAGGAACTGCAGCGGTACGATGTTGACTTTCACCATCTTGCCGGAGCCGTCGGCGAGCGGAGCCTCGTAGGTCACCTCGTCGATGCGCGACATGCCGAGGTTCTGAATGCAGTCGAGATAGGTCAGATACTGCTGCCCGAAGGTCATCCAGAAGCGTGCGCGGCGGATTGTCGGGAAGTTGATCACCAGACTCTCCAGTTCCTCGTGGTGCATGAGGTAGCTCTCGCGCGGCCCGATGTTGGGGTAAGTGAGCGCCTTGTGCACGGCGAGCGGGTCAGTCTCAATCCATTTGCCGTTCTCGTAATAGAGACCTTTCTGTGTGATCTCACGGATGTTGATCTCCGGGTTGAAGTTGGTGGCGAAGGCCTTGTGGTGGTTGCCGGCGTTGCAGTCCACGATGTCGAGGTCGATAATCTCGTCGAAGACATGCTTGGCAGCGTAGGCGGTGAACACCTGGCTCACGCCCGGGTCGAAGCCACAGCCGAGGATGGCGGTGAGTCCGGCTTTCTTGAAGCGGTCGCGGTAAGCCCACTGCCAGCTGTACTCAAAGTGAGCCTCGTCCTTGGGCTCGTAGTTGGCGGTGTCGAGATAGTTGACGCCGCATGCCAGACAGGCGTCCATGATGGTCAGGTCCTGGTAGGGCAGGGCAAGGTTGATGACCAGCTCGGGCTTGTAGCTGCCGATGAGTTGCTTGAGCTGCTCCACATCGTCGGCGTCGACCTCAGCGGTTTGGATGTCCATCTTGTATCCCTTGTCATGGATAGCCTTGACGAGTTTGTCGCACTTGTCCTTGTGGTGGCTGGCGATCATCAACTCAGAGAAGACGTCCTGGTTCTGTACCATCTTGAAGGCGCAGACCGTAGCTACGCCTCCGGCTCCAATCATTAATACTCTACTCATAGTTATATTCTTTTCTTGTTGTTTCTTTTTTAGTGTGAGTCCAAAGGGCTCCTGTCGTGTTGTCGGCTTAGTCCTCAGTCTTCAACTCGTCGGCTTTGATGCCGAGCGCGTTCATCAGCGAGTAGCCGAGAATCTCCTGACGGAAGTTGCCGCCGGGCATGGGCTGCATGGCGAAAACGGTGATACGCTTGTCGTCGGGAGCGTCGTGCAGGGCACGGCTCACGAGGTCGTAGCTCTCACCTTCCTCACCGTTGGGAATGATCATCAGCCGCCGCACTTCGTCGTGCTCAAGTATCGTGCGGATCGCATCCTGCATGTAGTCGTCCTTGGCGACCATGCTGCCGGTGGGATAGGCGTTGACGAGAAACTCGCCGAGCTTGTCGTCGCGGAAAGCCTGGGCGTTGAGTTCGGTGTCGTAGACCGACGGCGAGAAGTTGTCGAGCTGTTTCTTGCTCTTGTCGTGGAGCAAGACCAGCTGCGTCTCGTGCGGCTTGCTGTCCTCGCGCAGTCCGCCGTCAAGGGCAATGTCCACAGCCCAGCGGCTGAGATCAGCCTTAGGGATGCGACGGCCTATCATCCGCTCGAACTGTACGCTCAGGCGGAAGGTGACGAGGTCGATGTAGTCGGCATCGGCCAAAATGATGTTTTCGCTAAGTTTTACGTTTTGGGTATTTGGCATGTTCATATTGCAAAGGTACAGCAAACGTGGGGAATATCAAAGGAAAACATCATTTTTTTATTCTATGAAACCGCAATGAAGCACCGCGAAAAGTGGTTTCTTAATAGACGCTTTCCACCGTATAGCCCTGAGCCTTCAACGTGGCGAGAACGCCATCACTGCCTCCCAGCGCTGAGGCGGGGAGTACGAAGAAGGTGGGCTTGCCGGACATGAAGGTCACCATCTTGGCTGTCCAGGCTTTGATGTCGGGTTTGGCGCCGATGGTCAGGGCATTGGCGGCAGAGCCATCCATGTCCTTGTTGTCGAAGGCTGCTACGCTCTTGTCCACCTTGAGCAGTGCGGCATTGGTATTCTCAAGAAAGGCTACGAGCTCAGCAGCCTGCTTCTCAGGTGAGATGGCTTTCAGTGCGTTGATATAGTCGTCGGCCTCGGTGAGTCCATAGACGGGTTCTCCGTTGCGGCGGGCCTGCGCTTCGAAATACTCATTGAACGAGTGTGTCGGATCGTATTCGCCCATGTGGTTGGCGACGAAGAGCAGTTTGTAGAAGTCGGAGAGGACGGCCAACGGCATCTTGCTATTGTAGCGTCGCTGGTTGTAGGGGCTGTTCCACGATACCTCGGTGTATTTCCTGAGGAAGCCATCAAGGAGTTTCACCTGTGCGGGCGTGAGCAGAGAGGAGAGCGTCTTGCCCTCGGGCAGACGCTCGGCGTCGCTGATGGCCGAGGCATAGGGTGTGCGGTTGATGTCCTCAACGAGCTGGTCGGTGTTGGTGAGGGCGTCCTTGATGGCAGTGACGTTGTCCACGACACCTAAAGGATTGATATAGGGATGTGAGGCGACAATGAATGAGGGCTTCAGACTGTCGCCGGAGACTTTGTAGAGGAGTTGGGCATTAGCCTTAACAGCGAGACAGCAGAAGGCCATCACGATGATCAGAATTTTTTTCATGATAATGTTTAATATGTTAGATGAATACTTCTTGAATCAGTTAATCGGTGTGTTAGTTGTGTTGTTGTTGATGAGGGATTCGTTGGGTTGCTTGTTGCAGCGCTCAACAAACGTTTTTAGGTCTTTCTCGATCTGATGATATTGTGGTGAGCGCAGGAAGCCGGCGTTTTTCTTGAGCATGGAGGTGATGTCGGTTAGACTGTTGGTATAGCACGAGAGCTCGTTGCGACGTTGTGTGCCGTGAACGCTTTCGCGTGCGATCTCGCTCTGCCGTTGTCTGACGAGCTTTTCGCAGACTTTGCTGAGCATAGGCACGACTACCTTGTCGAAGAGGTGGTGGCCCTGGATATACATGTAAGTGTTGTCGGGTGTGACGCCCAACTCTTTCAGACTGTCCTCTACTTGCTGATAGCTCCTTTGCTCATTGGGATGGATGCGCCACAGCTGTGCTACTTTCTTTTCGGCTTTTTGTTTGACCCGGCTGATCGGTTCCCAAGGATTGGAAAGGGAAAAGCCGCCCGGCTCGATGATGCGCAGGAACTCGGTGAGCGTGAAGTCGTTGTAGTGGGGCGTGCGGTAGTACCAGATGTTCCAGACGAAGAGGGGATAGATGGCACGGGAATATTGCCGCAGATACTCTTCCATGTCGAAGATGCTGTGATCGTTGAGCGTCACGGCGACGCAGACCTCGTGGAGCGAAGGGGCATAGCACTGCATGTTCTCGATGGCGTAGGCGTAGGTGTGGAAGACGTAAGGATTGGAGATGACGGCGCGCGACGTCTCGGTCTTGCCCTGGATGAGGTAGTCGTAGTCAGCATCGACACAGGCAATCATGCTCTGTCCCGTCTTGCCGGAGAGCAGGCGCATGAGCACTGCCTTCTTTCCCCGCTCAAGATGTTGCATCCTCGATGGCAGCATGATCTCGAAGTAGAGCGTGTCGGTCTCAAACTGACTGAGGATCTGCCGCCAGAAGAAGACGTCGTCGTAGCTCTCAACGTAGGCGACGACTTTCCTGCGCGCACGTTTCGACTGCAGCCGGTTGGCTGCCTCGAAATAGCTGGAGGTGAGGTTGTCCCTTAATCTTTTCATGGCTTTAGTTCTCCACAGTGATGTCGCTGACCTCGGTGACCTTGTCCATCCATCCGTTCATGATCACGGCGGGGGAGTGGGTGGTGAGGATGATCTGCACGTTGGGGTTGAGGCGGAGGATGAGGTCGATGAGTTGCTTCTGCCATTCCACGTGCAGGCTCACCTCGGGCTCGTCCATGAAGAGCACATAGTTTTTCTGGTCTTCCACGAGCACGGTGAGCAGGATGACGAGGATCTGCTTCTCACCACTGGAGAGCTGGTAGGGCAGAAGCGTCTCGCCGATCTGTGTGAACTTGATCTCGTTTTCCGTGCGGATGATCTTCTTTCCGGTCTCGGCGAAGAGGCTGTCCATGATGTCCTGGAAGTCCTTCTTCGGTTGCGAGAGCGCCTGCGCCTTCTCTGCGGCATCGGGCTCACCGCTCTGTAAGGTGGCGATGATGCGGTTGCCGATGTTGACTTGGTAGTCGAGATATTTCCTTTGCAACAGGAAGATCTGCCAGTCCATCTCGGTGGCCAGCGTGAGTCCCATCTTCGTCACCGCGTCGGAATTGATGATCGGGCGGTCGAAGCTGCGGATGATGTCGAAGCGGATAAGGCGTGCGTCCTCCGGCTCCACCTTCAGATGTACGCCTTTGAGCAGATGGCTGGGGAAGTCGCCACCGGCCGAGAGACCCTTGACCACCTTGTTGAGGATGGTCGACTTGCCCACACCGTTGACGCCGCTGAGAATGTTGACCTGGCGGTCGAGGTCCCAGATGATATGCTTGCGGCCACTCCAGAGGGCGTCGATCTCTATCTGCTTGATATAGTCTGCGTATTTCTGCATAGTTGTTTCGGTTTTTTCTTTTGGCAAATATAAGGAAAATTTCGGTAAGTTGTATCGCTGAAAGGCAATTATTAGTAACTTTGCATATGAATTTGACAATAATAAGAAAAGGAAAGAAAAGATGAAGGATAACCGTGTGCCCTTGCAGGCACATCTGAGTATGTTTGCTGTCGAGGCTATTTGGGGGCTGATGGCGCCGATCGGCAAGGCTGCGATGAACAGTGGTTTTGATGGCATCTCTGTGGTGTCGTTTCGTGTGGCGGGGGCTGCCCTGCTCTTTTGGGTGGCCTCGCTGATAGGTCCGCGCGAGCATATTCCGGCGCGCGACATCGTGAAGTTGGCGGGCGCAGCATTGCTCGGTATCGTGTTTAACCAAGGACTGTACAACATCGGGCTGAGTATCACCTCGCCCGTCAATGCCAGCATCGTCACCACGTCGATGCCTATCTTTGCCATGGTGCTCTCCTTCTTCATTCTCAAGGAACCGATCACATGGAAGAAGGCATTGGGCGTGGCAATCGGTTGCGGTGGCGCGCTCATCCTCATCCTCAGCAGTGCGCACGCGGGAAGCGCGAAGGTCGGCAACATTCGCGGAGATCTGATGTGCTTTGGCGCGCAGTTCTCTTTTGCCCTTTACCTGGCTCTCTTCAATCCGATTATACGTAAATATAATGTGTTCACGGTCAACAAGTGGATGTTTACGTGGGCCTCGCTTTTCGTCCTGCCGTTCACGTCCTGGCATGTCAGTCAGTTGCCGTGGGCGACGTTCACTGTAGCCACGTGGTTAGAGGTGGGCTATGTGGTCGTTTTCGGCACGTTTGTCAGCTATCTGCTCAGCGTGGTGGCTCAGCGCGTGTTGCGGCCTACGGTGGTGAGCGTATATAATTATGTGCAGCCTATCGTCTCGGTCATCGTCAGTGTGGCTGTTGGACTGAGTGTCTTCACGCTGCCGCAGGGCGTGGCTGTCATTCTGGTCTTCTCCGGTGTGTGGCTTGTCATCAAGTCAAAGTCGAAGAGAGACGAAGAGAAGCGTGGAAAGAATGCAAAGTTGAATGATGTGTGTTGAGATGTTGTAAAGATGAGTGAGAAGAAAAGGCGGATGTCAGCAGCAATGACGTTCATCGTGCTGTTTGGCATGGTGAGCTTGTTTTCAGATATGACCCACGAGAGTGCGAACAGCATACGTGGCGCCTTCCTTGCTTTGGCAGGGGCGTCGGCGGCAGTCATCGGATTTGTGTCGGGATTGGGAGAACTGGTGGGCTATGGCCTGCGCTATGTCTTTGGCCGGCTCACGGACAAGACACGACACTACTGGCCGATGGTGCTCTTCGGCTATGCACTCGACGTGGTGGCTGTGCCGGCATTGGCGCTTGTCGGTCGTCATGGTTGGGTGCTGGCGTGTGCGTTGCTCATCGTTCAGCGGTTGGGTAAAGCTATCAAGAAACCGGCCAAGGACACGGTGATGTCGTTTGCTGCCACGCAAGAAGGGGTGGGCAAGAGCTTTGCCATTCAAGAGCTGCTCGACCAGATCGGTGCCGTGCTCGGCCCTGTGCTGCTCTATCTCATCATGCTCTTCCAGCGGCGCGACGATGCTTTCAGCGACTACCGCACGTGTTTTGCCTTTCTTGCCATACCGGGTGCCATCACCTTATTATTATTATGGCTGACGTATAAGCGTTTTCCGCATCCCGAGAACTTTGAGCCTGAACCGAAGGAGTATGTTCCTTTCCTTGTCAGCAAGCGCTTTGTGGTGTATATTCTTGGCATCAGCCTCTTTGCCTTTGGTTTTGCCGACTACTCGCTGATTGTCATGCATTTCTCGCGTCAGCATCTCTTCACGGCTGCCGTCCTGCCGTTGCTCTATGCGCTGGCAATGCTCACCGATGCGGCTTCCGCCTTTGTCTTTGGTTGGCTCTTCGACCGTCATGCCCGCTTGTCGCTGGTCCTTTCCACATTAGTGGCCGCTCCTTTTGCTGTATTCGTCTTCTTGGGCGGTGACGTGGCGAACGTGCTTGTCGGAGGGACGAGCACCGGCATTGCTTCGATTTGTGCTATCATCGGCGTGGTGCTGTGGGGCATTGGCATGGGTGCGCAGGAGTCGATCCTCAAGGCTTCCGTGGCTACAATGGTGCCTAAGCGCAGTCGTGCTACGGGTTACGGCATCTTTGAGTGCTGTTTCGGTGCTGCCTGGTTTTTGGGCAGTTGGCTCCTCGGTGTGCTCTACGACCAGTCGCTCACGGCCATGGTCATTGTCAGCGTGGTTGTGCAACTATTAGCAGCAATCATGTTTTGGTGGAAGACACCAAACGAGAAATAGTTTATAGAAACATCATGTCATTGATCGTCAGGTAGGTGATAC
Organism: uncultured Prevotella sp.; assembly: GCA_900317685.1. GTDB lineage: Bacteria > Bacteroidota > Bacteroidia > Bacteroidales > Bacteroidaceae > Prevotella. The sequence goes on from ONHQ01000022.1 coordinate 44,223, forward strand.
GTCATTACTTTGAGCTTGGCATGGCGGACGGCTTTTCCCCTTGCGCTTTAGGGAAAATCCATGGGCGTTTTAGGGATTTGCCACAGGGAGGGCATCGTCTTTTAGGCTATCTTTGCAGCGTGATTCAACGAAGAATACGTCTCAGGCCCAAGGCCGGGACGGCAGACTTCAATGAGAGAGTTACAATGATAAGAGAACATTAAAAACATAGACGATGATGAAAAAGATGATTTTCAGCCTTATTGCAGCCATGATGCTGCTCGGCTCAGTGAATAGCAATGCACAGCGCAACGTACGTAACGACCGTCCCCGTCAGGAGATACGGAAGGAGGCAAACAACCGCTTTGACCGCAACCAGCCCCGAGAGCAAGTGGCCGTCACAGACCGCCGCTGCGACCGTACACCCGACCGCGTCTATGTGGTGAAGGACAATCCGCGTCCCGTGAGGGTGGTGGAAGCCCTTCCGCCGCGTGACCCACGCCCGCGCCGTGGCAACGAGACCACCAACACCGTCGTAGCCGCAGCCGTAGGAGCCGCTGTCGGCGCCCTCATCACTGCCGCCACACGATAGCCAAAGGCTCATACCTATTATTCCGTTACAACAATGCCGCACGGCCAAGCGCTGTGCGGCATTGCTTTTGTTCCATCTACACTCTGTGGTAGGTCTCGCTAAACGGCTGGCGGTAGCGGTCGCCCCAGACGCCGTCGGGCTGGCGGATACCGCAGGTGATGACCATGTTGATCTCCACCTTGTGTGGCAATCCGAGGGCTTTCTTCACGAGACGACTGTCGAAGCCTTCCAACGGACAAGTGTCGTAGCCTGCCTCACTCATGGCCAGCATGAACGTCTGTGCGGCCAGGGCACAGCTCTTGTGTACCACTACGCGGACGTCACCTTCCGACACTTGACGTACGATAGGGCGGCTGAGGCCAATGAGCTGAGCCAACAGTTTGCGCACCAAGCCCCAAAGTCCGAAGCCGCGCGAGTAGAGGAAGGGCATCACCTTTCCATAGTAAGTGTCCCATTTCTTGATGCGCTTCTCCTGCTTCTCTTTCGGTGCATGACGCCGCTGGTTGCCCTCCTCAAACTTTCGGGCGGCCTCGGCGTGCTGCTTATAAAGATCCTGACGCGTGACGAAGACCACAATTTCTTGGGCCGAACGCGCCGTGAGCTGGTCGAGACAAGCATGGGCGAGCTTCTCGAGCACGGCCTTGTCGGTCACATGGTAGGCCTCCCAGAGCTGCATGTTGGAGCTTGTCGGGGCCAGTGTGGCCATCTTGATGCATTCTTTCACCCGTTCCGGGTCAAGTGGTTTCTGTGGATCGTAGTGCCGGATGGCACGGCGGTGATCCAAAATCTCTTGTAAACTCATGGTCGTATAAATTGATTTTTGGTAAAGGTAGGGATTATTTCCCGAATGGCCAAAGGTTGGCAGGTGTTTTGGGGAAATAGGATATAAATTGTCTGTTTTCGGATATGTCGTTAAGCCTATTTAAGCCTTGGTGTTAAGGATGTATAAGCGGAAAGGCTTGGCGCTCTTGTCTTTTCGTACTACCTTTGCAGTGAGAAAAGCTCTGAGAGATGGAAAGAAAAACAATGATACTGCTGCTCTGCATGGCAGCGACCGCTGCCTATGGGCAGACCGACGGAGAGACCACCAGTCCTGCCGATTCACTGCGCATGGACAGCATCATCCACGCCCTGCCCGAGGTGATGGTCAAGGGCCAGCGGCCCGTGGTGAAGGTTGAGGGTAGCAAGCTCGTCTACGACATGCCACAGCTGTTGAAGAAGGAAGGCGTGGAGAACGTCTACGACGCGCTCAAGCTCATCCCTGGCGTGACCGACGACAACGGCACGCTGAAGTTGGCAGGCAGTGGTTTTAACGTCCTGCTCAACGGCAAGCATTATCAGATGGATGCCGCACAGCTCAACGCCTTGCTGAAGAGTCTGCCCGCAAGCAGGCTGAAGCACGCTGAGGTGATGTACACCACGCCGGCCCGTTATGAGGTGCGCGGCGCGAGCATCAACCTCGACATCGCTTCCGACAGCTCGCAGCCCGACGGCTGGCAAGGGGAGCTCACGGGAGCGTGGAACCAAAACCACGAGGCCATGTGGAGCGAACGCGGCGCCTTCCTCTATCATCACAACAAGTTGGACATCGACTTCAACTACGAGCACGACCATGGCAAGTCGTATAGCACTACAGACGAGACCTCGCTCCATGCACTGAACGACGGCACTACGCACGACATCGTGACCGACGAGGCGCAGCGCAGTCGCGATCACAAGCATCTGTGGCGTATGGGACTTGACTACGCCTTCACGGAGAATCATCGGCTGAGCCTGAGCTACACGGGCAGCTACAACACCGAACATGCCCGAGAGGACGTGACGGGCAACGTGACAGCCGTCAATGCCTATCGCACAAAAAAGAAGATGCACGATGTCATGCTCGACTACCAGTTGCCCACCGGCACGACGCTCAACGCCGAATACACCTATTATGATACGCCCTCGACGCAGCGGCTCACCAGTGTGCTGCCCACGGGCGAGCTTCACTTCAACACCGACGAACACCAGCGCATCAACCGCTGGAAGTTCCACCTCGGGCAGGAGCACAGTCTCGCTGGCGGGTGGGGACTCAACTACGGCGTGCGTTATAGTCTTACCAATGACCATAGTTGGCAGACGTTCACACCCACGGGCGACAACACCGCTGCCAATCCTACCGATTCTTATAGCCGTCAGAACGAGGACATCGTCAACGTCTATGCCGGTACCAATGGCAAGATCGGGCAGAAAGTCAACTTCGAAGCCTCGCTCGCCGCAGAATACTATCAACCTGAGTTCGGGATAAGAATAGAGTCTTAAAAGTTTGGTAATCTCGCATAATTTTATTATCTTTGTAGTTGTAAGCCAAATAGTTACAAAGATTTA
>ONHQ01000020.1 GCA_900317685.1 uncultured Prevotella sp.
TCTCATCGTCGACGAGTACGACAATTTCACCAACAACGTGCTCAACGTGAAAGGGCAACAGGCTTATCATGAACTCACTCACGGCACTGGCTTCTACCGTGACATCTTCAAGCTCTTCAAGCCGATGTTTCACCGTATCATCATGCTCGGCGTGTCGCCTATCACGCTTGATGACCTTACGAGTGGCTACAACATCGCGCTGAACATGAGCCTCGACGCTCGCTTCAACCAGATGCTGGGCTTCTCGGAGGCGGAGGTCAGACAGATGATCCGCTATTATAAAGAGGTGGGAGCTATCGGTGACGACAAGACTGAGGACGACATCATCGCTGACATGAAGCCGTGGTACGACAACTACTGCTTCGCCGATGACAGCTTCGGTGTGAAACCAAGTATGTTCAACTGCGACATGGTTTGCTACTACATGAGTCAGCTCGTTGATACGGGCAAACGCCCGAAGGTTATGGTCGATCCCAATACGATGACGGACTACGGCAAGCTCAAGCGGCTCATAGAAATCGACAACATGGAGGAGAACCGCCTCCGCATCATCCACGAGATCACGGAAAAGGGATATATCCAGGGGCTTCTCGTCAGTCATTTCCCCGCTGAGCGTATTATGGACTATGACAATTTCGTCAGCCTGCTCTACTACTATGGTATGCTGACCATCGGTGGTGTGGAAGGTGAGTTGCTCACGCTGATTATTCCAAACAACAACGTGAGGCTGCAATACTATCGTTACCTCCGTGACGAGTACCGGGAGATTGCGCCGATTAGTATCACGGAGCTGAGCAAATGTTATGTTCGTGCGGCTCTCCACGGAGACTGGCACCCTCTGATAGAGTTTATCTGCAAAGCTTATCACGATACCACAGCCGTGCGCCAACTCATCGAGGGTGAACGCAACCTGCAAGGCTTTATGAATGCTTACCTCACGCTGACCAACTACTATCTGGTGGCACCCGAGATGGAGTTCGCCCACGGGTATTGCGATTTCTTCCTACTGCCAAACTACCTCACCTATCCGATGGTGGCCCACAGCTATATCCTTGAACTGAAATACCTCAAGACTGACGCCACCGAGGTTGAGGCAGAGAGGCAATGGGCCGAAGCAGTAGAGCAGATCAAGACCTACGCGGCCGACAAAAAGTTGCAATCTATGCTTCACGGCTCCACACTGCACCCTATCGTGATACAGATCAAAGGCTATGACCTTGTGAAGTACGAGGAGATAAAGGCGTAGCGGCAAGTTCTGGATTAAGTAAACAGCTCTTGAAGGTCCATGCTTAGAAATATCTCTGCAGGAATTCCACTCTGTCCAACAATCACTGACTGCACAGGATGAAACTTCTCTTGGAACACATGCAAGCCATGTGTGTCAGTCTCGTTATTGCTTTTTACTTCAATGGCTACTGTCTTGTCCAATCTCCGCAGCACGAAATCCACTTCATCAGCGCCATCACGCCAGTAATACAGCGCCCAACGATGGCGGAAAGCTTCATTCATCAGCCAGCAACCTACAGCAGACTCAAATATCCTTCCCCATAATTTTCTGTCCATTTGCGCATCCTGGAAACTTTTGTCCACATAGATGTCCTTCAGTGCATTGTTGTATACTTGATACTTTGGTATGCTTGCACGCTTACGGGCTTTGTCCATGGCATATTTTTGTAGGCCATCTACTAATCCGCTTTGTGACAATAGGTTGATGTAGCCTGCCAGTGTGGTGGTATTGCCAGCGTCTTGTAATTGTCCCAACATCTTGGTCAGAGAGACTATCTCGCCCGAATAAGCTGCGCACAACTCAAAAGTCTGCCGGAGAAGGGCCGGCTTGGTAATGACAGTATCCTGAAGGATGTCCTTGTTGATGGTCGCGTCAACGATGGAGGAGAGAATATAGTCGCGCCAGCGGAGTTCGTCGCTAATGAGAATGGCACTCCCAGGATAGCCTCCATAGAAGACATATTGCTCAAAAGTCCATCCGAACGCATCACGCATCTCAGTATAACTCCAGTGACTCATACGTATCTCTTCATAGCGCCCAGCCATGGAGTCGGCAAGTCCGCGCTCAAGCAACACACGAGAGGAACCGAGAAGTAATACTTTGATAGGCACATCATTGTATGTGTCGGCATCCCACTCCTTCTTTACTGTTTCACTCCATCCTGTAAGCTTCTGTATCTCGTCGATAACAAGCACCATTTCTTTGAGACGCTGAGCTCTTAACATCAACCGGGCTTGTGCCCAGCAATCACTGATCCATTTTTTCTGACTTGTTGGCACGTCGTCAGCAGCAAATAGCAGGTGAGGGATGGGCAGGTCCTTTATAACCTGCTTTACCAGCGTTGATTTACCTATCTGACGCGGTCCCATAAGCACTTGAATAAAGTGTCGTGGCTCCTCTAACCGCTGCTTTAACAACGTATATTCTTTTCTCCTGTACATAGTATTCTATTAATCTAATGTATTACTGTACTATTTATGCCGTTTATAATAAGCAGCATCTCAGCGTATTATCTACGAATTCGGGAATTACTCAATACATTACGTAAAATTACTCAGTGCATTGAGTAAATTTACTCAGTGCGCTGAGTAATCTTCTTCTCTGCCTGCAAAGATAGTGAAAACGAGTGGAATAAGAAAATAAAGTTGAAGCTTTATTTTCTGTTCCCGAGTGCATTCTATCTTATGACCGGCACACAGCTGCACCCTATCGTGATACAGATCAAAGGCTATGACCTCGTGAAGTACGAGGAGATAAAGGCGTAAGGATAGAAGTTGGGGTATCCTTAAAACTGCATTCTATCGAAGTTGACTGCTCAGAAATCTGCATTCTATCGAAGTTTGCGGCACGAAAAACTGCATTCTATCGAAGTTTGCAGCATTAAAAATTGCATTCTATCGAAGTTTTCGGCTCGAAGAATTGCATTCTATCGAAGTTTTTGCTTATCTTTGCAGAGTCTTCAAACGATGTTTTTATGGATGTCAGAAAACTTATCACGGTATTTTCAGATCAAAAGGAAGAATTGGAAAGCAACGATTTGTCAACGCTCTGCGACCGTCTGGAAGAGGGTCAACTCTCATTGAACAGCAAGCTGGCGCAAGTGGTCATTGGTGTGCGTAGAAGTGGAAAATCTACACTCTGTGAAAAGGTCCTTCGTCAAAACCAAGCAAATTTTGCGTATGCCAACTTTGATGATGATCGTCTGAAAGGTCTTACGACCGAGGACTTCGACACAGTCCTTGATGCTCTCTATCAGGTTTATGGCGACTTTCAATATCTTTTTCTTGATGAAATGCAGAATGTAGACGACTGGCAGCTATTTGTCAACCGTATGCTCCGTCAGAATATCCATCTTGTGATCACTGGCTCTAACGCAAAGCTGTTGAGTGGGGAACTCACAACACATCTGACAGGGCGCTACCATAAAATAGAACTTTTTCCATTTTCTTTTACTGAGATGGCTCGGATGAAAGACATCAATTTGTCTTCACTCTCTGTAAGAGCCACTGCTTTGAGGAAGAAGGCTCTTAGCGAATACCTGATTGAGGGCGGCTTCCCGGAGTTGTTGAACGAGTCAGACAAACGAGGCTATGTAGAGGGCTTGCTCGATGCAATCATTAGGAACGACATCGCACAGCGATTCCGGATACGCTTTGTTGAGGTGTTACGAAGGCTTGCCACCTACCTGATGGATAACTTCTGCCAGGAATACTCTGCCAAGGAGTTATCTTCCGTCTTAGGCGTTTCTGATCATACGATAGATAACTATTATGGCTATCTGAAGGAAACTTTCCTGCTCTTGGGCATTCATAAGTTTTCTTATAAGAGCAGGGAGCGCATTTTGAACGAGAAAGTCTACGTTGTCGATCCTGCTTTCGTGACTGACAGAAATGATGTCATCGCTTCGACAAATCTTGGCTGGCGATTGGAGAATGTGGTATATATAGAATTGCTGCGTCGTTACCGCCCACAGCACAAAGACATCTTCTATTACCGTGACAGACAGTGGGAAGTGGACTTCATGGTCGTCAAAGATGGAGCCGTAGAGCAGCTGATACAGGTCTCCTACGATATCAGCAGTGACAAAACCCGGCAACGTGAGCTCAATGCACTTGTTAAGGCTTCTAAAAAGTTCCACTGCGATGATTTGCTGCTCATCAATATGGACGAAGAGGAGCAGGAAACCGTCAAAGGGCATAGGATAAGAATAGTGCCGGCAGCCGAATGGTTAGTTGGTCAACTTAGAATGCTATAATAGTCTATGTATTATTGTAAAACCGCATGAATGCATTGTTCGAGAACAACTTTCATGCGGTTTCTTATATATTAATGAATACTACTTCACAACTGTGACATCATAGTTACTATAAGCAAAACCTGTCGGCTATTTTGAGGCATCTTCACCAGGAGACGTCACCCAAGTAAACTCCTGTGTTGCGTTGCTCTTACTGTTCCACTTGAAAAAGAAACCGTAAGAACCTGAGTACCCATCTGCACCTGCAAACCTATTTTTAACGCGATAGATGTCATGAGAAGGAGAATACTCAATAGTCACAGGCCGCTGCATCCCATCGTGATACAGATCAAAGGATACAAGCTCGTGAGTGACCGGGAGATCAGAGCATGACTGTCGGGGTTCGCAGCCCTAAGGGCTGCATTCTATTGAAGTCTACTTATCCTATACAACAAAAAAGTGAAGTAACCAAACGGTTGCTTCACTTTTCTATATATATAATAAGGTATTGTTACTTGTCCAGTGTCAACGTTTCAGGTGTGGTACCAAAACTACCGGCAGATACAGTGAACTTAAAGTTGAACGTAAAAGTCTTTGATGCAGCGTCGTACGTACTGCCCTGGTCAGTGATGCTTACCATGCCGTATGTCCTGTGCACGTATCCTGTCTCGATGGCACCGTTGGGATACACCGCCACGTTGGAGCCGTTGGGTGAGAAGGAGAAGCCATAGCCATCTTCATAGAGGCTCTTGATACGATAGCGGTTGCCGACAGTGGAATATTCCACATCCACTTTCCATGAGCCGCCGAAGAACGATGAGGTCCACGTGCCCTGTCCGTAGGGCTTGTAGTCCAGTCCGGCGAACTGAATAGTTTGCTGCGTCTTGGTGTTGCCGCGGACAGCCACCACGGTGATGTCGTAGAGTCCGTGCAGGTCCTTTACGTATACGTCGGTGTCGCTGGCGGCCTTGACATCAATCTTTGTACCTTTCTCTACAACATAGTCGGCATATTGCTGGTCGGTCATCTTCATGGCCTTCTTTTCCTCGTCGAGTTGTGCCAAGTAATAGACCTCTTGTGTGGCAGAGTTGGTGGCGACGCGGAAGCGGCAGTCGTTATCAGCATTGTAGCCGTCTCCTGCGGCATATTCATAGACCGAGGCTACCGGTGTGGAATCGTTGCCGGGATCTGTGCCTTCGTCTTCTTGACACGCTGCGAACAGTGTCAAGGAGAGAAGCATCAAGGCCAATCTTTCAAATATATTTTTCATTGATATATGCTTTTATTAGTTCTACATTTTACCATTTGAATGCGGGAGAATCCTCTGAAGGCTGCACAGGATCGGGGTTGAGCGTCATGCCACCGTTGGTTCCGCTTTCCGTACCGATGAACGTCCATACCATCCAGTTAGGTATAGAGTTGGTGTTCCATCGGGCTCCCTCAAGGTGGTTTGTGCCTTCGTAACTACGGATGATTCCTTTGTTGAGACGCTTGATGTCGAAGGTTGCGAAGCCCTCGCCCCAAAGCTCTACACGACGCTGCCACCACACCTCGTTCTGGAACTCGGAAGTCTTGGCGTTGTAGTAAGCCTCGTTGTGCTTGCCGTAGACATACTGCGGGTCACGCGTCTTGGCAAATTCGGTAAGGAGCTGCTTGCCACGGGCCAAGTCTTGCATGCCTACTGCCTCAATCTCGATGAGTTTCATCTCCTCCACACGCATCAAAGGAACGGAAACCTCCCAGATCTTATACTTCTCGTCAAGGATGCCGCCCTTGGGACGGAACTTGACATTCAGACCACCATAACCATACTTGTTGATTTGGCCAAGACGGTAAAGCAGTTTGGCTCCGGCTTCATCCTGATGACAAGAGTAGGGCTCCAACAGACTCAGCAACTCGTTACCCTTCTTCTCTGCTGCCAAAGTGTCTGCACGGAAAGGCAACCAGCATTTTTTGCGGAAGTCGCTGTTAGGAATCGTGCTATAGAGGTGCTTGTCAATCACCTGCGGTGCGCCGAATCCTGTGGCATATCCAGAGACGTCGTCACTTAAAGAGTTCTCAGTGATCATACAAGATCCCCAAGAGTCATTGCCATCGTTTGAAGTGATGCTTGGGTCAGTGTCCTTAAACTGTGTAGCGAACATCCACGAGGAGTTGTTGTCCGGTGTGTTGAAGCCGTTGGAATGATCGAGGAACTGACTCTCGGTCATCACGCTGTAGCCCTGCTGGGCGAGTTTAGCGTATTTCTCAGCATTGGCCCAATCCTGTTTCTCAAGATAGACACGTGCCTTGAGGCCATTGACGACACTCTCGTCAGGTGTGTACTTGTCTGTACGCTTATAGTCAGCGAGATCTTTCTCGGCAGCGTCGAGATCCTTGAGCATGAACTCAAAGGCTTCGTCCCAAGTCATGCGCTCCTGATGGCGAGACTCTGCGGCAGTACGAATCTCGTCTGCCTTGATGGTTGTCAGTGCATTGTGGTCCTCAGCGTATGGCTTCTGTGCATACATACGGCAGAGGTCGAGATAGAACATGGCGCGCATGGTATAGGCGATGCCGACACCATGCTTGTGTGCCTCGTCAGGCTCGGCATAGTTGGAAGCGCCACCGGCAGCGATGACCTTATTGCAGTCGTTGATCCAACCATAGTAAAGGGTCCAAGGGAACTGACAGACGGCATAACCGGAGGACAGGTAATTGACATCCTTGTACCAAGCCGCATAAGGATTGCTACCCGTGGCCACGATATCTTGTCCCTCCACATCACGTGTGAGGAAGAACGATGTATAGCCATAGTCCCATACCTGATTTCTGGAAGCTGAGTACAGGCGTTTGCCCGACAGGTTGCCAGTAAGGTTAGAAACCAAGCTGGTGAATGCACCGGGAGCATTGCTGACTTGCTCCTGCGAAGGTGCTCCGTTCTGTGGTGTATATTCCTCTATACAGCCGGTAAGGCTTAAAGCAATAGTACCGGCAAAAAGGAGAGAAGTTATTTTCTTTGTTTTCATTTCTGTTCTGTTTAATCACATTAGAAAGATACCTGAATGCCACCCATGATCGTGCGTACCGGCGCATAGGAGTCAATACCAAGAGAGGTAGTACCCTGGAAGTCGAAGCGTGGGTCAAGTCCCTTGCGTGCCGACCAGAAACAGAGGTTCTGTCCCTGTACATAGACACGAATCTTGCTCAGCATGAGTTTGTTGACGAGGGTTCTCGGAAGTGTATATCCCACCATGAATGACTGGAAGTTGAGATAGCGGGCACTTGTGAGGAAACGTGTAGACTGAGAGGTCACCGTCTGATCACCATACTGGAAACGTGGAATGTTCGACGACGTGTTATTCGGCGACCAAGCCTTCAAGATGTCCTTATGGTAAGTGTAACCGACGTGGTTGCTGCTATAAGAAGGTTGCATCAGCTCAGCATAACCGAAGTCATAGATCTTGCCTCCCAGCTGGAAGTCAAAGTTTGCTGACACATCGAAACCGTAAGCAGACAGCGTTGTGGAGAAACCACCATTGGCCCAAGGCAGCATATTGCGTGTGTAATACGAAGCCTCATTCCAGTCTGTGGTAGTGAAGGAGTGCTTAGTGCCCGGCTTGCTGCTGTTGGACAGCGTTCCGGCCTTGTACTGCTTGTAGATATCCTCGTCGACCCAATAGAGCGGCTCACCCTTCTCATTGACACCTGCATATTCGGGCAGCATGGCGTTGTAGAGCTGTCCGCCCTCAGCATACCACATAGGAACGTTGAAACCTGCGCTCACGTCGGCCTGTGACCAGCCTCCGTAGTTGGCGATCTTGTCAGGGGAGAGTTTCAGAATCTTGGCATTGTTGTGTGAGATGTTACCGCTGATGTTCCAAGTGATGTCTTTCGTACGGATGACGTCAGCACTGAGCGTGAGCTCCACACCACGGTTGCGGATAGAGCCGATGTTGTCGTAGTAACCACGAACGCCGTTGCTCTCCGGAAGCTGCTCCCAGAAAAGAAGGTTGGTGGTGTGCTTGTTGTACCAGTTGAACTCACCGTTGAGGCGATTGTCGAACAGGCTGAACTCCAGACCGATGTTGAAGTTCGTTGTCGTCTCCCAGGTGATCTCGTCGTTACCGATTTGGGCGAACGAGGGAAGCATCTGCTTGTTACCCTTGCTCAAGCTGTAGCGGTCGAGGAACTGGAAGTCGGGGATACCGTCGTTGCCCTGCTGACCGACAGAAGCCTTAAGCTTGAGGTTGTTGACCCATGTAGCGTTGAGCTCCTTGAAGAACTTCTCCTTGGAGATGATCCATGCGCCACCAACACTCCAGAAATCACCCCAACGGTGGTTGTTGGCAAAGCGCGATGAGGCATCGCGACGATAGCTGGCCTGCGCGAAATAGCGCTGTGCATAGTTGTACAGAGCATTGGCGAAGTAGCCCTCTACGTTGTAGTTCGTAGCGTAGGAGTTGCTGTTGTAGCGGTCAGAGAAAGCTGCGATCTCCTGAATGTCAGGGGAGAATCCACCGCGTGCCAAGGCTTCCAGCAGGTCGCTGTGTGACTTGTACCACTCGTGTCCGATCATTGCTTGAATGTCGTGCTGACCAAAGGTCTGATGGTAGTTGAGCGTCTGGATATAGTTCTGACGGCGTGACACAGTATTGTACTTATCAATGGAACCGTTCTCAGAAGCGGCTGCACCGATATAAGGGTTGCCATAGATGCTGTATTGTGTCAATCCAAGCGTATAGTTGTTGTTAGACGAGAACTTCAGCCAAGGTGTGATGTTGATGTCAAAGTTGAACTGCCCTTGAATTTGGTCACCCCGATTCTTGTTGTTGTCATATTGATTGCTTCCGATTGGGTTGCCGTTGGCCAAGAAACCACGCTTCAAACCATCATAATCAGATGATGATCCAAAGTCATAACGCCGGTGTCCGTACTCATCCTTCATGATATACGGATTGCCATTCTCGTCCACGCCACGTACATAGAGCGGATAGATGGGAGCGATATATTGTGTATAGATAGCTGGGTTGCTGGCACTACTGCTCGTATTGCTCAGATTTGGGTTAGAGTTCATGTTGCTGTGCACCCAACCCACGTTGGAGAAAAGATGCAGCCACTTGGTAGCCTGGTAGTCGGCCTTGAAACGGGCAGTGAGACGCTCGTAGCCGGAATTTGTCAGCACACCGCTCTCCTTGAGGTAGCCTACAGAAGAGTAGTATGAGAGCTTATCAGAAGCACCACTGACATTGAAATTGTATTCCTGACGGAAGCCATGACGATAAGCGGCATCCTTCCAGTTGTCGGGCTGCAGATAGTATTTCTGGCCGTTCAAACCGGTGTATACGCTGCCAACAGTGGCTTTAGGATTGATCTTGCCGTCGAGACCAATGAGACTCTCACCGGTAGGAACATTGAATATGTTATAGCCCAGTCCAAACTGTTTGTTGTCAAACATGTTGGCGTTGACCCACTCGTTGGCGGCGGCAGCAGAGAGTCCGTTGCTGTAGAAAGCGTAGTTGTAGAGCTGACTATAGTAGACCTCAGCATACTGCTTAGGGTCGGTGATGACATCGTAGTCCTGCACAGCGCGGCTGGTGCCACCCCATTTAGCTTCGAAATTGATGTTGGCTTTGCCAATACTGCCTTTCTTGGTAGTAATCAAGATGACACCGGCAGCACCACGTGCACCATACAGTGCTGCGCTGGAGGCATCCTTCAGCACGGTGATGCTCTCGATGTCCTCCTGCGGAATATTGCTCAAGGAAGCAGGATAGGGAGCACCGTCGACGATGATCAACGGTGTAGTGGAAGCATTGAGTGAAGCGATACCACGGATGTGGATGTCGCCCTGGCCAGCACCAGGCTGGCCACTGCCTCCGGTAATCTGTAAGCCGGGAACTGTACCCACGAGGGCGTCGGCAGCATTGGTGGCTATCTTCTTGCTCAGGTCTTCTGCGTTGACGACAGCGGCAGAACCGGCAAATGAATTTTTAGTCTGTTGTCCGAAGGCTACGACCATCACCTCGTCGAGGGTCTTATTGTCGTTCTGCAGCACCACCTTCATGTTGCCGCCGGCCTTCACGGTCTGTGGTTTCATGCCGAGGTAGGTGACAACCAGCTTAGCACCGGCGGGGGCATTGAGCTGGAAGTGACCGTTCACGTCGGTGACGGTACCTGTGTTTGTACCTTCCACCTTCACGGCAGCGCCAACTACTGGCTCACCGTCGTCTCCGGAGGTTACGGTACCACTAACATTCGTCTGAGCCATCACGCTTCCCGCGAAGAGGAAGGTTCCGGCCAAAAGCGTCATTAGTCTTTTTTCCATAAATTCTCTCTTTAGTTAATATATAATGTTATTGTATTATCTATGTATGTTATGTGTGATGTCTTTGTTCCTGTGTGTGTTCTCTCTATTTGTCCACACCTTATTATATATGCATCTCTTTCTCTGTCTCCTTGTTCCTCCTCTCTTCTGCTGTGTCCTCCTCCACGCGGGAGGGGGCAAAAAAACGATTGCATTCTTGCTTGTTTGCAATATATTTCGTATCTTTGCCAATGTGATATAGAACTCTTAGCATTATCCTTATAGTTTAGATTATGGCTACAACATACAACATATCAGGTCAGATTCCTTATTGGAACTTACTAAAAGGATTGAGTAAGGAAATAAAAGTCGCTCTAATATCAAAGCTGAGCGATTCGATAGCAACGTCCACAACTGTATCAAAAAAGAAGAATCCAGAAACTCTCCGTAAGTTCTATGGCTGTCTGAAAGATGAAGACTTCCCATCATCTGAAGAAATAGAGAAGGTTATGGAAGATAGTGACAAAAACATTGAAGGATTTCTACTATGAGTCAATACCTTCTTGACACTAATGTGTGTATAGAGGTGCTGCGTGGAAATCCTATGATCAAGCAACAGATTCTTAATATCGGGACTGATTCCTGTTATATTTCTGAGATTACAGTTATAGAGCTTAAAGTTGGGCAAGAACTTGCCTGCAAAAAAGCAAAGCAGGGACAATTTAAGAAGCAGTTCGTAGAAGAATTCATCCAAAGTCTCAATATTATACCAATCAGTTGTGCAATTGATTTCTTTGCACATGAGAAGGTAAGACTTCAACTTGAAGGAACTCCAGCACACAATAATTTCGATTTGCTAATTGGCTGTACTGCAGCTGTCTGCAATATGACTATGGTGACGGAGAACATAAAAGACTTTAAGAGAATAGATGGTATAAATATAGAGAACTGGATGACGAGATAATCATTTCGTATATCACATCTATATTTATGTTCCACTTCTCTTACCACTTCTCATTAACTCTCCACCGCCTTCATATTTCGCTGGCTGGAGGGTCAAGACACAAGAGCAAAACACCTTTCTTTTTATGCGCTGAACAAGAAGCAAAGCACTGTGAGGAAGCGCAGCAGTTCAGTACTGCAAAAAACTACCGGACCGCTATCCGCTCACTTCATTATTTCTTGCAACAACAGGAGCTCATGGTCCAAGATCTCTCACCGGAGTTGATGGCAGCCTACTCACAATGGCTCCGGCAGCATGGCATCAGCATGAACACGGTGTCGTGCTACCTTCGCTCCTTGCGCGCTATATATAATAAGGTGGTAAAGCAATATAGATTAGAAGACCGCAAGCCGTTTAATGACTTGTTCACCGGTCACGCCAAGACAGTGAAGCGGGCGGCCACTGATGACGACATCAAACGCTTGCAGACAATGATTCTCCTCAAGCAGTCAGCATTGCAGCTCTCGCGCGACATTTTTCTTTTCAGTCTCTACGCCCAAGGCATGCCATTCGTGGATATCGCTTTTCTGCAAAAGGAACAGATACAGGATGGCATGATCATCTATGAGCGCCACAAGACCGGACAGCAGATCATCGTAAAGATAGAGGGCTGCATGCAAGAAATCATCGACCGCTATAGCAAAGCTGACTCTGATTTTGTTTTTCCCATCATCACCACTCACAACCCCGCGCAAGCCTACAAGCAATATCAAAGCAGTCTAAGAACCTATAACCGCAATCTACACAAATTGGAAAAGGTGGCAGGACTCAAGCGCAGCTTAACCTCGTATGTAGTCCGGCACACATGGGCAAGCATCGCCTACGACACCAATATAGATCTGGCTGTCATTGCCAGTGCGCTCGGCCACACCAACACCAACACTACACGCATCTACATCCGTGACATCAATAACCGACGGCTTGCCGAAACCAATAAAAAAGTGCTGGGAAGAATTCGACCGTAGGAAGACATAATGCCTTTCCGCATTTCTGTTCATCGATGATCCTTTACGAGTTTAAAGACAAAAACAACCTTTATAATAGATATATCGGTACCTATAGTTGTTAGGCATTTGTTACCTCGCTTCGATAAAAGCAACGGACTTTTAAGTAAAACGAAGCAGAAGTGCAATTTTTATGTCAAAACATTTGCTTAGTTTGGAAATATTATATAAATTTGCAGTCTGATATAATTATATAAAATTAGAATAGGTAAATAAAACTTGACTTATCCGCCTCCCGCATGGAGGAGGACACAGCAGAAGAGAAACAAGGAGACAGAAAAAGATATATATATAATAAGGTGTGGACAAATAGAGAGAACACACGGGAACAAAGACATCACACATAACATACATAATAGATAATACAATAACATTATATATTAACAATAGAGAGAATTTATGGAAAAAAGACTAATGACGCTTTTGGCCGGAACCTTCCTCTTCGCAGGGAGCGTGATGGCTCAGACGAATGTTAGTGGTACCGTAACCTCCGGAGACGACGGCGAGCCAGTTATTGGCGCTGCCGTGAAGGTGGAAGGTACAAACACAGGTACCGTCACCGACGTGAACGGTCACTTCCAGCTTAACGCGCCCGCAGGCGCCAAGCTGGTGGTCAGCTACCTCGGCATGAAACCACAGACCGTGAAGGCCGGCGGAAATGTGAAGGTAGTGCTGCAGAACGACAATCATACACTCGACGATGTCGTCGTGGTCGCTTATGGTACTGCCAAGCGCCAGAGCATTACTGGTGCAGTCACTGCCATCGATGCTAAGGATATTGAGAAGCACGTCACCACCAACGCCTTGGAGGCACTGGAAGGAAGTGCACCAGGTATTCAGGTCAACAGTACCTATGGTGAGCCGGGCGCTGAACCTCAGATTCGTATTCGTGGTATTGGTACCATCAATGGTAGCAACAGCCCTCTGTATGTCGTTGACGGAACGATCTACAATGGCAATATCTCAGATCTCAACCCCAGCGACATCGCCAGCATGTCAGTGCTGAAGGACGCTGCCTCTGCTGCCCTCTATGGTAATCGTGCTGCCGCCGGTGTGGTGATCATCACGACAAAGAGCGGACGCGGAGCTGGCAAGTCTAATGTCAACCTCACTGTGAACCAAGGTTGGTATCACCGTGGTATTCCTGAGTACGACCGCCTGAGCGCCAAGCCTTGGATGGAGTCTTACTGGAAGGCTATGTATAACTGGGCACAGTCTGGTTCGTTGCACAAGAAACCGGAGGAGGCTGCTGCATATGCCAACACACATATCATCGACAAAGCTGTGAAGCGCAACATCTTCGATGCCGCTGATGACAAGCTCTTCGATGCTAACGGCAACCTGACGGCCAACGTGCTTCCCGGTTACGACGATCTCGACTGGGAGGACGACATCGAGCGTACCGGCAGCCGTCAGGACTATACACTCTCCGGCTCCTACAATTCCACCAACGCCAACGTTTACTCTTCTGTCGGCTACACCAAGGAAAACGGTTATGTCATCGGCTCTGACTACAAGCGCTATACCGCCCGCGTCAACGCTGACTTCAAGCCTTCCAAGTACCTGACTACAGGTGTGAACTTGATGGGTGCTACCTCTAAGCGCCATTTCAATGATAATGCTTATGGCTCATACTTCGCCAACCCATTCTATGTGGCCCGTATGATGGCTCCTGTCTATCCGCTTTTCATGCACAACGCTGACGGCAGCTATGAGCTCGACGCCAACGGTGACAAGCAGTACGACACGACATCTGACTATCTCAGCAACCGTAACATCGCATACGAGCTCCGTGCTGACCAGGACGAGAGCCGCCGTAATGTCATCAACGGCACGGCTTACGCTACCGTGAACCTGCCCTATGACTTCAGCGTAACCGTACGCGGCAACATGAGTCAGCGAACCAACAACCGTACAAACTATAACAACCCGAACATCGGTGACGGTGCTACGAACAATGGACGTCTCACGGAGTACGCCTACGAGTATGATGACTATACAATGCAGGAGTTCCTCAACTGGACTCACGAATACGGCAAGCACCACGTGGATGCCATGTTCGGACATGAGAACAACCAGAACAAGGCGCGTGTCAAGGCTGGCATGAACACCAATATGGCAGCTGAGGGCATCATCGTGCTGAGCAACTTCCTCACCAACTCTTATCTCCACGGCTACAACACTGACTATAAGACTGAGTCTTATCTGGCTCGTGCCCGTTACAACTATGATGAGCGCTACTTCTTCGATGCTTCTTGGCGTCGTGACGGCAGTTCTCGTTTCCATCCCGACAACCGTTGGGGTAACTTCTTCAGCTTCGGTGGCAACTGGAACGTGAAGAAGGAAGCCTTCATGAAGGATGTCTCTTGGGTCAACAGTCTGCGTCTCCGTGCATCTTACGGTGAAGTTGGTAACGATGCCGGTGTGGGCCTCTATGGCTATCAGGCACTTTACTATATTGGCAAGAACGGTGGCAACGGTGCGCTGATGAAGCAGAGTCTCGCTGCCAACGACATCAAGTGGGAGACCGCCCAGACCATCGACGTGGCTTTGGAAGGCCGTCTGTTCGACCGTGTCAACTTCTCTTTGGGCTACTACAACCGTCGCAACAAAGACTTGCTCTTTGAGGTGAAGTTACCTCTGTCAGGTGGTTCCTTCTCTTACAACGAAGATGACTACAACATGTCGATCTACCGTAACATCGGTACCATCCGCAATCAGGGATTTGAGTTCGCTGCCGACGTGGACATCCTCAAAGGCCACGGTCTGCTTTGGAACTTCGGTCTCGACGCAACGTTCAATGCCAACAAGATCATCAAGTTGCCAAACAACGACAACATCATCAGCGGTCTGCAGAACTATACCGAGGGTCGCTCACTCTATGACTTCTATACCTATCATTTCGCAGGTGTCGACCAGTTGACCGGTCAGTCACTCTACACTGTTGACCCGGAGAAGAAGGAGAAGGCTGCTGCCAACGGTGAGCTGGTGACTGTCAACGGTGTTGACTACACAACCGATGCTTCCGGCTATGGTCTTCGCGACTTCCACGGACATGCCGACCCGACTGTCTACGGTTCCTTCCATACCAATCTCGCATGGAAGGGTCTGAGCCTGTCGATGCTCTTTACTTATTCTCTCGGTGGCAAGATCTATGACGGTACTTATCAGAGCTTGATGTCTACTAACTCCATGGACAGTGGTTCCGCTCTCTCCAAGGACGTTTTGAAGTCTTGGACAGCAGCTCCTGCTGGCATGACTGAGACATCAGCCAACCGTATCGATCCGAATGGTATCCCGGTGCTCGACTTCAACCGCAGCAGTTACAACAACTACACGAGTGACCGTTGGTTGACCAGTGCTTCTTATCTCATCTTCAAGAACCTGACCCTGAGCTACAACCTGCCCAAGCAGTGGATGACAGTGCTCGGTGGTGCTGTGTCTGGCGTGAGCGTGAAGTTCAGCGCTGAGAACCTCTTCACCATATCTGCACGCAAGGGTCTCAACCCGCAGTATCTGTTCACAACGGTAGGTAGTTCATCAGAGAACATCGGTTCCACACAGAGCACTTACGTGACCTCACGTGTGTTTAACCTCGGTCTGTCCATCGATTTCTAATTAAACGGTTTATTCAAAGCGAATCATTTATGAAAACATTCAAATATATCGTATTGGGATGTCTCGCATCGCTCTCCGCTGTGATGACATCTTGCAGCAGCGATTACCTCGACACCACACCAACGGAGTCGGTCAGCGACAAGACGGCAACGGGAACTGCCGAGAATATCTATAAGTCGCTCAACGGCATCGCCCGAACTATGAGCACACAGCAGTATATGGGCCAGCAGGGCGAGTGCGGTGAGAACAGAATCATGTCTCTGTATGAGAACTACATGAGCCAGGACTACTACTACAATGCTTTTGCTTCCGGTTGGGGTCCTATCATGAACATGAAGTACACACAGAACAACTATTACAGCACCTATCCTTGGTATTACTATTATAATATCATTGGACAGGCAAACGCGATCATCGCCAACGTGGACAATGCCACAGGTGACGAGGAACTGAAGAAGTTTTGCAAGGGCGCTGCCCTGACCTTCCGTGCTTACGCCTACGAGAAGCTCATCCATTACTACGCTCCAAGATGGCAGGACAGCAACAACGGTGAGTCCAAGGTCATCGTGCTCCGCACCGACGAGTCAACGGGCGACAAGGCTCCTTCCAGCCTGAATGACGTCTACACCCAGATCTACAAGGACTGCCAGGATGCTATCACCAGCTTCGAGAGCTCAAACTACAAGCGTCCTTCTACGCAGGTATGGATTCCTAATGTCAACGTAGCTCACGCTGTCTATGCCCGTGCCGCTCTCTATCGTCAGGACTATCAGACCGCTCTGGCTCAGGCTACTGAGGCTCGCAAGGGCTATCCTCTGATGAGCAACAGCGACTATCAGGCAGGTTTTTGCAAGCCTACTTCTGAGTGGCTCTTCGGCAGCTATGGTGGTGCATCCGAGAACAACTGGTACTGGAGCTTTGGCACGCAGTTCTCCTGCAATGGCTACTATGGTTCGAATACGGGCTATGGTGCCGGACAGGTCTCTGATGCTCTGACCTCGCAGATCCCTAACACTGACGTGCGCAAGCACCTCTTCCTCACTCCTGACAAGATCGGATGGAGCAAGTCGGATGAATATCTCGATGGTGAGGCTGATCCAGCCGCATTCAATAAGGCTGTAGCTTATATGGACAGCATCCATGAAGCTTATACCAGCGGCTACGCGGCTCCTTATCAGGGCTGTAAGCGAGCTGGATACTTCTTCATGGGCTCGCAGTGGAAGTTCTATGTGTTTGACACTCCGGGTGTCGGCTATCTGCCGTTCATCCGCTCGTCAGAGATGCTGCTCATCGAGGCAGAGGCTAACCACTTCCTTGGCAATGACGCTGCCGCACAGGCCAACCTCGTAGAACTGAACAAGACTACGGGTCGCGATCCCGAGTACACTTGCACGAAGACCGGCGATGCTATGTTCAAGGAAATCGTGAAATACCGTTCTTTGGAACTTTGGGGCGAAGGCTTCGGCTTCTCCGACTACAAACGTTGGAACTTGCCTATGGACCGTACGAACTCTGCTAATGTAGATCCGTCTATCATGGTGCGTGTGGAAACTAATGCTACAGGCTGGGCTTGGAGAATTCCTTTGCGCGAGACAGACTACAACCATGAGTACCTTGGCACTCAGAACAAGACTGTGAAGTAAGTCTTGCACAATGATCATAAAAGAGGCCGGCAATTTCTTGCCGGCCTTTTTTTATGCTTAGATATACGAGCTATGGCTTATTTCTTCTCTATATTCGTTG
This sequence comes from uncultured Prevotella sp., assembly GCA_900317685.1. Taxonomy (GTDB): domain Bacteria; phylum Bacteroidota; class Bacteroidia; order Bacteroidales; family Bacteroidaceae; genus Prevotella. Next base: position 17,896 of record ONHQ01000020.1, read on the forward strand.
ATATTCTTTCCTCTTTTCGTCATCGGGACACCCACATTGCATATATTATCAGAGAATAACAGTGCTTCTGACATTGACACGCCCAGCGTATCCTTTGCTGTGATTCTTGATAAAGGATATTATAATAGGCATCACATAGTTAGGCCGCTTCCGGGAGGTCCGCTTCCGGGAGGTCCGCTGCCCTCAGCGGACATTGTGTTTTCAACGTTTATCACTTGCTGTGATTCGTAATAAAGATGATTATAGATTAGGTATCACATATCTCGGCCACTGAGGGAAGCGGCCCTCCCGGGGGCCTTTCCTTTGTCTTGGTGTCGTTGATGTCATGGTATCAAAACACTGTTCTTGGGGGGGGTGAAGTAGTGTTCGTATGAGGTTGTAACAATGTTCCCAATGTTGTAATCCTATAGAAAAAGATCGTTCGCTACGTAGGGAATGATCTTTTCCTACGCAGCAAACGATTGTATGTCAGGCAGCAAAATCGAGTTCCATGCATTGACCAACTCGATGGCATTAACCTCTCTTATAGATACTCCTTCGGGAGTTTACCAAACTGCTTCTTGAAGCAGCGCGAGAAGTATTTCGGCGTGTTGAAACCGACACGTGTGGCGAGGTCCACGATGGTGATTGATGGCTCGGAGCGCAAGATCTTCGCAGCCTCGTTGAGACGGATGCTGTTGACAAACTCCACGATGGTCTTGCCCGTGAGCGCATGCACCTTATTATATAGTGTCGATGAGCTGACGAGCATCTCTTTTGCAAAGGACTCTCGGTCGAAAGCTGTGTCGTCGAGATGGTCCATCACAATCTGTGTAGCCCGCATCATGAAGGCCTTGTCGGGATCGCTGCCCGATGGAGCCTTGTCTTCGGTTTGTTGTAGCCTGGCTTCCTGTTGAGCGTTATCCCTGACCTTTTGCCGGTTGGCGATGAGCATGTCGGCTCGCAAGGTGAGCTCCTCAAAGGAGAATGGCTTCGTGATGTAAGCGTCAGCACCGATGGCGTAGCCTTCGTTCTCGTCTTCCTGTCGGTCCTTCGCTGTGAGCAGGATGACGGGCAACTGCCAGAAGCTTTGGTCGCTTTTAATCAGCCGCGTGAGCTCGATGCCATCCATGACGGGCATCATCACGTCGCTGACCACGATGTCGAGCCGTTCTTTCTGTATCACGTTCCATGCCTGCTTACCGTTCTTCGCCGTGACAACCCGGTAGTGCTTGCTGAGTGCTTGCTTCATCAGCTCCAGCAGGTCGGCGTTGTCCTCCACGACGAGCATGGTGGGCACGTTGGCTTTGACCACGACGCGTTCCTGCTTGATACCCGGTGTCGGGGTGCTGTCGTCAGTGAGACTACGCATGGTCTCGTAGTCCACCGCCTTGCTGATTACCGAGGTGTCGATTTCCTGCTGAGGGTATGCTTTTTTGTTGATGGGGATGGTCACCGTGAAGGTAGTTCCCACCCCCCTGCTGCTTTTGCATCGTATCGAGCCGTGGTGGAGCGTGACGAGCTCGTGGACCAGAGCCAGTCCGATGCCCGTTCCTCCCGTGTTCTGCCTTCGGTAGTCGCCGTCGAAGAATCGGGTGTAGAGATGGTTGAGCTGTTTCTTGTCCATGCCGATGCCATTGTCCTCCACGCTGATGACGGCTTCCTGCTCTTTGATGTCGAGCGAGAGAAGGATATGTCCGTCGTTGCGGTTGTATTTGATGGCGTTGGAGAGCAGGTTGTAGAGTATCTTGTCGAGCTTGTCGCTGTCAAACCATGCCGCCTTCTCCTTTTCGGGCAGTGAGGTCTCCAAACCAATGTGTTTCTGCTCCGCCATGGGTCTGATCTCTTCCACGACGTTGCTGACAAACGCCGCGAGGTCGCCGCGGCTCACCTTCAGCCGCAGCTGTCCTGCCTGGCTCTTGCGCACCTCGAGTATCTGCGTCAAGAGTCGTTTGGTACGCTGGATGTTGTTGTCGATGACTTGGTATTCGTCTTCGTATTGCGGAGCCTGAGATCGCAGTTTGTAAATGGTGGCGTAGATAACCGTCAGCGGGGTGAGCAGCTCGTGAGTGATATTGGTCAGCACCACGCCCATGCGCAGTCGGTTTTGCGTGCGCAGGTGCTCACGGTACCAGCGAATGGTGGCAAAGGTGGCGGCAAAGAGGAGTACTATATATATAAGGTATGCCCACCACGATGCATACCATGGCGGCAGCACTCTGACGGTGACGCGATAGTCCATTTCCTGCCATTGTCCGTTGCTGCCCGTGGCACGTACGCGCAGATGGTATGTACCCGAGGGCAGGTTTTGATACGTGGCACTGTGACTGCCTCCTGCACAGTATTTCCAGTCGTCGTCATAGCCCTGAAGCATATACGAGTAGATGTTCTTTCTGGCATTGCCGTAGGAGAGCAGGGCGAAGTCAAAGCTGATCTTCTTCACGGATGTAGGCAGTGTGACACGACGCGTGAACGACGGCGACTCTTCTGTGATACGCTGCCTCAGCGTGCTGTCGGTCATCTGTCGCCAGGGCTCGTCGTTGATGATGATGTCTGTGATGATCAGCCGGTAGTTTTTCGTCTGTTTCTTAGCCATGGTGTACGGGTCAAAGGCGATAAAGCCATGGCGGCTGCCAAGGTATATTTCCTGACCATAGGCCGTGATGCTGTTTTCCGAGAACAGCAGGTCGCCCAGTCCGTCCTCGCGGGTGTAGTAGTTCACATCCGTCGGCTTGTTGCTCTTGTCGAGGCAAAGGCGAATGAGCCCACGGTCGGACGTCAGCCACAGGTCACCCTTGCTGTCCTGGACGATGGCGAGGATGCGGTCGCCTGTAAAGTGATAGTCGCGGTTCTTTGCCTCAAAGCGGTTATCGGCGGCATTGTAGAGAAAGAGGCCGCCGCTGTTGGAGATTGCCCACAGTCTGCCGGCACGGTCTTGCAAGCAGTTCGTGGCGTCGTCGACAGCAAAGTTACCAAGTCGTGGCGAATACTGTCTCACGGTCATGCGTGCGTGACGGCTGTCAGGCTTCACCACGCAGATGATGCCCTCGTTGTCGGTAGCCAGCCAGATGTTGCCCTGCCGGTCCTCGCTGATGCCCCGGATGTCGCAGTTAGAGATGTCGCGGTTGCCTTGCCGGAGTGTGACGGGGAAGCCACGTCCGTCGGGCAGCACCATGCTCAGTCCACTATGTTGTCCTATCCACAGGATATGTTTTCTCGACTCGAAAATCGTGTTGACGAAATTTTCTTTCATCCACTGCGTGTTGCTCACGTCGAGCACTTCGGCATTGCCTTGCGCTTTCTTGACGATGATGCCGTAGTTGTTGTCGGCGAACCACAGGTCGCCGTTGCTTCGGCGGATGATGCTCGAGAAGCTTGTCGACAGCGCACCCGCCGGGATATTGCTGAACCCGGGGATGTCATGGTTGAACAGCGTGGTGCCCGTTTGCCGGTCAAAGCGTGCGATGCCATAGGGGTTGAGCCCTAACCAAAACGTATTACCGTCGGGCGTATAGAGCGAGCTGACGAAGTTGACGGGGAAAGACTGCTGTCCCATATCCAGGTTATAGCAGAGAAAAGGTGACCGGTCGAATGTCGTCTGTATGACACCATTGTTTTGTGTGAGCACCCAGATGTTGCCGCTGAGATCCGTGGCGATGCTGTTGCTGTAGTTCAGGCTTGTGCCGTCGATGTTGGTGATCTGTTGCCATTGCGCCATGTCGTCGTTGGTGTTGAGCATGCAGATACCCTCGCGTGTAGCAGCCCAAAGGTTGTGAGTGACCGGATCTTCCACGATGCTGAGAAAGATGTCGAAGTTGCCGGTGGTGAAAGGATATGTTTTCACAATAGGATGGCGCACGTTGTCAGGATTGTCAACACGCATCACCCCACTTCCCCATGAGCCCACCCACAGGCGTCCGCGGTGGTCGTAGCAGAGCGAGTAGGCCGAGTGGAGACTGTTGAGAGAAGGATAGCGGTAGAAGGTGCGTGTGCCGCGCCGCAGTCGCAAGAGGTCTGACGACCACGTGCCGACAATCAGATCGCCGTTGGGTGCCTGGAGAATGCTCTTGACGCTATAGTCTTCGATCCTCGTCTTATGGCCATCGGGGGTGACGAGCCATGCGTTCTTTTTGTCATAGGTCAGGAATTGCTGTTTCTGTTCGTCAAAGACCGACAGTCCGCCGTCCGTGCCGACCCACAGCCGTCCTTGTGGATCGACATAGAGCGTGTAGATAATCCGCTGGTTCTCGGTAGGCAGATGGAAGGTGGTGAGCAGCCCTGTGCGCAGGTCTAAGCGCAGCAGTCCGTTGCGTGTGCCGACCCACAGCCGGTGGTTCTTGTCCTCGGCGAGCGAGCGCACGGTGTTGTTGGGCAACAGGTGGGGTGAATAGGCATCGGAGCGATAGGTCCGAACGTTGTATCCGTCGTAGCTCTTGAGTCCATTGTTGGTGCCGATCCACAGCACCCCTCTATGGTCAAACATCATGCAGAAGGCATTCTCCGAGGGAGAGAGCAGCAGCGGGGGATAGCTGCGAAGGGAGAAAGCAGCAAGAACTTGCTGGCAGCAGAGGATCGTCCAAAGGACGAGGATCATATATTTCTTAGCGATTCTGTTCATATACAGTTGCAAAGATAGTGCAAACGAGCGAAAAGACAAAATAAAATGGAATGGAATGGAATTATATTTTTCTTTTCCGAGTGCCGCCTATCTTCTGAAAAGATAGTGCAAACGAGCGAAAAGACAAAATAAAATGGAATGGAATGGAATTATATTTTTCTTTTCCGAGTGCCGCCTATCTTCTGAAAAGAAGTGCCGCCTATCTTCCTTTAGGTAGGAAAGAATGGAATAAAATCATATAAAAATATCATTTTGTACCCCTGTTTTGCCAATTTTTTCCCTTTACGTGTTCATCTGGTTACTACATTTGCAACCGAATATACGTAAGTATCTATTTATAAACCTATACTTTATCGTTTACTTAGTAACTTTAAACTTAACTGTATGAAATCTAATCCTAAGAAATGTAAAGGATCGCTCCTGATAGACTCCGCCATGATCGCGGCCTTTCTATTGGGTATGGTTCCACAGACGACCTTAGCTACACAGCGGGTAGACAACGTGCAACAAAACGTCTCGGTGTTAAAGGGTACAGTGGTGGATGCCAATGGTGAACCCATCATTGGCGCCAGCGTCACAGAAGATGGTACGCAGAACGGCACCGTGACAGACCTCAACGGTCATTTTTCCCTCAGTCATATCACATCCGGAAACCTCACCATTTCCTATATTGGCTTCCAGACAGCCCACGTGTCGGCGAAGGGTAAATCTTCCGTCGATATCGTGATGAAAGAGGACAACAAGACGCTCAACGAAGTGGTGGTCGTTGGTTTCGGTACGCAGAAGAAGGTCAACCTGACTGGTGCCGTGGCTGTCGTGGACGGCGACGAACTGGCCCAGCGACCCGTCATGACGGCGACGCAAGCCCTCCAAGGCGTGGTCCCCGGACTACAGATCTCCGCTACCGGCGGTAGTCTGGAGGCAACATCCTCGATCAATGTGCGTGGTACAGGTACTATCGGTCAGGGCTCCAGCGGTTCGCCGCTGATACTGATCGACGGCGTGGAGGGTGACCTGAACACCATCAACCCACAAGACATCGAAAGCATCTCGGTGCTGAAGGATGCCGCAGCCTCCTCGATCTACGGATCCCGTGCGCCGTTCGGTGTGATCCTCGTGACCACCAAAGGCGGTGACAACAACGGAAAAGTGACCGTCAACTATAACAACAGCTTCCGTTGGAGCAGTCTGATCCGTGAGAAACACATGATGAACTCGGTCGACTTCGCCTCATGGATGAACGATGCCAACACCAATTCCGGCTCCGGTGTCTTCTACGACGACCAGCGGATGAAGGACATCGTGGCTTACCACAATGCCTCTCCTGTGTCTCCCGGTGTGCGCCGCGCTGCCGACGGTACCCTGCTCTATGCCCTCCCGATCAAGTCCGATAATCCTTCGGTATGGGCCGACGGCTATGCCGAGGGTATCGACGACGTTGACTGGTATGACGTGGTCTACAAGAATACGACCTTCGCCATGGAGCATAATGCCAGCATCAGCGGAGGAAGCAAGAAGTTCAACTATTATACTTCGTTCAACTATCTCGACAACAACGGCTTCATGAAGCTGAACACCGATAAATATAATCGGTATAACGGCACGGCAAAGATCAATGCAGAGATCACCCCATGGGCCCGCATGTCCTATAATATGCGCTGGACGAGAACCGACTATGAGCGTCCTGCAGCTCTGACCAATAGCCTTTACAGCGATATGGCACGTCAGGGCTGGCCTACACTGCCGCTCTATGACCGCAATGGATACTATTACAGTTCACCTTCTCCAGCTCTCGGACTGGCTACTGGCGGTAAGGACACCCAGCAGCGCGACATCACAAGTCATCAGATCGGCTTCATCATCGAACCCGTCAAAAACTGGCAGACACATATCGATTTTAATTACAAAACCGACAACCGCACCCGGCACTGGGACTCTCAGCGCACCTATAATCACAATGTTGCAGGCGAGGCTATCGTATATAATACAGGTTCCAATGTGCACGAAGACGAGTATAAGGACAACTATCTCAACTTCCAGGCCTATACTGAATATTCATGGTCACTGGCCAATAAGCATAATTTCCATGTGATGGGCGGCTTCCAGACTGAGCAGCTCAAGCGACTGGAGTTTGGCTTGCAGCGTGACGGTATTCTTGATCCCAGCAAACCCGAGGTGGATCTCACCAACGGCCTAAGCTATACGGGTCAGCAGGTGACACCATCCGTGAACGGAGCACGCAACCAATGGCAGACGGCTGGCTTCTTCGGACGTATCAACTATAACTATAATGAGCGCTATCTCGCTGAGTTCAATATGCGATATGATGGTACTTCCAAGTTCCGGACTGACAAGATGTGGAAGTTCTTCCCTTCTGTCTCACTGGGATGGCGCATTTCCGAAGAGTCGTTTATGAAGGACACACGCTCCTGGCTTGACAATCTGAAGTTGCGTCTATCTTATGGTTCGTTGGGCAACCAGAATATCGACAACTGGTATCAGACCTACCAGACCATCGCCTATAATTCGGTCGCAGGCATTTGGTTGCAAAACGGACAGAAGACCAACATCACCTCCGCCCCAGGACTCGTCTCTGCTCTTCTGTCGTGGGAGAAGGTCGAGAGCTATAACGTCGGTCTCGATTTCGGTTTCCTCAACAACCGCTTGTCGGGATCATTTGACTACTACGTGCGCAACACCAAGGACATGGTGGGCAACGCACCCGAACTGCCTGCTATCTTGGGTACCGGCGTGCCTGTGACTAACAATACCGACTTGCGCACTAATGGCTGGGAACTTCAGATCTCTTGGCGTGACAAACTGCGCAACGGCTTTAGCTACAGCGCTACGTTCAACCTCTCAGACGCACGTACAAAGATCACGCGCTATCCCAACAACCCGACCAACTCGATCGATAACTATATCTCCGGCCGCTATCTCAATGAGATATGGGGCTATGAGACCGTGGGCATTGCCAAGAGTGACGACGAGATGAACAAGCACCTCGCTGTGGCTGACCAGACTTCACTGGGTAACAACTGGGCTGCAGGTGATGTCATGTATGCCGACCTTAACGGTGACAAAAAGATCACGCAGGGAGCACGTACGCTTGCTGACCACGGTGACCTGAAGGTCATCGGAAACTCCACGCCCCGCTACCTCTTCGGTCTTGATCTCAATGCCAGTTGGAAAGGCTTTGACGTACGCGCTTTCTTCCAGGGCGTAGCGAAGCGCGACACTTGGCTCGGCGGCTCCTGGGGCTCGTTGGAGTATCTGTTTGGTGCCACAAATTCCGGGCAGTGGTGGTCTACGGGTATCACCGCTGTGCATGATTACTACCGCGACGCCAATACCTGGTCGGTAGCCAACGGCTATCAGAGCGAGAACACCAATGCCTGGTTGCCACGCGCTACCTTCTCTGACAAGAACGAGCAATGCCAGACTCGCTATCTGATGAATGCCGCTTACCTGCGTATGAAGAACCTGCAGGTGGGCTACACCATCCCGCGCTCGATCACTTCGAAGTGGTATATCCAGGGACTTCGTGTCTTCTTCTCCGCCGAAAACCTGTTCACCATCACTGACATGCCTGAGCAGTTTGATCCCGAGTTGATCGGTACCTCGGCCTACACATCCAATGGCTACCCACTCTCAAAAACTTTCTCCTTTGGTATTAACCTTACATTCTAAATCCTACAATTATGAAACTATATAAGTTATTCTTATTGGCTCTGCCAATCGTGGGGGCGACTTCATGCAATGATTATCTTGAGCAGGAACCTCCTTCGTATTTGACACCCGAGAACTTCTATACATCGGAAGACCAGGTGCAGGCGGCTGCAAACAAATTCTATCAAGATATACTCCCCGGACATGGCGGCTGGGACTATGGCACTTATATCGTTGACAATAACACCGACAACCAAATGTCGCTCTATCCCGACAATAAATTCGGTACGGGCCTGTGGAAAGTCAGCAACACCAACGATGATTGGAGCTGGGGTAATGTGCGCAATGTCAATTACCAACTGGGACAGATTGTGGAGAAGTACAACGCCGGGCAGATCAGTGGCTCTGACGGCAACCTCCGTCAGTATATCGGTGAACTGTATTTCTTCCGTGCCTATGCTTACTTCACGCTGCTGCAACGCTTCGGCGACCTGCCGATCATTACTAAGGCACTGCCCGATGAGGAGTCTGTGCTAGTGGCTGCAGACAAGCGCGAGCCGTGCAACGAGGTAGCCCGCTTCATCATCAACAATCTGGATACGGCGCTGACCTACATGCCCAAGACGGGCTTCGCCACCACACGTGTCACATATGACGCAGTCAACCTCTTCAAAAGCCGTGTGGCACTCTACGAGGGGTCGTGGCTGACCAACTTTGCCGGTACGCCGTTTGTGCCCAACGGACAGGGCTGGCCAGGTGCAAGCAAAAATCCAGGTTACAAGTATCCCACAGGAAGCGTGGAGGCTGAGGCTAAGTACTTCTTCACGACTGCCGCTGAGGCTGCTGAGCAGGTGGCAGAAAAGTACAAGGGCAACTTGTCCACCAATACTGGCAGGGTGCCGCAGAGCTTGGATGATCCCGTCAATCCTTATCTGAACATCTGGGGCTCTACCGACGACTCAAAGGTGCCTGATGTGATTCTTTGGCGGCAATACAGCAAATCGTTGGGTGTCAACAATGATGTGGAGGTCGCTGTCGAAAAGGGTAATATCGGTACAGGCTTCACTCGCAGCCTAATCGAGAGCTATGTGATGAAAGACGGTAAGCCGATCTATGCTTCTCAGTATGAATACGTAGATACCAGTTTGAATAAAGTTCGCACCAACCGTGATCCGCGCCTGAGTGTCTTACTGAAAGCCCCCGGCGATGTCAACTGCTTCAAGAATCTGGATGATGTCTCGGGTGACCACTGGACACGAATTGAGACGATTCCGGCTATTACCAATACGAATCCAGAAGATGGCTACGTGACGGGCTACACGATCCGCAAGGGCATGACCTTCGACCGCGCCCTCACCGCCAATGGTGGCAGCTACAATGTGTGCGTGATCTTCCGTGCCACGGAAGCTCTGCTCAACTATATGGAGGCTGAATACATGCTGACACATAGTCTATCGGGCAAGATCTTGGAATACTGGAAGGATGTGCGTCGCGCCGCAGGCTTCACGGGAGAGGCTGTAGATCCTTTGACTACGATCAATGCCACCGATATGAGCAAGGAAACCGGTGACTGGGGGGCATACACCGCCGGACAGCTGTTGAGTGATAAAGTGCTGTATAATATCCGTCGTGAGCGTCGCTGTGAGCTGATTGCCGAGGGGCTCCGTGGCATGGACCTGCAACGTTGGCGTGCTTATGATCAGCTGATCAAAACACCGGCCCATACCGAGGGCATACATCTCTGGGACACTCCGATGGAGAAATGGTACAACAACCTCGTGGCCAATGGCTCCAGCAGTTCCAACGTCTCTTCACCATCGTTGAGCGCTTATCTGCGTCCGCATGAGAAGATCAAGGCCAACAACAGCTTCTATAATGGTTTGACTTGGCACATGGCCCACTATCTTGAGCCGCTGCCGATCCGACAGTTCTTGCTCACAGCAAAGGATCATGCCACCATCTCAGAGAGTCCGCTGTATCAGAATCCTTATTGGCCAACTACACCGGACGAACCAGCCGAGCAGTAAACAATTGTAGCCAATGATGTCTTAATTAGGCTACATCAACTATGGCATTTAGGTTGTTAATTATAATATAAAGTAAGTTGATGAGGGGATATGTCGATCGGCTTTGGCATATCCCCCTTTTCTTTCCCTTGACTGGTCGTGGTACGGAGGAAGAGTACTACACATTATTATAATAGAATATTGAAGACCATATTATCTATAAAGAAGATGACAATGACAAACTATCGACAAATATGTCTGCTCGCCATTTGCCTGTCCTTCTTCTTCTCTCTCTCCGCCTTAGGGCAGAACCCGATGGAGGGAGGACTGTGGAAAGACACGAGCGGGAAGCATATCAACGCACATGGAGGAAATATCATCCAGTATCGCGGCACTTATTATTGGTATGGTGAGACACGCAGCAACGGCGGACCGGTCAGTTCACTCGGCGTGAGTTGCTACACTTCCGAGAATCTTCAGGACTGGACTTCACGCGGTTTGGTGCTCAGCGTGACCGACGATACCAACAGCGACATACAGCGGGGATGCATCATTGAGCGGCCGAAGGTTGTATTCAACGCCCGGACGGGGAAGTTTGTGATGTGGTTTCATCTTGAGTTGAAAGGGCGGGGCTACGAAGCCGCCCGTGCTGCCGTGGCGGTCAGCGACAATCCTACGGGGCCTTTCCGCTTTGTGCGGTCGGGTCGCGTCAATGCGGGCTGCTATCCGGTCGGCTTCTGTCTGCCCGACACGACCGACCTGCGCCACCAACTGCTCTTCCCTGAGCTGCAGACGTGGTGGACGCCGGAATGGAGAAAACAGATTGAGCGTGGCATGTTCTTCATGCGTGACCTGCAAGGCGGACAGATGGCACGTGACCAAACGGTGTTTGTAGATGACGACGGGAAGGCTTACCACATCTTCTCGTCCGAGGATAATATGACGCTCAACATTGCTCAACTCACCGATGACTACCTCCGTCATAATGGTTCGTTTGTTCGTGTGGCTGCCGGTGGACAGAACGAGGCGCCGACGATCTTCAAGCAGAATGGTACTTACTGGATGATCACCAGTGGTTGTACGGGCTGGGCTCCTAACGCTGCCCGCCTCTTTACTGCCAAGAATATCTTCGGTCCGTGGACGCAGCTGCCCAATCCTTGCCGGGGCGAGGGCGCTGAAACGACATTCGGCGGACAGGGTGCTTATATATATAAGGTGGTGGATGCAAAGCTTTACAAGCAGTTTGGCGGTGCCGAGTATCTGTTCATGGCCGATGTGTGGAAACCCAAAGAGTTAGGTAATAGCGGCCATCTGTGGATTCCGATCCGCTTCGAGGACGGCAAGCCTGTGCTGAAGCGGTAAACCACTAAAAACTTAAGAATATCGACAAACGATTGTAAAAACACGACCGTTTGTCGATATTCTTTTATAATTTTGTAGTGACAATAACGAAAACAACGTTTCAGTATCACACTAAGCCGAAATCATCATGAAAACAGAATTATACATTATCATCGCTGTCTTGTTTCTCCTGACCATCATCATGATCTGGTGGGGCGTAAAAACATTCCTCGATATACGTAGGAGACAGAAAGAGTGGAAGAAGCCTCACCCCCATGCCCCTCTCCGAGGGAGAGGGGAGTGATTACTTTTGCGGGTGCCTTGTGGTGCTTAGGCGGTTGAATGTCTTCAGGAAAAAGTAGTGTTGCATCTTATCAATTTTAGGTCATCGCCAATTGCATCATGTAACATAAAGGATGGTGGCTCATTCACCCTTCACCCTTTGAAGGTAATCTCTATTGTGACGCGAGACGCATTACTTCCTACATCGGCTACTGCTATGTAAGTTTTGGCTGGAATAGATGCGATCGCGTGGTATTATATCCCCACCCCGTGGGGGTGGGGGAAAAGGATCGTGAGGGATTATTGTCTATTCAGAGCTTTATCTCGCATTTCTTTCCTGTGTATTCTACGGTCTGCTCTGCCTTCTTGCCGTTGCCATCAACGGCGATGATGCGGAAGCGGCGACGGGTAAGCATGCCCTTGTAGGCGCCCTTGCGGGTGCCAATGGTCAGCGTGTGCGTAGCCTCGTCATAGTCAAAGGGGATGAGCGTGTAGCGGCCGTGCTCATAGTTGTAGTTGTTGCCCTCGTCCTCGTAGAGCTCAAAGTGGCCGTTGGCACCGCAGTAGACTTTCACCTCCAGATCATCCCAAGGCTTCTCTGTACTGTATTGTACGTCGGGGCCAAAAGGCAGGATGGCACCGGCCTTGACATATACCGGCATGATGTCGATAGGGCAGAGGCGCTGGATGGTTTGACCGCCAGCGTGTGGCTGGTCGTCCCAGAAGTCATACCACTGTGTGCCTTTTGGCAGATAGACCGTCGTTGGCGCTGCGGCCTTGCTGACGTTGGGGTAGATCAGATGACCACGCTTCTTGCTGTCCTTCCACGTATACATTGGGTCAGTGACCGGTTTGACGAGCAGACTGCGGCCGAAGAGATACTCGCTGTTCAGCGTTGCGGCATGACGGTCGTTGGCAAAGTCCATGACCAGCGCACGCATCATCGTACCGCTGTGGAGCACGCAATCGGCAGCTGAACTGTAGGTATAGGGTAGCAGACGGTAGCGCAGACGGATGTACTTCACGATGGCATCGTAGCACCAGTCGCCCGCTTTACCGAAACGATACAGCTCACTGACCATCGGCGACGAGCAGTGATTGCGCATCAGCGGCATGAAGGCCCCCCATTCCATCCATCGCGTTTGCAACTCCTGCAGGGCAGGGTTGTGCGGATCTTGCTCAAACTCCCAGTAGAAGAAACCGCCGAGATCGGTGTTCCAGTAGGGAATGCCGCAGATAGAATAGTTCAGTCCTGAAGGGATCTGCTGCTTCATCTCTTGCCAGGAGGCGAGGATGTCACCGCTCCAGGAGAATGTGCCGTAGTGCTGGATGCCGAAGGAGGCACTGCGCGTCATCATCAGCGCACGCTTAGCCTTGCCCTCTTTGGTGGCCCGCTGATGCTCATAGATGCCCTTGTTATGCACGAGCGGGAAGGCATTCTTCACGCTTCGCCACGATCCGTCGGCCGTCAGCCAGTCATCGTCGCCGGGCTTCTCGAAGTGGTCGGGCTCCGATGAGTCGGTCCACCACGCGTCGAATCCCATCTTCTGCAGGTGAGAGAGATATTTCCAATAGATGTCGCGGGCCTTGGGGTTGAAGGCATCATAGACTTTCACGCCCTGCTTCATCGGCCAAGTTTCGAAAGGATAGAGGGCGCCGATAGCGTTGAGTTCCTGATACTGCTGGGTCCACGGTCCGAAGTTGGCCCAGATGGAGATCATCAGATGGCCGTTGTTGCGGTGGACATAGTCAACCATCTCCTGCGGGCTTTTGATGCGCGGCTGCTGTGGCTTGAGGTTTCTCATATCGCCGGGCAGGTAGCGCTGCCAGGCAGGATCTCCCACCTTATTGATATAATAGGGGTTCATAAAGCGCATGGCGTTCCAGTTGGAGTCGCATCCCCAGTATTGCCAATCCTGCACCATCGCATCGACAGGTATCTTCAGTTCACGGTATTTGTCAAGCACGCCGACGAGCTCGTCGCTGGTCTTGTAGCGCTCGCGGCACTGCCAGAAGCCCATGGCCCACAGTGGCGGCAGCGTAGCTTGTCCAGAGAGGTCACGGATGTCAGCGATCACGCCGTCGGCTGTACCGTCGCGATAGAGGAAGTAATAATCAACAAACGGTGCCACCTCACTGCTCATCATTGTCTCTGCGGCCGTGTCGTCGAACAGCGAGCGTCCGGCGTTGTCCCAGTAGAGCCCGTAGCCTTTACTGCTGAGGAAGAATGGAATAGAGATGTAGGTATTGTGATTCCACATCTCCACCTTCTGTCCTCGGTGGCTCATGAGCGAGTCGCGCAGCTGTCCGAGTCCGTAGACGGCCTCGTCGGCGTCGAGCTTGTAGCCTTGTCGGATCTGATATTTACCGTGATCCACCTCGTGGGTGCACGGCATGAAGTGGTTGTCCGTGGCTTGCAGCAGTTCCTTGCCGTTGTTGTCGGCAAAGGTGATGTAGCCCGTCTGCAAGTCAAGCGTAGCGGCGATCACCGAGGAGCGCAGCGTGACCTTGCCGCCACGTTCTTCTTCGGTGATGGGCTCCGTGGCGTTTTGTCCTGTTTTCAACAGTACAGAGTAGCTCTTCTTCTGAATGTTCGTGTCCGTACCGGGATACACTCTCACACGCACGATCGACGGTGAGCAGAAGCTCACCTCAGTGGCGTGTCCGTCGACTACGCGGCAGATGCCGGTAAGGGTTTTACGTTTGGCAGCATGGAGCGGCAGCAACAGTGCCAGCAAGAGTACCAATAGGATCGTCTTTTGTTTTGTCATATCATTGATTTGTTTAGGTATAGCCTTTCTTACTCGCAAAGATAAAACATTTTCTTCAATGAGCAAAAGAAAAGCAGGGAATAATGAACGGATCTCATTTCGCTCTTTACCTGTAACTCTCTCACAGGGTTGTAGACACACGGAGAAGTCTTTGTCGTGAGGAGAGCTCGATGAGTAAAGAGAGGTATAGATAGCGGGCGCAGACTCAGTCAAGACTGCCGTCTGTGCCCCGCTGCACTTTTGTGTTTAGTAGATCTTTCTGATCGGACGATTTGTCCGTAGTCAGATTAGTTTTCTTAATAACCTGGATTTTGTTTCAGGTTGCCGTTGGTGAGTAGTTGCTTATTGGGTATCGGGAAGAGGTTCTTCGTTGCGTCGCTGGCATCGTGTGAGAACCATGAGCGGGTAGTGAAGACGCCGAAGCGGATCATATCCTGGCGACGTCGTCCCTCCTGCGAGAATTCCCATCCGAGTTCATCGAGCATTCTTCCATAGGTGATGGTTGCGTTGTCGTGAGTGGTTTTATTGATGTCGCGTCGTCCATAGTCGTAGCAACTGTTACCCAAAAGTTGTTCACCGGTGACAATGGCTTTCTCAGGATGACTCTTGAAGTTGCGTTGACGCACCTCTGTGACCAGTTTCGCAGCTTCATCAGCGTGACCGGTTCGGAGCAGCGCCTCTGCTTTCATCATCAACACGTCGGCATAACGCAACAGGGGGAAGTCGTTGCTCAGTCGGTTAGTGCTGTTCTTGGCATATTCAAATTTGCCCCAGCGCAGTCCCTGGTTCTCTTCCGAGCCGTCGATGCTGTTGACCTCATTGACATAGGCCAGCGGTTTGCCAACCATGCCACCCATTGTGCATTTGAGCACTTCGCCGTCGGCAGAATATTGGGTACCAGCGATGAAGTCGTCAGTCAGTCGTTGATCATCCTTGTCAAAGGTGTTGATATACTGCGGCATGACGCAAACGCCGCCCCACGGAGTAGCCTGGAAGTTATAGGTAGCCTGGTTTTCGGGTTGTAAGGTGTACATGTGGAAGTCGAAGGCGTTCCAGTCTGTGACATACGTCTCGTCGAAAGGCAGGGCGAAGATGATCTCCTTTGAATTCTCATTGTTGGTGGCAAAGACATTCTTGCGCGTAGCATCCAACGAATAGTGATGGCTGTTGATGACCTTGTCGCACATCTCTATACATTTGTCGTAGTCTTTGTGTGTACCGTTGGAGAATACTTCCGAGTTGAGATACATCTTGGCAAGCAGTGTGTATCCTGCCCATTTGTTGAATCGGCCATAATATTCGCTAGTCACCTTCTCGGAAAGCAGAGGAATATTCTCTTCCAGTTCTTTGACGATAAACTCATAGACTTGTTGTCGAGAACTCTGCTTGGGCAGGAATCCCTCAGGCACGTCAAACTTGGTGATGATGGGGACATTGCCGAAGAGATCGTCGAGCAGATAGTAGTAGGAAGCGCGCAGCACTTTGAGTTCTGCCATCACGCTCTCCTTGCTATCGCCGAGTTCTACCTGTCCGGACTCTATCTGATAGAGCACACGGTTGCACGCGTTGATACCGTCGTAGGTGCGCACCCAACTATTGAGCGGTATTTCGTCCTCGCTGGTCCACTTGTGTTGGTGCATACGTTTATACACACCGCCGTCGACCCACCCGTTTGGTCTTGCGGGAATCACATCCTCATCGGTGCAGAGCATTTCCGCTCTTGCCACACCATTCCACAGAAGCATCGTCTTGCGCCAGGAGACATAGGCCGACGAGAGCAGTGAGGCCACATCCTCATCGGTCGGCTTGAAGCCGTCAGCGATCACGCTGTTGTAGCTGGTATCCTCAAGCTGAGTGCATGAGGACATCATTGCGCAGGCAGCAAAAGCCACCACACATATATTGAAAAGATTGAATTTCATGATAAAAAGTATTTAGATGACGATTAGAAGGTAACCACAGTGCCGAAGGTAAACGAACGGGTATGAGGATAGATGTCGCGGTTGTCGTAGCCTGGATTCAGTCCGGCTGTCGTCACCTCGGGATCTATGCCTTTATAACCGGTGATGGTGATGGCGTTGTTGACCGTAGCATACAGGCGCAAAGCCTTGATGTACTTGCCGATCTTCTTGAAGTTGTAACCCAACGTGATGTTGTCGATCTTCCAATAATCTCCGTCTTCGACATAGTAGCTGTTGAACTCTTCAGAGCACAGCGTGTTGAGCACAGCCTTTCCGAACACTTTGTCGTAGGCTGAGCGCAGGCGGTTCCAGTCTTGTCGGCTGCGGTTTTCATAGAACATCCTGACACCGTTGATGATCTGGAAACCGAAAGCTCCGCGCATGTTGACAGCGAGGTCCCAGTTCTTATATTTCACCTGGTTGTTGAAACCTAAGTACCACTTTGGCACACCGTTGCCCAAGATCTGCTTATCCTCAAAGGCATGAGTAAAGTCATCGTAGTTTACCTCTTTCCCTTCGTGGTTAAGATAGATCCACTTGCCATTGTCGTCCACTCCTACTACTTTGAAACCATAGATGTCACCAACACGGTGTCCGATTCTGACAATATGTGATTCGGTCTTCACCGGTTCTTCAATCCAACCTGTCATGAAATAGTCCGAAGATGTCTTATACAGATCGTTTGACAGGCTCTTGAGTTTGTTGGTATTGGTCGAGAAGGTGATCGTACTTGACCAAGTGAGGTCGTGGGTCTTCACGGGGATAGCGTTGATCATTACTTCTATGCCTCGGTTGCTCATCTCACCCACATTGGCACGTGTGGTCGTGTAGAGATTGGGAGGTGAAGGAACCGAGTAGTCATAGAGCAGACCCTTGATCAGACGATAGTAGTAGTCGATTGTACCATTGATGCGATAGTCGAGGATGCTAAAGTCCACACCGACATCGACTTCATGCTTTTCCTCCCATTTCAGTGAACTGTTGGAGTTTTGCGTCGGCTGCAGGGCACGAATCCATTTACCATTATATAGATAGTAATCGCCATAGCCCAACAATGACTTGCCCAGGAAGGAATCGCTGGGCTGAGAACCGGTAACACCGTATCCTGCACGTAACTTCAGATCGTTGAACACCTTTTGTTTACTCATAAAAGGCTCGTTGGTTACACGCCATCCTACAGAGACCGACGGGAAGTTACCCCACGGCTGATGTGTGCCTTCCAACTGGCTTGCAGCCTCGTGACGCAAGGCGGCCATCAACAGATAGCGGTCGCGATAGTTGTAGTTGATACGGCCGAAGAAGCCGATGAGGTTGGTGTCGAGCCAATAGCTATATTCCGTGGCAAGACCTTTCTTCAAAGCTTGTCCCACTCCGATGTTGTGCCAACTGAAGAGGTCGGTCGGGAAATCGTAGTTTTGCTCGTACTGTCGGTTATAGTTCATCTGCTGATAGCTATATCCTGCCAAAGCCTGAACCGTGTGTCCGTCAAAGGTCTTATGATACTGTGCGGTCAGTTCGATGAGCTTGGTCATGTTGTTGGCCGAACCGGTGCTGGCATAGCCGTTGCGTCCGTCGCGGACGGTGGAGATGTGATGCTTCGTTTCGTAGTATCCGCCTGTCTGGCTGATACGGTCGTAGGACAGCAGCGCGTTGAGTGTCAGATCCTTGATGGGTCGATAGGCCACGTTGCCGCTGATACGTATCTGTTGCAGGTCTTGCTGACCGTCCGATTCATAGATACGAGCCATCGGGTTGTCGTAGTTGAAGATGCCCGTATTCTCGTACCATGTACCATCAGCGTTTTTGATGGGCTCCGTGGGATTGTGGATCATGGCTTGTCGCCAGCTGTAGGTGTCATAGCTGCCGCCGTCTGTGGTTGATGTGTAGCCGGTCTTGTTAGCGAGAAGTTGCAATTTGATGTTGAGTTTGTCGTCAAACATGCTGTGGTTGACTTCCGCACGGCCTTGGAATTCCTCCTTGTCTGATTTGTGGAAGATACCTTGCAGATTACGGTAGTTCATGTTCACGACATAGTTGGTCTTGGCTGTACCACCTTTGAACATGAGGTTGTGGACATGGCTCACGCCCGTGCGCAGGATCTCGTCGATCCAGTTGGTGTTGTAGCCCAAATCCCACGATGCGCCGCGCAGTCCGTCTTTGATCTGCTGACGATAGTCTTCTGCAGTACAGAAGTCGGGTTTCTTGACGATATTCGACAGTGAGAGGTAACCACTGTACTGTACTTCGTTGATGCCGTCGCCTTTGGCCTTCTTGGTTGTAATCATCACTACGCCATTGGTGCCACGGGAACCATAGATAGCAGCGGCGGATCCATCTTTGAGCACATCTATGCTTTCGATGTCCTCCGGTGCAACAGTGTTGAAGTCACCCGGTATGCCGTCGATAAGGATCAGTGGTTTGGTTGTTGCACCCAGAATGGTAGTGTTGCCTCGCAAGGCCACTTCCGTTCCACCGACAGGGTTGCCCGACGGATTGGTGATCGACAGACCGGCGATCTTGCCCTGGATAAGTTGTCCGGCATCATTCACGGCGCCGACCGTGAAGTCTTCACTTTTCACACTCCCCACCGAACTGGTCACATCACCTTTGCGCTGTGTGCCGTAGCCGATGACCACCACTTCGTTGAGCACCTTGTTGTCTTCTTGTAGGTTGATTTGCAGGCTACGCTTATTGCCCACGACGATGTCCTTGCTTGTGAATCCTATGTATGATACTTGCAGCGTACTGCCAGCGGGTATGTTGATCGTGAAGTTTCCGTCGAGATCACTCACCGTGCCGTTGGTGGAACCTTTCTCCATGATTGTTGCGCCGATGATGGGCTCTCCCTTTTCATCGGTGATGCGTCCTTTCACGACATGACCTTTTGTCTGAGCACCGCTTTGTAGCTGTACGGGAGCAGTAGCCTCCTTTTTGCGCAAAATGATGTTCTTGTCATGGATCTCATAATCGAGGTTGCTGCCACTGAGGATTTGGTCGATGGCCTGAGAAAGTGAGTTGGCATGCACGTTCACCTTTTTACTGGTGGAGATTGCGTCGGCGTTGAACACAAACGAGTACCCGGTTTGCTGACGCAAGGCTGTCATGGCTTGGGCAACGGTGGCCGAATGGAGTTTCAGCCTTACCTTTTGTGCTTGGCCACTGATGCCGGTTCCTAACAGCAGTAGTGAAGCCAGCATGATCTTTTTGTTTAGCGTAGTCATAGCTTTTTAGTTAGATAATAGATTGAATGTATATTGATAATAGGTTGAATCAGGTAGGGAGTACTTGGAAGGTTTGCTTAGTAGATGTCTATGTGCCTTCCTCTGATGGTGTATTTCAGCGTTCCTGTCTCTTTGAGCGCTTGCAGAATGTCGGTGTAGCTTTGCTCGCGCGTTGAGAAAGTTCCATAGAATCTCTTGTTGGCCGTGGCCGGGTGGTGGATGCTGATGTCAATGTTGTAGGTGCGTTCCAATCTCTTGGCAATATCAGCAACAGTTGTGTTGTGGAAGATCAGTTCGCCTTTGCTCCATGCATTACCGTCGTATTGCTTGCTGACGATGGAAATACGGCCCGACTGCTTGTCTATGATGGCTTCCTGCCCTGCCACGATGATACTTGTCTGTGTGTCGTTTCCAGTTTTCAACTCTACGCTACCCTCGTCAATGACTACTTTAGCTTGATTGTCTTCGGGATAGTTGGTGATGTTGAGTTTGGTACCGATATCACGTACAGTCATTTTAGATGTAAGTATCTCTATGGGTTGGTCAGTATGATGGACAATGGCGAAATAGGCCTCACCCGTCAAGTTGACCTTACGATCTTTCAGCCCGAAGCTTTGAGGATAGCTGAGCGTTGATCCACCGTTGAGGCTCACTTGTGTGCCGTCGGGCAAGCGGAGTGATAGTGTAGAGCCCATCGGAACATTCATCTCTACGTCAGCCAGCTGTCCTTTCCATGATTGGCTTCCTTGGCGGTAGCAGATCACGGCGGCAACGGAGACGGCGAAGACCAACAAGGCGGCATAGCGGAGCAGTTTGGCCAGGCGGTAATTGCGCTGGCTTCGTGTCTGTTGTTGCTGTTGTTCCTTTCTTAGACAGAACTTTTCGAAGCCTGCTTTCCAGTCATAGTTTGTTGCTTGGTGCTCTGCTTGCGTTGTCATCCATATCTCGCGACAACGGCGCAGTATGGTGCGGTTGGCTGGATCTTTCGAGAGCCAGGCTTTGAGCATCTGGTTGTCCTCATCGGAAATGTTCCCGCTGAGATATGCGATGATCAGATCTTCTATGTGTGGGTCGAGCTGCATGGTGATTGTCTTTTACCATGCAGACAACAATGACGAAGCAGAGGGTAGTGAGAAATTGATTTTTTTATTGATTTTCTTCCATCTATGTCTTTTGTTGTGTATTCTGACAAAAAACGGGCCTTGAGAATCGATTCTTTTGCACGAAGACCTACCTTGGGCTGATTTCCGCCAAAATTGAAGCGTTTTTGTAATTATCTGATAATAAGCGCGTTAGTTACATGCTTGTTATTTTGAAGGAAGAAATCAGTTACTTTTAGTAGAATTCTCTAGAGAATTTTCGATGAAATCAGTGAGATGAGCGTGTCATCTCACTGTTTTTACCTCATCACGTCAGTGATTTCATCGGGTCATCTCGGTGAGATGATGCGATAAAGCCATTGTTTTCTATTCATGGCTTGCCAAAGAGCAAGTGAAAAAATCAATTTTTGATGATTTTGAACCCACGTGTGTGTTCGGGAACTTCCTAGATTGTGGGAGAAAGCAGATGATATTTTGTAAAGAAAATAAGATGTTTGTCTTGTCTACTTGAAAGTTAACGAAGCGGTTGGCTTCTATGCTTATTCGTTGGGCTTGTGGCGGAAAAACTTTACGTTACTTGTGAATTCCGCAATCACCTGAGCTATATTGGGGTTATCGTTTCTTAGAATGACAGCAAAGAAATTATCAACGCCTTCTCGGTCAACAATAGAAGATTGAAGAATAGAGTACTTTCCCTTGTCGGCGAATGTAGAAAACCATCGTGAGAATAATCTGCTTCGCATGGCTTGTTTGTTATCACCAGTTTCACAAATATACAGCATCGTAGCATTATTAACACGGAAAAACTCTTTAATGATGGAAAAGATTGTCTTCTTTACATCATTGTCTCTTGGTGACGGCTTGCCGTTACCATTAAGAATGGTAAACTGATAAGATTCAGAGGAGAGTAGATCATCTTCTTCAAAACCTACCAAAAGCACAACGTCTGCCTTCGTCTTAAAGCCATAATAGTGATACCGCCTCGTATTAAATACTTTATACGGGGCAGTCTCGTTAATCTTTGCTATATCCAATTCCTTCATAATACAAAGAAAGAGGTTGGCTTCTTACCTGTACGTTCCTCCGCTTCGATCATCATCTCTTCCTTCATTTTCTCGACCATTTCCCGCTTTCGTTGCTTGGCCTTCTCAAATTTCTGAAGAAATTCTTCTCTTGTTCTAGTCTGTTCCATAGTTTTCCGTTATGAATCGTCGTCATGCAAAGATACGAATAATCCTTGAATTAGGCAAGTGAACTTTTGTGTTTCATGGCCTATTACACGATTTTAGTTTCTTATACTCATATGATTATGCCCAAAATCGTTGCCTCATCCGATGAACAGAAGCATGAACAGGTAGGGCTCGAGCTTGTCGTACAGCTGCCGCAACGCACTTTTCATGTGGTACTTTACTGTGTTGACAGAGATGCTTAAGTGCTGGGCGATCTCGTCATAGGTCATGTCGTCGTAGCGGCTGAGCTCGAAGACCTGTCGGGTCTCATGGGGCAGAGCCTCGATGGCAGTGCGGATCTTCTCTTCGAGTTCCTTTTCCAGCAGATGACTGAGCGGGTGGGCAGACGTCTCAAAGTTGAGGAACCCATCCTTCGGGATCGCACATGTGGCGGGCTGGTGGCTGTGCTGACGAATCCAATTGAGGCATCTCCTATGTACACTTGTGATGAGGAAACTGCGCAAGGAACGGTCGATGTGCAGTTGATCTCGGATTTCCCACAGATGGAAAATCGTGTCGTCGACGATGTCCTCTGCGTCGAAATCGTTGCCGACAAGCTGTCGGGCGTAGGCACAGAGAATCCCGTAATGAAGTCGGTAGAGCGTCTGATAGGCCGCGTCATTGCCCGCCTTGAGTTGCTGCACAAGAATTGCTTCTGATTGTTCCATGTTTTTGATTGTTGCAAAGTTAAGCAAAAATGTCGTAAATCAGCAGTTGGTGACTATGTTTTTTGTCTCAAATCATGGTTATCAGCAGATTGATTTAATTTCAAATCATGGCGAGAAGTTGCAACCGTTGTCGCCGACGGGGACATGTTGCTTTGTCTTTTAAGATGTCTTATCCGTTTTGAACAGCTCTTGCACAGCGCCACAGAAAATACAAAGAAGTCTCCGTTCTGTGGTGTGTGCCGAGGTACAAGAGCAGTAGGAGAAGTAATAACAGGCAACCTTCTTTACTCGTCTTCTGTTTGCAGGTGGAGGAGGATCGTTTCAATCTCTCCAATCATATAGAAAGGAATATTGACCAACCGGAATGTTTTTCCGTGAGGCGAGACGACTTTGTCGACCGAGAAAGGATGAGACCAGACCCTTATTGCGATATCTCCGTCTGTTGCGTCCATGAATACCTGAAGGGAGCGCAGGTGGGCATTTGCCCCACTTTTAACTTCTATGGGGAAGACATGAGCGCCTGACGTGATGATGAAGTCAACTTCCGCTCCGTTGTTCGGCTTTGCCCAGAAAGCTCTCTTATGTCCGATTCGACAGTCAGTGCCAAGCAGCTCTTGGGCTGTAATCTGTTCAGCGATATGTCCTCTCCATTTGTCCAGTGTCTCGGTCTTGCCGATGATATCTGATCGGATGCCAGCTTGGTAGTTCACTAACCCCGTGTCAAACCATATCAGCTTTGGCTTACGTCCCATTTCCGGGATAATGGGTTGTTGAGGGGAGGACGAGGGATAGACGAGTTCCAGCAGCATGGCTTTCTCCAATATCCTGAAAGCATCGCCTACTTCGCGGGACTTGTAACCTGAGTTGGCGAAGTTGCCAAGCGTAATGGTCTCTCCAGCGAAAGCCCAACCATATGACAGAATGAATCTAACCACATCGGTCAGCTTCTTTCCTTTCACATATTTCTCTGCATCATCTTTATAGGATTGGACCAGCGTCTCGTAGGTGCTCTCCAGACTGACGAGGTCACGCTTCTCTGCATATTTTCTCACGGCTTCCGGCATACCTCCTATGAGGGCATACTGGTTGAACCAAAACATCAATTGGTCATGGAAGGGAACTGTCATCGAGGGATTCATGGATAGGATGTTAAGAAGGTGCTTCTCGCCCATCGCCCCCAAGAACTCATAGAATGTGCAAGGGCGCATAGCGAGATATTGAACCCGTCCTACAGGGAAACTGACCTGTACATCGACTATATTTTCAAGCAGGGAACCGGCAGCAATGACAAAGATATGGGGCAACTGCTCGTAGAAATATCTCAGCAAAGCAATAGCCTTTGGCGAGTTTTGTATCTCGTCAATGAAGATGAGAGTGGAGCCTTCGTGGCGTTCTTTGCCGAGGCTGGCGAAGAGTAAAGGGATCAAGTCTGGAAGAGGAACTTCCAGTTCTAACATTCTCCGCTGCGCTTGGTCTTCCATGTTGAAATATAAGTAGTTGTCAAACGACTTGCCGAACTCATTGACAACAGTCGTTTTTCCTACTTGTCTTGCCCCTCTTAGGATGAGCGGCTTGTGATGGACATCGGCCTTCCAAGCTTTCATGTCCTTAAGAACTTTTCTGTTAAACATATCCATAACGATTGGCTTGCTGCTGCAAAGTTAAGCAAAAATGTTGTAAATCAGTGGCAATATCCAATGTTTTTTGTCTCAAATCAGTGGCAACACTTGATTGTTTTTGTTTCAAATCATGGGCAAATGACTGTGCTTTTTGTCTCAAATCAGTGGCAAAAGACCTCTGTTGCAGTTTATAAGTCAAGAATGCTCATAGAGATATGAGCAAAAAAATCCCTCACAGCCGCATGGACTGTGAGGGAAAGGATATATAGGGTGCTTTTTTATTCTACGGTCACCTTGGTGATGGTGTAACCGTTGCCGACCATCAGGAAACCATTCTGTTCCTTAAGGAGCTGGATGGAGAGGTCGGTGATCTCGTATTCGAGCACCTGGCTGCCGCTGATGGTGATGTCGCCACGGTCGGGATCGCCTTTACCCGTGAGCAGGTTGTTCCACCAGGCCGTGGTGGCGGTGCCCTGTCCGTCGCCATTGACATAGACTTTCAGTAGGGTGCCGGCGTGGACATGGTTGATGAAGTCGTCCTTGAGTGCGTCGAAGGGCGTGCCCCAGGTGACATTGAAGCTGCCCTCCCAGAGCGTCTCGCTCTTGTCGGGATAAGGCTCGTTGGTGATCTTGATCGTGCCACAGCCATACTGCTGTCCGGCGGCGTCCTGGAGCACCACACGGTAGTCGCCCTCAGCCAGATCGGCCGGCATGGTGAGCGTCAGATTGCCGTTCTCTGCACTGACGATGGTAGCCTCTTTGCCACCGATGAACACTTTGGCCACCTTGTCGATGTGGGTGCAGCCGTGGATCGTGGTCTTGGCTCCCGGTGCCACCCACAGATCCTTGGCCTTGGTACCCAACACAGGATCGCCGTCGGCGGGCGTGATCACCACACGTGTCGTGCGTGAGGTGGAGAGTCCCTTGGTCGTTGTGGCCACGATCTTCAGTTCATGGTCACCGGCGAGCAACGGCTGGTCGATAGAGTCGCCCTCGTGGATAAGCTGTCCGTCGAGGTACCACGAGATCGTCGTGTAGTCGCGTGGCGTAGCGATGATGTTAAACACAAAATTACTGGTACGGCTTTGCGTGACGAGCACCTGTGGCTGACCATCCTTCCACTCAGGGATGTTGGTGTTGAGGATGCGCGGTGCGTCGGTCTCCTCGGCAGTGAAGAACGGATCATCGTCGGAAGAGCAGGCCGTGAACGCTGTGGCGGCACAGGCCATCATCAGCAGTCCGAAAGCACGCAGAGCGATATGCTTGATTGTTTTCATGGTTGTCGTTGTCTTGAATTGTTTGTTGTTCTATTGGCCCGGCAGGCTGCATGGCGCTGTCGGACCAGATCGATGAAGTCTATTTGACATTGATATCCTTGGTGTCCCACCACAAGCGGTGGTGCCAGTCGTCGTTGCCGCCCATGCGCTGCAGCGCCTCGTCGTAGTGCTTGCTGTTGTATTTCGACTCGAGCATCGGGTACTTCAAGCGTACCGGCGTGGTGAGATTCTTGTCGTCGTAGGTGAAGTCGCTCTCGAACTTATCCAACTTTGAGCGATCCTTGAGCACCGGATAGTCGCTGCGGCGCAGGTTTGCCCACGCCTCGGCGGGGTTCATCATGTGCAGGATCCAAGCCTGCGTGTTGATGGTTTCCTTAGGATTGTTGCCGAGCGGGTTGGCAGCTATGAACTTGCTGATTTCTTCGTCGGAGATCTTCTCCGATGCCGTGAGATAGTAATCGTTGAGCATCTTCATCGAGGCGCGCACGCCGTCGTCGTAGAGCTGTTCGGCGTCGCCACTGACAATCCATCCTTTGGTCTTAGCCTCCGCCTTGAGGAAGTCGACTTCGGCCGAGGTGATGAGAATGCCGGGACGGTCAGGCATCTCGAAGTCGATGTTGAGCGCGGGTCGCATCATGCGTGCATTGAAATTGCTTTGGTCATATCCTGCAGCGGGATCGTCCTTGACCAGCTTATCCAAAGTAGGAATCTCAGAGTTGGCCGGAGCGTTGATCCAGTTGTTCCACCATGCAGCTCCCGGATCACAGGGTGCCTCTGCAGTATTGCTGCGCTTGAGGTAAGCAACCACCTCGTCGGTGAGATCGTGGTTGCCCTCGCGGTCGGGCGTGATTTCAGAGCGCTTCGTGTTGATGTAGTGGCGGCAGATACGGTACAGGCGCGGATCGCCAGTCTGTTGCATCAAATCAAAGAAAGTGGAACTAATGAACGTCGGGGACGTAGGATCCTGGCCGTAGAGGATCTCGCCGAGCGCGTTGACGCGGAAGTCATACTCCTCAGCGCCCTTATAGAGCGTAAAGGGCTCGTTGGCATAGATGACGTAAGCGTTTTGCGAAGCGTCGGCGATGTAGCCGTGCGGATCATTGAGCGCTGCCTCGAACTCCTGCTTTGCTTTCTCGGGATTGACGTCGGAGATGCGCATGGCAAAGCGCAGGCGCAGACTGTTGGCATAGCGTTGCCAAGCCTGGCGGTCACCTTTCAGACTGGTCACGTCGCCCGTGATGCGGTCGTTGGCATTGTCGAGTTGGTCGACACAAGCCTTGAGCTCAGTGAAGAAAGCGTTGTAGATATCCTCCTGCTTGTCATAGACGGGGTTGGAGATGCCTTTGATATATCCCAGTCCGGCTTCCGAGCAGGGGATGTCGCCATAGGTGTCGGTGAGCACCGACATCAGGTAGACGCGGTGGATGCGCAGTGCAGCGTTGAGGGCGGGCTGGCCTTCCTGTGTGGCGTTGATGGCGTCGACGAGGTTTTTGATGGCCACGGAGTAGTAGCGATCCCAGAGCAGACGACTCTGGTCGTCGTTGGCGTGTACACTTCCGGCATAGTTAGTCACGTTCCAGGCACCGGCGAAGTGCTGTGTGAACCCGGTGATATAGCTTCGGTAGGTGTCCATGAGGCTAAAGTCGCCGTAGGTCTGCAGCAGTGCCGTAGTCAGCTGGTTGTTGGGGTCGATGGTCTCGCTCTTGCTGTCATCGGTGTTGACAGAAGCCATGTGGTCGTCGGAGCACGATGTCATCACGCCGCATGCCAGAGGCAATGCGAAGGCCAGAGAGAGCAGACCCTTAGCTGTATGTTTCTTGATGAGTGATTTCATGATAGCTTGATATTTTAGGAATGGAGCCGTTGTGGCTGCCATTCGTTGTTTAGAACTTCACGTTGACGTTGAGGCCGTAGCTGCGGCGGGAGGGCAGAGAGCCATACTCCAGTCCGAGTCCGGAGGTGTTGTAGCCGGAGTCGGGGTCGATGTTGGGGATATTTTTCCACACGATGAACGGGTTGCGGGCTACGAAGCTAACGGTGAGTCCTTTGACGAAGCTGCCCAGCATCTTCTCGGGGAAGGTGTAGCCGAAGGTGATCTCACGGCACTTGACATAGGAGTTGTCATAGATAAACATCGAAGGAGCGTTGTCGGCAGCACTCTTCCAGTAAGCCTCGGGGTTGACGGGGATGTCGTTAGGCTTGAAGCTGCCGTCGGCCTGCTCGATGACACCGGGAACAACATAGCCGCGGGCCTTGCCCTCAGCACGCCACTCTGCAATGGTCTTTCCGGCGGCGAGACGTGCTTCCTCAGACTGATACCACTCCTCACGTCCGGCGAGTGTCTCCTTGGCCTTACCGGTCTGGTAGGCCGAGCGCATGGACATGGAGAAGAGATCAGCGCCAACCTTCACGTCGAAGGAAGCCGAAAGACGGAAGTTCTTGTAGGAGAAGGTGGTGTACCAACCGCCTGTCCAGTCCCAAGAAGCGTTGCCGAGCACGTGGGTCTTGTCGTCGATGATCGGCATACCGGTCTCAGAGTTGATGATGACCTGACCGTCAGCGGTGCGCTTGAAGTCCTTACCGACGATGGAACCATAGTTCTGTCCGACCTCAGCGCCGACACTCACGCCGCACCAGGTGGCCTTCTCAAGCTCGAAATAGTCCATGCCGTCGACGAGCTTCTTCACCTTATTATTATTTTTGGAGAAGTTCACGCCCAAGTCCCAAGCGAAGTCCTTGAGCTGCAGTGCACGTCCGTTGAGGGCAATCTCCACGCCGCGGTTCTGAATCTCACCGGCGTTGATGAGTCGGTTGGCATAGCCGCTGGTGGAAGAGGAAGCCAGACGGATGATCTGATCGCGCGAGTTCTGATTGTAGTAAGTGACGTCGAGTCCCATGCGATAGTTGAAGAACTTCATCTCCAAACCGAGCTCATAGGAACTGGTCATCGTAGGCTTGAGGTCCTTGTTGGGCTGTGTGTAGTTGTTGATCATGCCGATGGTAAAGCCCGGATAACTGTACTTTGCCGTAGCGTAGTTCAGCGCGAGCTGATAAGGATCGGTGTCGCTACCCACCTTTGCCCAAGAGGCGCGCACCTTACCAAAGCTGATGATGTGCTTGTTCTTGATGAATTCCGAGAACACCATGCTGCCCGATACAGAAGGATAGACATAGGTGTTGTGGTTCAGCGGCAGGGTAGAGCTCTTGTCACCACGCAGCGTGCCCTCGAGATAGTAGGTGTGTTTGTATCCCAGCGAGGCGCTGCCGTAGAGTGAGTTGATCTGCTTCTTATATGTATCTTGCTGCACGTGCTGCTCGGAGTAGTTCATGATCGTCTCCAAGTTCATCATCTGCTGGTTGAGGCCCTTCATGGTGTAGGTCTTGTTGTCGACCTTGAAGATGTTGCCGCCAAAGGTGGCGTTGAGGTCAAAGTCGCCCCAGCTGTGGTTGTAGAGCATGAGGAGCTCGGCGTTGAGCGTGCGGTTGTGGAACACCTGGTTGGTCAGTGAACCGGCGGCCTGGCCCGGCGTGGTCTTTGCCACAAAGTCGTCGAAGGTCATGTTGTTGATGTCGGTACCCACTGTTCCCTGGAGTTTCAGTCCTTCGGCAATGTTCCAGATGGCTTTGCCGGTGAAGCGGAAGACATCCTTGGCGGAAGTATTCTTGTTCTTGTACAGGTCCCAGTACGGGTTCTTGTTGTATTGGTCGAGTCCGTTCCAGTTGGCGTAGGTGCCGTCGGCGTTCTGATAGGTGCGCAGCCACGCCTGGTTGTAGGTGGAGGCGAGCGTCATCAGGTTCTTGCCGACATTGCTCTGTGAGTCGCCGAGCGCCGGACGGTTCTTCACATTCTCGCGTGTGTAGTTGGCGGTGAAGTCAAGGTCTACGGGTCCGGCCGATGTGGTGGCACGCAGGTTGAAGTTGTCGCGGTTCATGTGGGTGTTGGGCAGGATGTCCTTGTTGCGCATGTCGGTCATGGAGAAGCGCACGCCTGTCTTACCCGAACTGACGGAGAGCACGGCCGTGTTTTGTGCGGTGAGACCCGTGCGGAAGAAGTTTGAGGTGTTGTCGGGCCAGATCTGAAAAGGTCGTTGCTTGCCGTCGAAATATTTCACGAGATAGTCGTCGGCCTTTGGTCCCCAGCTCATGTTGGTGCCGGAAGTGGTTGTCTCGAGATATTGTCCGCCGTTGCCCATACCATAGACCTGCTGGATGTTGTCCCATTTGGCCAACTGCTTGTCCATGGTGATGCTGCCATTGTATTCCACGCTGACCTTGTCCTTGGCAGCTTTTTTCGTGGTGATGAGGATCACGCCATGTGAGGCACGGCTGCCATAGAGCGCGGAGGCAGCAGGACCCTTAAGGACAGTCATCGTCTCGATGTCGTCGGGGTTGATGGCCGAGATGCCGTCGCCGAGGTCATAGCCGCCGGCCTGTCCGGCACTGCCGAAGTTGGTGTTGTCCAAGGGCACGCCGTCGACAACGTAGAGCGGCTGGTTGTTGCCCGTCATCTCGGTGTTGCCACGGAGCAGCACACGCGTGGAACCACTGGCACCGCCAGCCGTGTTCTGCACGACGAGGCCGGCGACCTTACCGGCGAGCGAGTTGATGACATTGGTCTCTTTGGCTTTGGTGAGTTCGTCGCCTTTGATCTCGCTGAGACCATAGCCCAGTGCCTTGCGGTCGCGCTTGATGCCGAGCGCGGTGACGACGACCTCCTTGAGGTTTTTGCTGTCCTCGCTGAGGGTAACCTTCATGCCTGCTGAGGCCTTCACGGTCTTGGGCTGGTAACCCAGATAAGAGATAACGAGCTCGGTGCCGGACGCTACGTCGAGCGAGAAGTGGCCGTCCATGTCGGTGACAGTACCCTGGTTCTTGCCTTTTACCATCACGCTTGCGCCGATGATGGGTTCGCTTCCGTCGGTGACGGTACCCTGGATGGCATGGCTCTGTTGCGTGGTGCTCACTCCCGGAGTCACAGCACTGAAAGCAGGCTGGACGTGGAGAGCAAGAAGAGCGGCGCAGACGCTGGTCATGCACAGAAGATTCCGATTACTTTTCTTCATTGTCTGTATACTTAGGTTTTACTTATTTCGGTGTTATTAAGCTGGTTGCAAAGTTAGGTTTTATATGTCTTACAGAGGTTAGAATACTGACAATGAAGGTTCCGTAGCTGACAAAAGCGATAGGTACTGAACAAAAGACATAGTAACATAAGGAACAAAGAAATGGTTTTATCTTGGGTTGGGAAGATAAAGATATAGTAACATAAGGAACAAAGAAATGGTTTTATCTTGGGTTGGGAAGATAAAGACATAGTAACATAAGGAACAAAGAAATGGTTTTATCTTGGGTTGGGAAGATAAAGACATAGTAACATAAGGAACAAAGAAAGGACTTTATCTTGTGTTGGGAAGATAAAGACAGATTCTTAACCTACATTATTCATGGAGATTATCATTCACACGAATATCCACGAATTAGCCACGAATTTCTCAAAAATATTAATTTATGAATAATTCGTGGTCAATTCTTGATAATTAATGTTTAAATAGAGTAATGTTAATGTTCGTGAATAATGTAGGTTAAGTATATAAGCTTAAAGCGGAGAAGCAACTGAAAATATAGGCTGTTATCGGCTGCCAACTTAAAAGATATGTAACGCCTTTATAGCTCAAAGAAATAGGTAGGTTTCTTGCCGGTACGTTTCTCGTAACTTTCGCTCAGTTCTTTCTTAAGTTCTTCTACCACTATTCTTTTTCTTTCTTTATATGACGCAAACATCCCACCTGGCTCTATGGTGTGAGCAGGAGGGATGAGCGGTTATCCTGAAAACAAATGAAGCCTATTATATATAATTAGTTGTTGAACGAAGCAATCTTATCTTGCGAGACAGAGCTGACGGTCCTTGATGACCAGACCGCGAAAGCTGTCGGGAACGGCTCTGCCGGTAAGGTCGTAGCACCTCTGCTGTCCGTTGCCGGTCATTGCTAGATTAAAGATGGCGGTGGTCATGCCCTGTGGCATGATGATCACATTCTTCAGTCTTACGCCGTAGCCCTGCATGATGAGGCCTTTGGTTTGTAGCTTTGCCAATGTGGCAGCATCGAAGCTCAGGCTCAGCGAATAGGTTCTGTCATTGGTGCCCTGAGCGGCTTTGGGATCATAACTGCCCTTATAGTTTTTGCCGTTTATTTTGAAGTTGACCTTACCACTCCAGTCGCCATACATCAGTTGCAACTGCTCATAGTCGGCAGAAGGCACCTGCCCGATGGTCAGCATCAGCCGTCCTTTGGCAGTGAAGCTGTTGAACTTATTAGCCGGGATCTTCAGTTGCAGGCCCTCGCTCCAGTTGAGCAGCGCATCACCTTCCCAGAAGACTCCGTTCTCGGCCGTTTCCTTATAGGGTTCCAGTCCGGCTCCGAGTTGCAAGCCCTGCAAGAGCCACGGTGCGTCGACACTCATATGATTATTACGGTTGAAGATGCCGTAGATTTCACTGCCGTTGCCAAACGTGTTGTTGTCCCACACGATGGGGGCAAAGCCACGCTTGCGAGCCTCCTTGACGAGCTGCTGGAGATAGTATTTCTCATTGTCGAGTTGTGTAGCGCGGTCGTCGCTGGTGAAGTGAGTAGAGACACCCAACTCGCCGATGATCACACCGAGCCCCTTGTCGGCCCATAGCGTTTTGGCCTTGTCGAAGGTGTTTGTCAGCTGGCTCTCGTCGTCGGGAGAAATCTTGCCTTTGTCTTTGAAAGCCTGTCCCCAATAGTAGTAGCATCCCTCTTTGCCACTGCAATAGTTGTAGGGATTGTAGTAGTGGAACTCAACGCACAGCCGGTCTTTGGCCGGATCGTTGGGGATGACGAAATACTGAAAGCCGTAGTCGGGATTGCAGGAGTAGGTCTGCACGATGAGCACGCGCTCGGCGTTGTTGCCACCCGTGGCGCGCACAGCGTTGATGAACGTTTGGTTGTAGCTGTTCTCCACGTCGGCCTGCTCCTGAGTCGGTGCTTGCCAGTTGACCTGCGTCTCGTTGATGCCGGCAAAAGCCAAGTCAGGACCATAATCCTTGAAGTGTGTGGCGATCTGCTTCCACAGCGCGGCAAGCTTCTCGTTGTTTTCTTTCTGCTGTGCAAAGAAAGGATGCTGCTCCAACCATACTTCGTGATGGGTGTTGATGATGACTTTCATCTTCTCGTCCAAGCAGTAGTTGACCACCTCCTCCACGCGGTTCATCCACTTGCTGTCGATGGTCATCGTCTTCTCGTCGGTGAGATGGCAGCCCCACTGCACGGGGATGCGCACGCAGTTGAAGCCCTGTGCCTTCACGGCCTTGATCATCTCGCGCGTTGTCATCGGGTTGCCCCAAGCCGTCTCGTCGTTGCCTTTGCTTTCGAGACTGTTGCCGAGATCCCAGCCGAGCACGACCGACGAGGCCCATGTCTTGGCGTCGATGTTCATCTCTTCAGCCGTTGTAGCGGCTCCCGCAGGTATTGTCAGCCATGCTGAACACAGCCAGCAGGCAAGTAATAACAGAATGTCTTTGCTTCTTGTCATAGGTATTTATTGATAAAGATATGAATTGCAGATCATGTGATAACGTTGGCAAAGTTACGATGATATTGATGGATGTTTTACAGAGTTCTGGCAAAAAAAGTTTCTTTTCTGACATTTTTCCAGGAAAGAGGCATAAGATTAACGCTTATTTATTAAATTTGTCGCATGAAACCATTGAGACACCTATTATTATGGTTCTTCCGCTTTTCTCGTTGGTAGGCACACAAGCTATTCTGTGTTGACAGTCTCGTCCTTCATGCCTAACAATAGTAATTTGAAGTATTCGTCAT
>ONHQ01000029.1 GCA_900317685.1 uncultured Prevotella sp.
AATCGGGATACAAGTCGAAAAAGGTAGGAAGGAAAAGAGGAAGACCAAAGAAAAACGAGTCGTAGTAGGTTATCGCTACAAACTAATTGAAAATTCAGAATAACCCATGTCAAACGTAGCGAATGATCCAGATGGGAGCGACAAGATACTGCTCATTCTACTGTGATCGTGTATGGCAGCGGCAGAGTAATCTACAAAAGACGGAAGCACACATGAGGCCTCTAACAGCGTATGAGCCTTTATACAGCCCTTTTTCGTGCTATTTTTAGGAGTCCGTCCAACACCCTTAAGTATCTGAGAGAAAAGGCTTATCGTGGTCGAGTCAAGGATGTATAACCCCTTCTGAAGAGCCTTGGAGGACTTGCTGTCCGATAAAAAGGGCGAATATCGCTCGTATAGGGCCTTGTAAACATCACCAAAGAACTGGCTTGTCCGCTTCTTGTTTGCGTCAGACAGAGTGCTGCGTCTCACCAAATAGGAGATGCCCAGGTGATTCAGGCGGGTTACGTTGGCTTCAAAGCCCTCTACAACTTGCCTGATAGACTTGGCTCCGCTCAATGCCGCATATATCATCACTACAAGATGCGTAAAGGCATCGAAGCTCTTCACGTATCTGTTGACTTTTGTAGTTGTGGCTAACTTGTGCACTTTATCTCGGTTTATCAACTTTATTATCTGGCTTAGTACTGGATGTCCGGAAAAATTAGTATCTTTGCTCATGGTTACCATCGTTTTTGTTTAGCAACACAAAGATAGTAACTTTGGGGAAGAATCCAGCGGGATTTATTCCCCTTTTTTCAACTCTTGTTTTTTTCGTTTACCGGACAACAATAACTTGCAATATAGCACATGATCCGCAAAGCGCAAAGGGCCTGAGAACTTTAAAGCTAACTAAAATTGCCTTTAGCCTGCTTTCTTCATAAACATCAAACACTGTTAATTTGAACATTGCATCATCATACAACACTCAAATTACTAAAATTGATGAGAGCCCAATCCATGGATATTCACGTGAAAGATAAAAGACATGCTCAGCGCAGGAACGTGACAACCCTTATCAGTGGAATTCCGAAATTGAAGTTGTCACTGCCCGTACTTTTGGCGAAGTTCACGGCAATGAGTCGCCCCCGGTCATCGACGACAGGCGAGCCACTGGACCCTTGCATAGACGGAATGCTATACATGACGCGCTTGCCGTCGGGTTGCTGAGTGATGGTGCCGCTGGTGAACTGAGCCCTTATGCCGTTGTCGGTCTTGGCAAGGGCCACCCCATAGTTATAGCCAATCATATAGACTGCCTGGTTGATCTCAAGCTGATGGTCAGAAAGTGCCAGGTCATTATCCACGGTGAAAACATAGCTGTCACTTGGTGTCTGCTTGCTGTTGAGCTGTAACAGAGCGAGATCGGAGTAGGCATCCTCCGAGACGCGCAGCATGGTGCAGGGCGTTTTCATGAAGTCATCCCATGAATTGACGTTGCTGCCGTCGTAGGCGATACCGTATTGTGAGTGCAACTGTATGGAGAAGTTGTCGTTCAGAATGTTACTCCTCACATTGTTCTTTAGGTTTTCCGCCTCCATATATTGTTCTTTCAGACTGGCCACCTCCTGCTGCAAGGAGGCAACCTCATCCTCGCTCAGATTGGTATATGTCTCGCCATAATCATCCTCGTAGGTATTTTCCTGTGCATACTCCTGAATGGCAGCGTAACGCTGGTCCATCGAGTCCTGAAGCGACTGGATGTACTGCGCGTAATTCTCGATGATGGCATTGACGTTATTTCTCACCGCTGCCTTGTCCACAGCGGGAGCCACCACATGTCGGTTTGTCAGGATTCGTCCTTTCTCATCGATAAAGAAACCTGTTCCATTCAGCACGCCGGGCTGTTTCTTGATGTCAGCAAGCTTACCCGTAAGGTTGATGAAGTTACCATCATCATCGAGACCAGAGAAATAGAGATGCTCACCGTTGAAGAGCGTGATGTCGTAATAGAACTCATTGCAGATGAGTACCACTCCCGACTTCTCTTCGCTGTAGATCTCCTGCGGATCTTTCTTGCAGCCTGTCAGCAGGAGCAAGAAAAGTAGGGTTATAAGGGAGTAATATTGCTTCATAGCCTTAAAAGTTTGCATTTACAGCCGTAAAATTAAGGGTTTATGTTGAATACTCCAAGCCTTTTTAAGAGAAATTGCACAGAAATATCATCTTAGGTTTTACTTAGCTTTCTGTACTAACCATACACTTACCACTGCCGTAGTCAGCAAATGTGCATTACTTCCCCAACAGCATACTTATGTTCTGAACCATGTACAGAGAATTCTTTGTGCCCTGTCTCTGCTAAATGGCACTTCGCTATCCTTCTCTGTATTCCTTTGGTGTCACTCCCGCAAGTTTCTTGAAGAAGCGGGAGAAGTGCTGAGGATACTGGAAACCGAGATGGTCGGCAATCTGCGAGATGCTCTGCGACGGGTCGAGGAGCAACTGTTTGCTCAGCTTGAGGATATGCTGCTGGATGTAATACTGCGCCGTCATTCCCGTCTCCTTGCGGATGAGATCGCCGAAATAGCCGGCGGAGAGACAGGCCTTGCCAGCGAAGTAGGACACAGAGGGCAGGCCGCTACGCACGGCCAGGCCCTGCTCGAAATAGTCTTTGATGTTGCGCTCAAAAGCCGAGAGGACATCTGAGTTCTCCTTATGACGAATGACGAACTGCCGGTCGTAGAAGCGTTGGCAGTAGTCGAGAATGAGCTTGATGCGGTCGGTGAGGATTGTCTGCGAGTGCCTGTCCACGGGCTGCTCCATCTCGAAGCGGATGGAGTTGAGTGTGTCGATGTACATCTGCCGCTCACGCTCGCTGAGATGGAGCGACTCGGCCGAGTCGTAGTCGAAGAAGTGATAGCCGCCGATAGCTTTCCCCAATGGTGTACCGAAGAGCAGATCGGGATGGAAGAGCAGGCCTAAGGTGTGCGACGGTCTGCGAAGCTGTTCCTCTACCATATCCACATGCACCATCTGTCCCGGTGCGAAGCTCACGATGGTACCATCTTGATAATCATATTGCTGTCGACCATAGTGCAGTGCGCACTGTATGCCATCCTTCAGCCACAACGCATAGACGTCATAGCGGAAGGTGACGTGGTTGGGCATCTTCGTGGCATCCGCCAAGTCAACCACACTCACTAAGGGGTGCAGCGTCTCGAAGCCATACATCTTATTATATGCATCAATACTGTCGATAGGGATGATCGTTGTGTCGCTCATATCTGTCTGCCTTTATGTTTCTACACACAAAATTAATTGAAATATTCTATTCACACAAGAACAAAGACACAATTTCGACAATATGGGTTATAGCTACCACAATCGGGGTCAAGGCCCATCGTCAATGTTTCCGAGGTTGAATGATATTCGCAAACTACATATGGCTGTAGGGCCTCGTGCCATAGAGCAAACTTTTCGGAACAGATTCCTAAAACTTTTGCTATCTTTGTGCCTATAACGAAAGGGCAATAAGGACAGATTTAGACAGAAAGACAGAAAGGACATATTTTTTAAAGACTTAGAAGAAAGGACAAGGATCCTTTCTTAAGCAGAAAGGAAGGTGGAAGACTGCGAGACATGAGCAAGGGCATCGATGCATAGCAGTACACTAAAGAATCCAACGCAACGAGACCGAAACCACAAATAATACGAGAGACGGAAAACTGAAACTACGAGAGTCGGAAGCCCAGTACAACGAGATTGAAGCCCGAAACTACAAGAGACAAAAGCCCTAAACAACAAGGGTGAGTGACTCTAATCCCTTTATAAGCGGAAGGCTGCGGCGGTATAGGCAGAGGACAGCGACGGAACCGACAGAGTACTACGGTGAAGTACTGGAGTAATCTGCCCGTAGTACTGGAGTAAT
Source organism: uncultured Prevotella sp. (assembly GCA_900317685.1). GTDB lineage: Bacteria > Bacteroidota > Bacteroidia > Bacteroidales > Bacteroidaceae > Prevotella. Next base: position 3,908 of record ONHQ01000029.1, read on the forward strand.
CTCGGCTTTATACTGGAGTAATCTGCCCGTAGTACTGACACCAAAAGGCTTTGCTCTTAAGTTCAAAAGCCTATGACAGGAGCAACAGAAAAGGTTTCTGACTCTAACAAAAAGCCAAGATGAAGCTGGTGCACCGGATCAACCCTGTGTTTGGAGAAGAGAGCTCTTGTACACGATACTTTTTACAAAACCCAGTAAAACTATTATCCTTGAGGGCACAGTGGATATTTTCCGTGGGTCGGATAAGAGATCACAGAAGTTAGTAGGAAAGGAATATCCGACCCACGGAAATTATACAATGTACCAACAAATCACTCGCACAGTTTCAAAAACATCATCCTTAGAGAACAAGGTAAGCGATTTTTTCTTATTTTTGCAGTTGAAGACCTTGCCAACCTATATCGGCGAGTCATGAAAACCACACAAGAAGAAAGAATTGTCATGCCTATGAAAAGACCGGCCCGCATCTTCGTTCTGCTGTTGCTATGTATCAGTACGTCAATTTCCATGTACGCACAAGATCCTGCGAAGACATGGCAACAGTATTATAGTGATCTCGGTCAACGCGAGGATGTAGAGAGCGATGCATGGCAAGAGACCTATGAGATGCTCAGCGAACTGGCCCGTGAGAAGATGGACCTGAACAGCTGCACACGTGAGGACTTGGAACGGCTGCCCTTCCTTTCAGCCCAGCAGGTGATGGACATCATGGAGTACCGCCATCGTGCCAGGCGCTTTGAGAGCCTCGTGGAACTGCGCATGCTCCCCTCGTTCCGCAAGCAGGATGCCGACATGCTGGAGCAGTTCGTCACCATCGGACCGGAGCGAATCTCCGACGCACTGCCACCTCTCGACAGCATCCTACGCTCGGGACGGCAAGAGGTGGTGGCAGCTCTGAAAATACCTTTTTATGATAGAGAGGGTGACAAAAACGGATTTCTCGGATATAAATACAAGCATTGGCTGCGCTACAGCTTCAATTACCGGCAGCGCGTCAAGCTGGGCTTTGTGGCCTCGCAAGATGCGGGCGAACCTTTCTTTGCGGGAAAGAACGCTTGGGGATATGACTATTACTCGCTCTATCTGCAACTCCGCAACACAGGCATCATCCGCAACCTCGTCGTAGGACGCTACCGGCTGCGCTTCGGCATGGGGCTGATCATGAACACTTCGTTCGGACTCGGCAAGCTCAACACGCTGGCTACGCTGGGAGCCTCCACCAACAACATCATCGGACATAGCAGCCGGTCGGAAGCTAACTATCTGCAAGGGGCGGCTGCAGCTATACGCCTCAACCGACAACTCACGCTGACCGGCTTCGTCTCTTGGAGAAAGGTCGACGCCACACTCAATGACTCCACAGGCTCGGTGACCACGATCCTGAAGACAGGCTATCACCGCACCCCCAGCGAGATGGCACGGCGACGCAACACCGATGAGATACTCGTAGGGTCCAACCTCAGCTTTTTCCGTGATGGTTTTCATGCAGGCGTCACGGCTTTCGCCACTGCCTTCAACCGCACGCTGAAGCCCAACACCACGCAACTTTTCCGTCGGTGGTATCCACAAGGGAAGCACTTTTGGAACGCAAGCATCGACTACGGTTATGTATCGGCAAAACTCAATATCGCTGGAGAAACGGCCACGGGTGACTGTGGTACGGTAGCCACCATTAACTCTCTCAGTTATCTGCTCACGCCCTCGCTGTCGGTGATGGTGCTGCAACGCTACTATCCTTATCAATACTACTCGCTGTTCAGCCAGAGCTATGCCGACGGCGGCTCGGTCAACGACGAGAGCGGCCTCTATCTCGGCATGCAGTGGTCACCATCGTCCAGCGCATGTCTGATGGGATATGTCGACGCCGCCTACTTCGCATGGCCGAAATATCAGGCTTCCGCTGCCTCACACAGCATCGACGCCCTGCTTCAGTTCAGCGGCAACCGACAAGGATGGAGCTACCTGCTCAGGATGAGAATGAGAAGACGGGAACGCAACGACAGCGAAGCCGGCCATCTGACGTGGCGCGACGAATATCGCTCACGCGCCATGATCGGCTACGCCGCCGGTTACTGGCAATGGCGAATGCAAGGAGATCTCAGCATCTGCCACCAACAAGCGACAAGCCGGGGATACATGATCTCACAATATGCCGGCTACCAACGCGCGTGGTTCCAGACTTTTCTCAGCGCCAACTATTTCCACACCGACGACTTCCTCTCACGTGTCTACAGCTATGAGCGTGGACTGCTCTACAACTTCTCCTTCCCCATGTTCGCCGGCCGGGGCATCCGATATGCCATTGCAGCCCGCGCAGACATCGGCCGTCTGATGTTTCTGCTGAAGTTGGGCAACACCAACTACTTCCACAATGTGTCTTCCTCCACAGGGCCGGAGCATGTCAACGGTCACAGCCGCATGGAACTGGAGATGCAGGCAAAGTGGCGATTCTGATATTACAGGGATCGTCAATGCCTTACAGTTTATTGCAATGGAGTAAAATGGGCTTCACTCGTCCAAATCACTGGTCAGTACCGTGAGCCCTCTCTTCAAGTGGCCTTTGAGCTTGTCAAGAAAAGAGGGTATCTTATGATGAGCGTCGTCAGTAAACGTCGCAGAAGCAGCTTTTTCATCTGGTTTCGCAGCCAGTCGGAGCAGATCGACCCTACATCTCCGCGCAGATGGTTCCGTCGTCTCAAAGTCATCACCTTACCGAGAAACCTGGTGTGTTACTCCGAGCACTTCTCACATACGCTCTGAAGCGTACACAAATCTACGCGAATCGCTGCCTTCTACTGAAGGTTTACGAGATGCGGGAGCCAAGAACAAAGGACATGTGACTATTCGAATATCTCACGCAGCTCCTTATTGCTGAGCCTGCCTATCCAGCTCTCACCGGAGGAGACGGTCATGTCGGCAAGCTGACGTTTAGAGTTGATCATGTCGTTGATGCGCTCCTCAAAAGTGTTCTTGGTGATGAAGCGATGAACCATCACATTCTGATGCTGACCGATACGATAGGCACGGTCTGTGGCCTGGGCCTCCACAGCGGGATTCCACCACAGGTCGTAGTGGATGACATGCGTGGCGGCAGTGAGGTTAAGTCCCGTGCCGGCTGCTTTCAACGAGAGGATGAAGAACTTGTCGGCGCGTGCGTTTTGGAAGCGGTCCACCATCTCCTTGCGCTGTTTGATTGTACAGCCACCATGGAGGAACATGGGCTCGACACCCGTGGCATCCGTGATGAACTTCACCAGCATGTCACCCATCTCCTTGAACTGCGTGAAGATGATCGCCTTCTCGCCGGCATCGTTGATCGACGACACGAGATCGAGCAGCATTTCCGTTTTACCGGAGAGCACCGGATCGGTCTCACCGTTTTTGAGATACTGCGCAGGATGGTTGCAGATCTGTTTCAAGGCAAGCATCATCTGCAGGATCAGGCCCTGTCGTTTGAAGAGCTGCGTGCCGTCGTCCTCGTCCATTCCCTCTATCACCTTCATGCTCTCGTCAAGCACCTGCTTGTAGATGGCGGCCTGCTGCGGCGTGAGCATAGCAAACTCGTCCTGCTCAATCTTCTCGGGCAGGTCGTTGATGATATTCTTGTCGGTCTTCAGTCGTCGCATCATCATCGGAGCCGTGATGCGGCGGAATCGCTCGGCGCAGGCCGTGTCGCCCTCCTGCTGGATAGGCCGCGCATAATCCTCGTTGAACGACTTGATTGTGCCGAGATAGCCTTTGTTGGCAAAGTCCATGATACTCCAGTATTCCGAAAGACGGTTCTCTACTGGCGTACCGCTCATTGCTATGTGTGTGTCGGCCTTCAGCGAGCGCACTGCCTTGCTCTGAGCAGTACTGCTGTTCTTGATGTTCTGTGCCTCATCAATGACGGAGACGGTCCATTTCAGCTTTTTGAGTTGGTCGATGTCGGAACGAACGAGGCCATAGGAGGTCAGCAGAATATCTGCATCAAATTCTTTGAGGTTGCGTCTCTGACCATGATAGACAAAGACCGACAGCGTCGGGGCGAAGCGCTGGAGCTCTGCTTGCCAGTTGGCGAGCAGTCCCGTTGGTGCCACGACGATGGCCCGTTGCCTCTCCAGTTGCCCGTCATCCTTTAGCTTTTGCAAGAGCGTGATCACCTGCAACGTCTTGCCCAGTCCCATGTCATCGGCAAGAATGCTGCCGAAGCCGAGCCGCATGTTTTGGTACATCCACTCATAGCCCCGCTTCTGATAAGGCCGCAGCGTGGCATGAATTTCCTTTGGCACCTCAATCTCCTGTTGCGTGGTCCATTTTCTGATGAGTTCCTTCACCTCAGGCGAGATGCTGACCTTCGCAGACTTATACTCTCCCGACAAGGCGACCTGCAGCATCCGCGCCGGAGTCATCTCGTTGCGTGAGGCGAAAGCCTTCTCGATACGCTTCAAGTCGTCGGCCGTCACATAGATATATTGCTGCTTGAAACGGATCAGTCCCTCGGCACGCCCGAGAAGACCGCGAAACTCCTCGGGTGAGATCAGATCATCACCGACCGCAACCTTCCAGTCGAACTGCAACAGCTGGTCGAGACGAAGGAACGACTTGCCGTCGCTCTGCTTGGCTGACAAGGAAACCGATGGTTTCGGCCGAAGCAGATGCTGCAAAGATTTCGGTAGGAGCAGTCGGATGTTGAGCAAACGCATGGCCGGCACTACGTTGATCAAAAACTGCGAGAATGCCGCATTGTCCATAGCCATCGGCTTCCGAGCCTCATTGGCAAGATACTGGTCGATGCCGGGAACAAGGGATGACAACAGTGAGACATCGCGAAGGATATTATACCGTGCACACTGATAGGCCTTGTCCGTAAAGACATCGTGCAGGGCAACCTCTGTCTGGTCGTTGGCCTGAGCGTCTGCCACTGTCATTTCAAGAAGGAACTCACTGCCATCCTCACTTTCATCGCGTACCATGATCATTGGCAAATAGCGCAATTGGGGAGCCGACAGATGGTCTGTCCAGCTCTTGATACCGCCGGGAACATTTTTCTCTCCTACACCGTCGAACTTTTCCCAATCATCATCAAAGAACAGCTCGTAGACCTTGTCCCACCACGTCAGTGGTTTATGAGTTTGGCGTACGAGAACCGTCAGAAAGCAAGAGCAGATGAACCACGCTGGCCTCGACGGGACGAGCTTGCTTCTTCCCGTACACTCCAAGACCATGCTGTCTTTGGTGAAGAACGCGTCAAGTTGTTCAAGGATGGCAGCCGTCTGCTTATCCGACATAAATGGAGTCCAAGCGACATTCACACTGCCATCTTTCTGCAGAACGATGACCGGCTCGATATTGCCCTTGACCGCGAGACGCAACGCAAGGACGAAGCAACTCCGGAAAGCGAAGACGGTGTTGCTGCTCTCATAAATCTTCTCTTCCGGCAAAGCAGAAAGATATTCCATCAGGTCCACCACGCTGTTCTTGGTCTTATAACCTGAGAAATGAGCCTCAACATGATGATTCTTGTCCACGACGAGGCGGATATCCGATACATCTTTCTTCGGCAGGTGACCGATACTTGAGTCCAACGCTTCGTAGACGTATTTCTTGCCATTGAGAATATTCCTCGCTGCCTTCGCCGCGCGCTTCATGTTCTCTTCATAGCGTTTCATAAAATCACCATCAGCATAGAAGGCCGGAGATGCAGGCAACAACTTCAAGATGGCCTCACCCAAGTTGGCAATCTTACTGAAGTCGAAGCGCGGCAAACATTGTGGGGAATCTTTTTTATCAGTCTTGTCCAATAACGGTACAAGGCCGAATGCCTCACGCTCATCGGGAACCGCCGACATCTTCCCGGCATCAATGGCGATGCCGCGCTTAGCCAACTCGCCGATGATGTCCACGCCATGGAGCTTGAAGACAAGGAAAGGATTGTTGTCGATCTCCTGCCCCACCATATAGATCACTGCGGCAATGTGCTTACAGGGCACTGCCCAGTCAGGGCAGGAGCAGATCATGCCAAGGTCACGCCAGGAAGTCGGGAATACCTTCAGTCTGTTTTCCTTTGCGATATCGTTGACGGCAGGCGACAACTTGCGATTGAGCAGCTCAGCGACAATAGCTGGATGCGCGAGGATGCCGTCCATCAGGGCGTCGGTCTCCTTGGCAGAGAACTTGTCCACCTTGATAGTCACAGAGTAGGGCGTTCGCCTCGAACCCTGTACTTTCGCATCGATGACATTGTCGCTAATCACGATTTCCTTTACCGAGCCATTGCGTGCGTAGCGGGCGCCACGAGGGATGCGGTTAGCATAGTCTATGTTTGTCAGCGAGCGAAGCCATTCGCTTCCCCACCACGTCTTTCCAAAGTCACTTGCCATTTGTCATCTTGCTTCTTGATCCATCTTCTTATCAGTTCCGTGGCTCCGTGCACTCGTTGACGAGATACACGATGCTCATGTAAGGGATGCTGGCATGGGCCTCCAGTCCGATCTCGCACGTCCGGCTGTTGGAATAACCGCGCTCGATATGATGCTCCGCTATCTGCCCGTGGAGCGATCGCAAAGCCCAGTCGTTGAGCTCCGGACGTGAGAACCCACGGTCACCGGCAAAGCCGCAACAGCCAATGCCTTCCGGCACAAAGACGTTGTCGGTGCACAAGCGCGCCACTGCGAGCATCGTGTCACTGAGTCCCATCTCACGCGTGGAGCATGTCAGGTGAATGGCTACCGGCCGATGAGTAGGATGGAACGTGAGCCTGTCTTTAAGGAAGGTGAGGATGAACTCCGCGGGCTCGTAGAGCTGGACACGGGTGACCATCCTCTTCAGTCGGTGGAGGCAAGGACTCTGGTCACAGAGCACCGGCCATCGTCCGCCCTCACTGGCCTCGAAGAGAGCCTGCTCGGTCTCAGCAGTCTTTCGGTCAGCAATATCTGTCATACCCTTGCTTTCCCAGATCTGTCCACAGCAGAGGTTCTTCATATTCTTCGGGAAGATCACCTCGTAGCCAGCTTTGTGCAGCAGGGCGCACGTTTCTTTGACAAGCGGTCGCTTGACGGGAGCACCTTTCGTCAGTCCCATGGTCTGATTGATACAACTCGGCAGATAGACCACCTTCAGCTCAGACGGTTGCTGGTTAAGCATTGCCTGGGACGGGTTACGGATGGCACCCGGCATAGCCGTGGACCACTGCGGGATACCGAGCTGATGAAGTCCACCGCACACTTTCTTCATAGTTGCTGTACCGAGCACGTTCCTACCTAACGAGGCCGCTGTGAGCGCGCCACGCACCACATCTTTCATGGCACCGAGATGGTTGGCACCTATTTGCCCGATAGCCCGTTGCTCCGGATGCTGGTCCATGAAGAGTTGACGCAGCAGATGCGTGAGATCGCCCGTGTTGATCTTCATCGGGCAGGAGGTAGCGCAAAGGCCATCTGTGGCACACGTCTGTTCACCGAGATAGCGATAGGCTTTCTCCATCTCCGCGAGCCGTTTCGGATCCTCACCGGTCTGCCTGAGACGGAGCATCTCCCGCTGAGAGGCAATACGCATCCTTGAGGAGAGCGTGAAGCCACACGACAGGCAGTTGATCTCACAGAATCCACATTCTATACAGCGGTTTGCTTTCTCAACGCCTTGCAACATCTCGTCCATCGTTGAAACCGCCAAATGGTTGTCTCCCTCTTCCTGACGTGCCTTGAGATCGTAGTGAAGTACGGGCAACGGCTTGAGATGCTCAATGAAACAGTCGGGATCATCATTGAAGATGACACCCGGGTTGAGCAGATTGTCGGGGTCGAAGATGCGCTTCAACTGCTTCATCACGCCATAGGCTTTCTCGCCCCACTCGTATTTGACAAACGGCGCCATATTGCGGCCCGTGCCATGCTCGGCCTTTAAGGAACCGTCGTATTTGCCCACGACAAGTTTCACCACATCCTCCATCATGTTGCGGTAGCGCTCCACCTCGTCCTTTGTGGCGAAACTCTGATTGAGGATGAAGTGATAGTTGCCCTCGAAGGCATGACCATAGATGCAGGCATCCTTATAGCCGTGGCGCGCGATGAGCTGCTGCAGATCCACCGTAGCGTGTGGCAGGTCCTCGATATGAAACGCCACATCCTCGATGAGACAGGAAGAACCGACTGGGCGCTGGCCGCCCACGGCTGGGAAGATGCCGGAGCGGATAGACCAGTACTTTCCGTAGACCTTCGGATCATCGGTGAAGACGGGCTCGCCATAGAGGTTAAACCGCGAGAGCGTGTCCATGATCTCCTGGATATTTGCCTTCAGGCCTTCCGGCGTCAAAGCCTTGGTCTCGGTGAGGACTGCCGTGAGATTGTGATAGTCGCCTTTGGCTACGCCGCCGACACGGCCTGCATCCACATCGTTCTTATAGTTGAGAAAAATGGGGTCGTCGACACTCTGCAACGACAGATAGTCAAGCATCTCCGCACTCTTTACCTTGAGATCCTCATAGGTCATCGCCATGTCGTCCTCCTCGGCTTTCAGCTGTTTCAAAGCCACGATAGCCTTGCAGCTCTCCTCCATGGACTGGAAATAAACCATAGCCGAAGCGCGGTAAGGATATTCGTGCAGCGTTTTCATGCGGACGCTGGAGAGGAAGGCAAGCGTACCTTCAGAGCCCACGATACTGTGAGCGATGATGTCGAAGGGATCGTCGTAGTCGACAAGCGGACGGATGTTGAGACCTGTAACGTTCTTGATAGAATACTTGTATCGGATGCGCTCGGTGAGTTCCGCATCCTTCCGCACCTCATCACGCAGGGCCTCGATCTTCTTGAGAAACTTGGGATGACTCTTGCGGAAGGCCTCGCGGCTCTGCTCGTCGCCGGTATCAAGGACGGTGCCATCAGTAAGGACGAGGCGGGCGCTGAGCAACATGTGGTCGCTGTTGGCATGCACACCACAGTTCATGCCTGAGGCATTGTTGACCACGATACCGCCGACCATAGCACTGCCTACCGAGGCCGGATCGGGCGGGAATACACATCCGTAAGGCTTCAGGATATTGTTCACACGTCCTCCCGTGATACCGGGCTGAAGGGTGATGGCATTCTTGTCATCATCCAAGTGGAACTGCTCCCAACCTTTGCCAGCCACGATGAGCACGGAGTCGGAACAGCTCTGTCCGGAGAGTGACGTGCCGGCAGCGCGGAGCGTAAACGGTATTGCGTATTTCTTGCATGCCTTGAAGGCCGCCTGCACTTCCTCCTCGTTCTTTGTGCGGACGACGATTTGTGGGGTCATACGATAGAAACTGGCATCAGTGCCCCAGGCATAAGTACGGAGGCTATCGGTGTATATCTGTCTCTCCGGAATAGCCTGCTTAACCTCGGAAAGAAACTGCTGCTTAATATGTGGATCGATCATAATAACGTGACTTATCTTCTTCTGCAAAGGTAACTAATATTAGCAGCATTAACAAATAATAATCGTTATATTTTATAAGCTATTCGGGAAAAACAATAACGGATTCGTCACACAGACACTTCAAAAGGACATAGATGTAATATTGCAGCCCCATGCCACGATCAAAAAGCACGGGGGCTGTCCGTACAAAGACTGCAGCATGGGGCTGTCACAATTTTTCTACCTTGAAGGGAATTTATCTACTTTGATGATCAATTCAGCATGAAGGATATGGGGATAGTAAATTTCACATTGACGGGTTTCCCTTTCTGCTTGCCCGGTGTCCACGCCGGCATACTGCTTACCACGCGCAACGCCTCCTGAGCCAAAGCTTCCTTGGCTTCAGCCTCTTTCTTCTGATTTTCAGCAACATCAACGGCAGTCTCTTTCTTCTCACCCGAAGCGGTGTTCGCCTCTGCGGCTACACGCTTGGTGCCATTGTAGACAACCTTAGGATCAGCGACGGATCCGTCTGACTTGACAATAAAGCTGACGACGACACGCCCCTGCACATGACATTCCTGCGCTACAAGGGGATAATGGACATTCTGAGAAAGATACTGCATCATAGCCGTAGGTCCTCCATTGAACCGAGGCATTTCGTCGACAACTTCAAAGCTGCTTCTTTCCTCCCTTTCTGCTGACGCTGCTTTCTTCGTTGTCACTACAATCACTCCATTGACTCCTTTCTTTCCGTACTGAGCCGTGTGAGCTTTGTCTTTATAGACACTTATAGCCGAAATGGAAGAAGGGTCGAGACCCTCTAATGAGGAATAAGGTATCTCTTTACCGTCGACGACAACCAGGAGATCCTTGAGCTTCGTCGTATCTTTCTGGGCTACTTTTTGCTCTACAAAATCCTCTATCGTAGCTGCCGGTACGTTTGTGGAGGCAGAACGCTGAACAGCAGCCGGCTGGGAAACAGACGGAGCAGTGCTGTCGGCAACCTTATAGTCGGTAACAGTCTTGGCCGTGGCACAAAGCGAGACGGCAACAATGGGAAGTACATACATGGCTTTGAGCCAGGAATATCGGTTTTGCTTATGAGTATTCATCATAGAAATTCGTTGTTTTAGGGTACTGTGATTGAAACCATTGACTACAGAGTACCCTGCCGCAGCCATGGCTTTTCTTACCAATAGATATTGATACTGGCGCGCTTCGACGCCACTTGAGAGAACCGCCGCATCAGCCTCATACTCGTGGATGGCGCGCAGATCTGAACGCAGCATCCATATAGCAGGATTGAACCACTGAAACGACGAGAGAACATCAACGAGCAGCACATCCCAAGAATGATGCCGGCGGATGTGCTCACGCTCGTGCATGAGGATGGCACTGTCGGGATGGGCGTAGTCGCTACGCGGCACCACGATAAAGTGCATCCAAGAGAATGGGGACACTTCCCCATCGGCCACGGCAATGACAGAGCCGTCGGCCTGCCGGTGCTTCTCGCATCGGCCAATAAGTATGCATACCTTCGATATCGAGAGAATTGTATATAATAATGTAAAAAAGACGCCTGACCAGTAGACTATTGGCAACGTGATATGCCACCAGGGCGTGGACGGAACCACGGACGCGCCGCCACCACCGACGACAGCCGTCTCTACTGTGGGCAGTGATGACAGTACCTCGGTGTGATGGATGGTGATGACACACAGAGGCAAGACAAAAGAAGCCAAAGCTGTGCCCAACAGCACCAAACGGTTGAGCTGATGGAAACTGTCACGAGACAGCAACAAACGGTAGAACATATAGAACACCGCTATCAATACCGCTACACGGAGATTATAATACAGAAAATCCATCATATATTCATTTTGGTTACTTGCCTTGCTCTATCTGCTCTATCAACTCACGTAGGTCGTCGACAGTAATCTTCTTTTCCTTGACAAAGGCACTCACAGCCGAGAGATAAGAGTCGTCGAAATAGTTCTTAATCACGCCGGCAAGGGTGCTCTTGCCGTAGGCTTCTTCCGTGATGGCTGCCTGATAGCGATAACTGTTGCCCACAGCCTCGTGATTGACGTAGCCGTTGCTCTCCAAGATGCGCACCTGTGTGGAGACGGTATTGAAATGGGGTTTGGGATCTGGATACAACTTCAGCATGTCCTTGACGAACATGGGACCATGCTGCCACAGCATATCCATAATTTCCTTTTCCTTTGCCGTTAGCTTTTTCATAATTGTATCGCTTTGATGTTTACAATGGCAAAGTAACGAAAAAATATAGTTCTGTACAACTAATCGTTTTAGTTGTTAGCCTTTATTAGCTCTTTTGGTCCCATTTTAACAGCGTTTAAGGAGTATCGTACACAAAACAGTTCTACGAACCTATGGCGCATCGGACGTTCTCCATGGGTTCATGGCGAGAGGAAGTAGAAATTCTCTGCATGCTGTTTGAAGAGAAAGAGTAATACCACGATCTGATGACTTCCCTCAATGGCAGCCGCGGCAACCATCAGCACGCCAACGGCATCTCGATGGAGCTCTACGGCAAAGGGTATGTGCTGGGGCCCGACGGAGGCATCGGCAAATATCTCTACAGCGGTGACGACTACCACGAATACTATTCCCAATTCCCGGCACACAACACTGTGTGCGTCAATGGTGTGTCGGCATATCCCGTGATGATGTCGCAGCACGCCTTCACGCTGGTGAAGCGCTACCCCGACACCAACGCATGCTTCGCAGCCGGTGACTCCACCTGCAACATCTCTTATGCCACCGTCGCCTTCACCGAGCCGGAAACACAGGCACAGCAGCAGCGCACCAACATCGTGGTGAAGACATCGAAGACGGGCGGCTTCTATGTCGACATCTTCCGCAGCCGTCTGCCGAAAGGACAGGAACTCATGGAACCGGAATTCCACGATTATTTCTATCACAACCTCGGACAGCAGATGCGTCTGACCGATACGAGGGGCCAGGACTTCAACCTCCAGCCCACCGAGGAACTGGCTTTTGCCGGTGGACATATCAGTGCCTACTCCTATCTCTACAACAAGAAGACGGTCACCACAGACAAGGACGCCAAGGCCACCTTCGACGTGCTGCTCACCGGCAAGGGCATCGACGACGTGAAAGCGCACAATGGCAGTCGCATCACCATGACGATGTGGATGGAGGGAGCACCGCAACGTGAGCTCTTCACCGCCCTCTCGCCCGTCAACCTCGAATATGAGCGCATGAAGGGACAGCCCTATGACATCGGTTATCAACCCGTCCTTACCTTCGTGGCGCGCCAGCATGGCGAAGCATGGAACCGTCCCTTCGTCGCAGTCTTCGAACCCTCGTCGGAAAAAGAACCGTCAGAGATTCAGTCTGTTCAATTCTTCCATCCCGCCAACGCTGACGTCTCCACAGTTGGCATCAAGGTAGTGCTTAAGGACGGAAGCACGAAAGTCATCACTGCCGACGACAAAGGCAACGTTGAAATCAAATAAAAACGTGAACAAGATGAAAGCAACAATCCTTCTCCTCCTTGCCTTGCTGGGTATTCTACCCTTGGCAGCACAGAGCACTGAACAGCTCTCCTCGCCCGACGGCAAATACGTCTTCAGTTTCAACCCACACGACGGACGGCTGACCTACTCCTTATTATATAAGGGCAAGACAGTAGTCTCTGACGGTGACTTAGGCATCAACATCGACAACCACCTCATCGAGAAAGCCATGGGCATACCGCAGGACACAGCTCGCCTTTGGTCTTCTTCCATGCGACTCATCAAAGTAGACCGCAGCACGGCCGACACGACGTGGGAACCACTTTATGGCGAACAGGACTTCATCCGCGATCACTACAACACCATGACGCTGCACTTCGAGAAAGGCAGCGCCGAGCAAGGCTCCGGCACGGCATATGACAAGCGACAGCGCTACGCCCTAGACATCATCGTCAGACTCTATGACGAGGGACTGGCCTTCCGCTATCATTTTCCCGAGAGTGGCAACGGGCTCTTTGTCCACGTCACCCAGGAGCTGACAACGTTTTCCTTCCCCTCCGGCACCACAGCGTGGCATGAGGCCTGGGCCCAGGGCCCTTTCCACCATGTTGCCTTGCAGACCTCAGCCACCGTCGACGGCCGGCGTATCTGGCAGGACGTCTCTGAACGTCCACTTCTGCTCAGTCTCTCCGACGGACTCTATGCGGCTGTTGGCGAGGCTGCCCTGAGCAACTATGTCCGCGGCAAGCTACGGCTGGTCAAAGACGACGTGTTGGGCATTGCCATGTACGACGATGCCGACGTCATCCCGCCCTACTCTACCCCATGGCGCTTCGTCATGGCAGCAGAACGCCCCGTGGAGCTCATCAACAACAAACAATTGCTGCTCTCGCTCAACGCTCCGAGCCGCTACGAGGGCGACGGCCGCAAACTCAACGACTACATCCGCCCCGGTCGCGCCTTCCGCTGCTGTAAGTTGGATAAAGAATGGATCAAGAAGAGCATCGACTTTGCACATAACTTCGGAATAGAATATGTGGAGCTCGACGCCGGATGGTACGGTCCTGAGATGAAGGTTGCGTCGAGTGCGCTCCGCGTCTCCGCTCAGCGTGACTTCACGCTCCGCGAGATTTGTGACTACGCCCGCAGCAAAGGCGTGGGCATTTGGCTCTATGTCAATCAGCGGGCACTCTACAACCAACTCGACAGCATCCTGCCACTCTATCAGCAGGTGGGCGTGAAGGGTATCAAGTTTGGCTTCGTACAGGTAGGCAATCAGATGTGGACCACTTGGCTGCATGACGCAGTGAAGAAATGCGCCGAACACAAGCTGATGGTGGATATTCACGACGAATACCGACCGACAGGATGGAGCCGCACCTACCCCAATCTGATGACGCAGGAGGGCATTGGCGGCAACGAAGAGATGCCTGATGCCCGCCACAACACCACGCTGCCCTTCACGCGCTTCCTCGCCGGCCCCGCCGACTACACGCTCTGCTATTTCAACGGACGGGTGAAGAATACCAAGGCCCACCAGCTGGCCATGTCGGTAGTCTACTATAGTCCCATCCAGTTTCTCTTCTGGTATGATCTTCCAACCGCCTACAAGGGTGAGCAGGAACTGAACTTCTGGAAAGACTGCCCCACGGTGTGGGACGAGTCCAAAGCCCTCGACGGTCTGCCGGGAGAATATATTGTCCAGGCCCGCCGCTCCGGCTCGTCATGGTTCGTTGGCGTGCTCAACGGCAAGGAGCCCCGTACGATCACCGTCAACACTACTGACTTCCTGCCAAAGAAAGGTAAGTACGCCATGAGCCTCTATCAGGACGATCCTAAGCTCAGCACCCGCACGAAGGTGTCAACAACCCAGCGCACCATCAAGTCCGGCGAGCGTATCACCTTGCCTCTGCTCAAGAGCGGCGGAGCGGCCATTGAATTCAAGAAAGTCAAATAGGACATCATATCCTTACCAATATTGTAACTTGTTGTTGTTATCGCACACAGCCACTTGATTTAGATTAAGAAAGATGGGGAAAAAGATACTTCTTACAGAAAATATTCGAGGGTACGGAGAATTCGTCGTACCTTTGCAGTGTCAAAAGGTTAATAGATTGTTTAGGTTAGTAATAGATTTAGGTTTTTAGTTATTAGGTTTAAGATTGTAATCAGTAAGGTGTTAGTAAAAGGTAAAGAATAAGATTGTAGGATAACCAAAAGGAGCGAATCGTCGCTCTACATTGAAAATTACAAATTTCAGATACGAGACAGCTTGGAAGTGATTCCAGGCTGTCTTTTTTTATCTACGTATATTACCGGGGACATCCGTACTATATATTAAAAACTATTAGTTACCACTTCTATGCAAAGAAATCCAATCTTCAAGATGTACAAGCCTCATCGCCTTCTCAAGATCTCCACCTTGGTACTCCTGTTCTCGGCGTTTGCTCTTACCGGCCACGCTGATTCTTCATTCCAAGTAGAACAGCAGCTGCAACGCTGTCATCAGAAGGTGAGACAAGCACTGCACGACCTGCAAAAAGCCGACGGCACGCTGGACTGCACCATGGAGCCACGCAACATCCTTCATGGCGACAAGCAGAAGGCATGGAACTGCCGCAAGGCCACCGCCGAGGAATGGTGCTCGGGATTCTGGCCAGGCATCCTGTGGATGGACTACAGCTACACTCACGACAGCATCGTGGCCCAGGCTGCCGAAGGCTATACGGCGGCACTCAAGTCATGTGTCTACCGTTCTGTCTATGACCATGACTTGGGATTCATCACCTTTTGCTCTTTCGGCAAGGGCTATGAGCAGAACCACAACGCCACGTACCGACAGACACTGCTCGACGCTGCCGACTCACTCGCCACACTCTTCCGCCCGCTTGTCGGCACAATCCTCAGCTGGCCCCGCAACGTGAAGATGTTTGGCGGTCACAACACCATCATGGACAACATGATGAACCTGGACCTGCTCTTCTGGGCATCCCGTCACGGGGGCAACCCGCTGCTCTATGACATCGCCGTCACGCACGCCAAGACCACGATGAAACACCATTTCCGCCCCGATGGCGGCTGTTATCACGTGGCTGTCTACGACACCTTGACGGGCGACTTCATCAAGGGCGTCACCCACCAGGGCTATGCCGACAACAGCACCTGGGCCCGCGGACAAGGCTGGGCCGTATACGGCTATACGATGGTCTACCGATATACCCACGAAAAGGTGTTTCTCGACTTTGCACAAAAGGTTGCAAATTACTATCTCAGCCGGTTGCCGGAGGGAGATCTGATACCAAAGTGGGACTTCGACGATCCTGACCCGAAGGCACCAAAAGATGCCAGTGCGGCCTGCGTGGTGGCTGACGCGCTGTTGGAACTGCAACAGTACGTCGGAGGACAAAAGGGACAGCAATATCGCGAAAAGGCTGTCGAGATGCTCCGCCAACTGAGTTCTCCCGAATATTTCAGCGGCAAGCGCAACGACGCCTTCCTGCTTCACTCCACCGGACACCATCCGGCAGGCAGCGAGATCGACGCCAGCATCGTCTATGCCGACTATTATTATCTCGAAGCACTGCTGAGACTACGCAATATTAAATAAGGTGTATACGTTAGTAAAGTAAACAAACAATAACCACTAAGTTATCCTGTTTACAAAAAGAACCTAAATTGATCAACCGATGAAAAAGAAAGCACTCTTTCTCACACTACTGCTCTGTACCGGTGTGGGACTGATTCCTGTCCCAGCACAATACCACTCCAAAGTCTGGGATCCGGACTTGGGCAACGGCATGTACAAAAATCCCGTACTCTTCGCCGACTATAGTGATCCCGACGCCATCGCCGTTGGTGACGACTATTACCTGACGGCGAGCAGCTTCAACTGCATTCCCGGACTGCCCATCCTGCACTCCAAAGATCTCGTCAACTGGGAGATCATCGGTTATGCGCTCAACCGTCAACAGCCCGACTCGCTATTCAGCAAGCCTCAGCACGGCAAAGGTGTGTGGGCACCGTCGATTCGTTATCACAAGGGGGAATACCTTATTTATTGGGGAGATCCCGACCAAGGCATCATGCGCGTGCGAGCCCGGCAGCCCCAGGGTCCTTGGAGTGAACCGGAATGTGTCATCGCCGGAAAGGGCATGATCGACTCCTGTCCGCTATGGGACGAGAGCGGGCACTGCTATCTCGTCAATGGCTGGGCCGGCAGCAGAGCGGGATTCAACAGCGTACTCACCATGTGGGAGCTCTCCGCCGACGGCAGCCACGCCATCAGCGCGCCACGAATTGTCTACGACGGCGGGCAGGTCAACCACACCACAGAGGGGCCGAAGCTCTATCATCACGACGGCTGGTACTGGATTCTCTGTCCGGCCGGTGGTGTGGAGCGCGGTTGGCAACTGGCCATGCGCTCACGGACACCTTTCGGACCTTATGAGGCACGCACCGTGATGCACCAGGGACATACCGACATCAATGGCCCTCATCAGGGTGCATGGGTGCACACAGCACTGGGCGAGGACTGGTTTCTCCACTTCAACGACCGCAATGCCTATGGGCGTGTCGTCTATCTGCAACCGATGGCGTGGAAAGGTGGTTGGCCGGTGATCGGCAATGACAAGGACGGTGACGGTTGCGGTGAGCCTTATGCCACCTGGCGCAAACCTAAGGGCAACTCCAAGACACGGGTCAACCCACAAGAGTCTGATGAGTTCAACACTGGGGAACTCGGATTGCAATGGCAGTGGCAGGCCAACTACAACCCTCTTTGGGGTATGCCAACCGCCAACGGCACCCTACGACTCTACAACGCCGATGAACTGCCAGGCAACGGACTGTGGCAGGCAGGCAACCTGCTCCTGCAAAAGCTTCCGGCTCCTAAGTTCACAGCCACGGCCAAGGTACGCATCTCGGCCAAGAGCGACGGTCAGTATGCCGGGGTTGTCGTGATGGGTATGAACTACCAGGCTCTCGTCTGCAGAAGAAAGGGCAAGAAATTCGAACTACTGCAAATCAACTGCAAGGATGCTGACCGACAAGGGAAAGAAACGGAGAAGATTCTGGCTACCTTGGAGCCTACCGAGGTAGACACCATCCCCTACTCGCCCGCCATCCATGAGGACATATACCTTCGGATCAGCATCGACAAGGGACAGGCCCGCTTCGCATATAGCCTCGACAACAAGCACTATCGCGCCGCCGGTGACGTCTTCACGCTCAGAAAAGGCAAGTGGATAGGTGCCAAGATGGGTCTCGTCAGCATGCGGCCCGGCACCACGGGCAACCGCGGATGGATGGATGTCGACTGGTTCAGAGTGGAGTAACCTTGTCCTCTCACGAAGTTGAAAAGTACAATAACGCAAAGAGGGTTGACAACGCAGAGATACTGTCTCTGCGTTGTCAACCCTCTTCTAATATAGTTTATTTTGTGTTGCACCGGCCAACATCAAGAGATATTATATCACCTCTTGCATGTAACTACTCCCCTCCTCTTGGGTAGGGGTGAGGGGGCGGCTTGTCCTACCCTACCATCTTGAACATGCTGCCCATCGGACACACAAAGCGACAATAAGGGCGCATGACGATGGCAGAGAGAAGGGCAAAGGCCAAGGCGATGGCGATGACTACCCAAGAAGCCGACTCCACCATGAACGCCGAGAACGGCTCGTAGTTGACCCAGTCAAACCACAGTCCTGTCCACAAGCACACCATGAGCGCACCCCACAACACCCTGCGGAAGGTATCGAGACGTCTGATGGTCTTGCCACTGATCTTCACCTTGTAGTGAACGGTCTTGCCCATCAGCTCCTGCAGACTGCCGTAGGGGCAGACATGATTGCAATAGTAGTTCTTCTTACCGAACATCGGATAAAGGAAGGCAATGACGAGCAACACACAAGGCAACAGCAAGGACACGACATTCATGCCATTGGACATATAGCCAATGATCGCACTATAAGACACCATCGTACCGCACCAGAAGCCCAGCACGACAATGTTGAGCACTTGTTGCGCCATGCGATAGCGGCGGTCCTTGACAAAGAGCGGGATGATGGCAGCCATCAGCGCCACAATCAGTCCGGCTATATTCTTTGCACTGAAGTCGAACTGCACAGTCGACTGAGCCTTTGCACTGGCCTTGTCGGCGTATTGCAGTCCGCGCTGCATATTAGCTATGATCGCCTTGGACGAATAGGTTGCTCCCGAGACAGCGTCGACTTGCATTGTCTCGGCTTCCTTCAGACTCTTGCCCTTCCACGCATTGAACAGTGCACTCGCACGGCCAAAGAACTCCGGCGTCTCGCCATTGGGCAAAGCCTTCACCTGTGTGATGACGCCTTCCTTATTGACATAGATCTCCAACGGCACTGCTCCACCATAGCCCGAGATGTCTTTTCCCAGGCTGGTGGTGTTGATGACCATGGTGCCGTCGGACTCCATGCGCAGGGTATCGTTCCTCACTGAAGTATCTACCTTTTGCTTGGTACGAAAATCATGTCCCAGCAACTTGCCGTCACGACGCAGGGAGACAGCAGCCACCATCAGCAAACAAACAATGAGACTAAGAATTTGTGATAGTTTCTTCTTCATTACTTCTTTCTGTTAGGGACGCAAAGGTACTCAATAAAAACAGAATATCGGAAAAAAGAAACATCTTTTAGCAATGCACCTCCCTTGAACAACCATTCTGATGAACAGGGAATTCTATCATCCTCAGAATCGTGATGAAAGGAGGATACCAGCTTTGAGCATCTACATCATGGTGCTAACCCTTGACAAACTTCATCACGAGACTCTGGCACTTGAGCAAGTAGATGCCTGTGGTAAGATGGCTGATGTCTACAGAAAGAATGGGACTGTCTACTGTGCGGGTACCCAGGCAATTGCCCATCAAGTCGTAAAGAGAATAGGTGGAGCCAAGCGTCAACCCCTCTACACGCATCTTTGAGGCTTGTACGCCACTGACAGAAAAGATACGGGCCTTGTCGACACAATCGTGACAGGCGAGGTTGATCATCACATCGGCCAGCCGTCCTCTCATGACCGTATTGTCGTTCCACCGCAACGACATCATATTGCCTTCCATCTCTATGGCCGTCACATGCTTGCTCACCTCAAAGCCGTTGACCCTCACAAAAGGTCTTTTCGCTTCGAGACTACTCACTGCCATCAACAAGCAGACAACAGCTACAGCCATTCTCCTAATGATGTTCATAGGCTTAATTCTAAGAGATGTTCATATCAACTGCAAATATAGCCGTTTTATTGATTCGTTGTTATTTCGGTCCACAGAAATTAATAATTATTAAGTGACGCGCTGCTCGGCACGCGTCACTCAACATTCAATCATCATTCACTCATCATTCTATCATCATTCATTCATCATTCAATCATTATTCATTCAACATTCAACATTGTTATCGCTCCTTCTTGTTTTGTGCCGTCCATGAGTATTCTCAGAGGACGAGCAAAGCGGACGTGGCGCACATACTGCGTTTCCTCTACAGCGGGCATGGCGTCAAGAATATCCTTGCGCACCATACCTCCCTGCTCTGCGCTCTGGTTGGTGTCGATGGTGAAATAGCCCACGCCAAACGAAGTGAGATTTTGGAAGAAATGAGTGCCCTGGCTGGGATCGACACGATAGTTTTTCAGTGCCACCTCCACGATCACCTTGGCTGCGGAGATATGCGGCCACTTCACCGGCATGCCGAGCCACGGGTCGCTGGAGCCCCACCGTCCGGGGCCAATAAGCACATAGCCACGTCCCTCGTCGATCATCTGCCGGTTGATATGTTCTATTTCAGTGGCCACAGCAGGATTGTTCATCGCCGTGAAGTGGTCGTCGTATTTCACATAGACCACGTCGGTCACATCGTCAACGATGCCATGGCCCAGTGAGCGGTGACTGCGCAACAGACATTCATCATCGGGCAATGCCGCCACATCCTCCACGAGCGTCTGTTTGCTGTCAACGATCGGGCGTATCTGCAAGAGGTAGAAGTCACCCGTGCGGTCAGCGTTGAGGTTGCAGGCAAACTCTATCTCGACAGGACGCCGCATGGCCTCAGCACCATACTTCATCGACATCTGCATGATCTCTGGCAGAGGGAACACATCCTGCTGGAGCACGCCACAGAACGAGATCACCTTGCGTCCACCCTCATAGACACCGTCGCGGATGATCTGGTCGTAGGGGTCGTAGGTCGAGGCGATATATTGCAGCGAGCCGTCCTTCTCGGCCTCCTTGACACGAAGGTTGAGGATGTTGAAACCGTCGTCGACCTTGAAGTCGCTGCCCACGTCACGCTTCATGTCTAGGGCGTAGAAGCGTGTCTGCGTCTCACGCAGGGCTGTCTCCAGCTCGGAGAGCTGCATGACCTGGTGGGGATGCCAGGGCGAGACACGCAAGGTCTGTCCGCCATCGACAATGTACTTGCCGAGTCCGAGGGCCAGCGAGGCGATGCCTTCCTCAGCCTTCTCCTCACCCACAGGGTAGTAGTTGAGCGAGCGCAGCACACCCGACATGGTGGGATAGTAGCGGTCGCCATGGTTCTGTCCGACTACTTCCTGCAACACGACAGCCATCTTCTCCTGGTCAATGACATTGGACGTGGCTGTCATGTAAGCCTTGGAGTCACGGTAATAGACTGAGGCATAGACGCTCTTGATAGCAGCGGCGAGCATCCGCAGCATCTCGTACTTGTCGTCGAGGTTGGGAATCATATAGGTGGAGTAGATACCGGCGAAAGGCTGGTAGTGGCTGTCCTCAAGCAGCGAGCTGGAGCGAATGGCGATAGGACTGTGGGTTGCCTCGAAGAAGGTGAAGAAGTCGGCGATGTAGCTGTCGGGCAACTGCGCCTCCAGAAAGTGCTGGAGGATGACTTCGTCGGGCGCATCACTGAGCGCAATGTCATAGAGATTGTTCTGCTCCATGAACTGGTCAAAGACATCGGTGCAGAGCACCACGGTCTTGGGAATCTGTACGGTAGCCCCACTGAAACGGTTAAAGTCGGGATGCGTCTTGATGATGTTGTCGAGGAAAGCCAAGCCACGTCCCTTGCCGCCGAGCGAACCATCGCCGATACGCGCGAAATGGGCATAGCGGTCGAACTTGCCACGGTCAAAGACTGCCACGACACCGAGGTTTTTCATGTGGCGGTACTGCACGATAGCGTCGAAGATGATCTGTCGGTGGGCATCGACATCCTGGAGCTTATGCCATGTGACATGTTTGAGAAAGTTGCTCACTGGGAAGATGGCACGGGCGCAGAGCCAACGGCTGATATGATTGCGTGAGACATGATAGAGCATAGAGTCAGCTGGTATCTTGAAGATATTGTCCTGCAACTCCTTCAAGGTATGTATGCGCATGATCTCACGATGGGTCGTCGGGTCACGGAAGATGAAGTCGCCGAAGCCCATGTGCTCCTCCATGAGATGGCGCAGGTCCACGCTGAGCATCTTGGAGTTCTTGTCGACAAACTTAAAGCCCTCTCGCTCGGCTCTTTCACGGTTGGCCGACTCGGCGCTCTCCATGATGAGCGGCAGATACTCATCCTCCCGTCGGATGGCTTCCAGAAGCTTGAAGCCAGCCTCAGGATCTTTGTCCTCTTTGTTTCCGCCCATGGCACCCTGATGCTCGGGGTGGGCATGGATGGGGAAGCGCACGTCGCTGATGACGCCCAAGCAGTTGTCCTTGTATTTCTCATAGAGTTGAATAGCCTCGTCATAGGTACGGGCCAGCAACACCTTTGGACGGCCGCGCATGCGCAACGTGGCGGCATGGCGGTTAAGGGCCTCAGTGGCGAAGTTTTGACTCTGTTGCAGGATATAGTTGTAGAGGTTGGGCAGGATGCTGGAATAGAAGCGGATGGAGTCCTCGACAAGGAGAATCATCTGCACGCCGGCCGCCTGGATGTCGTGGTCGATGTTCATCTTGTCCTCGATGAGCTTGACGATGGAGAGGATGAGGTTGGTGTTGCCGAGCCAGCAGAACACGTAGTCGAAGATGCTCAGGTCCTCGTTCTCCATGCGCTTGCTGATGCCGTGGGAGAACGGAGTGAGCACCACGCAGTGGATGTCGGGGAACTTCTGCTTGATGCTTCGCGCCACGGTGAAAGCGTCGTTGTCGGCATTTCCGGGCATGCAGATGACGAGGTCGATCTTCGTCGAGCCGAGAATCTTCTCCGCCTCTTCGATGGTCGACACTTGGGTGAACGTGGGTGGATAGCGCAGTCCAAGTTGCGCATACTCGTTATAGATCTTTTCCTCCACGCGCCCGTCGTCCTCAAGCATGAAGGCATCGTAGGGATTGGCCACGATGAGCACATTATAGATATGGCGCATCATCAGGTTGACAAACGTCACGTCCTTGAGGATGAACCGCGTCCATTCCTGGGGTATTTGGGTCGGCATAAGCTTTCAGTCTTTAGTAATACTGCAAACTTACACATTTTTCCCGAAAATAAGAAACATTATCGCTCTTTTTCGTTGTCCATGGATAAGATAGGATGCTCTCAGGGATAGGAAATAAAGCTTGGATATTATTTTTGTATTCCACTCTTTTTCACTATCTTTGCACACAAAAAGGGAAATCAAGGATAATGAAAAAACACAGAAACTGATATGTACTAATATTATGTGGCAGTATTTCTTTCGACTTTTAGGCTTCGCCTTAGATGCTATTATTGTCATTACGATGGTCTATCAAGGCTGGCGTTTAATCTCTATCTTTCGTAAAGGAAGGGATAAGCATGTATTATTTTTGAATCTCTTTCTGTTCATCATCTGCATTTGTATAGGGGCTTATATTATTTATAAGAACATTATATAAATGTTGCCTACAAAAATAATTCCCATCCACTATGCGTTATAACCAAAAAAAGGATTACGCAATGGATAACATACACCAAGATAACTCCCAAGCTCGACAGAACATCGTGAAAAACCGCAGGCAGCTCGTGCTGTGGATAGGGGCACTCGTTGTGGGTGCCGTCCTCGGCGTGCTGGGCTGGGGCTGGCTCGACACACTGATGAACTTCATCGCCACCGTCTATACGCGACTGTTCCAGTTCCTCGCCGTGCCCACCATCGTGCTGGCCGTCATGACCACACTGGCCTCCATCGGTGACCAGAAAGACACGGGGCGTATCTTCCGCCATGCCGTGACCTACACACTGCTCACCACCTTCGCCGCAGCAGCGGTAGGCCTCGTGCTCTTCCTCCTCGTCCGTCCTGGCAACCTGCCGGCGCAGATGGTCAGCGGCGGACAGGCCGCCATCCCCAAGGCACTCGGCGGCGAGACCTATTACGACCATATCCTCTCAGTAGTGCCCAACAATCTCGTGCAGCCGTTCTTGGAGGCCAACGTGCTCTCGCTGCTACTCATCGCCGCTGCCGTGGGCATCGCCTTGGCAAAGATGCGACAGGGCGAGCGGCGCACCACAGTGCTCAACCTGCTCTTAGGGCTGCAAGACCTGCTCTTCATGCTCATCAAAGGTCTCATCTGGACGTTGCCGTTGGGCATCATGGCCTTTGCCGCACAGCTCAGCGCACAGGTCACGGCCGGTGTGGCGGCAGCCTCGCTGGGCCGCTACGTAGCCGTCATCCTCGGTGGCAACGTCTTGCAGTTCTTCGTCGTGCTGCCACTCTTCCTGTTAGCACGCGGTCTCAACCCCATCCGCCACTTAGGTCGTATGATGCCGGCCGTGCTGATGGCGTTCTTCACCAAGAGCTCGGCGGCCACGCTGCCCGTGACGATGGAGACGGCGGAGAAGCGGGCGGGGGTAGCCCCGAAGGTGTCGCGCTTCGTGCTGCCCATCTGTACAACCATCAACATGAACGGCTGTGCGGCATTTATCCTTGTCACTTCACTTTTCGTCATGCAGAACGGCGGCATACGCCTCACACTGCCGATGATGTTGCTGTGGCTCGTCATCGCCGTGATCTCCGCCATCGGCAATGCCGGCGTGCCGATGGGCTGCTATTTCCTCACACTCTCGCTGATGACTGGGCAAGGCGCCCCCGTCGGCATCATGGGTATCATCCTGCCCATCTATACCATCATCGACATGGTGGAGACTGCCGAGAATGTGTGGTCGGACTCCTGCGTGGCGGCCATGACGGACAAAGACCTCCGACGTGTTACTCACTGAGGCACAACAAGGCTTGAATATTATTCGCAATAGTAACTCTGCAAATAGAAAAACTAAACTATAACTACTTTCCCATATTTTTTGTATCTTTGTATTGAAAAATAGAATACCATGAGCCCTTTCCCATGTCAACATGAATGAGATGACCATAGACGTTTTCGAACAGCTGTACCGTGAATACCATTCACGGCTTTATCACTATGCGCTCCATCTCACCCATGATGCCGAGGCTGCCAGCGATGTGGTGGCAGAGGTTTTCGCCATTGCGTGGAAGCGACGGGATGCGCTGGATGCAGAACGTGTACAAGGCTATCTCTACGCCGCTGTGCACAACCAAAGCCTCAACTGGCTGCGCCGGCAAGAGCGGCTCGCACCCATGCCCGACAGCTCACAACACGACTGGACCGACGAAGATCTGGAAGAAGTGCTGGCCCGAGAGGCTCGCATCAAAGAGATAGAAAAGGTCATCGCCAGCATGACGGAACGCACGCGCTATGTGTTCATACAATGCTATTATCAAAAGCGCAGCTACCGCGACGTAGCCGAACAACTAAGCATCACCACCGACGGAGTGAAAAAACACGTAATGAAGGCACTTTCTACCCTGCGAAAACATTTTCACAAAGAAAATGCCATTGACGAAGTGCCCGAAAGATCAGATTCGAAGTAATATATATAGCAACCACTATCAACAAGAAACTTATGACAGACAACGAGCACAACATATCCATTAACGGCAAAGAGGACTTCCCCAACCGCCAAGAGCACGACGAGATCCTCGCGGCTCTGGAAAGTCTCTGCCACGCTGAGCCTGACGAGGAGCAGTCATGGCAGGCACTGCGTGCACGCCTTGAGGCCCAGCCGTCTCCCTTGCGTTCGCGTTGGAAAAGGCTGTGGGCGGTGATAGCTGTTGCCTCAGCAGCCGCTGCCGTTGCCCTGCTGTTGTTGCTTCCCATCCGTCAGAGTCGTCAAGAACAGCAGGTGGCCTCTCATGTTTCTCAGCAGCAACGCATCAGTCCGACAACACAGTCAGCGGCAAAGCCAGCAAGCGACGCGACGCAAACTGTCGCCAACACAACGATCACAGCCGAGACCATCACTATGGACACAGTGACGAGCGGCATAGCACAAGCACTCAACATTGTCCTGCCCGACGAGAGCCATGTATGGTTAGGCGCCAACTCCAAAATCATCTATCCCCACACGTTCCAAGGTCAGACGCGCGAGGTGGCAATGTCGGGCCAGGCTTATTTCCGCGTACACCACGATCCCACCCATCCCTTCATCGTTCATGCCGGCGCACTTACCACCCGCGTGCTGGGTACCACCTTTTATATTAATGTCTGCAAAGCAGCCAAACCTTACGTTGCTCTTGTAGAGGGGCGCATCGCCGTGTCGGCCAAAGGCACACAGACCGTGCTCTCCCCCGGCAAGCAGGCTACATGGCAGGACGGCAAGATGACCGTGGAAAGCGTCGACACCTATCCTTACACGCAATGGGCGAAAGGCTATTTCTATTTCGCCGACGCATCTTTACTGACCATCATGGAGCAGCTGGCACAATGGTATCACAAGACCGTAGTCTTTGAAAACGAGGACGCCATGAACGTTCGCCTGCACTTCGTAGCTTCCCACCAAGAGAGGCTGCAAAGCATTGTCAACAAGCTCAACGAGCAGGATGGCGTGCGGGTGGAACTGCAACGCGGAGAAATGATCGTCAGGTAGCAACGCCATTCTCTTTTCATATCTTTATGTCGGCTTACTAACTTTTTCTTAAAAAAGTTGGTAAATCATAGTACCCTTTATCTTTCTTTTTGGTATTAAGGATATAGCAGTATTATTAAAGAGTCATTTTAAGAAGGAACAGTTATGAAGAGAGAACGCTTACGCCAAGCCATGGTGGTACTGATGTTGCCGCTCAGCATCGCTGCCGCGGCACAGGGCCACAAGGTGTCGTTGCATGCCAACGGGCAGTCCCTGACCGACATCCTCTATCAAGTGGAACGTCAGTCGGACTATTACAAGATCAATTACAATGCCGGTGACCTGAAGGCTTTCAAGGTCACCCGCGACATCGCCGGGCTGTCTGCTCCCGACGCTGTGCGCCAACTGACAGCAGACTTACCTTTGACGGTTTCTGTCAAAGGACGCTATATCCAAATCAACAAAAACAATCAAGACAGTAAGGCACCTACCTTCGTAACAGCTTCCGGCCGCATCCTCGACGCCCAGGGTGAGCCGCTCGTCGGCGTGAGCATTCAGGTCGACGGTACTGCTACGGGTACCATCACCGACAGCGACGGACGCTACACGCTACCCGGAGTCCGCTCCGACGCCATGCTCACCTATTCTTATATCGGCATGAAGCCCTATCACCGCCGCGTCTCCACCAAACCCGTGACCATCATTCTGGAAAGCGACGGCATCACCATCGGCGACGTCATGGTCACCGGCTATCAGACACTCAAGCGCGAAGATGTCACCGGCTCGTTCCAGACACTCTCATCGAAGGACATCGACAAGCGCTACGCATCCAGTCTTCGTGGCCGTCTCGAAGGACTTGTTCCCGGTCTCGTCGACTACAACAACGGCAATTCCAGCGGTCTCGTCATTCGTGGCGTGGGCTCGCTCAACGCCAGCACGTCGCCCCTCATCGTCGTCGACGGACTACCCATCAGCGGCGGACTGAGCGACGTCAACCCGTATGATGTCGACAAGATCACCGTGCTGAAGGATGCCGCTGCCTCGGCCGTCTACGGCGCACGTGCCTCCAACGGCGTCATCGTCATCACCACAAAGAAAGCCAATAGCGAAAAGCTCACAGTAGACTTCAACGCAGACTTGACACGATACAATAAATACAACTACAACGACTACGACTACTGTAATGCCGCCGAGCAGTTGGAGCTGGAGCAGTACAACTTCCAATGGATGATGAACGATGCCGACGCCAAGAGCTATATGGAGAAGCAGTATAAGCGCCGTGGCGGACTGATGTCACCGATCACCAAGCTGATGATGCGCCACCAGCTCGGCGAGATCAGTGATGATGAATACAACAGCACGATCAAGCAATGGAGCCACAACAGCTACCGCAATGAGTATGCTGATCTGATGGACCGCAACGAACTGCTCCAGCAATACAACCTCGCACTGAGAACAAAGGGACGCTACCTCAACTCCAGCGTTGTCGTCAACTGGAAGGGTGACAACACCAGCACGAAGAACCAGTACAACAACACGCTGACCATGCAGTACAATGGTGACCTCGACGTCACCAAATGGCTGAATATGCGCTTCGGTGTGACACTGAACAACAACCGCAAACACATGCGTGCCACCGGCGACTATGATCTCAGCAGTCGCACCTCCTTTGCCGACTACCAAAGCATGTACAATGCCGACGGTACCCCCGCCACACTCCAGGCTTACGTAGACCTCAACGAGCCCAGTCTGAAAGATGTCTCTCTCGGTCTGAAAGATGAGGGCTATGTGCCTGTCAACGAGATAGACATGAACCACGAGAAGAGCCGCGAGACCTATACGCGATCCTTCGTCCATCTCAACCTCATGCCTCTCGACGGTCTGAAGCTCAGCGCCATGTTCCAATACGAGGATGTCAGCGACCGAAGCGAAAAGCTCATCAACGGCGAATCATATTCCATGCGCCACCTCTATAATCTCTTCACTACCGGTGGTAAGCACAATCTTCCAGAGGGTGGATTAATGACCATAAACAGCGGTGAGGGCAACTACTACACTTTCCGTACACAGGCATCCTACAATACCACACTCAACAAAGTACATGGGATCGAGGCCATTGCCGGTTATGAATATCGTCAGACCTTCGACCGCACCACCTACAATCAGATGTACGGTTACGACGAACAGTCGCTGACCAACTCTACGGGGCTCGTCAATTTCAACGACCTCATTAACAGCGAGAGCACTGATCTCGGCAGCCTCTACTCACCACAGTATTCTTTCCTCAGCAGCGATGTCGCCGGTGCCACCCATATCAAGCACAAGTACCAGTCCTACTATGCTACAGCCAACTATGTCTACGACAGTCGCTATGCCGCCTCGGCCAGCTACCGCGTCGACGAGGCCGACCTCTTCGGCGCTTCCTCAAAGTTCCGCCATCGTCCCCTTTGGTCGGCAGGACTCAGCTGGAACGCTCACAACGAAGAGTTCATCAAGCAACTCGGATGGATCGACATGCTGAAACTGCGCATGAGCTATGGCGTCACGGGCAATATCAACTCCAACTATTCCAGCTATCTCACCGCTAAGATTCATACGACTGATCTCACCGGTGATAAATATGCTTCACTCAACACGCCGCCTAATGACGAGCTGCGCTGGGAGAAGACGCGCACATGGAACGGTGGCCTCGACTTCGCTGTTCTCGACCACCGCATCAGCGGATCGCTCGACTTCTACCACAAGAAGGGCTCCGACATCCTTGCCTCCATCGACCTCGACCCCACCACAGGATGGAGCTCACTGCGCACCAACAATGCAGAGATGGTCAACAAGGGTGTGGAACTGCAACTCTCCAGTGACATTCTCCGCGCCCACAACGACAACGAGGTGGGTCTGAGCATGGACTTCACGCTGGCTTACAACAAAAACAAGATCACCCGCCTCCATCATCAGCCCACCAGTGGTGTCTCTGCCCTCGACTCCTACCGTGAGGGTGATCCGGTGAACAGCCTCTACTCTTTCCGCTTCGGACATGTAGAGACCGACGAAGACGGCTACCAGCAGATATTCTGGAAAAAAGCCGACGGCACGGAGGTCAGCGACAACCTCTACAGCTCGGCCTTCACCAAGGACGACATCGTATTCAGTGGATCACTCGACCCGAAATGGACCGGAAGCCTGACGCCCACCATCACATGGAAGCGCTTCTCTCTCAGCGGAATGTTTAACTTCTATGCCGGGCACTACTTCCGTGCCAAGGCTTACAAGTGGTGCTCTACGGCATCCTCAAACTATGGCTATGAAGTGCCACGGGCTTATCTCGACTACTGGCGCGCCTCAGAGGAAGACCGTAAGAACATGCTTGGAAACGGATACATGATGATGCACACCAATTTCTATACCGACCAGCTCTACTATTGTGATCAGGACGTTGACCATGCCGACTATATGAAGTTGCGCAACCTTGTTCTTGGCTATGACCTCCCCGACGCGCTCTGCACCCGTCTCGGTCTGCAAGCCATTCGCCTGAGACTTCAGATGAGCAATGTAGCCACATGGGTGCGCAACAGCGAAGGCATTGACCCAGAAAGCGTAAATCCTTCTACTGGAGCTCGCGGGCTGAAAGCACCAAAGAGCTACACGCTCAGTGTCAACGTCAAGTTCTAACACTGCATCTCTCCTACACCTTATTATATATATCATCATATTAATTTTCAACTATGATAAGCCAGAAAACAATATATGCCCTCATCGCCGGTGCGGTTATGACCCTGTCGGCCTGCGACACTGATGTGGTGCCCGAGGGTCAGACCATTCTTAACAAGACTTCTGACCTGGAGTTGTTGCTCAACGAGAAGGAAGTCAACAACATCCCTTACGAGTCACTTGGAATTATCGTCAACGAGAGCTATGGAAGTAGTTTCACGCCCGTATCCGACCAGATCAAGAACAAGGGAACCATGGAAGCCGCCATGCTGAGCTATGACGAGACTGCCGACCGGGCCAAACTGGCCAGTAAGGACAGCCGCTATAACAATCTATATAAGTATATCCAATACATGAACGTGCTTTTGGAGAAGCTTGATGGTGCCAGTGGTGACGAAGCCGACAAGCCTGCCATTGCTGCTGAGGCACACATCAACCGTGCTTGGTTCCACTTCCTCGCCTTGGGTTGCTACGCCAAACAATACGACGAGAAGACCAAGGACAACTTGGGGATCGCCTATGTAACAGAAGCCGACGTGAACCAGAAGCACCAAGAGACCATAGAAGAAAACTACAAGCATATCCTCGATGACTGCTCTGACGAACTCATTGCCCTGCTGCCAGAGAAGCAGACCAATGTAGTGAGGCTCTCTCGCGCTGCCGGCTATGCCATCCGCGCCCGCGTGCTCTTCCAGATGAAAAACTACAAGGATGCGCTGACCTATGCCGAAAAAGCCCTTGCGCTGAACAGCACCATCGAGGACCGGTCGGTCATCACCACCTCTTTCCGTTGGAGCCTGCCGGCAACATCGCCCAATAACTTCTTCTATATCTCCCCCTTGTCAGACCGGGACAACACCCCAAGCTATGAACAGCTCTCTGTCGAGACGGCCGAACTCTTCGAGGACGGCGACTATGTGAAAGACTACGCCTACTCTGGCGGTAAAGAAAGTGAGGGTGAGGAGTTCTGGAATGCTGACTATGGTTATATGGACTCCGGCATAGAGGGCTGTCTGGAAAGTAACGGCAGTGATGCCTACGTCAACGCATGGGGGCTGACGGTAGAGCGCGTCATGTATCTCGCCGCTGAGTGCTATATACGCGAGGGACAGATCAACAAGGGACTCGAACTGGTCAATGAAGTCAGAGAGAAGCGTATCGATGCCAATCACTACAAGCCTTTCACGGCAACTACCGAGGCAGAAGCCATGGAGGAACTGCAACAAGCTAAGTTCATCGAATGTATCGCTACCTTCGAGAACTTCTTCGACCGCAAACGCTGGAACACGGAAGAGAAATACAAGAAGAACATCACACGCCATGTACCTGATTCAGGCGACTATACCATTACGCCAGAAAGCCCGCTTTGGGTCTTCCCGTTCCCTGTACAGGTAATGAACAATAACCCAACGTTCAAGCAGAACTATTAACAGTATTGAAAGATGAACATTGAATGACAAATAAAAAGGATAAAGAACAAATGAAGAATTACTTATCTTGCGCGGAAGTGCTAAGGAAAGGTTTGCAAGCCATGCTTATTTCCTTCCTCTTCATCCCCACGCCCACTCTGGCGCAAGTAGTGGACGACCTGCCCACAGAGCCGCACGCGCGCCAGGCTGCCGAGTGCATCAACAAAGCTTATGACTACGATTTCTTTTTCCCCTTCAAGGAAGATGACAAGATGCATTTGACACCGGAGCAGAAACTGGACTCGCTCAAAGCACGATACAACGCTGTGGCTCGCGCCCTGAAAAAGCTCCCCAAGGAGGTGCGCACACCATACAGTCATCTCAACGACCTGGCTGAACTCAACTTCCACATCCGGCTGTTGCCACGAGACAGTGAAGAACTTAAAGCCTTGGAGAACCGTATCGATCCCAATGACACTACGGGACTGCTCGTCTATCTGCCACAGTGCTTCATCAGCAACCATCTTAAAGGCAACTACGACGAGGCGTGGGGACACGACCTCACCGACTACGGACTGGAATACATCGCAGTGATGAAGCTGTACATCACCAACCCGAAGGTGAAACACGCTCTGCTTGACGACTGTGCCCGCGAAACGCTCTGCTATGGCAAGGACTACGCCGATATTGACCGCTTCTGGAAGCCTTTCTGTGAATATGCCGGTGAGGACACAGCGGTCATCAATGACTATCAGTACAAGGTGGATGCCATCAAGCGCAACAAACGTGGCACCATGGCTCCCGACTTCGCCTTCACCGACTCGCTCGGCAACGTCCACCATCTGAGTGACTACCGTGGCCGCCGCGTCTACATCGACTGCTGGGCCACATGGTGCGGTCCCTGCTGCAAAGAGATTCCATTCCTCGCGCAGCATGTGGAAGCGCTGAAAGGTGACACTTCACTCGTCATCCTCAGTATCTCCATGGACAGCAACCGTCAGGCTTGGCTGCGCAAGATACGCCACGACCGCCCACAGTGGCCGCAGATGATCGTTGACAAGGCACAAAACGAAGCTCTCAGCAAGGCCTACGGCATCTCAGGCATTCCACGGTTCATCTATGTGGCTGCCGACGGATCGCTCATCGATGCTGACGCCTTCCGCCCAAGCGACAACGACTTCATGGAAAGAATCAAAGATACACAACACTAAATTTATTATCTCTATTGACTTGCTCTTACCTTCTCTATCTGTCATATACTGTTGTTCGCGTACACGCTCCAAGCAACTAAGCAAAACGATACTTTTTAAGCAAAATTATCCCTGTTTTCCTTTGCCGTTTACAAAATAAATCCTATATTTGCACCGTCAGAATGACACAATGAAACAACACCGGGAGTATCCAACCCGATTAACCTTTAAGACTAAAAACAAATTTACTACTATGGAAGTTGAACAAGTATTGAAAGGACTCATGTGGAAACACGCCGCTGAACCGGAGTTTCTGCAGGCTGTGAAAGAAGTGCTGATCTCTATTCATGATGTCTACAATCAGCATCCTGAGTTTGAGAAGGCCAAGATTATCGAGCGCCTCGTTGAGCCGGAGCGTGTGATCATGTTCCGCGTGCCTTGGACCGACGATCAGGGCGAGGTGCACGTCAATACGGGCTACCGTGTGCAGTTCAACAGCGCCATTGGTCCTTATAAGGGCGGACTGCGTTTCCATCCTTCCGTGACATTGAGCATCATGAAGTTCCTCGGCTTTGAGCAGACCTTCAAAAACGCGCTCACCACGCTGCCTATGGGCGGTGCCAAGGGCGGTGCCGACTTCTCGATCCGCGGCCGCTCCGACGCTGAGGTGATGCGCTTCTGCCAAAGCTTCATGCAGGAACTCTACCACTATATCGGTCCCGACGAGGACGTTCCGGCCGGCGACATCGGCGTGGGCGGTCGCGAGATCGGCTATCTCTTCGGCGAATACAAGAAGCTCACTCATCAGTTCCAAGGCGTGCTCACCGGCAAGGGCATGGAATGGGGTGGCAGCATTCTGCGCCCGGAGGCCACTGGCTTCGGCGCACTCTACTTCGTCAACCAGATGCTCCAGACCCACGACATTGACATCAAGGGCAAGACGGTCGCCGTCTCGGGCTTTGGCAACGTGGCCTGGGGTGCCGTGAAGAAGGCTACACAGCTCGGCGCCAAGGTGATCACCATCAGCGGACCCGATGGATATATCTATGATCCCGAAGGCATCTGCGGCGAGAAGAACGACTACATGCTCGAGCTGCGCGCCAGCGGCGAGGACATCTGCGAGCCATACGCTGAGCAGTTCAAGAGCGCACAGTTCTTCGCCGGCAAGAAGCCGTGGGAGCAGAAAGCCGACATCTATCTCACCTGCGCCACACAGAACGAGCTCGACGGCAACGATGCTGACCGTATCCTGGCCAACCATCCGGTTTGTGTCGCCGAGGTGAGCAACATGGGGTGCACGGCCGAGGCCGTGGAGAAGTTCGTTCAGGCCCATCAGCTCTTCGCTCCGGGCAAGGCTGTCAACGCCGGCGGCGTGGCTACATCTGGACTGGAGATGACCCAGAACTCCATGCGCCTGCACTGGAGTGCCCAGGAGGTCGACGACAAGCTCCACTATATCATGCACTCCATTCACGAGCAGTGCGTCAAGTACGGCACTATGCCCGACGGATACATCGACTATGTGCGCGGTGCCAACGTGGCCGGCTTCATGAAGGTCGCCAACGCCATGATGGCTCAGGGCATCGTATAAGGATACTTGAACAAAGCACATAACAGGCTTTTTCTATCAATCCCTTTCTTCATAAATATCGATGTGCAAAGATGAAAAAACAAGTTGCTTTCATTCCTATTCTCGTTTTTTTTTCGTAAGTTTGCACAAAAAGGCAACGATATGGAAGACGACAACAAATACATCCGTTTTGACTGGGCTGCCAAGCGTATGCTGCGTGACAAGGCCAACTTTGGCGTGTTCGAGGGACTGATTACTGTTCTTCTCAACGAGCCCGTTCACATCGTCGAGATTCTGGAAAGCGAAAGCAACCAAGAAGAGCCAGACGACAAATTCAACCGAGTGGATATTAAAGCGAGAGACAGCAAGGGAGAAATCATCCTCGTTGAGATACAGCAAGCTCGTGAATTGTATTATTTAGAGCGTGTCCTCTATGGTGTCGCCAAGACCATCACCGAGCACATTTCTTTGGGTGACAAATATGACAAGGTGAAAAAAGTGTATTCCATCAGCATCTTGTATTTCGATCTAGGACAGGGAGCAGACTATCTGTACCATGGACAGACTTCCCTGGTTGGTGTACACACCAAAGATACACTAAAGATCAACACACGCGACAAGGGGCTTATTAAGATTAAAACTCCCGAGGAAATCTTCCCCGAATACTTCATTATCCGCGTCAACGAATTCAATAAGGTAGCCAAGACACCACTTGAGGAGTGGATGGACTACCTCAAGAGCGGCCACATCAAGGCTGACACAACAGCACCTGGGCTACAAGAGGCTCGGCAGAAACTTCAATATCTGAAGATGGACAAGGCAGAACGCAGAGCCTATGACCGTCACATAGACAACATCATGGTGCAAAACGACGTGCTAGACACTGCCAAGATGGAAGGGCGAGCAGAAGGAAAAGCAGAAGGAAGAGCAGAAGGAAGAGCAGAAGGAAGAGCAGAAGGAAGAGCAGAAGGAAGAGCAGAAGGAAGAGCAGAAGGAAGAGCAGAAGGGCGACAGGAAGGACGACAGGAGGGGAAAAGGTCTGTAGCCGCGAAACTGAAAGCGATGGGAATCGACTCTCAGACGATAGCCCAAGCGACAGGACTCACAAATAAAGAGATTGACAGCCTGTAAGACATTAAGAATGCCAGTACCTCACCATGAAGTGCTGGCATTCTTTTTTTGTTAATTCATATGGACTCTTGCTTGCATGTAACCCTGAAAAAACATGCAAGATGAACAGCCGATACAACAAAGTAGACAGAATAAGAGAAAAGAAGGAGAGCCCCCAAGATCAATTTCTTGCTCTAAATGACTGATAATTGGGAATTTTTGATTATCTTTGCCAATATGAAGCAACAGTATCAGCAACATATCCTCCTTTTGGCCTTGCTGCTGCTCACTCTTCCTATTCCGGCGCAACACCGTTCGCAAAAAGGCAAGGCCACATACTACTCCCGTAAAGCTACGGGGGCAAGGACGGCGGACGGCGGACGACTGCATCACGACAGCCTGACCTGCGCCCATCGCACCCTACCCTTTGGCACCCTGCTAAAGGTCACCAATCTCAGAAATCAGAAGAGCATCATCGTCAAGGTCACTGACCGTGGTCCTTACCGTCGCGGATGCATCATCGACCTGAGCTATGGTGCGGCAGCACAATTAGGTATGCTCGCGCAAGGACTGGCCATGGTGGAAGTGCAACGCGTATCGGGCAACAACCCACCCTATCGCCTGGATGACACGGAAACAGGAATGCCTGACTTTGAGTTTGACTTCTCCAAGGCGCGCTACAATTTCATCAAGGAATGGAACGCCAAAGCCGACGAAGAGCATGAACTGGAGGGAAAGCGTTTAGCAGCAAGAAAACAACAGGCTGCAAAACGACTGGCAGA
Source organism: uncultured Prevotella sp. (assembly GCA_900317685.1). Taxonomy (GTDB): domain Bacteria; phylum Bacteroidota; class Bacteroidia; order Bacteroidales; family Bacteroidaceae; genus Prevotella. The sequence goes on from ONHQ01000029.1 coordinate 40,414, forward strand.
AATAAAAGAGGCTAAAGTTGCCAAAGAAGAGAAGAAAGAAGAAGAACAGAACCAGACTGCCAACCAACATGTGAAGGAAAGACAGCAAATGATGGCCGCACATCATCCTGGGATGCCGAACAATCAGAAGAAAACTTCCACGCACCCGCAAACAGGCACGAAGAAGCAAGATCCGTCGATATGGCGTAGCGTCTTTCAGAAAGTCAAGAATTGGTTCGGTGATTAAGCGGCAAAGAAAATCCCTGATTCCATGACGGCATCAGGGAAGATATTACTTCTATTTTAGTGTTAACGTGCCTGAGCATAAACCTTTGACGTAGGTATATTGAACTCACTCACTTTAGAAATATTGCGGTGGCCTTGCACAACACTGACACAGAACTGGACAGTTCCATTACGAAGGCCGTTGTCGGAAGTGATAATAGCCGTATAGCGGATGCCTTTACCCGGATCTATCCGTTCCACATGCATGTTGGGCGAAATGTAGATGTGCTTGTTACCCGTCGTCTCAAGAACAGTGGGAACCACATCCATGACAGCTTGCTTACCTACGTTATATACCTCAAAGATGATCTTGCAGAGCTCTCCACGCTGAAGCGTACCATCCTCATTGTCGTCGATGAAACGAGCATTGCGGATTTCCAAAGAAGGTGAGTAAGAAAGTCCCTTAGTCATTTGCACGACGCTCGAATGTTGTGGCATACGGGTTTGGGGCTGCTGGGCACTGTAGTTGCCAGTATAATCACTCGACTGGAAATCATAGATACGGTCATCGTGGCTATTGCTGCCGTCGAAGCCACTGCCATAAGACGTGGAATCAGCCACGACCTCTTGATCGACGGGCACGTCACTATACTGACTGTCATAACCAGGAACTACTGTCTGTCCATAGCGGTCTTGATAAGGTGCCCCGTCACGCTGAACAGAACGTCTGTGTGGCATGTCGCTGACGCGCGAAGCCTGACGCTGATCGGCAGCTTGACCAACTGCAGCACCGACTGCGGCTCCACCCGCCATACCAACGATTGTACCCAAATCAGAGCCACGGGGCCCTCCCGAGAGGCCACCAATAGCAGAGCCTAATATAGAGCCAATCTGAGCGCCGGAGAAGGCTCCGGCTCCCGTATACGAATCACAGCTATAGAGTAGCGTAGACATACATATCAATAGTAGAAATGTCTTTTTCATAATCAAGTCCTTTCTTAATTGACGCAACAAAATTAGGAAAAAAAGTCGAAAGTGCCAAATCAATTATCCCTATTCATGTTAGGGGAATCCCTATGAAAAAAGCACTTGCTCAAATAAATGAGCAAGTGCTTTTGTTGTATCTTCAAAGAATGATTCTCAAAGAGATTATTCAGCCTTTGGAGCCTCTGCCTCAGGAGCCTTCTCCTCAGCAGTCTCGGCCTTCTCCGTAGCAGGAGCAGCCTCGACAGCCTTCTTGGTAGAGCGACGGCTACGACGAGTCTTCTTCTCTGCCTTAGGAGCCTTTGCCATGTTCTCATCGAAGTCAACGAGCTCGATGAAAGCGATTTCAGCAGCATCGCCCTGACGAAGACCGAGCTTAATCACACGGGTGTAACCACCGGGACGGTCAGCAACCTTAGCTGAGATAGTACCGAAGAGCTCCTTCACTGCGTACTTGTCCTGCAGATAACGGAAGACAACACGACGGCTTGTAGTGGTGTCGCTCTTAGAACGTGTGATCAAAGGCTCTACATACTTCTTCAAAGCCTTGGCCTTTGCGAGAGTCGTAGTGATTCTTTTGTGCATGATCAAGCTAGATGCCATGTTTGCCAGCATACTAGCACGATGAGATGCAGTACGACCCAGATGGTTGAATTTTTTATTGTGTCTCATTTGTTTTTGAATGAATGGGGACTGGGATTACTCCTTGTCCAATTTATACTTTGAAATGTCAGTTCCAAACGACAGATTCAGACTCTCGAGCAAATCATCAAGCTCTGAGAGCGATTTCTTACCAAAGTTGCGGAACTTCAAGAGGTCGGTCTTGTTGTACTGTACCAAGTCACCGAGTGTCTCGACGTCGGCAGCCTTCAGACAGTTAAGTGCACGAACACTAAGGTTCATATCAGTCAATTTAGTCTTCAGCAATTGACGCATGTGCAGTACCTCCTCATCAAACTCCTGATTACCGTCCTGATCGGGGTTCTCAAGAGTGATCTTCTCATCAGAGAAGAGCATGAAGTGATAGATGAGGATCTTTGCAGCCTCTTTCAGCGCATCCTTCGGGTGGATGGAACCGTCCGTAGTGACTTCAATGACGAGCTTGTCGTAATCGGTCTTTTGCTCAACACGAGTAGGCTCTACACTGTATTTCACATTGCGGATAGGGGTGTAGATGGAATCGATCGGAAGTTGATTGACATCCGTGCAGAACTGACGATTCTCGTCAGCAGGAACATAACCACGACCCTTGTTGATCGTCAGGTCGATCTGCATGGTTGCCTTGGAGTCTAAATGACAAATCACCAAATCAGGGTTTAACACTTCAAATCCAGTCAGATACTTACCGATATCACCGGCTTTGAATTCGGTGGAATTCTCAACGGTGATACTAACTTTCTCGTTCTCGAATTCTTCTACTACTTGTTTGAATCGAACTTGCTTGAGATTCAAAATGATGTTGGTCACATCTTCCTTAACACCGGGCACGGAAGAAAACTCATGCTCAACACCGGCGATACGCACAGTATTGATAGCATAGCCTTCCAGCGATGAAAGAAGGATGCGTCGCAGGGCGTTACCAATGGTAACACCGAAGCCAGGCTCGAGAGGGCGGAACTCAAATTTTCCGTAGTGGTCGTTAGCCTCCAGCATCACTACTTTATCAGGTTTTTGAAATGCTAATATCGCCATTAATTTAATGATTTATTGTTTAGAGTACAACTCAACGATTAACTGCTCCTTGATGTTCTCAGGAATGTCAGCGCGCTCAGGCTTATGCAGGAACTTACCACTCTTAGTGCTCTCGTCCCACTCCAACCAAGGATACTTGCTGTGGTTGAAGCCTGCAAGAGCAGCCTCGATCACCTCAAGAGACTTAGCCTTTTCACGAACAGCAACAATCTGACCAGGTTTCACCTGATAAGAAGGAATGTTCACTACTTGACCGTCTACAGTGATGTGCTTGTGGCTGACCATCTGACGAGCAGCTGCACGTGTAGGAGCAATACCCAAACGATAAACGACATTGTCGAGACGGCTCTCGAGCAACTGAAGCAGATTCTCACCAGTGATGCCGTCTGCCTTTGCAGCCTTGTCGAACAAGTTGCGGAACTGACGCTCCAAGACACCGTATGTATACTTAGCCTTCTGTTTTTCAGCCAGCTGCATACCATACTCAGACTGCTTGCGGCGACGGTCATTGCCATGCTGCCCCGGGGGGAAGTTGCGCTTAGAAAGAACCTTGTCAGCACCAAAGATGGCCTCACCGAAACGGCGTGAAATTCTAGATTTTGGACCTATATATCTTGCCATAATTTAATCTCAATTTAACTATTGTACCACGTAAATTATACACGACGACGCTTGGGAGGACGGCAGCCATTGTGTGGCAATGGCGTAACGTCTACGATCTCTGTAACCTCGATACCAGCGCCATTGACGGCACGAATAGCACTCTCACGTCCATTGCCCGGACCCTTCACGAAGGCCTTGACCTTGCGGAGGCCCAAACCATAAGCTACCTTAGCGCAGTCCTCTGCTGCCATCTGTGCAGCGTACGGTGTGTTCTTTTTAGAACCACGGAAGCCCATCTTACCAGCAGATGACCAAGAAATCACCTGACCCTCGCTGTTGGCAAGAGATACTATGATATTGTTGAACGAGCTATGGACATGAAGCTGTCCCATAGCGTCAACTCTGACGTTTCTTTTCTTAGATGTTGCTTTTGTCTTTGCCATAATTAATTTCTCCTCTTAATTACTTGGTAGCCTTCTTCTTATTAGCAACAGTCTTCTTCTTACCCTTACGGGTACGAGCATTGTTCTTTGTGCTCTGTCCGCGAACGGGAAGACCATTACGATGACGAACACCACGATAGCAACCAATATCCATCAGGCGCTTGATGTTCATTTGAATCTCTGAGCGAAGGTCACCCTCCACCTTGAATTCAGCGCCGATAATCTCACGGATCTTGGCTGCCTGATCGTCATTCCATTCGCTGACTTTCAGGTCGCGGCTCACGCCGGCCTTATCCAATATCTTTGCTGAACTACTTCGACCTATACCATAGATATAAGTCAATGCGATTTCGCCACGCTTATTCTGGGGCAAATCTACTCCAACATTGCTAAAAAGCACGCAAAGGTACTAATTTATTGGGACATTAGCACCTAATTACGTTTTTTTAACTTAGCCCTGACGCATCTTATACTTAGGATTCTTCTTGTTGATAACAAAAAGACGACCCTTACGACGTACAATCTTGCAGTCGGGTGTGCGCTTCTTCAATGATGCTCTTGTTTTCATATCGTCAGATATATAAAAAAATATTATTTGTATCGGAACTCAATACGACCCTTGGTCAGGTCGTAAGGACTCATAGCCACTTTAACCTTATCACCAGGAAGGATCTTGATGTAATGCAAACGCATCTTTCCGGAGATGTTTGCAATAATCTTCACTCCGTTCTCCAACTCCACGCGGAACATAGCGTTGGAAAGGCTTTCGATAACTGTACCGTCCAGTTCTATTGCTGATTGCTTTGACATAATATTAAGCTTCTTCTAAATGTTCAATTTCTTCGAATGTTGATAAAATCTCGGCGCCATCTTTACGTATGGCTATCGTGTGCTCGAAATGAGCGGCTGGCTGACCATCACGTGTGATGATACCCCATTTGTCGGGCAACAACCAGATCTTGCGGTCACCCATCGTAATCATCGGTTCGATGGCAATACACATGCCTGCTTTCAGTAAGACACCATTACCACGAGAACCATAGTTGGGAACAGGTGGATCCTCGTGCATCTCACGACCAATACCATGACCAGTCAACTCACGAACGACTCCATAACCAAACGACTCGCAATAGTCTTGTATGGCAGCTCCAATATCACCAAGATGATGACCAGGGACAGCCTGTGCTATACCCTTATACAGGCTTTGCTTTGTGACATTTAATAGGTTTTTAACCTTATCACTCACCTCACCTACACAGAAAGTATAGCAACTGTCACCATTGTATCCATCCAACAGAGTACCACAATCAATAGAGATAATGTCACCCTCTTTGAGAATACACTTGTCACTCGGTATTCCGTGCACGACAACATTGTTGACCGATGTACAGATAGAGCCAGGAAAAGGCCCTCCAAAAGGATTAGGGAAGTTCTTGAATGTTGGTGTTGCACCATGATCACGTATGAACTCCTCAGCTATATGATCCAATTGGAGCGTGGAGACTCCTGGCTTTATATGACGACCAACCTCAGCTAAGGTCGCACCGACAAGTCGGTTGGCCTTTCGCATGAGGTCTATTTCATCTTCAGTCTTAAGAAATATTTTCATTCTAAGAGACTAAATCAATATGCGCTAACTGCACCTGCCGGTCTGGTATGACCTGCATTCAGCAATCCATCGTAGTGGCGCATCAGCAAGTAGCTCTCTATCTGCTGCAAAGTATCGATGACAACACCTACTGTAATCAGAAGGGAAGTACCACCGAAGAACTGAGAGAAAGCATCCTGCACGTTCAGCAATCCTGCAAGGGCTGGCATGACGGCAATGAAAGCGATGAACAGAGATCCAGGGAATGTGATGCGAGACATGACAGTGTCGATATACTCTGCAGTGTCGTGACCAGGCTTCACGCCCGGAATAAATCCGTTGTTGCGTTTCAAGTCCTCAGCCATTTGTTGAGGATTCAAAGTAATAGCCGTATAGAAGTAGGTGAAAGCGACGATGAGAATCACATAGACGATGTTATACATCAGACTTCTGTTGTTCAGCATATCGCGTACCCACCAGGAAGCACCGTCACTCTGATACTGGACAATGGCCAACGGGATGAACATCAATGCCTGCGCAAAGATGATAGGCATCACATTAGCAGCAAACAACTTCAAAGGGATGTACTGTCTTGCACCACCATACTGCTTGTTGCCAACCAGACGCTTTGCATACTGGACAGGCACCTTGCGTGTACCCTGAACGAGCAGGATAGAAGCCATGATGACAGCATAAAGGATAAGGATCTCTACAATGAACATCACGAGTCCACCACCAGAGATGGCAGTGAAACGAGAGCTGACCTCCTGCATGAAAGCCTGAGGCAGACGGGCAATAATACCCAACATAATGATCAAAGAGATACCATTTCCTACACCCTTATCAGTAATGCGCTCACCCAGCCAAAGGATGAACATACTACCTGCGGCTAAGATAATGGTAGCGGGCACCATGAATACAGGCCAAGCGATACCGCTTGCCAGAGCCTGGCTGGCCTGCATCTTCAAGTTGATCAGGTAACTCGGTGCCTGGAAGAGCAAGATAGCTACTGTCAGCACACGAGTATACCATTGAATTCTTTTCTGCCCGCTTTCGCCTTCACGCTGCATCTTCTGAAAATAAGGCACAGCGACGGCGAGCAACTGCATAACGATGGAAGCCGAGATGTAAGGCATAATACCAAGCGCAAAGATAGATGCGTTGGAAAATGCGCCACCGGAGAACATGTCCAACAGTGACATCAAGCCACCTTTGGTTTGCGACTGCAATTGGTCGAGTTTAGCCGGATCAATACCCGGTAATACTACAAATGAACCGAAACGGTAGATAGCCGTAAACAAAAGGGTGATGAGAAGCCGCTGACGCAGATCTTCAACCCTCCAACAGTTCTTCAGTGTCTCTATAAGCTTTTTCATTGTTAGATTTTGGTTGCGTTACCACCGGCAGCCTGAATAGCTGCCTCTGCAGATTTAGAGAAAGCGTTAGCCTCGACGTCAATCTTGGCCTTCAGCTCACCATTTCCTAAGACTTTAACAGGTTTCTTACCATTGGTCAGACCAGCTGCAACGAGCTCAGCTACGCCGATCTTAGTAAGGTTCTTCTCCTCAGCAAGTTTCTGAAGTGTAGAGAGGTTGACAGGGAAGAACTCAACATGGTTGATGTTCTTGAAGCCAGCCTTCGGCACGCGACGCTGCAAAGGCATCTGACCACCTTCAAAGCCAATCTTTCTCTTATAGCCAGAACGAGCCTTAGCACCCTTATGACCGCGGGTAGAAGTACCACCAAGTCCAGAACCTGGACCACGACCGATACGACGACGAGAGTGGGTAGAACCCTTAGCCGGGGTTAATGTATGTAATTTCATGATTTCGTCTGAATTTAAAGATTATTACTTCACCTCTTCAACCAAATGGAACACCTTGCGGATCATGCCACGGTTGCTAGGAGTATCTTCAACCTCGACCACCTGAGAAATCTTATGGAGGCCAAGAGCGATGAGCGTACGCTTCTGATCGACAGGAGCACCAATACGACTCTTAATCTGCTTGATTTTGATTGTTGCCATAGTTTATTACCCTATTAACCGTTAAACACTTTGTCCATTGCAATGCCACGCTCACCAGCGATCTGATAAGCATCACGCATCTCAGAGAGAGCTGCAAAAGTAGCCTTCACCAAGTTGTGGGCATTGGAAGAACCCTTAGACTTTGCGATGACGTCTGTGATACCTGCACTCTCCAGTACAGCACGCATAGCACCACCGGCCTTCAGACCGGTACCGGCTGCAGCCGGCTTCAGGAGAACGATAGCACCACCGAACTTCACCTCAACCTCGTGAGGAACAGTACCCTTGAGTACAGGAACCTTCACCAAGTTCTTTTTGGCAGCCTCAGTGCCTTTGGCGATAGCAGCGGTAACTTCACCGGCCTTACCCAGACCGTAGCCAATCACGCCCTTACCATCACCAACAACGACGATGGCAGCGAATGTAAACGTACGACCACCCTTTGTAACCTTCGTCACACGGTTGATAGCAACCAAGCGGTCTTTCAATTCTGCGTCACTATTTACTTTTACTTTATTCATTGCCATAATCGATTAAAATTTAAGACCACCCTGACGTGCAGCATCAGCCAAAGCCTGTACACGACCATGATAGAGGTAACCATTGCGGTCGAAGACCACTGTCTCAATGCCAGCAGACTTAGCTTTCTCAGCGACCAGTGCGCCAACTTTCTCAGCCTGTTGGATCTTAGGCATCTTTTCCATACCCAGTGAAGAAGCAGAAGCCAGTGTACGGCCATCTACATCGTTGATCACCTGAGCGTAGATCTGCTTGTTAGAACGGAATACACTGAGACGTGGGCGCTCAGCAGTTCCGTTGACATGCTTGCGGATACGGAACTTTATCTTAATTCGTCTTTGTTCTTTCTTTGTTGTCATAATAGTAAATTCTTATAAAATTACTTAGCTGCAGCGGTCTTACCAGACTTTCTGCGGATGACTTCACCCTTGAACAGGACACCCTTACCCTTGTAAGGCTCAGGTTTGCGGAAAGAACGGATTTTAGCACAAATGAGACCCAGCAACTGCTTGTCGGCACACTCCAAAGTGATGAGAGGGTTTTGGTTACGCTCAGACTTTGTCTCAACCTTCACTTCCTTAGGAAGCTCGATGAAGATAGGGTGAGTATAGCCCAAAGAGAACTCAATCAGGTTGCCCTGGTTGCTGACACGATAACCAACACCTACAAGCTCCAGCTCCTTCTTGAAGCCCTCGCTCACGCCAACGATCATATTGTTGATCAGCGCACGATAAAGGCCGTGGAAAGCCTGCTTCTGCTTGTAGTCGACGGGGCTGTTCTCGTCGACAGAAAGTGTGATGACACCGTCCTGTAAATCAAACTTAATAGAAGGATCAATCTGCTGAGAGAGTTCACCCTTAGGACCTTTAGCAGTAACAACAGAGGATTTCTCATCGAAATTAACTGTAACACCTGCCGGTACGTGTATTGGCAATTTTCCTATTCTAGACATCTTGTAACCTCCTATTAATAAACATAGCAAAGAACCTCACCACCGATCTTAAGATCAGCAGCCTCCTTGTCGGTCATGACACCCTTGGACGTAGATAAGATGGCGATACCCAGTCCGTTAATTACTCTCGGCATGTCTTTATATCCTGTGTAACGGCGAAGACCAGGAGTAGAGACGCGCTTCAAACACTTGATAGCGTTTTGTTTGGTTTCAGGATTGTACTTCAAGGCAACCTTGATAGTACCCTGAGGGCCATCTTCGATGAACTTATAGTTCAGGATGTAACCCTTCTCGAAGAGAATCTTTGTGATAGACTTCTTCAAGTTAGACGCAGGAACCTCGACCACACGATGGTGAGCCATGATAGCGTTTCTGAGTCTTGTCAGATAATCGGCAATTGGATCTGTCATAAATATAAATGTTTAATTAATCGGGACTACCCCGACAATATTAAAAAATGATCTTGTAATCAGGTCAGGCGCTGGCGTCCCACTAGCCAGCCACCAACCTGTAGTGAAAGGTGATTTACCAGCTAGCCTTCTTGACTCCTGGGATCAAGCCCTGAGAAGCCATCTCGCGGAACTGAATACGGGAGATGCCGAACTGACGCATGTAACCTCTTGGACGACCGGTGATCTTGCAACGGTTGTGCAGACGGATAGGATCAGCGTTCTTAGGGATAGCCTGAAGTTTACGGGCAGCCTCATAAGCCTCTGCGATATCGTTGGTAGTAGCGATGACCTTCTTCAGCGCTGCACGCTTTTCAGCGTAACGGGCGATGAGCTTAGCGCGCTTTACCTCGCGGGCTTTCATTGATTCTTTTGCCATAACTTATTTATCGTTTTTAGCGTTTTTAAATGGGAGACCGAAGGCCTTCAGAAGAGCGAAACCTTCCTCGTCAGTCTTGGCAGAAGTCACAAAGGTAATGTTCATACCCTGAATGCGGTCTACCTGGTCGATATTAATCTCCGGGAAGATGATCTGCTCAGTGATACCCAATGTGTAGTTACCACGACCGTCGAATTTAGTGTTGATACCCTTGAAGTCACGGATACGAGGCAGAGAAATACGTACGAGTCTCTCAAGGAACTCATACATGCGCTCGCGACGAAGAGTCACCATGACACCGATAGGCATCTCTTTACGCAGTTTGAAGTTGGCGATATCCTTCTTAGAGTAAGTTGCCACAGCCTTCTGACCTGTGATGGCGGTGATCTCGTTAATGGCTACATCCACGATCTTCTTGTCCTGAGTAGCATCACCCAAGCCCTGGTTGATGACGATCTTCTTCAGAACAGGGATCTGCATAGCTGAAGAGTAGTTGAACTGTTTCTGCAGTGCAGGAGCGATCTCCTCCTTGTACTTTTTCTTTAACTGTGCTGTATCCATTACTTAATCTCCTCCCCTGATTTTTTAGCGATACGAGTGACAGTCTTACCCTCGCGCTTGATAGCGATACGGGTAGCCTTGCCGCTCTTCGGGTCGATAAGTCCCAAATTAGAGATGTGAATAGGAGCCTCCTGCTTAACGATACCACCATGAGGATTCTTAGCTGAAGGCTTTGTGCTCTTTGACACCATGTTGATGCCTTCCACGATGGCGCGGTTCTCTTTGACCAGCACTTTGAGCACTTTACCGGTCTTGCCCTTATCACTACCGGTGCGGACAATCACGGTATCGTCTTTTTTGATATGTAACTTATTCATTCGTGTACGTTTTAGAATTAAAGCACCTCAGGTGCAAGGGAGACGACCTTCATGTTGACAGCGCGAAGCTCACGAGCCACGGGGCCGAAGATACGGCTTCCACGAAGTTCACCAGCGTTGTTGAGCAGCACACAAGCGTTGTCGTCGAAGCGGATGTAAGATCCGTCGGGACGACGGATTTCCTTCTTCGTGCGAACGATCAAAGCCTTAGATACTGCACCTTTCTTCAAGTCACTGGAAGGGATGACATTCTGTACAGCCACAACGATGACGTCACCCACACTGGCGTAACGACGGCCGGTACCACCGAGAACACGGATGCACATTGCCTCGCGTGCGCCGCTGTTATCACATACTGTAAGTTTTGATAATGCCTGTATCATGATTACTTAGCTTTTTCTACGATTTGTACTAATCTCCATCTCTTAGTCTTAGAGAGTGGACGAGTCTCCATGATCTGAACAGTGTCACCTACATGAGCCTCGTTGTTCTCGTCATGAGCGTGGTATTTTTTAGTCTTCTGGACAAACTTACCATAAATAGGGTGCATCTCCTTGAACTTGGCAGCCACGACAATGGTCTTCTCCATCTTGTCGCTGATCACAACACCCTGTCTTACCTTTCTTAAATTTCTCTTTTCCATCTGTCCGTGAATTATTTATTAAGTTCTCTCTGGCGGAGCACGGTCTTCATCCGTGCGATGTCGCGACGCGTAGCCTTAATCGTGGATGGATTCTCGAGCGGAGTAACCTGATGGTTGAGCTTCATCTGATTCAAAGCTGCCTCTGTCTGCTCCAGCTTCTCGCGCAGGTCCTTGTCGGCGAGTTCTGTAATTTCTTTAATCTTCATAATTAAGCGTTTTTATCAAAATCGCGTCTGATGACGAACTTAGTCTTGACTGGGAGTTTCTGAGCGGCCAGGCGCAGTGCCTCTTTGGCGACTGCCAGGCTCACGCCCTCTACCTCGAAGAGGATACGTCCTGGAGTTACGGGAGCTACCCATCCAGCAGGATCACCCTTACCTTTACCCATACGGACATCAGCAGGCTTACGAGTGATAGGTTTGTCAGGGAAGATACGGATCCACACCTGACCTTCACGATTCATATAACGGTTGACAGCTACACGGGCTGCCTCGATCTGACGGCTGTCGAGCCATTTAGCCTCAAGTGTCTTGATGCCGAAGGTTCCGAAAGCCAGCTCAGTACCTCTGTGGGCGTTGCCTTTGTTGCCGCGCCCGTCTTGAGGTCTTCTATATTTTACTCTTTTTGGCTGTAACATTGTAGCTTCTACTTTTAGCGGTTATTGTTTCTTCTACGGCCACCACGGTTCTGACGGCCGCCGTTACGTCCGCGCTCGTTCTTCTCCTGAGAGAAGTTGGGGGCGAGCTCACGCTTGCCATACACCTCACCGCGGCAGATCCATACCTTGATACCGAGCAGGCCGACCTTTGTGAGGGCCTCTGTCTGGCAGTAGTCGATGTCGGCACGGAATGTATGCAGAGGAGTACGTCCCTCTTTGTACATCTCCTTACGAGACATCTCGGCACCGTTCAGACGGCCGGAGATCTGAATCTTGATACCCTCAGCACCAGCACGCATTGTGTTCTGAACAGCCATCTTGATAGCGCGACGGTAAGCCATCAGATGCTCGATCTGGCTGGCAATGTTCTGACCGACGATGTTAGCGTCGAGCTCTGGCTTCTTCACCTCGAAGATGTTGATCTGGATGTCTTTCTTGAAGAGGTTCTTGAGTTCCTCTTTGAGTTTGTCGACATCAGCACCACCTTTACCAATGACGATACCCGGACGGGCAGTGCAAATAGTGATGGTAACCAGCTTCAAAGTACGCTCGATGACGATGCGCGAAACGCTGGCTTTCTCCAGACGCTTGTTAAGGTACTGACGGATCTTTTTATCCTCAACGAGGTTGTCACCGAAGTCCTTGCCACCGAACCAATTTGAGTCCCAACCACGGATAATACCCAGACGGTTGCTTATTGGATTTACTTTCTGTCCCATTCTATTTATTATTTTTCGTCATTAGTTTTGGCATCAACAAAGAGAGTGACGTGATTGCTACGCTTACGGATGCGATAGCCACGGCCCTGCGGTGCCGGTCTCATACGTTTCATGGTCACGCCTTCATCAACGAAGACCTTGCTGACATACAGCTCACCATCCTCGGCCTTACGGTCGTTTTTGGTTTCCCAGTTGGCAATAGCTGAGCGAAGCAGTTTTTCGATGTCAGCAGCAGCATGCTTGTTGGAGAACTTCAGGATACCAAGTGCGCGGTTGACCTCCATGCCACGGATCATGTCTACTACGTAACGCATCTTCCGTGGAGAAGAAGGCACACCCTTGAGCTTGGCGAAGTACATGTTCTTGCGGGCCTCTTTCATTTTCTCGGCCGCGATATGTTTTCTTGCTCCCATTATTGTTTACTCATTTTAAATGGTTTGCCCTGATTACTTCTTATTGTTGCCAGAGTGTCCGCCGAAGCGACGTGTCATAGCGAACTCACCGAGCTTGTGTCCGACCATGTTCTCAGTGATGTAGACAGGGATGAATTTATTACCGTTGTGGACAGCAACAGTGTGACCCACGAAATCGGGTGAAATCATGGATGCTCTGGCCCAAGTCTTAACGACGCTCTTCTTGCCACTCTCGTTCATAGCGAGAATTTTCTTTTCGAGGGCAACGTTGATATAAGGACCTTTTTTAAGTGAACGACTCATAATTTGCTCTAATTACTTGATTACTTCTTGTTAGCTCTTTCGATAATGTACTTGTTCGAGAGCTTCTTAGGTGCACGAGTCTTGAGACCCTTAGCATACAAGCCCTTGCGAGAGCGTGGATGACCACCAGACTGACGTCCTTCGCCACCACCCATCGGGTGATCGACAGGGTTCATCACGACACCACGGTTGTGAGGACGACGTCCGAGCCAACGAGAGCGACCGGCCTTACCGGACTGCTCAAGAGCGTGGTCAGAGTTACCGACACTACCTACAGTGGCTTTGCAAGCGGAGAGGATCAGACGAGTCTCTCCAGAAGGAAGCTTGATGACACAGTAATTGCCATCACGAGAAGTTAACTGAGCAAAGTTACCAGCCGAACGAACCAGGCGTGCACCCTGTCCCGGACGCAACTCGATGTTGTGGATCACGGTACCGACAGGAATGTTAGCCAGTGGGAGAGCATTGCCGATCTCAGGAGCTGCCTCAGCGCCAGACATCAGCTTGTCACCGACCTTGAGTCCGTTAGGAGCAATGATGTAACGTTTTTCACCATCTGCGTAGAACAGAAGAGCAATACGAGCCGATCTGTTAGGATCGTACTCGATTGTCTTTACTACAGCAGGAACACCATCTTTCTCTCGCTTGAAGTCGATCAGACGATACTTCTTCTTGTGACCACCGCCGATGTAGCGCATGGTCATCTTACCGGTGTTGTTTCGACCACCGGTAGAACGCTTACCGTAAACGAGAGACTTCTCTGGCACGGATGCAGTAATCTCCTCGAACGTGCCAATAACCTTGTGTCTTGTACCCGGAGTTACCGGGCTGAATTTACGTACTGCCATTTTTTATTTTATATTGCTGTAAAAATCGATGGCCTCACCATCCTTCAGGGTGACGATAGCCTTCTTGAATGCGTTCTTCTGACCGCGGATCAAGCCTGCCTTGGTGTAGCGGCTTGAGCGCTTACCAGCGTAGCGCATTGTGTTCACATCCTCTACTGTAACATGATACAGACTCTCGACCTCTTTCTTGATTTGGAGCTTATTAGCCTCTGGGCGAACGACGAAACCATAGCGGTTTGCGCGTTTGTCTGTAATGTTATTCATCTTCTCTGTGACCAGGGGTTTGATGATATATGCCATAATACTTTGTCTCCTAAATTATTACTTATCCAAGATGTTGTCGATAGTCTTCAAAGAACTTTCAGCGACGACGAGCACATCAGCGTTCAAAACTTTGTACGTATTGAGCTGATCAGCAGACATCACTTCAGCCTTTTCGATGTTACGAGCGGACAAATATACGTTTTTATTTATACCTGGCAAAACTACAAGCGCTTTCTTGCCGTCAACTTTAAGATTTTTAGTGATATTTACAAAATCTTTAGTCTTTGGAGCCTCAAGATTGAAATCTTCCACCACGATGATGGCATTCTCCTGAGCCTTATAAGACAGAGCTGACTTACGAGCAAGAACTTTTACTTTCTTGTTGAGCTTAAAACCATAGTCACGGGGCTGAGGACCGAAAACGCGGCCACCACCCTTGAGCAGCGGTGAGTTGATGTCACCACGACGAGCGCCGCCGCCGCCTTTCTGGCGTCCGAGCTTGCGGGTAGAACCAGCGTGCTCGCTTCTCTCCTTAGCCTTGGCAGTGCCCTGGCGCTGGTTGGCGAGATACTGCTTCACATCGAGGTAGATGACATGATCGTTAGGCTCAATGCCAAAGATGGCGTCGTTCAGGGCCACCTTGCGTCCGGTCTCCTGACCGTTGATATTCAAAACACTAACTTCCATTACTTCTCAATTAAAACTGTTGAACCATTGCAACCGGCGAAAGAACCCTTCACGATAAGCAGGTTCTGCTCCGGAATCACCTTTAATACACGGAGGTTCTGAGTGGTAACACGATCGCCTCCCATCTGGCCGCCCATGCGCATGCCTTTGAAGACCTTTGCAGGGTAAGAGCAGGCACCGATAGATCCCGGCTTGCGGGCGCGGTCATCCTGACCGTGAGTGCTCTGACCGACACCGCCGAATCCATGACGCTTCACGACACCCTGGAAACCTTTACCCTTGGATGTGCCAATGACGTCAACGAACTTAGCGTCTTTGAACAGCTCAACTGTAATGGTGTCACCGAGGTTATACTCCTCGTCGAACTTGAACTCGGCCAAGTGCTTCTTTGGTGTTGTACCGGCTTTCTTGAAGATACCTGCCATAGGCTTGTTGGTTCTCTTCTCCTTAGCCTCAGCGTAACCGAGCTGATAGGCTTTATAACCGTCCTTTTCAACGGTCTTGACCTGGGTAACAACACAAGGACCAGCTTCGATAACAGTGCACGGTGTGTTCTTACCGTCGGCACTGAACACGGATGTCATTCCGATTTTTCTTCCAATTAATCCTGGCATTTCAATAAATGTTTTGTGTTAACGTAAATGATAAAATTCTTCTTGAACATACTGCAAGGTATTAGACCTTGATTTCCACTTCCACACCAGAGGGCAACTCAAGCTTCATCAGTGCGTCAACGGTCTTGCCGGTGGCACTGTAGATGTCGATGAGACGCTTGTAATCTGACAGCTGGAACTGCTCACGGCTTTTCTTGTTGACGAAGGTAGAGCGGTTCACTGTGAAGATACGCTTGTGGGTTGGCAATGGAATAGGACCGCTAACGATAGCGTCCGTGGCCTTGACAGCCTTGACAATCTGCTCAGCTGATTTGTCGACCAACTGATGGTCGTAGCTCTTCAGCTTGATACGAATTTTCTGACTCATGTCTGTAATTTAATGATTATATATAATAATGTGTAAGATTGAGGAGGTATGCCGCCTAAGAGTCATTCGCTAGGCGGCACCTCGCTCAAAATTGTTATTTCTTGAGTTCCTCAAGTACCTGCTCAGCCAGTGACTGAGACAGAGGTGCATGGTGATCATACTCCATAGAGCTGGTAGCACGACCGGAAGTAATGGTACGGAGAGCTGTCACATAACCGAACATCTCAGACAGTGGCACCATAGCCTTGACGATGCGCGCACCGCTACGAGCCTCTTCCATACCCTGGACCATACCACGGCGCTTGTTCAAGTCACCGATGACATCACCCATGTTCTCTTCAGGTGTAACAACCTCTACCTTCATGATCGGCTCCATGAGCACAGGACCTGCTTTCTGGCAGACGTTCTTGAAGGCTGCGTGAGCAGCGAGCTCGAAGGAGATCTGGTCAGAGTCCACAGGGTGGAAGCTACCATCGGTAAGCACAACCTTCAGGTCGGTCATTGGGAAGCCGCCAAGCACACCATTCTTCATGGCATCCTTGAAGCCCTTCTGAACAGAGGGGATAAACTCCTTAGGAATGTTACCACCCTTGACCTCATTGATGAACTGCAGATCGTCTTCTTTGTAATCAGGATCCTTAGGACCTACAGTGACGATGATGTCAGCGAACTTACCGCGACCACCGCTCTGCTTCTTATAGACCTCACGCCAGTTCTCTACAGTCTTGGTAATTGCCTCCTTGTAGTTCACACGAGGCTTACCCTCATTACACTCAACCTTGAACTCACGCTTCAGACGGTCGATGATGATGTCGAGGTGAAGCTCACCCATACCAGAGATGATGGTCTGACCACTCTGCTCATCAGTATGTACGGTGAATGTCGGGTCTTCCTCAGCCAACTTAGCGAGACCGTTGTCCATCTTGGCCATATCAGCCTGGCTCTTCGGCTCAACTGCGATTTGGATCACAGGGTCGGGGAAGGTCATAGACTCAAGAACGATAGGATGATCCTCGTCGCAGAGGGTATCACCTGTACGGATATCCTTGAAACCTACACCTGCGCCGATATCACCAGCGTCGATAGAGTCCATAGGAATCTCTTGGTGAGAGTTCATCTGGAACAGACGGCTGATACGCTCCTTCTTGCCGGAACGTGGGTTATAGACATAAGAACCAGCCTCAACCTTACCGGAATAGACACGGAAGTATACCAGACGACCCATGAACGGATCAGTAGCGATCTTGAAAGCCAAAGCTGCAGTAGGATCTGTCTCTGTCGGCTTACGATCCTCTTCCTCGCCAGTCTCTGGGTTGGTACCCACAATAGCCTGAGTATCCTCAGGAGAAGGCAGGAAAGCACAAGTATAGTCAAGCAGCGGCTGAACACCCTTGTTCTTATAAGAAGAGCCAAGGAGCATTGGGCAGCACTTCATCTCAATGGTACCCTTGCGGACAGCAGCGATGATCTCGTCCTCTGTAATAGTCGAAGGATCATCCATATACTTCTCCATGAGGTTATCATCGAAGTCAGCAGCACCCTCAAGCAGCTTCTCACGCCACTCATCGGCCTCATCCTTGAGGTCAGCAGGGATCTCGTCTACCTCATACTCAGCGCCCATGGTCTCATCGTGCCACAGGATAGCCTTCATCTTGATCAGGTCCACGACACCCTTGAAGTTCTCCTCAGCACCGATAGGAATCTGGATCACGATAGGGTTAGCACCCAGGATGTCCTTCATCTGCTGCACAGTCTCGAAGAAGTCAGCGCCGGAGCGGTCCATCTTGTTGACATAGCCGATACGGGGAACATTGTATTTGTCAGCCTGACGCCACACTGTCTCGCTCTGAGGCTGCACACCGTCAGCAGCGGAATAAGTAGCGATGGCACCATCCAACACACGCAGAGAACGCTCAACCTCAGCGGTGAAGTCAACGTGTCCCGGAGTATCAATCAAGTTGATCTTGTAGGTCTTGCCATTCCAGGTCCACTGGCAAGTAGTTGCAGCGGAAGTAATGGTGATACCACGCTCCTGCTCCTGTGCCATCCAGTCCATTGTGGCAGCGCCGTCATGCACCTCACCAATCTTATGGGTCTTTCCGGTGTAGAAGAGGATACGCTCCGAGGTAGTTGTCTTACCTGCATCGATATGCGCCATGATACCGATGTTGCGCGTCAAATGTAAATCGCGATTAGCCATTTTTCTTTTTAACCTTAAAGTGTGTGTTGAAACTTAGAATCTGAAGTGTGCGAAAGCACGGTTAGCCTCAGCCATACGGTGCATGTCTTCCTTACGCTTGAAAGCGCCACCCTGATTGTTGAATGCGTCCATGATCTCAGCAGCGAGCTTGTCAGCCATGCTCTTGCCACCGCGCTTGCGTGCGAAAGCGATCATGTTCTTCATAGCCACGCTGACCTTACGGTCGGGACGGATTTCTGTAGGCACCTGGAAAGTAGCACCACCAATACGGCGGCTCTTTACCTCCACCTGGGGAGTGATGTTGTCGAGGGCAGTCTTCCAAATCTCCAGAGGAGCCTTTTCCTCTTTGGCCATCTTGTCCTTAACGATGTCAAGTGCTTTGTAGAAAATCTCGAAGGAAGTACTCTTCTTACCGTCATACATCAAGTGGTTGACGAACTTAGATACTTTCTGATCATTGAACACGGGATCGGGAAGGATCACGCGCTTCTTTGGTTTTGCTTTTCTCATTGTTTAAATTAAAAATATTCATTCTGCATGGGGCTGTCATAAATGATCTTCAACGCCCACACCTGGGCATTTACTCAACCTGTTTTAACTTCTCCAGCAAAACTGATTAAAAAAGTGGATTTTTACTTGAATAGGCTTTGAGCCCTGGCCGGAGAGAACACTCTCTCGGCCCCCGGCTCTTAGCGTTGATTCTTTACTTCTTTGCCTTTGGGCGCTTAGCTCCGTACTTAGAGCGGCGCTGTGTGCGGTTGGCAACACCGGCGGTATCCAAAGTACCACGAACGATGTGATAACGCACACCAGGAAGATCCTTCACACGACCACCGCGCACCAGCACGATAGAGTGCTCCTGAAGGTTGTGACCTTCTCCTGGGATGTAGGAGTTGACTTCCTTCTGATTGGTCAAACGAACACGGGCAACCTTACGCATTGCCGAATTAGGCTTTTTAGGAGTCGTGGTATAGACACGAACACAAACGCCACGACGCTGAGGACATCCGTCCAAAGCCGGCGACTTGCTCTTGTCTGCCAGTACTCTTCTGCCTTTACGTACTAATTGTTGAATAGTAGGCATAATTTTACTTTTTAATTTTATATATTTATTTTCTTCTAAATCAACGCATTACCGGATTAGTGTATCTCGGGATATTACAACTCGAATACAATTAACCCGTTACGGGGTGCAAAGGTACAAATAAAGCGTCAAACTACCTAATATATATAAAACAAAAAGCGACGCCAAAAACAAATTTAAGATTATTTAATAATATCTGATAACACACAACCCTCTCTCACGACGCTATCAGAAACAAAAAGCTCTCCCCGATTGCTCGGGGAGAGACGATGAGCCAACGGCTGAATATTATGCTTTACCTGTGCCGAAGGGAGCGATGGTACGACCCTCATCGGCAGGCTGAGGAGCCTGAGGCAATTTGATTTCTCCAAACTCTTTCTCGTAGCGGACAAGATTCTCCTGAAGAGCGAAGAGCAGACGCTTAGCGTGCTCGGGAGCCATGATCACACGGCTGAAAATCTGAGGAGGAGCGATGGGAAGCATGTGAGCGAAGTCTATGATAAACTCGCTGCTGGAATGGTTAATCATAGCAAGGTTGGAGTATTCGCCCTGTGCCACTTCCGGCTTGAGCTCAATCTTTACCTCTTGTGGCTGTTGTTTGTTTTCTTCTGCCATAATTCAATAAGCTAAATTAAAGGTTACTATATATTTATGTTTCTGTTATTATGTCTTAGTCCGTAAGAACATGGTATAACACTGCAAAGGTAAAGAAAAGATTTGTTCTTTCCAAAACTTTATGCACTTTTTTCTTCCCAGTGTCATTTTTCTCCTTATGCTGTAACACGACCGACACATTTCTGTACACAGTCTGTTTACTCTGTTACCATGTCTTATTACTCTATTTACTATGTTACTATGTCTTATTTTACTCTGTTTACTATGTTACTATGTCTTATTTTACTCTATTTACTATGTTACTATGTCTTATTTTACTCTGTTTACTATGTTACTATGTCTTATTTTACTCTATTTACTATATTACTATGTCTTATTTTACTCTGTTTACTATGTTACTATGTCTTATTTTACTCTGTTTACTATGTTACTATGTCTTATAAACGGATTACTCTGTCTTCAGCCAGTTGGTCATCATCTTGAGATACTTGTCCGTCTGCTCCGTAAACACCATGTGGCGTGCTCCATAGAAGAGTTCCCATTTGGCATTTGGTATTCTGTCGAACATCGTCTTGGCGATATACGGTGTACAGAGGTCGTTGGTACCGCTGACGACGAGTGTCGGACAGGAGATCTCGCAAAGGCGGTCGGTATAGTTGAAATCCTTCAGCGTTCCCGTCGGATTGTATTCGTTCGGTCCCCAGGCAACGAGATAAGCTTCATTGCCGAAGCGCTTCTTGCGGCTCATACACTCCGGCGTGTCAGGCCCGATGACAAACTCATGGCGTGCCACGTAGTGATCATTGGCCTTGAGATATGCCGGTGACTGGAAGTTACCGGTGCGCTCAGCCTCAGCGATCGCCTTCTGGTCTTCCTCGCTCATAAATGTGATCAGCCGGTGCTGCTCCTTTCCCCACAGCTGACTCTGGGGCAACGTGCTGGAGAGGATCAGCGAGCGCAGTCCTTGCGGTTTCTTCTCAATGGCGTAGGCGATGGCCAGCATGCCACCCCACGACTGCCCGAGGAGATGAAAGTCTGTCACATGGAGGTAATCAAGCAAACACGAGAGTTCTTCCATCCATGTGTCGAGTGCCCACAACTCAGGATGTCCCTCGACATAACTCTCGCCGCACCCAATCTGATCGTAGGAGACGATCTGTCGGTGAGTCAGCTCTGCCAAGGGATCCAACACCTCGAAATAGTTATGCGTAGAGCCCGGTCCGCCATGCAACAACACCAGCGGTGCACGATCCGTCTTCTCTCCTACGACGCGATAGAACGTCTTAAAGCCCTTGAAGGGCATGTAACCTGTCTCTATTTTCATTTTACCCATTTAATATTGTTGATCCAACATGTAACTTGGTCCATCCCTACTTCTTTTTTCCTTGAACTAGAGCCTCAGAGAAATAATGATCCCGAAGCGGCTTGACGACCATTTTACCCTTGAGTGTCAAAGGATGTTGCAACCTGATATCTTGTGACGACGCAGCCACTTTCAGCACGAAGCTGCCGGGGATGATATTCCATTGTCTCTGCTGCTTATGACTGTAGTAGCCAAGCTGCTCGGTATATACTTTCATCGTCACCGTCTTGGTCTCACCCGCTTTCAAAGACACTCTTGCGAACCCCTGCAACTGTATCGGGCGAACGGGCTGTTTGTCGTCTGCCGGAGAGAGATAGAGTTGGGCGATCTCGTCACCGTCACGCTGCCCCGTATTGGTCACACGAAAACGCAGCGTGAAGCTATCTTCACCGGTCTTCACCTCATCAGGCATTTCCAGATCGCTGTAAGCGAAACTGGTATAGCTCTGTCCGTAGCCAAAGGGCCACTCTACCCTACTGTCGTGCGCTGTGGATCGGTTGTAGCAGATCGGCACGTTGAGTTCCTCCTTAGGATAGCTGACCGAGAGCTTACCCGACGGCGACACTTTGCCGTAGAGGATGTCAGCCACAGCGTGTCCACCCTCCTCACCGGGATACCATGCCTGCAAGATGGCGGCACAACGGTCTGCCAGCCGCGAGATGACCTGCGCACGGCCTCCAAAGAGCACGAGAATCACTGGCTTCCCCGTCGCCAGCAACTGCTCCACATACTGTTCCTGCTTTCCCGGCAGGCTCAATCCTCTACGGTCGCGGTTCTCGCCACAGAGCATCACATTCTCGCCCATAGCCGCGATGATGACGTCGGCCGAGCGAGCCATGCGCAGAGCCTCGGCACTGTCGGCTTTCTCTCCGGCATCTACCTTGCGATGCAACATTTTATAGTCCCATGCCCGCTCGTCGCCGCCATGGCTGAGCTTGGTTTCAATCTCCTCCGTCCAGTCACAGCCTCGCGAATACGACAGTTCGATGTCAGCGGGACGACGGTCACGCATTCCTTCCCACAGACCTACCACATGGGGATGGTCGAGATCCTTGTCATTCATCTTCCAGAAATAGGTCATCGACGGGAAGGAGTAGTCACCGCACATCGCCCACATGCTGTTGGCGTTGGGTCCGGTCACAAAGACGCGTTGCTTGCCGTTCAGCGGTAGCACACCACTGTTTTTCAGCAACACCACCGACTGCGTGGCGATGTCGTATGCCGTCTGTCGCTCTTCGGGACTGTCGAGCACTATTTTCTCGTTACTATATAAATAAGGTGTACGGGAGAGCAGTCCGGCCCGCACCTTATATCTCAGCACGTCTTTCACAGCACGCTCAAAAGCCTTAGGATTGACGAGCCCTCTGTCAAGTCCTTCCTGCAGATGTTGGTAGTTGGAACCATAAGGGAAGTCTACATCATTGCCGGCATTGATGGCCGCCGCCGCTTTCTCTGTAGGGGTATCGAGTCCAGGTATCTGGTCGATGGCTGTATAGTCGCTCACCACCATGCCGTCGAAGCCGAGATAGCCGCGCAGTATGTCGGTGAGTATCTCGTGATTGGCCACGCAGTTGGTACCATGGACAGCATGATAGCCGGGCATGAGGGCTTTGCTGCCTGCCAGGCGTATCATCGTCTCATGAGGCAGGAGTATCTCTTCCATCAGCTCTTTCTCCTCGGCGTCGCCTCCACCACCGTAACCAAGGTAGTGTTTCGAGCAGGCACCAACGCCTTTGTCCAGTCCGCCATGCTGTAGTCCACGCACAAAGGCTGTACCCATAACGGCCGAAAGGTAGCCGTCCTCACCATAGGACTCTTCCAACCGGTTGAAGCTCGGTGTACGGCATACGTCGACCATGGGCGAGAGCGAGAGCACACCACCCATCTTGCGCAATGCAATACCAGTCTGCAAGGTTTTCTTTTCAGCAAGCACGGGATTGAACGAGCAGGCTTGTCCGATCTGTTGAGGATAGATGGTGGCGCCACTCGTATTGATTCCCGAGAGCACTTCCTCATGAAATAGGGCGGGGATGCCGTTGGGGGTATTGTGGATCAGCCATTCCTGTACGGCGGCAACACGGTCGCGCAGCACATTGGGATCCATCGGAGCCTGACTGGCATACTGTGAGAAATGGCCGATTCCATCGGGAATCAGCTCGCGGCACTTATTGGTGTCGAGATGTCCCTCCGCATCGAAGAGGTCATCCATATAGGTACTTCGCAATTGTGCGATGCGCTCCTTCTGCGACATCTTCTCGTAGAGGGCATCCACCTGCTGGTCAACGGTCATTTGATGATGGCAACTTGTCATAGTAAATAGAGTCATTAAGATGAGAATGGCTTTTTTCATAACCACAGTATTATTATTATAACCACAGTATTATATATTAAGGTCTACGTCTCTTGTAGAGATCTCCTTTAGGCTGAATGTTATTGCAAAGATAGGCTTTTCTTTCTAAAAATGTTCACATAGGCTGATATTTCTTTGATAAAAAAACAAAACTCAAACTTTTATCTCCTCATACTTCACGAGGTCGTAGCCATTGATCTGTATCACGATCGGATGGAGCGTGTATTGAGACTGATGCTAATATAGATATCCAAGCCAAGGGGTACTGGCGCTGATAGCCAATCAATTACACTTCAAGCAAGTATGAATCCTTGCTGTGATGCAAGCCATCGTACTTAGAATGGTACCTGACACCGGCGGTGAAGGAGTTGAATACTAACTTACCTCGTAGGAGATAGACGGCTTCGCACAGGCAGTCGGCATTAAAGAAGTCTCGCCACTCAGCGTCTGCACCGTTCCGAACTTCGTCCAAGGCTCTGTGGTCTGAAAATACTTGAGCTGATGATCAAGAATAACTTTCAGAAGGCTGCTTCCCGGCATCAAAATTAATAGTGTTATATGGGCGCAGCGGATATTTTCCGTGGAATCATAGTGAGAGGAAACATAAATCTTTATACTGTCATTATCGCATTAGCACTTTCAAACGGAAAAGAGAAAAGAAAATCATGGGCAGGCTTTTAACCCCGTCAGGGGTGGTGTGGAAGTGATGGGGCAGGCTTGTCTTTTTTTAAATAAGGTTGACACCTAAAGTCAGCAATGATGGAAAAAACAGAAAGTATGCTCCAGACATCATTGGAGCGCATTCGACTTCAGCAG
>ONHQ01000005.1 GCA_900317685.1 uncultured Prevotella sp.
CGGGATACAAGTCGAAAAAGGTAGGGAGAAAAAGAGGAAGGCCAAAGAAAAACGAGTCGTAGTAGGTTATCGCTACAAACTAATTGAAAATTCAGATTATTATTTAGGAAGCTGCTAATAATCAAAATGTTACGCTTATGGAACATTTTACTCAAAGTAAGTCGTATAATTGATTAAATTTTGTTATCTTTGCACTCGTAATAACCATCATCATCATGAGAAGAGCTTTTTGCGTCATCTTTTTCCTTGTTGTATCCCTCTGCTATGCACAGGCCGCCATCACAGATGAGATGCTTGCGCCTCTTGACAGTGTGCTGTCGCATCGCAATGATTACATGCATAAAAAAGAGCTGCGGTTGGACAAACTGCGGCACAGCATACGTTACACACGTGACGGACATAAGTTGCTCGCCCTGTATGAGAAGATGTATGACGAGTATTATACCTATCGCTTTGACTCGGCCATGAGCTACGCCAAGCGCGAACATGAACTGGCCGTGTCGTTGGGCGACCGACGCTACACCACACTCTCTCAGCTTCATCGTGCCCTACTCTTGGCCACCAGTGGCTATTACAGCGAGGCGGAGCATTTGTTCCAAAGTGTGGACACCACAGGGATGGACCGACAACTCTGGTTTACCTACAACTGGACCGGGTTGTGGATCTATAGCTATTGGTCGGGGTACAGCCAAGGCAATGACTTCGTGGCCGTTTACGACAAGAAACGTGACGAATATATTCAGCGCAGCTTGTCTTATGCCGACAAGGGCAGTGCGCTGTGGTGTTATCTCTATGCCGAGCTGATCTATTACCGTGACCATGACCTCAAGACGTCACTCCATTATTATGGTTTGGCAGAGCGTCGCGCCCCGAAAGCGTCAAGAACCTATGCATCCGCCACCTATGGACTGGCCCGGTGCTATAAGGAGATGGGACAGATGCAGCGCTATGAATATTGGAGCATACGCTCGGCCATCTCTGACCAGCTCTGTCCTCTGAAAGAAAACCTCTCGCTTCAGGAACTGGCCATGCATCTCTTCCAGAAAGATGAGCGCAACGCTGAAAGAGCTTCACGCTATCTCTACTTCTCGCTCGACGACGCTCAGTTCTATCATAACAAGCTGCGCATCCTCGGCATCTCAGAGAAGTTGCCGGGCATCATGGCTGTTTATGAGCGACAGCTCTATCATGGCAAACAAGTGAGAACACGGCAAAACTATTTGTTAGGCGTGCTCGCCGTTGTACTGCTCTGTGCCCTTGTCGTCATCTTGCGACAAAACAAGAAGTTGAACAGGAAAGAGCGGGAAGTGAGCCGGCAAAACGACTTGCTCACCCAGATGAATCAGCAACTCACACAAGCCAACAGCAGACGCGAGAAGTATATGCGACTGTTCATGGACCTGTGTGCCTTATACATCGGTAAGCTCAACAACTATCAAAAGTTGGTGGTCAGAAAAATCAAAGCGCACCAAGAAGGCGAGCTGGTACAGAAAGCCAACTCTACTAAATTGACGGAAAGTGAGGCGATAGAGTTTAATTCAAGATTTGACAAAGCTTTCATGGAACTGTTTCCTACCTTTGTCGACCAATTCAATGCGCTGTTGTGCCAAGGTAAGAAGGTAGAGGTCTCGAGCAAAGGGGGCCTCACTACTGAATTGCGCATCTATGCTCTGGTTAGGTTAGGGGTGGACGAAAGTGTAGAGATAGCCACCTTGCTCTTCTATTCTCCTCAGACCATCTATAATTACCGAACGGCCATGCGCAAGCGGGCCATCAACCCCGATACGTTCGAGGATGATGTGCGGGCCTTGCGCTGATTACTTATGCTCCTCTGGTTATTCCTCAGGTGTAATCGCTTCTGCGGCACCCAAAGAATGGGAGGTACAATATTTTGAGGCCAATAGAATCAAACTCATTATTGATTAAGCAGTGATTTGCTTGCGGTATTGCGCTGGTGTCATGCCGGTTTCCTTCTTGAACATACGGCTCAAGTGCTGAGGGTACTGGAAACCTATCTGATAGCTGACGTCGGTGATAGACCTGTCGGGGTCTGCAAGGAGTTTCTTTGTAGCGTCGATGATATGCTTATGGATATAGCTATGGCCGTCTACCCCCTCTCCTTCTTGATAAGGTCACCAAAATAGTAGGGCGAGAGACAGAGCTCCGACGCGGATCACGTTGCATCGCTTAGAGTACTGGTAGGCCTTCAGTCATTTCCTTGCCGAACTCCTCTAACAATGTTGCCGTGCCGACCATGTCAACTCGCAGAATCTCTTCCATCGAGGCCTACGAGGGGGAGACTCCTGCCGCGTTGACGAGGTTCGTAACCTCACCATACTTCTGTGCTTCCTTGACGAGGGTAAGAATATCGTCCTTGCTGCCAAGGTCCACCCAGAGCGTCGAGCACTCGAACCCTGCATCTTCCAAAGTCTTTGCAGCCGTCGCTGCGTTCTGCTCACTATAGTCAGCGAGCACCACATGCTTGCCTGCCGCCACCCTGCGCACGATGGCCTGGCCGATGGAACCGGCACCTATTAATACTGCTACTTGCTTCATAATCTTTGCTGTTGTTAATTTACAACTGCAAAGTTACGGCAAAAATCAGCATGGCCTTGTAGATGGAATCCTCATTCAATGACCACTTTTACAGATTCTGGCTTTTAGTGTTAGATTCTGACTTTTAGTGTTAGATTCTGACTATTAGTGTTAGATTCTGACTTTTAGTGGTAATGGTATCATTAGCGAATAAGTTAATGCCTTGCTCCTTGTTATTATTTTATCAAGAATTGGATGATCTCCTATGCACGTTGTGAATAGCACTAGTAATCTGATTTTCCTTATAAAAACACTTTTTCCCTTGTTCGTTCTGATATTATTTTGTACTTTTGTCCTATAATTCGTAACAATGTGAAAAGAACAGAGAAAATAATATAGAAACGGATAACACAACATGCTAAGCAAAATTTGCAATTTCATCTCAAAGTATATGGCGGGAATCGTCATCGTGGTAGCAGCGATGGCACTCTTGGTGCCGGCATCATTCAATTGGATTTCTACCTCATGGATAACGCCGTTCCTCGGGCTGGTGATGTTCGGCATGGGTCTGACCCTGGACCCACATGACTTCAAGGTCGTCTTCACCCGTCCGAAGGATATCATCATTGGCAGTCTGGCTCAGTTTCTTATCATGCCGCTGACCGCTTTCTTGCTTTCGCGCGCCTTTGGCCTTAGCGATGAGCTGGCAATAGGCGTCATCCTTGTCGGCTGTTGTCCCGGCGGTACCGCCTCAAACGTCATGACCTATCTTGCCAAGGGCGACCTTGCGCTGTCGGTGGGCATGACAACGGTCAGCACGGTGCTGGCCCCGATCCTCACGCCACTGCTCACTCTGCTCTATGCCGGCGAACGCGTGCATGTCGATGCCCTCGGCATGTTCCTCAGTATCATCGAGGTAGTAATCCTGCCCATCATCCTCGGCTTTGTCTTCAAGAAACTGTTCCCCAAGCAGACACAGCGGCTGGCAGCTTATCTACCAGCCTTCTCTTCGGTGATGATTGCGTTGATCGTCGGCATCATCGTCAGTGCCAATGCTCCCAAACTGCTCACCGGTGGTCTGCTCATCGTGCTTGTTGTCATGCTTCATAACATCTGTGGACTGAGCATGGGCTATCTCGTCGGACGTGTCCTCCGCCTGACTCACAAGAAATGCTCCGCGATCTCCATAGAGGTGGGCATGCAAAACTCTGGTCTTGCCAGTTCTTTGGCCACCGTTCACTTTGCCATGTACCCGATGGCTACTGTTCCCGGTGCCATTTTCTCAGTGTGGCATAATGTCAGTGGTGCTGTCGTCGCCAAGATCTACGCCAAGCAGCAAGAGAAAGAGGAGAGAAAAAAATAATGAGAGCAGGCACTATAGCATGTGTATGACACTTCGCCTGAACGACTGAGTGTCGGCGACGCTGGTATACATCATCATCTCGCTAAGCTGCTCATTCATCTTGCGTACTTTCTTCACCACGCCGTCCTTGCCTTCTTTCAGCAACGGGGCGAGGATGCCACGACCCACAGCCACAGCGTTGGCGCCGAGTGCCATTGCCTTGTAGGCATCGTAGCCTGTGTCTATGCCGCAGTCGACAAAGTACTGGAGATCAGGATCGTAAATCACCTCCATGATCTTCTGGAGCATATAGGTCGGTGGCACACCGAAGGGGATACGTCCGTGATGATGAGATATGACCAAGCCTTTGCAACCAGCGCGAACCGCATCGATGGCATCGTCAGGGGAGAGGACGCTCTTGGCGATGAAGGGCAGATGGGTGGACTTGACATATTGTGCCAGGTCTTCCTGTGTCACAGGGCCGAGCGGCTGTCCGTCGACAACATCGTAGTGGCCATCCTTGCCCGCGATGTGGTCGATGTCTATACCTACGGCAAAGGCACCGTGGGCTTCGGCAAAGGCGATCTGCTCCAATATCAGGTCGTGATCAGCAAACGGCTTGATGATTCTCACTGTTGGCGCACCGACGGCAGCGATGGCAGCAAATTCCTCGTCGGGCTCCATGCCCACCCAGTTGAGCAGGTTCATCTCCTTGGCTGCTTCGGCATAGGCTTCCATCGGCTTTTGTCCGTTCTTGCCCACCTTGTTGAGATGAGAGAAGGTCGGCATCATGATGGGTGAGCTGAACTTCCTGCCAAAAATCTCTGTCTCAAGATTGGGTTCCACAGCTCCTATCACTCTCATTTCCACCATCATGCTGTCGAGATAGCGTCGGTTGATAAGGTTGGCATCATCGGCTCTTCCGCTGGTGACAGGGATCAGACCTTCCGGTCCCGGCCACGGACTTTTTATCTTTTCTTCCATGTATTTATGTTTTTCGTTGGTAACTATACCGCAAATATACGGTTTTATTTCGAAAAGCAACCTTTCACATCTGAATATTTTCGATACATAGTAGTGATTTGACTTCTTGCCGCATCCGCTTTTCTCAGTTTTTGCAGTTCAGAATGGCTCAAGAGTTAAAATGTTGTTAATGGACATCAGTTAGTTTTGGCGGTTTGCCCTTATGTTCGTATCTTTGCGAACAATATGAAGAAGATATTGATTCTCTGCACTGGAAACAGTTGTCGCAGCAAGATGGCGCAAGCCTTCCTACAACATTTGGATGCCGGACTATATGTAAGGTCGGCGGGCACCCAACCTGCCCACTGTACGCATCCCCTGGCCATGGAAGTGATGGAGGAGGCAGGAGTGCCCATTCGTGATTTGCAACCACACGACGTCAAGGAGTTCACGCATGAGGAGTGGGACTTTGTGATCACCGTCTGTGACCATGCCCGGGAAACTTGTCCCGCTTTCGTGGGAAAGGTGAAACATCACTTGCATTTGGGCTTCCCCGATCCAGCACAGGCCAAGGGAACCAAGGATGAGCAACTTTCAGTATTCCGGGCTACAAGAGAACATATTGCTTTGACATTCAGCGAATTTTATCATCAATATATTCAAGAATCTCATGGATACGAAAAGAGACTATAGCCTTAAAGCCGAGCAGATAGCACGCTTTGCCAAGGCCCTGGCTCATCCCGCCAGGATACAGATATTGCAGTTCCTTGCCAGCAGACAGGAATGCTACTTCGGTGACATCCATGACGAGCTGCCCATCGCCAAGGCCACCGTCAGCCAGCATCTCAAGGAACTCAAGGATGCCGGTCTCATCCAGGGTACCATTGAGGCACCGAAGGTGAGATACTGCATCAACCGCGACAACTGGCAGTATGCCCATGAACTGTTCTGTGATTTCTTTTCCAAGGAAATCAAGAGTGGCAGTTGCGGTTGCGGTAATAAGTAGATTGCTCAAGGCGGATCGTTTGTCCGCCTTATATAATAAGGTTTATGTTCGTAGTTTTACAAATAACTAATAATATGGATATTAAGATATTAGGATCCGGCTGTTGCCGTTGTAAGAAGACTTACGACATCGTCAAGCAAGTTGTCGAGGATGACCATATTGACGCCACCATAGAATACGTCACCGATATTGCAAAGATATTGGAATATGACATCATGTCGATGCCGGCCATCGTTATTGATGGTAAAGTTGTGCTTAATGGGCAAGTGCCCACAGCGGCTCAAGTGAGACAAATACTGAAGAATTAAACAAATAATAAAACAGACGATGAAAGAGATTGAGATTTTCGATCCGGCCATGTGCTGCTCCACTGGAGTTTGCGGCCCCAGTGTTGACAAGAATTTGCTGCGTATCGCCACACTCATTGATGCTCTGAAGAATATGGGCATTGAGGTGAAGCGCCATAACCTGAGCAGTGAGCCACAAGCCTTTATCCACAACGAAAAGGTGAAACAATTGCTCCAGGAGAAAGGTGCCGACGTGCTGCCCATTACGCTCGTCGGAGGCGAAATAGCCGTCTTTGGACAATATCCTACTACAGCACAGATGAGTGAGTGGACAGGCAAGGACCTGACATTTGTTCCTGTCAGACATAGCTCTTGCTGTGACGAGGAAGAGAAATCACATGATGGTGGTTGCTGTTGTGGCGGAGAACAGAATGACGATCATGGTGGTTGCTGTTGTGGCGGAGAGCACAATGACAGTCATGATGGTTGTTGCTGTGGCGGAGAGCACAATGACAGTCATGACGGTGGTTGCTGTTGCGGCAAATAGATGAAGCCATGAAAGAATATGCTGTACAAGAGGTGGAGCAACAGAAATATCTGTTCTTCACCGGTAAGGGTGGTGTTGGTAAAACGAGTCTGGCCTGCGCTACCGCCATTGCCCTGGCCGACAAAGGCGAGCAGGTACTGCTCATCAGCACTGACCCGGCTTCCAATCTTCAGGATGTCTTTCACCAGGATATTTCGCAGCACGGCACACCAATCGCTGAAGTGGCAGGGCTGACAGTTGTTAACCTTGATCCCATCAAGGCTGCCGACGAATATCGTGAGTCGATAGTAGGTCCCTACCGAGGTGTACTGCCTGACTCCGCCATCACCAACATGGAAGAACAGTTGTCGGGATCCTGCACGGTAGAGATTGCCGCCTTCAACCAGTTCTCCGACTTCCTCACTAATGCGGAAGATGCACGCAAGTATGATCACATCATCTTCGACACGGCACCCACCGGCCATACCCTGCGTATGCTCCAGTTGCCAACGGCTTGGTCATCCTTCATCAAGACGAGCAAGCACGGTGCATCATGCCTTGGTCAACTGTCGGGTCTCGAAGAGCGTAAGGATGTCTATCGCCAGGCGGTGGACAACCTCGCTGATGGCAGTAAGACGAAACTGATACTGGTCAGCAGACCACAGCAGGCTGCGCTCAAAGAGGCTGACCGGACCGCGCGTGAACTCCAACAGTTAGGCATCGCTAATCAACTGCTCGTGGTCAACGGACTCATGTCCTCACCCGACAACGATGATGAGCTGGCCGCAGAAATGTATGCCACGCAGCAGCAGGCCTTAGGAACGATGCCCGATACGTTGGGCGCAATGGAGACCTTGTATGTGCCGCTGCGCTCTTACAACATGGACTCCGTGGCCAACATCCGCAAAATGCTCCGTACTGACAGCGCCGGTGCTGTATCGTCGTCGGAAAGTATCGGTGACTTTCCAACTCTCGACAACCTCATCCGCACCATCCACGACACGGGCAAGCGCGTGGTGTTTACCATGGGTAAGGGAGGTGTTGGTAAGACGACTATTGCCATGCAGATAGCCTTAGGATTGAAACAGTTAGGCGACGACGTACTGCTCACCACCACTGATCCGGCCAACCACCTCAATGCCCATTTAGCACAACAGGCCAACATTGAAATGGCAGTCATCGATGAGCAAAAAGTGTTGGAGACGTATAAAGAAGAGGTCAGAGCGAAGGCTCGCGAGGCCGGTGTGACCGACTTCTCCTACATCGAGGAAGACCTGCGCAGCCCGTGTACCCAGGAGATTGCCGTCTTCCGCCGTTTTGCCGAGATCGTGATGCAGGCCGACAATAAGATCGTAGTCATCGACACCGCGCCCACGGGTCATGCTCTGCTGCTGCTCGACTCTACGCAGAGCTACGACCGACAGATTGCCCACAGCGAGGGCGACGCGCCCATTGCCGTCCAGCGGCTTCTGCCACGCTTGCGCGACGAAAGCCAGTCGGAGTTTGTCATCGTCACCTTGCCAGAGCCTACTCCCGTGCTGGAGGCAAAGCGCCTGCGCACAGACCTTGAGCGAGCCGGCATTCACCAGCGGTGGTGGGTGGTCAACCAGTGCCTCATCCTCAACCATTCCACAGACAGTTTCCTGCATGCCAAGGCAAATAGTGAAATTAAATGGATAGAAGAGGTCAGACGCATTACCGACGGTCACTTGGTTTTACGGCCTTGGATCAAATAACAACAGATTTTTCATCTGCTTCACAAAGATAGATAAAATAGTTTTCGTTCATCATGGAAGAAAGAAAAATTGGATTCTTTGACAAGTACCTTACTTTGTGGGTACTATTATGTATTGTTGTTGGTATTGCGGTGGGCAAGTTTCTGCCCGCTGTTCCTCAGACACTTTCGCGTTTTGAGTATGCGCATGTGAGCATTCCCGTGGCCATCCTCATCTGGGTGATGATCTACCCGATGATGATGAAAGTGGACTTCCAAAGCGTGAAGAATGTGGCCAAGCACCCCAAGGGGTTGGTAGTGACGTGTGTGGTCAACTGGCTCATCAAGCCGTTTACCATGTTCGGCATTGCCTGGTTCTTCCTCTTCGTGGTCTTCCAGCATTGGATTCCCACGAATCTGGCCCACGAATATTTAGCTGGTGCCGTGCTTTTAGGAGCCGCTCCCTGCACGGCAATGGTGTTTATCTGGAGTTACCTTTCCAACGGCAACCCTGCCTACACACTCGTACAGGTAGCTGTCAACGACCTTATTATCCTCGTGGCCTTCGCGCCCGTCGTGGCTTTGCTCCTGGGAGTGAGCGGAGTGGAGATACCCTACGACACGCTTTTGCTGAGTGTAGTGCTTTTTGTAGTACTTCCGCTCATCGCCGGTATCATCACGCGCACGACAGTCATCAAACGGAAGGGCAAGGAGTATTTCGAACAAGTATTCGTACACAAGTTCGACCGATACACCACAGCCGGATTGCTGCTTACACTCGTCATCCTCTTCTCATTCCAGGGTGAGACCATTCTGCGCAATCCTCTCCATATTGTGCTCATCGCTGTGCCACTCATCCTTCAGACCTATCTCATCTTTGCCGTTGCCTTTGGCTGGGCCAAAGCTTGGCACTTGCCCTACGACATCGCGGCTCCGGCGGGCATGATTGGAGCGTCCAACTTCTTCGAGTTGGCTGTTGCCGTAGCCATCAGTCTGTTCGGATTGCAGAGCGGTGCTGCTCTTGCCACTACCGTCGGTGTACTTACCGAAGTGCCCATCATGCTCTCATTGGTAAGGTTTGCCAAGGCAATGAGAAATCGATTCTTGTAAAAAGGGTAGGAGTTAGTTTTTTCCTTATATATAATAAGGAGTAAACACTTTCCGATTTGGCACAAACCGACCCACTGTCATGGGGACGATGCGAGTACAGTATTGTGTTTAAATACGGTGGAATATTGAAAAAAATGTCTTACCTTTGCATTGCTTTATGTGCGGCACGACGATAGCAGTCGTGAGCCGCCATGAAGTTAATGAGACCATATCGATGAAAACAAGCAACTCTATATCCATTTTCCAGCGTCCGCTGTGGGTAGCTGTCTTTGCTCTGACAGCAGCCATCGCGTGGGGCTTTGCCTATCCGCTCATCAAGTTAGGCTATGGCGAGTTTCAGATTACCCCGATGATGACGGGCAGCAAGATGCTCTTTGCCGGTGTGAGATTCTGCATTGCGGGACTGATCATTCTGGCTATGGCAAAGCTCGGACATAAGGACTTCCATGTCAGAAGCGGCATCGACTGGTGGTATCTTCTGCTCTTTTGCCTTGTCAACACCACCCTTCATTATGCCTTCTTCTATATAGGCCTCTCGCATAGTGAAGGTTCGCGCGCCGCTATTCTCAATTCGCTCAGCGTGTTCTCCGTGGTGATCATGGCTTGCATGTTTTTCAAGAGCGACCGTATGACACCCAACAAGATTGTCGGCTGCGTGATTGGCTTTGCCGGCATTCTCTCGCTGAACTTGGGAGGCGCGGACAGTGGGCGCTTCACATGGCTGGGTGACGGCATGATCATCCTCAATGCCCTCTGCGGTGCCACCGCCTCGCTGCTCACCCGTGGCCTCGGCAAGCGCGTCAACGTGTTTGTCGGGACAGGCTACAGTCTGGCTATCGGTGGCGTGATCCTCGTAGGCTTCGGCCTGCTTTTCGGCGGCACGTTGCCCCACGTCACAGCGTTGGGAAGCCTTTGGTTGTTGCTGCTTATCGGTATCAGCACCGTAGGCTTCTCGCTCTATAACAAGTTGCTCACGTGCAATCCCGTCGGCAAGGTAGCTATCTACAATTCACTGATCCCCGTAGTCGGTGCTGTCAGCTCATGTCTCTGCCTGCACGAGACGTTTTATTGGAAATATGTGCTGGCCGGAGCTTTGGCGACAGCCGGAATCTATATCATCAATAAGGGAAAGTAGAGAGGCTAACGGAAAGTCACGCGCGCCGTCGTACCTTCGCCCTGCTTTGACTCCACGCTGACTGTTGCGCCGTGCTTCTCCAAGATAGCCTTGGCCAATGCCAGCCCCACACCATGGCCTATCACGGAGCCCGTGTTGGAAGCCCGGTAAAACGGTTCGAAGATATGAGGTAGATCATCTTTGGGAATGCCGATGCCCCGGTCACGAATCACGACAAGATGGTCGGTAATGATGATGGTAACTGGCTGTCCGTCGGAGTATTTGATGGCGTTATTGATGAGATTGTGAAAAGCCATCCGCAGCAGATGGGCATCGGCCGAAACCGTAAAGTCGCTTTGGCTGTCCACCTCGCAGCGACCCTTGGCGATGCTTTGCAACAATGGGGCGATGCTCACGGGCTCGAGTTCTGTCATCTCCTCGCCACTTCTGACATGAGAGAATTGCAGTAGCTCACGCATGATAGTCACCACACGCTCAGCCTCATGGGCAATGCGCCTAAGTATGTCCTGGTATTCCTGAGCAGAGTAGTCGCGCAGCAGCCCCACCTCACATTCACCTTGTATAGCCGTCAGTGGATTGTTGATCTCGTGCGACGCATTGTTGACGAACATCTTCTCGGTCTGATAGTCGCGGTCGATGCGGTCGAGCATACGCATGGCGTAGAGACGGCTGATGAGCCAGAGTACGCCAGCCGAGACGAGTACAAGAAACAGCAGTGCCCAGCGCAAAGTGCGTGAGATGTCGGCACCATATGGATTGCGGCTGAGCACGATGACGGCAAAGGTCCCCGTGTTGTCGTAGTAGACGAAGGCCGTACCCACCTCCTGGCCGTGCTCGAAGTTCACCGTCTGATTGGCATAGAGCTGTTTGATCTGTTCGTCATCGAGATAAGCACTGAGCACCTGCCGTGCCAAGTCATGGTTCTCTACATTGACGAAGAGCTCCTTGGAGGTAGGGATGGAAGCCTTTCGGCGGATGACCACATTGCGGTATTTCACCGGATCGAGTTCATCCTTGGAGAACTTCTCTTCTGCCACGGCATGCGCCTTCTCCTGCATATAGTGGAAATACAGATTGCGGATATAGTTGGAACTGAAGAAGTAGAACACCATTCCGGCGATGAGGAGCAAGCCAATGGTGATGCCCGAATAGATGAGTGAAATCTTGTGTCCTGTCTTCATGGTCTTTCCTCCCTACTGAAGCAATAGCCCATGCCGACGATGGTATGTATGAGCTTCGGCTCAAAACCCTCGTCGATTTTCTGGCGCAGATAGCGCACATAGACATCCACCACATTGGTGTTGGTGTCGAAGTCCTTGTCCCATACGTCGCGCAACAGTTGCCGTCGTGTCAGCGTCTCACCCTCGTGTCGCATGAGATATTCCAGCAGCCGGTACTCCTTTGTGCTCAGGTCCACCTCCGTGTTCTGCCGCCGGGCCTTGTGCGTGGCTGCGTTGATGCTCAGGTCGCCACAGGTGAGCGGTGCCGCTTGTCGATAGCTCTCCACGCGTCGCAGCAGTGCGTTGATGCGGGCCACAAGTTCGGTGAACTTAAATGGTTTCACCATATAGTCGTCGGCACCGGCCTGTAGTCCCAGCACGATGTCATCGGTGGTGCCGAGCGCGGTGAGCATGAGCACAGGAAGCGCATAGCCCCGCTGCTCGCGCAGATGGCGGCACACGTCGAGCCCCGTCATTCCCGGCATACGAATGTCAAGCACTGCCATGTCGTAGCCGTTAGCCTGTAGCTTCTCCCATGCCTCGTCGCCTCTGCCAACTCTGTCCACTTCAAATCCGAAGCTCTCCAGTCCCCGGCATACAAAGTCGGCAATGTTTTCTTCGTCTTCAGCCAGCAATATCCGTTTCATACCTCTTTTCTGTTGATGGTTTCTTTCATGTGCAAAGATAATCATTTCCTTCTAACCTGCAATCTTCATGGATATGATCTTCCCATGAATGATGCCGCCTAATACACGACCAATCCTACGACCCCACAGGCAAGCATGGCCAAGATTGGGTTGACTTTATAGCGCAGTGTAGCGAAGAAAACGGCCACGCACAGGGCGATGCTCAGAATGAAATAAGGTATGCTTTGCATCGGTGTGCCGAAGTTCTCCTTGTTCATTAGCAGCAGGGCAGCGGCGGCGATGAGTCCAATGATAGCCGGACGCAGTGCGGCAAAGACATTCTTCACCCAAGACGCGTCTTTATGGGTGAGTAGATAATGGCTGATGCTGATCATCAGGATAAACGACAGCCACATGATGCTCAGCGAGGCAAGCACTGAGCCGAGCACAGCAGCCCAAACGGGATAGCCCGCATTGATGACCGAAGTATAGCCCACATAGGTGGCGGCGTTGATGCCGATAGGTCCTGGTGTAGACTGACTGATGGCCACGATGTCGGTAAACTCGGCATTGGTGAGCCAATGGTTTTTCACGACCGTCTCGCTATAGATCAGCGACAGCATGGCATAGCCACCCCCAAAGTTAAAGATGCCTATCTTGCTGAATACATAGAACAGTTTGAGAAATATCATAGTCCTTACCTTTTTTTACTTCTTTACCTTTTTTACTCTTTTACTTTTTTACTTTTTACTCTTCCATACAGGTATCCTCCCACGCCTGCCACGATAATGATCCAGATCGGCGACACCGAGAAGGCGGCAATGAGCAGGCAGCTGACTACGGGAATCCAACATGTCGACCATGTGATCTTCGCTGTACGTGCCATCTTGAAACAAGGAGCGGCAATGAGAGCCACCACTGCAGGGCGTACGCCACGGAAGAACTTCTCGACATAGACATTGTCCTTGAAGTTATGGAAGAAGATGGCGATGAGCAGAATGGCGATGATAGAGGGAAGCGCGATGCCCAACGCACCGACAATGCCACCCCACACGCCACGCAGCTTATAGCCGATGTGACTTGCTATGTCGATGGAGAAAATGCCGGGTGTGGTCTGCGCCACCACCATGATGTCCATGAACTCCTCGCGGGTGATCCAGTGGTTTTTGTCGACATATTCCTGCTCCATGATAGGAATCATTGCATAGCCGCCACCAAGGGTGAAAGCGCCAATCTTATTACACGTGAGAAAGAATTTTAATAGCATACTCTGTATCGTTTATGATATTATTGTGTACCGAGGAAGCTACTCCTCGTCTTTAGCCGGTGCAAAGGTAGGTAGCTTTGACGGGGTAGGCAAAGAAAGGCTATTAAAAACCTTTAATATAGTATGAAAGCATTCTCATCAATTCTGTTTCAGCACGTTGCACAAACTCCGTAACTTTGCGGCGATGAAAAAACAGAGTAACATGAAAATACGATTATTGCTGATGGTGCTTGTGGCCTGGACTTGTTGTGAGGTGGGTCGGGCAGAGCGGCTCGGTTTTGCACAGGCCGACAGTCTGTTGGCTCAGCGCAATCACGCCCTCCGCTCCGCACGCTTGGACGTGTGTGCCGCCGAAGGACAGTTGGCACAGTCAAAACACTACGACAACCCCACGGTGAGCGTGATGTACAATGTGCAGAACCCCAACAACCACCGGTGGCTTGACGGCGGGCACGACGGCGAAGTGGATGTGCAAGTGTCACAACCCTTTGCTATCGGTGGCCAGCACACCGAACAGGTAAAACAGAACGCCGCGTTGCTGAAAGCTACCCACAGCCAGTTGCTCGTGACACAGCGCGATTTGCGCACTGAGGTGCACACCGCTATGGTGGACCTCTATTATCAACAGCAGCAGGCACGTGTCTATGACGAAGAAATAGCCTCGGCAGAAAAGATTCTCGCTGCCTACCATGAGCAGAGTGAGAAGGGCAACATCGCCGCTATGGAGACACAGCGCATCGCAACGATGGTGTATCAACTGCGCAAATCCCGCGCCGACCTGCTTCTCGAAGCGTCCGCTCTTGAAGCTCAACTGCGACAACTTTTGGCCCTCCCCGGTAGCGAGCCTCTCACTGTGGACCTCGATGAGCATGTTGCTCTCGCCAATGCCTCTGGCCTTTATCTCGCCCTGCAGGCTGGTCAGCGTGCAGCCCTTGACACCCTGCCGGAGATGCAGTTGCTCAGCCAGCAAAAGGAGGCCGCACAACATGCACTTCGCTGGCAACGCAGTCAGAGTTTGCCACAGCTGGCGGTGCAAGGAGAGTATGACAAGAATGGAAGCATCGGACACAACTATTTTGCTGTAGGACTGAGTGTCGCCGTCCCTCTGTGGAACCGCAACCGTGGCAACATCCGCAGCGCGCAGGCTGCCGTGGCGCAAGTTGCCATCGATAAGGAGCGACAGCAGCTCGCACTGACGCAACAGCGACAAGCCGACCTCGACATTGTGGGACAGTATCTCAAGCAGCTGGCCGAGCCGTCGCCCACGCTTGACAGCGACCTCAGCCAGATGCTCCATGCCGCCGAACAGCAGTTTATGAGCCGACATATCTCACTCATGGAATTTGTGGATCTCTATAGCAACTATCGCGACACGATGCTTGCCCGCCTCGATGCCAAGAACAAGATGCTTCAGGCTGCCGAGCGACTCAAAATCATGTGGAACAAATAGATTCATTCTATAATTCTCAAATTCTTGATAATAAGACAAATGGTTACAGATAATTAAACTGGAAATGATGAAGAAGCAATATATTCTATTCCTTGTCGGGCTTGCTTGCCTGTCCTCCTGCTCGCAGAAAGAAAAGAAAGCGGAGCGGGGTACCTACACATCGCTGCGCAACGAGGTTGTCAAGGCTACGCCCGTGGAGAAGCGCGCCTATGGTGATGAGCTCACACTCAATGGTGACGTGAGTTGTGATGAAGCCCTCGTGCGCAAGGTGTTTATCCCTTGCAGTGGCCGCATCAGTGGGCTGACCGTGGAAGTCGGTGACCAGGTAGCTGCAGGACAGCGGTTGGCTATCATCCACAGTGAGGAGGCGGCCGACTATAACAAAGGACTCGCTGACGCAGATGCGCAAATCAAGATGGCGCAGCGCGACTATCAGATGAAGCAGGACATGCACCGCTCTGGTATGGTGTCGGACAAAGAGGTGGCAGAAGCACGTGAACAACTGCTTATGGCCCGCAGTGAGCGTAGCCGATTGTCTGCTGTGGCGGGCATCAATGGCTTCGGCGGTAAGGCAACAGCTGTGTTGCGCTCACCGATCAGCGGATATGTCACGGCAAAGAATATCTATAACGACAGCTACGTAGGTCAGGACAGCGGCAATGGTGGAGAGGCACTGGAGATTGCCAACCTCAGCCGTGTGTGGGTCATCGCCGATGTCTATGAGAGCGACATCGCCAAAATCCATCAGGGTGCGCCCGTCAACGTGACTACGATGGCTTACGACGGCGAGGTGTTTCAAGGACATATAGATAAGGTGTATCGTGTGCTTGACAACGAGAGCAAGACGATGAAGGTGCGCATCACCCTCGACAATGCCCGTGGCTTGCTGCGCCCCGGAATGTTTGCCACGGTACACGTGGCCACCGGAGGAGGGCGTGCGGCTCTGTGCTGTGTACCCGCCAAAGCCATTGTCTTCGACGGAGGAGTGGACTATGTCGTCAAGGAAGTTGGCAAAGGCCGCTACCAGCGTCAGCCCGTCAAAGCCGAGCATGTGGGCCACGACTATGCCTATATCCTCAGCGGACTGCAGCCCGGCGAGCGTGTGGTGAGCAAAAACGCATTGTTGGTCTTTAATACGCTTGGCAATGAATAAGTTCATCGATTTCATCATCGCTTTCTCGCTCAAGCGCAAGTATCTTATTCTCGTCGTTACCCTCGCCGTGGTCGTTATGGGTGTAGTGAGCTTTCGCCAGACACCTATCGACGCTTTTCCCGATGTCACCAATACCAAGGTCACCATTATCACGCAGTGGCCGGGCCGCTCTGCTGAGGAGATAGAAAAGTTTGTCACCATCCCCATCGAGATCGCCATGAACTCGGTGCAGAAGAAAACCGACATCCGCTCCACCACGCTCTTCGGTCTGTCTGTGGTCACCGTGTGCTTCGACGACCATGTCGACGACGAGTTTGCCCGGCAGCAAGTCTATAACCTGCTTCACGATGCTGACCTGCCCGATGGCGTGGACCCCGACGTGCAGCCGTTGTCAGGACCTACCGGAGAAATCTATCGCTATACCCTTCGCAGCGACAGACGGTCGGTGCGAGAGTTGAAGACGCTGCAGGACTGGGTGATCGAACGGAAGTTGCGCTCTGTACCCGGCATTGCCGACATCGTCAGCTTCGGTGGTGAGGTGAAGACGTTTGAAGTCAGCGTCAATCCCAACCAACTCGCTACTTACGGCGTGAGTTCGCTCGAACTCTATCAAGCCATTGCCAACAGCAATGTCAACGTTGGTGGCGATGTCATCCAGCGCAGCTCGCAGGCATACGTGGTGCGCGGCATCGGACTCATCAACAATGTGCGGGAGATTGGTGACATCGTCGTGAAGAATGTCGGTGGCACGCCAATCCTTGTTCGCAACCTCGCCACTGTCCATGAGAGTTGCGAGCCCCGACTCGGTCAGGTGGGACGTGGCAAAGACAATGATGTCGTGGAGGGCATTGTGGTCATGCGCAAAGGCGAAAACACAGAGGAAGTCATCAAGGCATTGAAAAGCAAGATAGCGGAAATACAGCACGATGACTTGCCTAAGGACGTGAAGATAGTACCTTTTTATGACCGCGAGGATCTTGTCAACCTTGCCGTGGGTACAGTGATGCACAATGTCTTGGAGGGTATCATCCTCGTCACCCTTGTGGTGCTGCTGTTTATGAAAGACTGGCGTACGACGGTCATCGTGGCCTCTGTCATCCCGCTGGCTCTGCTCTTTGCCTTCATCGCCCTGCATGTCTGTGGCATGAGCGCCAACCTGCTCAGTATGGGAGCTATCGACTTCGGTATCATCATCGACGGTGCCGTGGTGATGGTGGAGGCACTCTTTGTGGCACTCTCGGCTCAGGCGCGTACCATCGGCATGGAGGCTTTCAACCGGCGCAGCCATTTAGGCATGATCCGTCAGACGGCACGCGGCAAAGCCAAGTCGGTGTTTTTCTCCAAGCTCATCATCATCACAGCACTGCTTCCTATCTTCACATTCCAGAAAGTAGAGGGTAAGATGTTCTCACCATTGGCCTACACGCTTGGCTTTGCCTTGCTCGGAGCTCTGCTGTTCACATTGACGCTGGTGCCCGTGCTTTCGGCGATGTTGCTGAAGATGAATGTACAGGAGAAGAAAAACCGCTTCCTTGCTTTCGTCTACCGTTATGCCGATGCTGCCTTTGCCTATTGCCACCACCACTGCCGCAAGGTCATCGCTGTGGCAATCGTAGCGATGGTAGCTGGTCTGGGCTGTTTCAAACTGCTTGGCTCCGAGTTTTTGCCAGAGATGAATGAAGGCTCTATCTATGCACGTGCCACTCTGCCGCAGAGCGTATCTCTGCCGCAGAGTGTGAAACTCGCCAATGAGTTCCGCCATATCCTGCTGACTTATCCCGAGGTGAGTCAGGTGATGACACAGACAGGACGGCCCAACGACGGTACCGATGCCACGGGATTCTACAACATTGAGCTCTTCGTGAAGCTATATCCCGAAAAGGAGTGGAAGACGGGACGCACCAAGGAGCAGGTTGTCGACGACATGAACAGGCGGCTGAGTGTCTATCCGGGTATCGACTTCAACTTTTCGCAACCTATCTCCGACAATGTGGAGGAGGCAGTGAGTGGCGTGAAAGGAGCCATCGTGGCAAAGGTTTACGGCAAGGATCTCGCGCAGAGCGAGAAGCTGGCTTGGCAGGTCTATCACACGATGAAGCCCATCCAAGGCATCACCGACCTTGGCGTCATCCGCAACATGGGACAACCGGAACTGCAAATCGACATCGACGAGGACCGGCTGGCTCGCTATGGCGTGAAGAAAGACGATGTGCAGAGCATCATCGAGATGGCGATTGGCGGTAAGGCTGCGTCACAAGTCTATGAGGATGAACGGAAGTTCAACCTCGTCGTGCGCTATGAGGAACCGTTCCGAGACAATGCGGAGGCCATCGCAAAGATCAAGGTGCCCACAGAGGACGGTCAGATGATACCCATCGGAGAGTTGGCAAGCATACGCTCCATTACAGGTCCGCTGATCATCTACCGCGAGAACCACAGCCGCTACTGCGCCGTGAAGTTCAGTGTGCGAGAACGCGACATGGGTTCTGCTGTCGACGAGGCGAGGGCAAAGGTAGCGAAAGCTGTGAAGTTGCCTGCCGGCTATAAGATTACGTGGAATGGCGACTTCGAGAATCAGAAGCGGGCCTCAGCCCGTCTGGCACAGATTGTCCCCATCAGTGTGCTGCTCATCTTTGTCATCCTCTACATCCTCTTTGGCAATGCACGTGATGCCGGACTGGTACTTACCAACGTGCCTTTTGCGGCAGTTGGTGGTATCCTCATCCTGCTCATCAGCCATACCAACTTCTCCATCTCGGCAGGTATTGGCTTTATCTGTCTCTTTGGCATCTGTATCCAGAACGGTGTGATCATGCTCATGGACATCAAGCACTTCCTGCGCCACCGCTATGCACTTTCCGATGCTGTGACGCATGGTATGCACTCCCGCATCCGCAGTGTGCTGATGACGGCCATGATGGCCACCCTTGGCTTGCTGCCTGCTGCACTCAGTCATGGCATCGGCAGCGAGAGCCAGCGGCCGCTTGCCACAGTGATCATTGGTGGTCTCGTGGGGGCTACGATCTTCACGCTGTTCATCTTCCCGCTCATCGTCGAGAGGATATACAGTCATGTCAATATTAAGAAGTTGAGATAATTAAAGACTCTCTCAAATCTCCCTGAGAGGGAGAGGACAAGTTACCGAAAGCAACATGAATGCTATATGGAAAAAGTGAAGATGGAAAAAGTGAGAAATATGCACAAGTTCTTTCATGAGACAGATGCCTTGAAGTCTCGGTCAAGATTTCATCGCCCAGTGCAGTGCATACTGCTTGGTGTGTTTCTGTCCTTATGCTTATGCCTGACCCCAACGACTGCTGTGGCACGCAGCCGTTTTATGACGGTCAAGATACCGGCGCACGGTTTGACGGAGCAGAAAGAGAGCATCGATTCATTGGTACGCTCGCTCCCTGGTGTGTTTTCCACATCATGGAATTGTCGTCATCATCTCTTCGTCGTGGTCTATGACCGCAAAGTGACCAGCCGCCGACAGTTGGTGAAAGTTATCGGCACAGCGTACGCACAGCATGAGGAGGACAAAGAGTCAGAAGAGGCGCAACGTAGTTCCGACTAACCAGCAAGTAACCCATTATCTCGTTTCGTCAAC
Source organism: uncultured Prevotella sp. (assembly GCA_900317685.1). Taxonomy (GTDB): domain Bacteria; phylum Bacteroidota; class Bacteroidia; order Bacteroidales; family Bacteroidaceae; genus Prevotella. The sequence goes on from ONHQ01000005.1 coordinate 19,942, forward strand.
ACCTTATTATATATACGTCTTGAATGCCCGATAGGATATTTGTTCCTGTCGGGCTTCTTAGTTGCTGCCAAGTATTAAGTGTGAGATAAGGGTACAAACGTTGCATGATGACATGTTAAATGTTGCACATAGTGGACTTATAGGCACTGAATGAGACATCATTCCAAGGTTTTTCGTATCTTTGCAAGCGTTATTAACCTCTTACAAGACTAAAGCCCAATCGAAGATGAGACGTTTTGTACTGATATGTTTATTGCTGTTCTTCGCAGGATGTCTGCCGAAGCGTACGTCTTTATGTGCTTACGGCAATCCGGAGCAGACAGCAAAACTCGATTTGAAGTTAGGCGGCGTACTATATACCGGCAATCAACTCTCCAGCAGTGCCGTCAAGGCAGTGTGCCAAGACCGTTATGGGTTTGTGTGGATAGGTACCGACTATGGACTCAACCGCTTCGACGGATATAGCTTCTCACTCTATCAGCATCATCGCCACGACAGCCATAGCATTGGCAGTAACGAGATCTGTGATATGCTGAGTGACAGCAAAGGCAGACTGTGGGTGGGCACCAACAAAAATCTGTCGCGCTATGACATCACGACCAACCGCTTCGACAATGTTCCCTTTCCAAAGAATATCCAACCGAGAGTCCCTGATTTGGTGGAAGCAAAGAATGGCGATATTTATATAGCCACTTCGGGTTATGGTGTCTTTGTGATTCGCAACGGCAGCGAAAAAATAGAAGAAGCCACAGAAATCAACCGTCTTACCAATGACAAGATGCTGGGACAACTCTGTTTTGACCATCAAGGAAATCTATGGATGACAGGTAAAGACAATGTCTTCTATCGCATCGCCATGAGGCAGGGACGCATCATGGGACTGAATCGTTGGAAACTGCCGCAGGGCGGTGTACAGCAATTCATGGTCCGCCATGACGGCACGCTCTTACTGGTTTTCAAGAATGCTTTGTTGGTCAATCATGGCAACAGCTTTGTAGCTTCCGATTACAATATTTCGCAGCAGATGTTACAAGTGGGATTGTCATGTGCCAAGGAGTCTCCGTCAGGTCAACTGTATATAGGTACGGAGCGAGGACTCTATCGCGTGCATCATGGGGCTGCACCCGAGTCGGTCCATTTTGTTCATGACCGCTTTGATCTCCGCCAAGCACCAGTACACGCCCTGTACTTTGACAAGTACGGCAATCTCTGGGCCCGATGTTTCCGCATCGGTCTGTTGTTGCTCAACGCTCGACCTCTGCCTTTTCAGATTTGGTCGTTTACATCTCAGAGACCTGCTTTTGATGTTGCGCTGTCGTCCGTCGCGCCTACCGACGATGGCGGAATGTGGTGCACAGCCTGGGGCAATGGTCTGATTCATTTCAATCGTTATGGTATTGTCACGCAGCACATTGGCGATGTTCCCGACGCGAATGTGGTTTATCATGCCCGCGACGGTCACTATTGGGTGGCCCGCGCCAATGGCCTTTATGAGTTGAATCCCTTGACGGGTAGCCTGTCTTTGGTCTTGGCGTGCAATGAAAATAAAGGAGTGATGTGTGATGACGGCTTGGGTACCCTCTTCTTCTCAGTAATGGGGAAGGGTGTGATGAGTTACGATACCCGCACCAAGATGTCACGCCTTTATCGTTCCACCGACAAGAGTCCCTTAGGCCATCTTTGTAATGACTGGGTCAGTGCCATGGTTGTGGATCGTAATCAGTGTCTGTGGATAGCGACAACGGACGGCGTGAGTTGCCTTGACTTGCGAACAGGCAGTTTCCATCCCTTCGGTTGGAATGTGCTTTTGGCAGGTCATGTGATGGAGTCGCTCTGCGTCACTCCCGATGATGACATTGTGATAGGCTCCGAGTCGGGGCTCTATCTTTACGACCGCCACTCCCATCGTGTCAAGCGTTTCCCCGGCAGCAGCGTCTTGCAGGACCAAAAGATCTGTAGCGTGCAGAGCGACATGTGGGGCGACCTGTGGGTGAGCACTCCGGCGGGACTGTGGCAATACGATCACCACACCCACCGCTTCATCTCCTACGGCACCGGCTATGGTCAGATCACGGGCGAATACCTTGGCAATGTGTCGTTCCGCTCTGCTGACGGCATGATTGGTTTTGGTTTTGACGGTGGCGTGACGGTCTTCTATCCTCAGGCAGTGAAGAGAATCCAAAACCGGCAGGGGAGGGTATGGCTGACGGGGGCCATCATTGACGACGTCTGGCAATTGCCGCAAAGCGGACAGATAGATATGTATCCCCGCAACCACACGCTGACGCTTACCTTCTCGCTTCTTGACTATCGCGATGCGGCCGGCGTGATCTATGAATATCGTATCAAAGGTGGCGAATGGCATGCCAATGCGACGGGCGACAACATGATCCGTTTCAACAGTCTCGGCGCGGGCTCCTATCCCATAGAGGTGCGTGCCGTTTATGGCGGTCGTCCGATGACCGGTGTTTGTGAAATCAATGTGGTGGTGCACGCTCCCTGGTATGCCAGTACGTTGGCCTATTTCATTTATCTGTTGCTCCTTTGTCTTCTTGGCTACTATCTTTGGCATCTCTATTGGCATCGCAAGCAACACCAGTTCGACGAAGCAAAGATGCGGTTCCTCATCAATGCCATGCACGATGTGCGTTCACCGCTGACGATGATCATCAATCCCTTGCACAGCCTGCTCTCAGCAGAGACAGATCCGTCGAAGCTCAACCTGCTGCAGGTCATCGACCGCAACACGAAACGTATCAGCCAACTGGTCAATCAGATTCTTGACAAACGGAAGTTAGACAAAGAGGCCATGCAGATCCATTGTCAGGAGACGAGTCTCATCAGACTGATCACCGGCACCTGTAAACTCTATGAATATGAGGCTCAGCAGCGTGGCATTCACTTCGCTTTCGAGCATGACCACGATGTGATGGCATGGATCGACCGAATGAACATCGACAAGGTGATTGGCAATCTGCTGAGCAATGCTTTTAAATATACCGATGACGGTGGAGAAATCAAGATCACGCTGTCATCAACCGGGTCTGATGCTGTCATCAGCGTGATGGACAATGGTATTGGTGTGGGCGACGAGGAAAATGCCAAACATCTCTTCGAACGTTTCAACCAAGGGACGAACAAAGCCAATTTGAAAATACAGGGAACCGGCATCGGACTGGATCTCTGCCGCTCTGTCGTCGCCTTGCATCATGGCACGATAGAGGCGTCCAACCGCAAGGACGTGGCGCATGGGGCTTGTTTCACGGTGAAGCTGCCACTCGGAAAAGACCATCTCAAGCCGGAAGAGATCACAGATGAAACGGCTGAAAAAGAGAAAGCGGTTGTCGGCGCTCCACGTCCTAAGAGCAATGTACAGGTGCTGTTGGTCGACGACGACGAGGAACTGACACATTATGTCGCCATGGAAATTGGCGATGAATATCGCGTCTCGGTGGCAGGAAATGGACGTGAGGCGTTGAAGAAATTGCTGATGATGCCCGACCGTTACGACATTGTAGTCAGCGACATCTCTATGCCCGAAATGGATGGCATCACACTGTTGGAGCGTATCAAGGAGAATCCTCATTTGAATGCTTTGCCCGTCATCCTACTCTCTTCCAAGAGTGCCGTTGACGACCGGGTCACAGGTTTGCGCCATGGTGCTGATGCCTATCTTTCCAAGCCATTCAATATGGAAGAATTGCGGCTGACGATCGACAATCTGATCAGCACATTGCGACGTGTCAAAGGCAAGGCGACAACAGAGCCGCAGATCGACAAGATGATCGGGCAGGAAGAGGTGAAAGGCAACAACGAAATGCTGATGGAACGGATTGTCAATTGTGTCCATGAGCACCTCTCCGATCCCGAATATAATGTAGAGACGCTGGCTGATGAGATAGGACTCAGTCGTGCCCAGCTCCATCGCAAAATGAAGGAGATGACGGGTATAGCAACCGGTAAGTTCATCCGCGACATGCGTATGAAGGAGGCTGCCCACCTGCTCGAATTGGGCACTATCAACATCTCGCAAATTGCGTATCGTGTTGGCTTCAATGACCAGAACCATTTCTCGCAGGTCTTCAAACGGTATTATGGGGTGTCGCCGAAAGAGTATAGGGAGGAGAATAATGCCCACAAGTAAGATGGAGGATGTCAAATCCACACGATTGTATTATGAAGTTCAGTAATATTTTTACAAAACACTGTTCGGATTCACTTGCAATCTAGAGAGCAAAAAATGGCTGAACCGCTTCCAAAACAAGAAAAAGCGGCTGCTTTTCCTTACTTTTACTCTTGTCTTGGGTACAAAAAGGCTTTTTGATGCTGTCATTACCGCGATATGATCTGGTTATTAAAGCGTGATGATGTGGTCAGAAAGCCTTTTTGATCAAAAATTCTCTAGAGAATTTTGCGTCAGAAAGCCTTTTTGATAACAGCAAAAAAAGCGTATGTTTGTAGTCTGCTGATTATCAACAAGATACAAAAATGCTTGATTTTTCGCGAAAATCAGCTCAAAGGAGGTCTTCGTGGAAAAGAATCGATTCTCAGAGCCCGTTTTTTGTCAGTTTACATTACAAATGACTTATGGAAAATATCGGCACAGTGGATTTCTTCCGTGGGTCGGTTATGATGCTTCTTCGCTGAATCGCTTGTGGACGGAATAGTGAGGCACTGATATTTTATGCACCGTCAAGGTGCAATTTTACGCGATAGCCTGCCCATGATTTTCTTTTCTTCTATTGAAATCGCTGTTTATGGGTGTCTCATTGACGAAAGCTGGAGTCCCCCCATATGAGACGGTTTTTTTCTTATGTAACATCTGGATGTTACATCCCATATAAATGTCCGTTTTACACTCTCGTGCAACAAACGTCAACGTCTGTTGCAACATATGATAGGTTATAAATACTATGTATTGTTTAATTTTGTGGCGGAAAAAGCTAAAATTAACATAATCAATCTAATCGTAGACCAAATGAAGTATCTAAATCTATTTGCGTTGAAGGCGATGCTGTTAGGCACGATGATGGTCAGCCCAGGACTCACGGTCATGGCACAAAACGGCTCCACGGTCGTTGGCTCTGTGGTCGACGAGAATGGTGAGCCCGTCATTGGCGCAACTGTGATGCTGAAAGGCCACAAGGGTGTCGCCACGGCAACCGATCTCGACGGTCATTTCAAGCTAGAGGTACCATCCAAGGGCGGCACCCTCGTATTCTCGTACATCGGAATGCTCAACAAAGAGGCACGCGTCTCAGGCAAACCCATGCAAGTGGTCATGCAGGAGAATGCCCGTCAGCTCAACGACGTCGTTGTCGTGGGTTACGGCCAACAGAAGAAGGCCTCGGTCGTGGGTGCCATCACTCAGACCGACGCCAAGACGCTCGACCGCTACAGTGGCGTGCCCTCCTTGGGCCAGGCACTGACGGGCAACCTTCCCGGTGTGATCACCTCTTCCTCCACAGGTATGCCCGGTCAGGAAGACCCGAAGATCATTATCCGCTCGCAGACATCGTGGAACAACAGCGACCCGCTTGTTCTCGTCGACGGTGTTGAGCGCCCGATGAACACCGTCGACCTCAGCTCCGTGCAGACCATCTCGGTGTTGAAGGATGCATCCGCCACGGCTGTGTATGGCGTGAAGGGCGCCAACGGCGTGATCCTGATCACCACGAAACGTGGTCAGGAAGGTACGGCCCGTGTACATGCCAAGGCCAACGCTACGGTGAAAGTAGTCTCAAAGCTGCCTGAGAAGTACGACAGCTACGACTCCTTCCTCTTATTAAACGATGTAGTAGAGCATGAGCTCGCCATCTCACCCAACGCATGGGGCAGCTACACGCCGATGGCAATCATCAACAAATACCGCTATCCCGCCAACACCGACGAGTGGGACCGCTATCCCAACGTCGACTGGCAGAAAGAGCTGTTCCGCGACTACGCCATGTCGTACAATGCCAGCGTGGATGTCAGTGGTGGTACGAAAAACGTGAAATACTTCACCGCTGTGGACTTCACACATGAGGGCGACCTCTTCAAGAAGTTCAACAACAACCGTGGTTACCACTCCGGCTTTGGCTACAACCGCATCAACATGCGTGCTAACCTCGACTTCTCGTTGACTCATACCACCAAGTTCTCGGTCAACCTTTTCGGCAGCAATGGCGTGCGCCACTTCCCGTGGGGCCAGGGCAGCGACTCCAACAGCTATTGGTCATCTATTTATCACACGGCACCCGATGCCATGCGTCCTGTCTACAGCGACGGCACCTACGGCTTCTATGCACCGCGTAATGCCGATGCCCTCAACTCCGTCAGAGCTTTGGCAACCAGCGGTGATGAGAAAAACACCAATACGCAGATCACCACAGACTTCATCCTCGACCAGAAGCTCGACTTCATCACCCGCGGACTGAGTGTCAACGGCCGTCTGTCATTCGATAACACCATGGTGGAGGTAGGCCGAGGTATCAATGACCTCTATCACGACCCGCAGGCAAAATGGATCAATCCCGACACCGGTGATGTTACCTGGCAGCAGGATCCCGACTACACCGAGACTGTCAGCTGGTCGGTCAATGGCGGTAACGTCAACACGGGAGCCACCTACCGCAAGCTCTATTATCAGTTGCAGTTGAACTATGCGCGCGCCTTTGGCCTTCACAATGTCACGGCGATGGGACTGTTCTCACGTGAAAACCGCGCCATCGGTTCGGAATTCCACCACTACCGTGAGGACTGGGTGTTCCGTACCACCTATAACTATGCGATGCGCTATTTCTTCGAGTTCAACGGCGCTTACAACGGCAGTGAGAAGTTCAACAACGATCACCGCTTTGCTTTCTTCCCCTCACTCTCCGGTGGCTGGATGCTGAGTGATGAGCCCTTTATGAAGCCCTTGCAGAAATATGTCGACATGTTCAAGATCCGAGCTTCATGGGGTGTTATCGGTGACGACAATGTCGGCGGCCGCTGGCTCTACAAGGACACATATTCCTATGGCGGTACCACCAAGATAGGCTCACCGCTGAGCGACTCGCCTTACACCATCTACCGTCAGAGCCAGCTCGGCAATCCCAATGTGCGTTGGGAGACAGTGGAGAAGCGCAACCTTGGTTTCGACTTTGCTTTCCTCAAGGGCCTTGTGGCCGGTAGCTTCGATGTCTTTGCTGACCGTCGTAAGGATATTCTGATTGGTGGCGGCTCGCGTGCCATTCCTTCCTATTTCGGTACCACGGCTCCGACAGCCAACCTCGGTAAGGTGCATAGCCATGGATGGGAGCTTGCCCTGCGGTTCAACAAAGTGTGGAACAGCGATTTCCGCACATGGGCCAACTTCAATATGACTCATGCCGTGAACAAAGTCATCTTCAAGGATGATCCTCAGCTTCGTGCCGCTTATTTGAAGCAGGCCGGATACTCCATCGGTCAGGTGCGCAGCTACATCGACAAGGGCTTCATCACTTCCTGGGATGAGCTCTACGGCAGTCCTGAGCGTGAGACCAACAATGGCAATAAGCTCGTCGGTGACTATCAGATCGTAGACTTCAACGGTGACGGCAAGATCACCTCCGACGATGTGGCACCCTACAAATACACCGAGTTCCCCCAAAACACTTTCAGTACGACTGTCGGTGTTGAGTGGAAAGGACTCAGCGTCAGCCTCCAGTTCTATGGTGTTACCAACGTCACCCGCTACATTCAGTTCCCGACCTTCGCCCGTGAGACGCATACGGCATTTAATGAGGGCAGTTATTGGAACGCGCTCACTGGTTCCGGGAAACTCACCCTGCCACGCTGGACGACAACGACAGACGGCAGTGCATCCGGTACCCGCTACTACTACGACGGTGCTTTTCTGCGGCTGAAGAATGCCGAGATCGCCTACACCTTCCGTGGTGCGTGGGTACAGCATCTCAACATCCGTGCCCTGCGCTTCTATCTCAACGGCGACAATCTGCTGCTGTGGACCAAGATGCCCGATGACCGAGAGTCCAACTTCAGTGGTGGCGACGGTGCCTATCCTACTGTGAGACGTTTTAATCTGGGTATGGACATCACCTTCTAAGCCCTATATATATAATAAGGTGTATGAAACCTGTTCTAAACACTGAATCATGAAAAAGATACTATATACTGCGATGTTTGCCATGGCGCTGCTGTCCATGACTACCTCGTGCAAGGACTACCTCGACAAATCACCCTTGAGTGACATTAGCGAGGAAGATCCCTATAAGAACTATACCAATTTTCAGGGCTTCACCGAAGAGCTCTACAACTGCATCCCCATGCTCACACAGTGTGACTATCACAGTTGCTGGAACTTTGGTGAGGATGAATACTGGCAGCCCTCAGAGACCCGCGTCTTTGCCTATGCCGTGGACCAGGGCAACTATTGGGGATGGAACGAATGCTATTACTCGTTCTTCCATACCGGTGCTCCAGGCACTACGGGTACTGACCGTTTCCAGAAAGGTCATCTTTGGGGAATGGCATGGTACGGCATCCGCAAAGCCAACGTGGGACTGGCCAACCTCAACCTGCTCACCAATGCCACGCAGGAGGAGAAAAACCTCATTGCCGGACAACTCTATTTCTTCCGTGGCTTCCTCCACTTCATGCTTATGCAGTATTGGGGCGGACTGCCCTACATCGACCAGGTCATTCCTGCCGATGCTGTGATGCGCTATCCGCGTCTGACCTATCAGCAGACAGCCGACAAAGCTGCCGAGGACTTCCAAAAGGCTGCTGACCTGCTGCCCGTGGACTGGGACAAGACAACGGTCGGTAAGGCTACGGCCGGAAAGAACAACCTCCGCATCAACAAGATCATGGCGCTCTCGTATTTAGGCAAGGACCTGCTGTGGGCCGGATCGCCGCTGATGAACAAAGTCAGTACGGGCGAAGCCAGCTATAACAAGGATTACTGTCAGCGTGCTGCCGAGGCTTTCGGTCAGGTGCTGAAAATCTGTGACGAAACTGGCCGCTACCAGCTGGCTGATTTCAAGGACTATTCCGAACTGTTCTACACCTACAACCAAAGCTATAAGATGCCGGGACTGAAAGAGGCTATCTTCTATGAGAACCCTAACGGCAACTGGCGCTGGAACATGGTCAACGACTTCCGTCCTTCAACCATCAGCGGTTCGGGTATCAAGGTTTATCCTACCGCCAACTATGTCGATCTCTTCGGCATGGCCAACGGCAAGCCCATCAAGGATCCGACAAAGAAGGACCCGGACAGTGGCTACGATCCCGAGCATCCGTTCAAGGGTCGTGATCCCCGCTTCTACAAGGATATCGTCTTCGACGGCGAGAAGTGTGTGAAAGACGGCAGCAAGGTGGGCAACAATGCCAGCAAACAGTACGCCTCTCTCTACACTGGCGGCACCTACCGCACAGCCACCCCTTCTAAAGACTGCTTCACCGGCTACCTGAACATGAAGTTCACCAGCCAGTACTGCAATGACTGGGATGGATACCGTGAGAACAATAACATGGTGCTGAGCCTCATTCGCCTGGCCGATGTCTATCTGATGTATGCCGAGGCTGTCGCCGAGGGCTACGGTTCGGCTACCGCCACGGCCAAGGACTACACGATGAATGCCGTGACTGCCGTGAACAAAATCCGTGAACGTGCCGGCGTGGGCGACGTGGCCGATGAATATCTCACCACACTCGACGGCTTCATGAGCGAGTTGCGGCGCGAGCGTGCCGTGGAGCTTGCTTTCGAAGGCCACCGCTGGACCGACCTGCGCCGCTGGCTGCTCGTCGACAAAGAGCCCTACACACTGAAGAAAGCCGTGTACTTCGACCGTGCCAAAGACCAGACCGATGCTGAGCGCTACAAGAACCCGGAGAACAACCATGTTGTCAACCTGCGTGAGGAGACCCTTTCCACACGTCACTTCAGTGAGAAGCACTATTGGTTGCCCTTCCTCAAGAGCGACGTGCAGATGTATCCCGAATTCAAGCAAAACCCAGGATGGGAATAAACTTGTGTCTGGCTAACATTAAGAACAACTATGATGAATAATTCCATGAACAACAAGATTCTATATATCGCATTCGTCCTTGCCATGGCTCCCGCCCTGAGTCGTGCTCAGGCTAAGACGGTCGCTGACAGCACCGCCGCCGGGCAAGTCCATGTGGCTTTTGGCAAGGTCAACAAGAGCGACCTTCTTGGCGGTGTCAACGAAGTCAATGTGGCTGAACTGCTCAAGAAAGACTACCATGCCTACAGCCTCGACGGCATCAGCACCATGGTAGGTGGTTATAATGGCAGTATCTGGGGACAGTCGCCCTTAGTGCTCGTCGACGGTGTGCCGCGCGACGCTTCTGAGGTCGACGCCACCGAAGTGGAAACCGTCACCGTGCTAAAAGCAGCTTCCGCCATTGCTCTCTATGGCTCCCGCGGCAGCAAGGGCGTTGTGCTCATCACCACGAAGCGCGGAAAGGCACAGCGGCTCACCATCGAGGCTCGGGCCAATGCCGGGCTGTATGTGCCCAAGCGCTATCCTCACTATCTCGGCGCGGCTGAGTATATGAGCCTCTACAACGAGGCTTGTGACAACGATGGCATAGCCCATCTCTATTCCGATGCCGACATCTACAACACGGCAGCCGGAACGGATCCCTACCGCTATCCCGACATGAACTTCTACAGCTCTGACTATCTGCGCAAGGCCACCTTCCGCACTGACGCCACAGCAGAGATCACGGGTGGTAATCAGAAGGCTACGTACTATGCCAACTTTGGTGTTACCTACAACAATGGTCTTATCAAGTATGGCGGTCATCATAAGGACGACAACCTCAATTTCCGCGTCCGTGCCAATATCGACATGAACATCACCAACTGGCTCAAGGCTTTCGCCAATGTCGGTGTACACATCAACAATGCCTACACCTGCCGTGGTGACTTCTGGGGCGCCGCCGCCAACCTGCGTCCGAACTGGTACTCAGGTCTGCTGCCCGTGGATATGATGGACATGAACAATGAGAACATCAGCAATCTGGTCTCCACCAGCAGCCATATCATCGACGGCAGATACCTCTTGGGCGGCAACTCGGTCAACCAGACTACACTCTATGGCGACATGCTCGCTGCAGGATATGTCAAGGACAAGAACCGCAACTTCCTCTTCGACGTCGGTGTGAATGCCGACCTCGGCATGATCACGCCGGGATTAAGCTTCAAGTCGACCTTCAGTGTCGATTACTATGACTATTACTCTGAAGGCTACAAAGAGGGATATGCTGTCTATGAGCCCGTCTGGGCTAACATGAATGGTAAGGACATGATTATCGACCTCAAGCAGTATGGCAAGGACAGCCGTTCGGCCAGCGAGTTTGTCGGATCCAGCACCTATTATCAGACGATGTCCTTCCGTGGGCAGTTTGACTATAACCGTACGTTTGGAAAACTCCACAACGTTGGTGCTACGCTTATGGGATGGGGCTATCAACGTCAGAACAGCAATGACAGCAACCACAGCGGATCGTCGTATCACCGTACTACCAATGTCAACGCCGGGTTGCGGGCCACTTACAACTACAACCATCTCTACTATGCTGAGTTCGACGGTGCGCTCGTCCACTCTGCCAAGCTGGCTCCCGGCCACCGCAATGCTTTCTCACCGAGTGGCACGCTCGGCTGGCGCTTCGGTCAGGAGCAGTGGTTCAAACGTGCGCTGCCCTTTGTCGATGACGCAAAGATCGACGCTTCCTACAGCGTGCTCAACCAGGATCTGGACATCAGCGACTACTATATGTATAAAGGCTACTACGACAACAAGGGTGGCTGGTACACTTGGGAAGACGGCTCACAGGGCGGTTTCTGCAACACCTCGAAGCGTGGTGCCAACACCAACCTCGGCTTTGTCAAGCGCAAGGAGTGGCGCATCGGTCTCGATGCCTCGCTGTGGAACAGCCTGCTGACCATTGATGTCAACTACTTCCACCAGCTCACCGATGGTCTGCTCACACAGGGTGCCTCTACCGTTTATCCAGGTTGGTTCAATGGCAATGGCTCGTTCCTGCCTTACCTCAACTACAACCAGGATCAGCGCACCGGCTTTGACTTCACCGTGAAGGCCGACAAGCACTTTGGCAAGCTGGAAGCCATCCTCGGCGTGAGCGGCATGGTGTTCTCCACCAAGGCTAAGAAACGCGACGAGGTGTGGAGTGAGAAATATCTCTATCGTCAGGGCCATACGCTCGACGCACAGTGGGGCTATGTCTTTGAAGGCTTCTTCAACGACGAGGCCGACATTGCGAACCACGCCAAGCAGACCTTTGGCGAGGTGAAACCCGGAGATCTGAAATATAAGGATCTCAACAACGACGGTGTCATCGACGACAAGGACCAGACAGACTTGGGTAAAGCAGGATGGGGTGCTACACCTTTCATCTATGGACTGAACCTCACGCTGAAATACGATCGCTTCACCTTCTATGTCGACGGTACCGGAAATATGGGTGGCATCGGCTTCAAGAACAGCAGCTACTACTGGCTGAAAGGAACCAGCAAATATTCTGCCGTGGCCCGCGGACGCTGGACACCAGAGACAGCCTCCACTGCCACTTACCCACGCCTGACCACGAAGGACAACAGCAACAACCTTCGCAACTCTACTTTCTGGCGCAAGAGCACAGACCGCTTCGACCTGAACCGTGTGCAGCTCACCTATGATCTGCCCGACAACTGGTTTGCAGGTAAGATCGTCAGCGGCATGAGCATCTACGCACTGGCCGAAGGCCTCTTCACCATCTCCACGGATAAGGAATGGCGTGAGACTGCTGTGGGCAGTGCACCCTACAACCGGTTCTACAATCTTGGTGTGAAGCTTTCGTTTTAATCAATCCTCTTAAGAATAAGCATTATGAGACTTAAATATTTCATTCCTGTCCTTGCCTCGGCAGCACTGCTGTTCACGGCGTGCGATGATGTCTTCACTCCCGCCATCGAGAATTTCAAGGACATCGACCAGGTCAAGCAGGAACCCGACTTTGCCAAGGGCTTCCTTGTGACCGCCTACCGCACGCTGCCCGGCTACTACGACAACAGCGATGTGGCTACCGACGACGCTGTCACCAACGGCAAGAGCGACTCCTACATGAAGGTGGCCACTGGCTCGTGGACAGCTTCTTTCAATCCTTTCAACCGCTGGACAGCCGACTACAGTGCCATCCAGTACCTCAACACATTCCTCGACAATGTCAATGGCGTGCGCTTTGTCAAGACATCGGCAGCGGTGGACAGCCTGTTGAAGATACGTATGAAGGGCGAGGCCTATGGCCTGCGTGCCATCCACCACTATTTCCTGTTGCGTGCCCATGCCGGATACTCTGCTGACGGCACGCTGCTCGGTGTGCCTGTTCATAACGCCTCAATTGGCGCCAGCAGCAACTTCAATGAGGAGCGTCCGGCATTTCAAGAGTGTGTCGACTCGATCATGGCCGACTTTGACCGTGCTGAGAAACTGCTGCCAGAAGAGTATGGCGACATCTCGTCAGAGTCCCAGATTCCGGAGAAATACCGCACGGTGACCACCGACCCGGCACTCTACAATCGTGCTATGGGCAATGTGGCACGCCAGCTCGTCGACGGACTGATCATCGAGTCGTTCCGCTCACGTCTGCTGCTGATGGCTGCCAGCCCGGCCTATCAGGATGCCAGCAATAAGGCTACATGGGAGCAGGCTGCCAACGCCGCCGCCACGGTGGTCGACTACGCCATGGGACCGGAAGGTCTGAGCCCTACCGGTGAGACTTACTACACCAACACCGATGAGATAGCCGCCTTGAAGGAGGGCAGCAATCCCGATGAGATCATCTGGCGAGAGAATGTCTCCACCAATACTACCAGCGATGAGGACAACAACTATCCTCCTTCGCTTTTCGGCAAAGGCTATATCAACCCAACGCAGAATCTCGTCGATGCCTTCCCGATGGCTAACGGTTATCCTATCACTGACCCGCGCAGTGGCTACGACAGCAAGAATCCCTATGCAGGACGTGATCCACGACTGGCCAAGTACATTATATATAATGGTGCTAAGGAAGGCCCGAAAAACACGGTCATCTACACAGGCAGCAAGCTCGGCACCGACGATGGTGTCAACGTCAAGGAGACGTCCACACGTACAGGCTACTACATGAAGAAGCGCCTGAACATGAATGTCAACTGTGATCCTACCTCCAAGACGGGTGTGAGCCGCTACAATCCCCGTATCCGCTACACCGAGATCTACCTCAATTATGCCGAGGCCGCCAACGAAGCCTGGGGCCCGCAGGGCAGAGGGAGCCACAGCTATTCTGCCTACGACATCATTCGCGCCATCCGCCATCGTGCCGGACTCACCGACGACAGCTATCTCGATGAGTGTGCTCAGTCGAAGGACAAGATGCGCGAGCTCATCCACAACGAGCGCCGCCTGGAACTCTGCTTCGAGAGCTTCCGCTTCTGGGACCTGCGCCGCTGGAAGGCAAACCTCAATGTCACTGCTCAAGGCATCGACTGGGGCACTCAGTCTTACACACCATTGACCACGGTAGAGAACCGCGACTATGAGGACTATATGTACTACGGTCCTATCCCTCAGTCCGAGACGCTGAAATACAGCAACTTGAAACAAAACAAGGGATGGAAGTAACAGAAGATCCCCGCTAACTCCCCCCAAGAGGGGGGGAGAAACAAGGAATAAGAACCATGAAGAAAGTATCTTCCTCGCTCTCTAAGGGAGTTAGGAGAATAGCAAAGAACTTAAAATGAAGAAAACAATGAATAAGCATTTCATTCTCAAATACATTTCACTGCTCGCCCTTCCTATGTTGCTGGGCCTTACATCATGCCACAGCGGTGACCAGGAGTTTCCTGACTTTGGCTCGACCAGCGTGTACTTTGCCAACCAAGGCTATGTGCGAACCATCGAATTGGGTGAGGACCTGGAAGTGGATCTCACCAACGACAACAACCATGAGTTCAGTCTCAATGTTGCTATGGGTGGAGGCTATGGCAATAAGCGTGACATCAAGGTGAGCTTTGCCGTCGATCCCACGCTGCTTGACAACAAAACGTTTGACGACGGCACGCCGATGACGTTGTTGCCCAGCGACTATTATCAGTTGGAGAGCAACGAGATGGTGATCCCATCGGGCAAGATTCAGGGCGGTGTGAAGGTGAAACTCACCGATGCCTTCTTCGCTGATCCGCTGGCAACGACCCGCCACTATGTCCTGCCTGTGCGTATCACTCATGTGGAAGGTGCCGACAGCGTGCTGGAGTCAAAGAACTATGTGCTCTGTGCCGTGAAGTTTGTCAATCCCTGGCAGGCCACTTACCTGCGTCGTGGTGTGGATGTCATCACCAATGCTGACGGCACACAAACCACCGAGGTGCGTCACGCCCAATATGTCGAGAAAGACGAACTGACGGACATCACCACGCTGGGTCTCAATGCAGCCGCGATGAATGTCTCATTCAAAGACGCCAGTGGCAAGGCGACGGCATGTAAACTGCAACTGCTCTTCAACGGCAACGAGTGCAAAATTAGTGCGCTCACCGAAGGCTTCACGGCTGAAGGCAGCGGAACGTTTGTCGAGAAAGGTGAGAAACAGAGCATGGGCGGAAAAGACCGCAATGCGCTCTATCTCAAATACACGGTCCGTTCCGCAACCTTGGGCAAGACAGTCTCCACGACAGACACGCTCGTCGTGCGTGACCGTGGCATCGCACCCGAATACTTCACACCGAAAAGCGAGTAGCGGGGCACGAAGAAAATCAAATCTCTTGGAACAATACTCTAATTTCAGAAATCTATGAATATGACAAAATACAAGATTCAGACGGCACTTGCCGCAGGCCTCTTCCTGCTGGCCGGATGTGCGGATGAATATAAGTCTGACTATCAGACCGACATGCCTGCCGATGTGGCTTTGGCCAATTATTTGGGCAGTTTTGACGTGCTGAAGGCTTACGCCGGCTCGATGCATCTCGGTGCCGAGACACCGATGGCGGTGTTGAACAGTCACAACACTGCCTACAGTCAGTTGCTGACCAACTTCACCGAAGTGCAACCTACCGACGCGTTTACCCATGCTGCTACGGTGAGTGCTCAGGGCGACATTGATTCTACGCGTGCTGTCGATGCGATGGCGGAGGCTGGCAATGCACAATTGTCAGTAGTCGGTGGTGCCCTTTCTTCACCGCTCTCTACGCAGGCAAGCTATATGAGCAACGTGACGGCAGACACCTATGTGCCGGGCGGAACAAAGGAAGGAGCTTTCAAACTTGTCGACTTCAATGATATGGCTCTCGGTACAAAGATCGCCGGCTCAGGCGGTGCTCCCGCCGAGGTGGTCAAGGATCCCAATGGAGAGAAAGGTCAGGTGCTGCACTATACGGCAGCTTTCAACCACTGCTTTGTCGACATTCAGCTTCCCAAGGGCATGACGTTGGGCGACCTCAAGGAGGGCTTTTGCGACTATATGCTGCTGAGTACCGGTTGGGTTCCGGCTTCTGTGGTGAAAGTCGTGGTGAACGGCGCAAGCGTCGAGGGCTCTGCTACCAATGCAGTAGGGCAGGGCATCGTGAAAGGGCAGTGGGGTGTCTACCATTTCAACTTTGACGGAATACAGGAAAAACTTTCCGATGATCAAAAGGCTGCCACATCCTTCAAGTTGGGTATTGGTGACGTCTGCTCCAATCCTAACTACTATATCGGTGCCATCACGCTCAAGGGTAGCTACCTCGCTGACGGACACTACGAGCCCCGGCCTATGGCAGAAAAGCGCGCCGATGCGCTCAAAGCGATGGACAAATACTTGAAGACTGTTGTCGGTGGCTATGGCGATAAGGTGAAGACATGGATTCTTGCTGCTGACTATCTTGCAGGCGAGGGACAGCAGGGACAGTTGCTCACCTCGAAGGACGACAGCAATCATTATTATATTAATGAGTATCTCGGTGACGACTTCGTCGTGGATTTGGCAAAGATGGCCAAGGGCTACCAGAGCGATGCCGCGCTCTTCTACAGCGACAACAATCTCGAGCGCGATGCCACGAAGCTGACCAACCTGCAGGCGATGGTCAAGGAGTGGAACGACAAGGGAGCGGGACTGACCGGTGTCAACGCTGAAGTGCATTTGCGTTACAATGCCGGTCAGCTTGCTGCCAACAAGCAGGGTATCGACAACATGCTGAAAGCACTGGCTGCTACCGGACTGAAGGTACGTCTTTCGGGTCTGGACATGGTGGCTGTGGACAATGACGGCAGTGTCATTCCCACCAAGCAGCTCACCGGGGAAGAGCTCAAAGCCATGGCCGACTACTACGACTATGTTATCAAGCAGTACATTGCGCTCGTGCCTGAGAAGCAGCGGCAAGGCATCTCCTTCTCGGCCTACAATGCCGACGGCAGTCATGTGGGGCTTTGGACAAATGCCTTCAACCGCGTGGCCACCTATGCCGGTGTCGCCGAAGGCCTGCAAGGCACAACGGTTACCTGGCCAAGCAAGTAATGAATGCTATGTCAAGAACTTGAGAATGAGAGTATGGACAGTTCTTCCATTCTCTCATTCTTGATAATAAGCCATCTAAGTATCTATTAGTTATTCATCAAATAATCCCTTCTATGAAATCAATCCTACGCAACTTATTCCTCCTGCTCCTCCTGGACTTTACGCTCACGGCAGGAGCCCAGCAGCGGCGACCCATCGACTCGCGTCACCCATTGTGGCTTGTGCATGTCGACGTTTGGAACAAAGCCAATCCGCAGGCTATCATTGACATGATACCCAAGGACATCCGTCCTTTTGTCTGCATGAACCTCTCGCTCTCATGCCAATATGACACAGAGAAGAACGTCTATAAAATGCCACAGGACGGTGTGGCTACATTCAAGTCGTGGGCTACCGTCTGCCAGCAAAACGGCGTGTGGTTTACCTGTCAGCCGGCCAGCGGCGGACACACACATATCCAGGACAGCGACCTCGATACCTTTGAGTATTTCTTCAAGACCTATCCCAACTTCCTGGGCTGGAACTATGCAGAGCAGTTCTGGGGCTTTGACGCACCGGGCGACAAGAGCTCGAGCACGCAGGAATCCCGCATCGCTCTCTTTGCCAAACTTGTGGAGATGTCGCACAAATACGGTGGCTTCCTGACGGTGAGCTTCTGCGGAAACATCTGGTCGCATCCGCTGACACCGGTGGGTATGCTCAAACGCAATGCCGACTTGCTCGCAGCCTGTGAGAAATATCCCGAGGCGATCCTGTGGCTCTATAAATACACGACGACGTCGTGTTTCTACAGTACCGAGAGTGTCACCTGGGGACCCTATATTGCCGGGTTGGCCAACAACTATGGTGTCCGCTATGACAACTGTGGATGGAACGGAGCGCTCGATGTGATGCTTGGCAAAGACAGCGGCAAGAAATATCCCGTTGCCGCCGGACTCTCCACGGTCATGGAGCAGAGCTGTGTCAATGGTGGTGCTGTATGGGACGGACCCGAACTCATCTGGACAGAAGATTTCAAGAACCTCGACAATACAAAGGTCGATGGCTACACACATCGTAACTGGGGCTGCTTCCCGGGCTTCCAGAATGTGTGGGTGGATATGTTCCGTAAGATCATCGACGGCTCGCTCTATATTCCCACACGACAGGAGGTGCTGGGCAAAACGAAGATCGTTGTCGTGAACGACCTCACCTCGGGCAGCGACGAGGACAAATATGTAGGATGGAATGATCTGTACGACGGGTTGTATAAGCAGGAAGATCCCATGAACAAAGGCAATGGCTACTACATGGACAACCTGACGTGGTTTAAGAAGACCGGACGCTATGGTGCCATTCCCGTCGTGCCTGAACTTTATGACAACCTTGCCAAAGCAATTCCCCTGCAAGTGAAGAAGTCGGCAAAATGGGCAAATCAACGGGCTAAGCTCAAAGATTTCACGACACAATATCCTGAAGTGAGCACGGGCGACCTTTATGTCAACCGCTATCGCAACCAGCTGATCACCTACACGCCGTACTCCTATTTTAATAGTAAGCGGACGGCCTCTGCAACGATTCCCTTGCAGTACAACACTTGCAAGGAACTGCAGCTCACCTGGGGCATGCTCACCGCTGCCGCTGTCAGGGAGTATGCTGACCACATCAACCTTTATCTCAACAACTACCGCACCGACACCATTGCACCGGTCACCGACAAGATCGTTGTCAAGGGTGCTACGGCAAAGCCCAGCTACACCTATACGGTCGGTACGGAGCAGCTGCCTGCTACGGTAGCCGCCAACGCTCCGCAGGCTACGCTCTCTGACAGTTGGGACGCCGCCACCGGCACCTACACACTGCTTGTCTCGCACTGTGGTTCGGTCAACATCAAGTTGAGTTGCAAAGGCAGCGCCACCGGACGCAGCACAGACTACCTTCCTGACACTCCTTTGGAGAGTCCCCGTCAGCCGGAGGCTTACGGCGGACCGGTCACCATCGAGGCTGAGGATATGGACTACCGCTCTATCCAGGAGTGCTGTCTGAGTCCCTATGATATTCATCCCGATGAGCGCGGCAATGTGGGCAATGGCTATGTCATCATGGGTACAAGCAAAGACGGCAGTCTGCGTCATGTGTTCAATGCCCATGTAGGCGGCAACTACCGTGTGACCCTTCGCTATACGAACACCGGTAAGCAGGGTAACCTGAAGGTGAGCGTCAACGGCACTGAGAAGAAGGTGGGCTGCGACGTGACCGCCAAAAACGAGTGGCGCACGGTGAGCCTTGGTTTCCAACTCAACAAGGGTGCCAACACACTCACGATCGACAACGTCAGTGGTACGAATCTCTGCCTTGACCAGGTGGTCTATGAGCCCACCACTGAGCAGGTCAAAGACGATGGGGCCTTTGAGGATACGCCCGATGAGCCCGTCACGCCCAGTGATCCCGCTTATCCCTATGTTGTCCTTCGTGACAACTTTGCGCAGGAAGGTGCCAATATGGTGCCGAAGGGATGGGTGATGGCCAATGGAGACGTGATGGTCACTCCGGGACCGGCGGGCTCCGGTCCCCGTATCTTCCGGTTCCCAGAAGGCAGCACGTTTACCTATGGACTGTATGTACGCACGCCTTCTTCCACTACCGGCTATGGTATCTATGGTACGATGCCGGACTATCAGGTTGCGTTGAAGTCTTCGGCAAAATACTGTCTGAGCCTTGATGCGGCTGCTTGGAAAGGGACACCATATCTAAAGGTAGAGGTTCTTGACGAGAACACTAATGAAATCAAGAGCAAGATAGTGCCTTGCAAGCCTAACTTGGAGGGCTCTACATCAAATGTGTTCACTGGTGCCACTCATGTTTCTCTTGGTTTCACGGTACCTGCTGACGGCAACTATCTCTTCCGCTTTAGTCCTGTCGTTAACGAGAATGGCGACGGTGGCTATTGGCTGGAGACAATGATCGGAAATATCGTATTGACCTCAGACACGCCTACCGGCATCCACAACTTGTTGCTTGACACAAAGAATGATGGCAAAGCCTACGACCTCAACGGGCGACAAGTGCAAGGCAAGGTGAATGGCGTGGTCATCAAGAATGGACGTAAGTACGTAGAAAAATAAAAGAATTACTATCAAGTCAAGAATTCAGCAATGTTCAAGCGATTACTGATCCCATAAACAACTACTTGTTCTATATATCATGAAATGTCAAGGGGGACTGTCGTGAAGACAGTCCCCCTGTTTTTAATGCTATTTGCTCAGAACTCCCTTGGCTTCTATCTCATAGACCATGATGCTTGGGTCTTGTACTGCTATTTTCTCTCATTTCATGTCGTTTAATGCGCCATTGCCAAAGTAGCTGTAATGGTTATTATCGGGGTTGACAACAATCTGCTCCAAGACAATCTCGGGATCTACCATGATGATCTTAAGCGTATGGTGCCCGGCTGTGATGCCTGGGAAAGAAGCATCGAGCCAACGCATATTGTCGAAGACCTCGTTGCGCATGGGGCGCTGACGTCCTTGCCAGAATCCACTGAGCGCCAGACGGCTCTGAGGTGGCAGTGGTTTCAGTACTTTGGAGTGTGCCAGATTCTTGGGATTGTATTCCGCAAACGTGTCGACAAGTCCCCGTCGTGCGTCGATAACTTGTATCGGCTGGTCATCGATCTGCACGGCGATGCGCAGTCCTCTTTCAGGCATTACGTCTTGTGTTGGCAATATGCCGAGCGCTACGGTAGCCTTGTCGGTGAGATTGACATCGTAGGTAAGCACGGCTCCACTGTTTCGCGCCAGCACATTGCTGCTGCCCATACAGCCCTTGCCCCGTCCTAACTGAGGCAGAAATATCCATGAGGCTCCTTTGCCGTCGCTCTTACTGGTATAGTGGCAGGCCGCGATGGAATACTCTTTTGTGTCAGGCTGTTTTCGCAGAGCATAGTCCACATTGAAGTCAAGCGCGCCCTTGCTGGGATTGTCAATCTTGTCTTTCTCCTTGAAGCCTTCACGAATGGCTTTTGCGGAGAGCTTCATCGGATTGATGTTGTCCTTGGGCATATACCAGTTGGTGTAGCCGATATGCTTGTCCTGCATCATCTTGTCCCACTTGCCGCCGGCCAGTGTCTGATAATAGTCGCTGAGTTCCTTGTCACGGGCCATGAGCTGCTCGATGAGCACCGAGTCACCTCGTGTGGCTGCGTTATAGATGAGCGCCACACCGGCACTGGCCACCACCGGGTAGTAGACCAACTGGTAATAAGCATCCTGCGCGTTGGCCGGAATCTTTGTTCTCAAACTTTCCGCGCGTGAGCTGAGCGAAAGCCACAGGCTGTCGGTGAAGTTCATCTC
Source organism: uncultured Prevotella sp. (assembly GCA_900317685.1). GTDB lineage: Bacteria > Bacteroidota > Bacteroidia > Bacteroidales > Bacteroidaceae > Prevotella. The sequence continues at coordinate 41,799 of ONHQ01000005.1, forward strand.
TTCACGGTTGAAGATACCTGGAGTCTGCACTTCCGGTTTCCGCCACAGATTATATTTGGCATAGCGCGCAATGAGGTCAGCGGCTTCTTCGGCATTTTGCTGGCCGAAAGCTTCGGCTGTGAAGTGCTGTAGCCACTTCTGTTCATCGCCAGCCTTGATAGCATCAGGGTTCCACGCGTACTGCATGATGAAGTCGATGGGCACCTCCTTGGGCTTGAGATCTCCCACGTTGATGATCCAGATGCGGTCGATACCGGTCTTGTATGCCAGGTTGAGCTGCTCTCTGAGCTTTGGCAACGGTGAGGTATTGATCCACCGGTCGTTCCATGGCCCGCCGTTCATGTCGATGTGATAGTAGAGTCCGAGTCCGCCTTTGCGCTTATGTTCAAAGTCGCGACCGATGCGGCGGATGTAGCCCCAGTTGTTGTCGCAAAGCAGCAGTGTGACGTCGTCGGGCACCGTGAAGCCGGCATCGTAGTAGCGTTGTACTTCCGTGAAGATAGCCCACAACTGTGGCACGGCGTCTTCGCGTCCATAAACTTTCCTGATGATGTCGCGTTGTCCCTTGATGACCTTCCGCAGCGTCTTCATGTTTTCCTCGTCATCACCTTTTCCCATGGCCACATCACCGTCGCCGCGCATGCCGATGGTCACAAGGTTGTCGTAAGCCTTGTTGCGTTTCAAGCCATCGAGGAAGAAGCGGTCCAGTCGTTCTTTGTTCACACTGTAGTCCCAAGGACCGATCTCGCTCTTGCGGGAGACATATTCCCGGTGTGCCCGCATCATCGGCTCGTGATGGCTGGTACCCATGACGATGCCGTATTCGTCGGCCAGCCGCGGACTCTCAGGGTCGTCCTCGTTGAAGCGGGATCCCCACATCGCAGGCCAAAGATAGTTGGCTTTCAGACGAAGCAGGAGCTCGAAGAGATGAGCATACATCTTGGAGTTGATGCCGCCAAAATGCTTTGTGGCCCATTCGCCAAAGGAGGGCCACTCGTCATTGATGAAGATGCCACGATATTTCACCTTGGGTGAAGGCTGCACGAAACGTCCGGCAGTCCAATAAACATTGTCTTGGTGCTGGACTGGCACATCTGCCCACCAGTACCAGGGCGACACGCCGATGCGCTGGCTGATCTCATAGATGCCGTAGATGGTACCGCGCTTATCGCTTCCTGCCACGACGAGATTGCCGTCAACAACATCTATGATAAACGATTCCCACTGTCCTTTCACGCGACTGACATCTATTTTCCGCTGTCGGATCAGTTGGTCGATGACGTGGCTCTTGCCAATGGTGCCGACAAGAATGTGTCCGTCCGTCGGTTGTCCCTTTAGTCGGCTGACGGTTTCCACGGCACTCGCTGTACCAGATACCTTCCTCACGTCGTCGGCAAGATCGTTTGCCGCTCTAATCACGCCTTTCCAGTCGTCAGCGTCGACAGTGATCGTTGCCGCATGATGGTCCTCGGCAATACAGAAGTTGCGGCTTGCCGCTCTGCCGTTCATCGCCATGAAAAAAAGAAGGAAGAATGTAATTAATTGCTTTTGCATGGTTGAATAGTGCTTAGATGTAATTTGAGATAAAGTTACAAAGAAAATGTCAGCAACATCTCGGAATTTGTTGCATATACTAAATGATATGTATCATAGACAGTCTATATTGGTATTATGCAACATATATCAGACAACTCCCAAGGCTTGACGGGCTGAACTGTGAGATGTTCCTATCAGTAAGTTGATCGTTCGGTTCGTTATAATTTGTTTTTAATTTTGTATCTTTGCAAGTGGAAAGTAACAAGGACATGCTGACTCTCTCATCCTTTGCTAATAACCAATATCTATAATGATAACCCCAAATTAATACAAATGACAAAAACAATCTTGTTTACTGGTCTTCTGCTCTTGGCATCTCTTTCCTCTCAGGCGCAGAAGTATGCTGTGCCAGTGTCCGAGGCACAGGAGAAGATGATGGAAGGAAAGTTTGCTCCGACATGGAGTTCGTTGGAAAGTCAATACCAAGTGCCCGAATGGTTTAGCAATGCTAAGTTTGGCATTTGGGCGCACTGGGGCCCTCAGTGCGTGGAGGGCTCGGGCGACTGGATGGCCCGGTCGATGTATCAGGAAGGTTCGGCTGCCTGGAAATACCATCGCGAACACTATGGCCATCAGTCGGAAGTGGGATTCAAAGACATTCTACCGCTTTTCAAGGCTGAGCATTGGAATCCCGACTCGCTCGTCGCTTACTACAAGAGTTTGGGAGCGCAGTATTTCTTCGCCCTTGGCAACCATCACGACAACTTCGACCTTTGGGACTCGAAATACCAGCCGTGGAACTCCAAGAACATTGGACCGCACAAGGATATCCTTGAAGGCTGGGCCAAAGCCGCCCGGAAATACGGTCTGAAATTCGGCGTTTCCCTTCATGCCGACCATGCCTGGACATGGTATGAACCATCGCGCCGCTATGATCGTTCCGGTAGCAAGATGGGAGTGTCCTATGATGGTTGCATGACAAAGGCCGACGGTAAGGGCAAATGGTGGGAAGGACTGGATCCTCAGGATCTCTATCAGCAAGACCACCCGCTGAGTAAAGGGTCATGGGCCGACGGCATGATACACCGGCAATGGGACTGGAGCAATGGTGCAGCCGTGCCGTCACAGAAGTTTGTTACGAACTTCTACAACCGTACACTCGACGTCATCAACCGCTACAATCCCGACTTGCTCTACTTTGATGTCACCGTGTTACCTTTCTGGCCCATCAGTGACTGCGGTCTGAAGATTGCCGCTGACTTCTACAACCACAACTTGGCGACCCATCATGGCAAGCTGTCTGCCGTGATGTTCGGCAAGATACTCAATGATCAACAGCGCAAAGGCATCACTTGGGACGTGGAGCGGGGTGCACCCAACCATATCATTGACCGTCCTTGGCAGACATGCTCATGCATCGGCGGTTGGCACTATAACACTGAAATCTACGAGAAGAATCAATATAAGTCTGCCGCACAGGTTGTGAGACTGCTCGTCGACGTGGTCAGCAAAAACGGCAACCTGCTGCTTTCTGTGCCGCTCCGCAGTGACGGCACCTTCGACGAGAAAGAGAAAGCTATCCTCGACGAGTTTGGAGCATGGATGCGAGTGAACAAAGAGAGCATCATCGGCACGCATCCTTGGATGGTCTTTGGCGAAGGGCCGATTGCTGATTCTGACATTAAGCTCAATGCACAAGGATTCAACGAGGGTGCTTATACACGTGCCGGTTCAGCAGAGATCCGCTTCACCCAGAAAGGCAACACGCTCTTTGCTACTGCTTTGGCCTGGCCTGCTGACCACAAAGTGACCATCAAGAGTCTGGCTTTACATTCTCCACATTATGGCGGCAAGGTGAAGTCTGTCCATCTTTTAGGCTATGGTAAGGTAGCCTTCCATCAGACGGAAAAAGGACTGGAGGTCGATCTGCCCGAAAAGCCTTGCAATACGATCGCTCCCGTGCTAAGCATCAAGTAAGACTAACAAATTGAGTTGAACAGAACTTCACGATGTCTTTTGTGGTGTTCATAGTGTTGTGATCAAGACAAGTTACTATAGAGGACATGAAAACATTTTGAAGTTAAAAAGAACTTATAAGGAAGTCATCAAGGAACCATATGAAAATATAGAAGTAATGATATAAATACCCCCCAATCCTACCATAATAGCAGGGTCGGGGGGCGAGAGTTCTATGGAATCGGTTAAAGGATTTTTCTTAGCCTAATTTCTGAACGGCCAAGCCTTAATACGGTTGGTGACCTTGATCACATTCTTTGGCTCGTTCTCATCGGTTAAGATGATGTAGGACGGATGCTTGATATCATCGGTTGTCAACTTGAAGCGGCGTGGCGTCGTCCATGCAAATGGGTAGACGATGTTGGCGTAACCATAGTATTGGACATAGTAGTTGCCGTTGAGTACATTGTTGGCAGCCACATAGGTCAGTTCAACCTCATCGTTACCAATCAGTTTATAGTTCATGGCAAGTGTACCCCACCATGTGTTGCTGCCATCATAGCTTCCGAATGTGAGTCCAAAGTTCTTGCCGTAGGAAGAGCTGAACTCATAGTTGCCAAGGATAGCATATCGTGTTTCCTCGCCGTAAGGAACCTGATAATTGTTGAGAGAATGATTCCAATAAGCCTGTCCGTAACTGCTCAGTCCGCTCAATGCCACGTTCCAAGCACCGAGCACAAACTGCTCGTTGATAGGAGGAATGACAGGGATGAGCTTAACGCTCTTGTCTGCCGGGTTGACCCAATTACCGCCTTCAGCATAGCTGAAACCAGTAATGGTCTTGCCACGGAATGTAATTGGCTTATAGAGCTCATAGCCGGTAGGCGTGATGGTGAACGGCATATTAGTGTCCTCACCCGTTGCCTTATCCGTGACGGTGAGATAGTTGTAGCTCAGTGAGGCATTCATCGTATCGTTGTCAACGATCAGTGCATAGTTGTTGTAGGTTGCCATAGAATCGGAAACCAGAGATACCTTGTCGTAATAGTCCGCCCACGATCCTTGCTGCAAAGGCGTCATCACAATACGATCCTCATGTTTCTTGCCCAAGAGCACAACGGAGTCGGCAGAAGCAGAAAGCACTCTGAACTCCAAGTCACCATTGAAGCCTTTTCCCAAAGTTCCGAAATCCTCATTACTCGGGTCGGAGAAGTAATGGAAGATAGGGTTGTACTCATCGAAGGAAAGCAATGTACCAGAACTCTGCTCCAGCTTGTAGTGCGAGGTGAAGGTACTGTCCGGGCCAAAGAACTCACTGGCCACAGTCACCTTGTTGTTTGCAAACTTACAGTAGACGTTGTAACCACCATAGGTGATGTTACCGTAATAATGCATGATCCATCCGTTGCTTTGGCTTTCGAGGATCTGCCGTGTGGTAGACATCGACTCGGCAATTCTTTCTGCCGATGGCTTGTCGAAGACATCGTCGACTTCCGGCGTGCACGCACCCACAAGCAGGGCGACGGCCGCCAACAGCCATAGATTGAATATCTTTCTCATAGAATGTGTTCTTTAAGTTGTTTACTTTAAATGACGTAAATCGAGCGTTGTGACTTCCTTGGAGCGGCGCAGCACAATTTCACGCAGCTTGTCAAGGTCGATTCCCCAGTCATTTTTGAAATACTCTTTGACCAGTGCAAGCTTGGCAATGATGGCATCACGTCCGCTGGTGTCGTACTGTGCTTGCTTATTACCATTCTTGTCGAAGGTAAAGATCGTGTCGTTGTTCTCGTCGAGTTTGACGGCGACACCCGAACTGACAATCTTATCCCATGCAGCTTGTGTATGCGTGACGTAAGTGGAATAGATCTCGGCAAAGTCCTCGTTGTACTCTTTTGAGGCATATCCACTGACGAAGCCCATGGCAGGAGCCTTAGCGTCATCGACGTTGATCCAGTTGGATGTCTGATAATTGGCAGACGAGATAGTTTGGAACTCGGTGCTATAGTTCTTCTTTTGCGTCAAGATGTGACAAAACTCGTGGTGCATGGTGTGGAAGAACCAGTAGTTCAAGTCCATCGGCAGAGCTCCGGTGTCGGGGAACGGACTGTCTACGTCGATGACAGGGTGATCGATGTCGATGTTGTTGACACGGAAAAGCGTCACCTTCACACCGCCTTCGGCAACGCCGAGAACGATGCCGCCGCCATTGTCATATTCCGGTGAACCAATCAACTGATACACGCGAGGACTATAGGTCTTCAGAAAGTCCTGTCCCATCAAGTCAGTGTAGGAATCCATCCACACGTGTTTGACCATGATGGCCAAAGCTTTCGACTTGTCGTAGTCGGCTGGGATTACATTGTAGTAGTTGTCGGTCTCCCGATCGTTATAGCGATAGAGGAACTTAATGTTGTAGGGATCTGTGAAGTTGGCCTTAGTCCAACGGTCCAGCTCCGTGCTGTCGGTGACCTCAGTCTCATCGAAGATGCTCTTGCTGCTCAGGTCATCGTCAGAGCATCCGGTGAGAAGAGTTGCCATCAGACCTAATATGATGATTCTTGTATATTTCATAATTCAGAATGGTTGAAGTAACTAAGAATAATTAAAGTACCTTATCTGGGATTTGCTTCCAGTCCTGCATTGATGACATCTTCAGGCAACTGAATAGCGCCACGCTTGTCAGCGGCATGGAAGATGATTGGATCTTCACCATCGAGGAGATGACCATATTCAATGCCATAGCGTTTGATATCCACGAAACGCAGTCCCTCGCCCCAAGTCTCCAGTCGTCGCATGTGCAGAATCATCTGGATAAAGTTCTCCTGCGTACCGGACTCTACCGTAAAGCCTTGCGGGTGGAGCACTTTTTTAATAGTACGCTGACTGTTGGCAGTGGGGATCACCTCGCTATAGCGTACACCATCCATGAACTTGTTGAGACTCTCTTCGGTGAGTGTAGGCCGCTTTGCGGTGCCGCTGTTAGGGAGACAGTGCGAGCGAATCCAAGCGTTCATGTCGTCAAGTGCATGGGCATAGTCCTTTTTCATAGCATAGGCCTCCGCTCTTACCAACAGCGTCTCTTCCGTAGAGAAGGCGGGGAAGACGATGTGAGCGTAGCCGGTGTTGTTCACCTTGTCAGTGGTTTCAAAGAACTCTTCTACCTTGGGAAAATACTGTTGAGCAGCATTATATTGGAAGATTTTATGAGCATAGACCAACGTGTTGTTGTTTGATCCACTTCCCCATGGCGCTTTGGCGTAGAAGGTCTCGTTGACGTCTATATTTTTGTTGTGACCATAGCGGCGGAACGACGAGCTCCATGTCAGAGCACGAGATGCGGAAGAGTATGCCGTGATGATCAGCAGATTGGCGTTTTCTGATGATTTCACATAAGCATTTTGAATATCATTGGGTGACATTGATGCGAAGGGGGTATAGTCACGCAGACGGTTGTCAGGGTTGGAACCAAGAACTGTTGTAGCATATTCAATGGCTTTGTCGTAGTTGTGAATCATCAGATTGAAGCGGGCTGCAAAGGCGTAAGCCGCACTCTTGTTGAAATGATACTTCGGCGTAGTCATATAGCTGTCACTGATTCTTGGTAAGGCAGCCTCAATGTCACGATTGATATTTGCGTAGAGTTCTTTCAGTGTACCACGCTTATATTTGGTGTCGACGCTTTGCTCCGGCTCTGTCGGATAGGGCAGACCAAGATAGACGTCAGCAGAATCAGGGTTGTAAGTCATGCAGAAGATGGTTGCCAACTCGTACATGTTGTAAGCGCGGGCTATCAGCGCCTCAGCATATTCAGCGGGATAGGTTGCCGTGTCTCCGATAGCTTTCAGGTCCGCCAACGCCTCATTGCAAGTTCCTACTCGGTAGTAGAAACCGTTCCAAAGCGAATAAGGATCATCGTTTCCGGTATTAGGATCATCCTTGAAGCGGTACATCTCGTCTTGTGCCGGAGTAGCGGCATATTGTGAACCATTGTCAGTAACATTGTCCGAACTCATCTCAAAGAGCAGGTTGGGCATGTGTGTAGGATAGGCCGAGGCAAGGAGCTTCTGCACTTTCTCCTGGGTGTCTACTTGCGCACGGTCGTCAGGCAACTTGTCGAGATAGTCGTTGCAAGCTGTGAAGCCCATCAGTGCACAGGCAGCCAATAGTATATGGATTCTATTGATTATTTTCATAGTGCTAACAATTGAAGATTAAAGACCTAATTTCAGCGTGAAGGTGAACTGACGAGCCATAGGCACAGCCACACCACCGGCATTGAAGAACTCCGGATCCTGACCGTTGAGCTTCTTGTCGGCATAGATGAGGAAGAGGTTGGTGGCCTGCAGTTTCATGCTGATGTCACTCAAGCGAATAGCTCTCACCCATTTTGCAGGGAAGTCATAAGCCAGCGACATCTCTTTCATACGGATGAAGTCACCCTTTGCCACACGTGCCGTAGAGAGGTTGTAGGCATTGTAGGCATAGCTCAGATAGTTGTCGCTTTCGTAAGTTCGCAGGTCTGCGATGACAGGAATGTCGGTATGCTTTTCGTCACCGGCCACCGTCCAGCGGTTCTTGAATTCCTTCGGCATAGCGTCGAGGTCGGAATAGTACGAGCTGAACGCTCTGTCAAGACGGATCTTATTGCCAAAGCTGTAGGTGACAAAGACATTCAAGTGCCAATTCTTATAAGTAAAGGTGTTGCCGAGTGAACCCGTGATTGTCGGCTCTGTCGGGCCTTCGTAGATCAAATAGTCTTTGACCTGAGACTGGAAGTTGAGGTCACTTGTGGTGAGTTCGCCCTTCTCATTGATAAAGGTAGGAATACCACTTTCGTTAAGTCCCTTGAAGTCGATGCTGAAGAGAGCGCGGTGTGGATAACCGACCATGGTGAATCCGTTGCCGGTGATCAGATCGATGATACGTGTGTCAGTATCCAAAGTGGTGACTTTGGTCTTGTAGTGTGAGAAGATGAAGTCAGTGTTCCACTTGAAGTCTTTGGATACAATATTCTTTGTGCTGATGGAGAGCTCCTCACCATGAGAGCTCATATCAGCGACATTTGCATATTTGATGATGGAGCCGCCCACACCCGTAGTGCGTTTTGGACCAATCAAGTCGAAGTTTTTACGTGTCCAGAGATCAAAGCTCAAGCTGATGCGGTTGTTGAGGAAACCGGCATCGATACCGATATTGAACTCATGTTTCTTCTCGTATGTCAGATCCGGATTGGCGAAATCATAGACATAGAGACCAGACTCCTTGTCGTTGGCAAAGGGACGATAAGGATTGTAACTTTCAATAATCGAGCCTGCATTGGTTGATGCAGGATCCTGACCGGTCAGAGAGTAGGAAGCACGCAGCGTGAGGTTAGAGACATAGCCTTTGAATGTCTTGTCGAACCAAGGCTCCTCGTGGACATTCCAAGAACCAGAAACGTTCCAGGTCGGCAACCAGCGTGCTGAAGTGGACTTACCTAGTCGGTTGCTTCCTTCATAGCGCTCGGTATAGTTGAAATTGTAGCGATGTTTGTAGGAATAGTTCACATACCCATAGAAGCTGGCTTTACGCTCATATCCGTTGCCAAGATTATAGTAGATGCTGTTCTGCTCAGCTGCCTGTTTGAAGTAGCGATAGTCGAAGTTGCCGAGCAGCCCCATGTCATACTGAGTGCCAACACCATTGAAGTAGCTGCCGAAGCGGTTGGTATTGTTTACCTCCATACCATAGAAGAGGTTGACGATGTGCTCTTTCTCTCTACCGAAGGCATCGTTGTAGTTGGCTGTGAAACGTGCGTCCCAGCCATTCATCTTATATTTCTGTTCGCTATAGAAACCTCCATTAGGCAGAACAGTGATTGGTAAAGAGTTGGGCACGTCCGGGTCGGTATAAAGCCAAGGGTTACGGTCGCGAATGGTAGCATTGTCCATCGCACGATACGACTCAGCCATGTTGCTGTGTTCCGTGACCTTTGTAGCATCGACAGTCTGAGCGAACTTATAGTCGACGAGTCCTTGGAATTGCAACTGAGTGATGGGCTTGTAGGTGAGCTGAGCCTGGTATTTAATGTCCGTCACGTCCAAGTCCATATAGTTATTGGCCAACTCGTTCTTAATGTTGAACGGAGCATAGTTGCGCGTGTAGTATGTGTTTGGGTCGAGTGCACGCGACGTGTTGATAGCGTAAGAGTAAGGGTTGATGTCGAAGTCACGGCTGACAGCACCCGTGACGGCATTGACACTCTGATTGGTAGTACCCGGTGCTTTCTGCTTACGGTAAGAAGCATTGGCAATCATGTTCAACGACAATTTCTTGCTGAGATTGTAGTTGGCATTGACGTTGGCTGTGTAGCGCTTCACGGAACTCTGCAAAGTCCATCCCGGATCACTCATATAAGAGAAGGAGACATAGTACTGGGCTTTGTCAGTACCTGTGCTCATGCTGATAGAGTGATTGCGACTGACATTGGTATTGAAGAGTTCGTCAAACCAATTGGTGTTGCGGTATTCTGCTTCTCTGAGATAATCTTTCATGGCCTTGTCGGTATTGGCCAGCGCGAACTTGCCCGTGGCAGGGTCGTAGGTGTTCATCAACTGATACATCTTACCATAGACGCCACTGCTCGACGCATTGAGCATACCACTGAACGACAGCCAACCGTCGTTGTAGAGTTCCTTATAGATACCCATCTGCTCCTGAGAGTTCATGATGTTGAACTGACTGTAGCTTGGACGGAGTCGCATGGTGTATTCACCAGTATAGCTGATATGGTTCTGTCCGGCATGACCTTTCTTCGTGGTCACAACAATGACGCCCGACATGGCGCGTGCACCATAGATAGAAGTAGCTGAACCATCCTTCAGGATTTGGAAGCTCTCGATGTCGTCGGAGTTCAGACCGGCAATAGCAGAAGAAATCAGGGTCTTCGCATCACCGGAGGAAAGCTGGTCGGCATCGACAGAGGTGACGTCTTCCATGATCACGCCATCGACGACCCACAGCGGTTTGCTGCTACCATAGATAGAGGTAGCGCCACGTACACGAATCTTCGGTGCTGTACCAAACGTACCACTGACGTTCTGCACGCTCACACCGGCTACACGCCCTTCGAGCGAGCGGCTGATGTCGGCAATACCGTCAAGTTTGGCTTTGTCTGCATCAATCTTTGTTGTGGCACCAGTAAACGTGCGCTTGTCCATCTGCTGCACACCAGTGACCACGACTTCTCCGAGCGTCTTGTCGTCGTTGGCTAACACTACTCGCATACCGGGCTTAGCCGTTACCGTCTGTGGCTGCATACCCAGATACGAAACGATGATTTTCTTTCCCTTGGGAACTGTCAAAGAGAAGCGTCCTTGCGCGTCGCTTACCGTACCTGTCCGACTACCTTCTACAGTAATCGAAGCACCGATAATCGGCTGGTCGTCTTCTTGAGAAACTACAGTTCCAGAGATTACATTTTGGGCAAACACCTCACCTACGAAGAGGATAAGGCATGCCAACAAAGTACTTAACCTTTTCTCCATATATCTCTCCAATTAAAAATAATAAAAATAAACGTCTCTACGATTCTTTGGCAATTGTGTGATTGTGGGCTAACAAGAAGCTCGTTTTACAAATGCATTAGATAACAACTGCAAAAATAAAACAAATTTATGATATAAGCAAGCGTTTTGCCATATTTTTCTAAAAATATATTGCAAATGTACAAACGACACTTGTTTGAAGGGTATCTTTACTGCCTTTAAACAGTGTTATATACTATAAAAAGCCGCAATCTACATTCGAGGAGATGCAGATTGCGGTAAAAGTAAGATGATGGATGGGTATTCTCTTCATCCATCAACGATCGTTTGATCGACAGTTTATCTTATTATGAGAACCTAATTTATCTTATATGCGAACTTAAATAGATACTCACATCATTATTCAAAATGGAAATATACAGGAGTCCAATAAGCAGAGACTGTCTCGTCTGCCGTCTGCAGGGCTCCCAAGAAGAACGCACCGGAATTGCGTGCCGGATACCATTGGCTATTGTAAGTGGGCAGTATTTCGAAATCCAGAATATCTACACCACCGTCCTTACCATAGGGATAGAGATGGACATAATCGTCGGTATACCAGTAGATGGCAGGATAGCCATATCCATAACCGCCCCAGTCGGGCTCGGTATAGAGCGGGCTTCCTACCGGCAGTCCGACCTCAGATAACTGCCACTGCCGTAGAACTGGAAGTTATCATCGCCGCCGTTGATGCTCATATTATATTCCTGACGCAGTCCCGTACGGATGCCCTCGTCGCGCTAGTCATCGGAGGTGAGCAGATATTGGTTGCCGTTGTAACTGATTACCTCTCTTATCTATAGGTTGTAGTCACAAGGCTCTCTATTACTATCCTGACTTATGCTTTTGTGATTGTTATGTCTCTTTCAGCTATTCACACAGGCATCTACATGCCCTTTTTATAACATCTCTCTATCGTCGTGTGAATGCTCTTCTTTGGTTGCAAAGGTAAACAATAATTTGTAAACAACAAACAAAATGAATATAATTTTTATAATTAATGGAATAATTATTTCATATTGATACGAAAACGTATCAATTGATAACTATTCTATATATACAAGCCTAAAAGATAGCCGTTACACTGGCCATCAGAATGACATATCTCAGCACTTTACCAATCGTAATACTGAGCAAGCTTATGAAGAAATTGGCACGCATCAGCCCCAAGGCTATCGTGATAGCAGAGCCAATAATCGGCAAAAAGGCAAAAAATCCCGTCCACGCACCATGTCCCGCCATGAAGCGCTGGGCCTTCTCGAGGTCGCGTCGCTTCACATGCAAGTAGCGTTCGATCCACTCCAAACGTCCCATGCGACCAACTCCATAGTTAAACAATGAGCCCGCCACATTGCCGATGGTACCATATATGACAAGCGGAATTGGGTGAAGTCCGGCCGCCAACAGTCCGAGCATCACGGCTTCACTGCTAAAAGGAAAGAAGCTGCCGGCAAGAAAAGCAGCCAGCAACATGCCCCAATAGCCGTAGTGCTGCAAGAGCAGCGTCAATGTGTCCATCATCGTGTTCGGTCTCCTATATATAAATAAGGTGTAGGCGTGACTTATAAGAGATTGTAGATCGTCAGCAACATCGCGGCGGCGATGATGACAAAGAAGATGATGTTGCTCAACCGCGAATGGGTCAAGGCCAGAAAATGACCGATCAGCGGAGCGATGACCACGATAGCCAGTGCCATGAAGCCATTGAAGAGGGTAGGGAAGACCAACATCAGCAGCAGACAGCAGGCGCTCAGGGTGATGAACATCTCGTAGATCATGCGCGTGCGGATCTTGTCCTGATAGGAAAACATCAGGAAATGAACACTACCCAGCGCGGCGATGATCATCAGAAAGATGAACGTCAGTGCCTGATGATCGTTAAGAATGGTGAGATCGAAAGCGGCTCCTGGATGTGCCAGTGCCACAAAATGTGCAGCCAACGAGTCGAGGTGCTGGAAGGCAATGTCGTAAGCACCGATGAACCAATAGGGCACCATGAGTCCCAAGAGCGACGCCAGAAAGGTGCGAAGGGAAAAAGCCAGGATGTTCGTGCACAAGATGATCCACAAGACAGGGACAAGATAGAGCACGTGCACAAAGGGGATGCTGGCCAGAGACAGTGCAGCGAAGGCATAGAACACCCAGCCCGCAGCCCGTCCGTCCTGATAGGCATGGAGCAGAAAGATGAAGAAGCAGATCAGTCCCATCTGTGCCCATCCAACATTTGTAGAGGACAAAAGGAAACTGGCAGCCGTCGTCATCACGATAAATGAGCATGACACCATGCGGCTATAGATGCGTATGAGTGCGTTGGCATTGTTGAGCTCGGCCATGAGCAAGGAGGAGATAGCCAACAAAGCCATCTGAAACCAAGTGTCATGTCCCAACAATACCTGTATGACCATGAAGGCGGCCAAATATGTCAACGTCACCGGCAAAGCCACGCGACTCTCTGCTATCCTGTTTTGTAAACGTCTAATCATCCTGTCAAAACTAAAGATACTCACCACCCTAAATGGGGATGAGAAACATGCCTACAAGGCATGTGGTCCTATAAAAACAAAAGCCTCTCTTCCCCAAGAGACAAGCGCATAGAGCGCTTCTACCCTTGAGGAGGAGAGATGAGGGCTAAAGATCCTGCCCGATATCGCTACGGAAATACTTTCCTTCAAACTGTATCTTCTGTGCTTCCTGGAAGCTCTTCTTCAATGCTTCCTCTTTGTTGCGGCCATAAGAGGACACAGCAATGACACGTCCACCGTTGGTGACTACCTGGCCATCCTTTGCCGCCGTACCGGAATGGAAGACGATGCTGTCCTCGACCTTGTCGATGCCGGTGATCGGATAGCCTTTCTTGTAGGCTTGAGGATAACCGCCACTGACGAGCATCACGCACACTGCAGCGCGCGGATCGACCTCTACGGGATGCTTGTCGAGGTCGCCATTGGCCACGCCCTCAAAGAGATCTACAATGTCGCTCTTCAGTCGCAGCATCACAGTCTCGGTCTCCGGATCACCCATACGGCAGTTGTACTCGATCACCATCGGCTCGCCTTTGACGTTGATCAGACCGAAGAAGATAAAGCCCTTGTAGTCGATCCCCTCCTCGGCAAGGCCGTCTACGGTAGGACGGATGATGCGGTCCTCGACTTTCTGCATCCACTCCTTGTCAGCAAACGGCACCGGCGATACGCTGCCCATGCCACCGGTGTTCAATCCCGTGTCATGCTCACCGATACGCTTGTAGTCTTTTGCCTCAGGAAGAATCTGATAGTGCTTACCATCAGTCAGCACGAAGACAGAGCACTCGATGCCGCTGAGGAACTCCTCAATGACAACCTTGGCGGAAGCGTTGCCAAACATGCCGCCAAGCATCTCACGGAACTCCTTCTTGGCCTCGTCGAGCGTGGGCACTATCAGCACACCTTTACCGGCAGCCAAACCATCGGCTTTCAGCACGTAGGGCGGCTGGAGGGTCTCCAGGAAGCGGATGCCTTCCTCCACGGTGGTGCCGTCGAAAGTCTCGTAAGCAGCGGTGGGGATGTTGTGGCGCTTCATGAAACCTTTGGCGAAGTCCTTGCTGCCCTCAAGCACAGCACCCTGCTTGCTTGGACCAATCACAGGGATGGAAGCCGTGCGGCTGTCGCTCTTGAAAGCGTCATAGACACCGCGCACCAAAGGATCCTCAGGGCCGACCACAACCATGTCGATGGCTTTGTCAACGGCAAAGTCTTTCAAAGCATCGAAATCGTTGACGCCGATCGCTACATTCTCTCCCACATTGCTCGTTCCGGCGTTTCCCGGTGCAATGAAGAGCTTTGAACATTTAGGGCTTTGGGCAATTTTCCATGCCAGGGCGTGCTCACGGCCGCCACTTCCTAACAATAGAATTTTCATGAGATGATGAGTTGTAGAGTTATCTTTGATTTCTTTTTTGCGTTATATATATAATAAGGTGTATGCTCTCTGCCTTTTTTGCCGGTAATCGGCTGAGGTCAGCAGGCCTCACCTCTATTTCTTTTCCGTACCCGCACCGAGCCATTGCCGGATGATGTCCACGATCTCGTTGCGCTCAATCTCGGGGAAAGAGGCGATGCGTGTGGCGTGGCTGCCGCGTGGCAGGACAAAGACGCGGATGTTGCGCTTGTTCTGCAAGAAGTCGAGTTTAGCAACCCCCGAACTGCCCCAAGGGTCAAGACCGCCATAGATGAAGATCATCTTTGGGTCGTTGTGGCGCAAGAAGGCCACCGTCTTGTGGTATAGCGTGGCATCAAAATGCTCGTTGCGAAGACTGTCTGGCAGCATGATGCGACGGAGATAGTCCTTGGTGGTCTTGACGGAGAGCCACTTGCGCAGCGGCTTCACATCGTAACCGTAATATCCCAACTGCCTGGCCGCCTGCACGTTGAAGGACAAATCGCTCGACTCGATAGAGAAATAGCCGGGATTGCTGATGCGTATCAGATGGTTGAAAAGCTCTTCGTCGCTGGCCGTCGGAGCCGGGATGTCACTCACCGGCGTACCCCATTGCCATAGGGCAAAAGCATACTCGAGCACGCAGAGATCATAGATCTCGTTGAGCGGAGCACGGAAGGTGAGCTGGTTTTTCGTGACATAAGCCTTGAAGAGCGGCATCAGCGTGTTGCGGCGCTGAAGCACAGTCTGCTGAAATTCCAGCACCCGTTGCCGCTCCTTGGCCGTTCCTACCTGGTTGTTCAGGAAAGGCTCGTGACGGCCGTCCTCCACGCTGCGGTTGAGGGGAGCCACGTAGGGCACCGAGATGTCCACATCGTTGGGATAGAACACACGGTAGAACAGACAGGTCTGACCGCCCTTGCTGATGCCTGTTGCCATCCACTTGCCCTGATAGAGGCGGTGGAAAGTGGTGTTGACATGGTGCAGGTCGGCCAAGGAGTTCTCCACGGTGAGATAGCGCCAGTTGCAGGGCTGTGGCGTGGAAGCGGCAAAATAGCGATATTCCACAAAGATGAGGTTGGCATCAAAGAGCTTGGACAGCTCCTCGGCATAGCCTTCCTTGAGCGCATAGTTGCAGCTGTAGCCCTCCGTGACCAGCACGGTAGGCCGGTCGAAGCCCACATGACAGACAATAACCCGTTGCTGAAATGCCCCCACCGTGGTGTCGTTGGGGTCGATCCATTGGCGGATGTTCATCAGATATTTATGGTCATACTTGCTGCTCTTGAGCTCCTCAACCTTTGAGATGCCGGGCAATGCCATGAGCTGTGCCTTGATGTCCTCCCCCCACATCTGCAAGGGGAGTAGCAAGGCGATCAGCAGAGGCCGTAGCCTCGCGGCGGTGAAACGATATGAAGCCTTCTGCCTTTTCATTTCAGATAGTCATCGAAATATTGCGAGATGCGCTCATGGAGATGCGTGGACTGATGTCCCCGCATGTTGTGCGGCTCACCAGGATAGACAAAGAAGTCGGGCTGTGTGCCGTCCTGGATGCACTGCTTGATGAAGGTCAGCGCATGTTGTGGTACCACCACTGGGTCATTGAGACCGATGATGATCTGCAGCTTACCTTTGAGATTCTTGGCTTTGGGCAGCAGGCTCGAATGGGCATAACCGTCGGGATTGGTCTGCGGCGTGTCCATATAGCGCTCGCCATACATCACCTCGTACCATTTCCAGTCGATGACAGGGCCACCGGCGACGCCCACCTTGAAGACCTCTGGATGTGTGGTCATCATGTTGATGGTCATAAAGCCGCCGAAGCTCCAGCCGTGCACACCCATTCGGGTGCTGTCGACATAGCTCAGACTCTTGAGATACTTCACGCCTTCCATCTGGTCTTCCACCTCGTGGTCGCCAAGATGGCGGAAGGTGACTTGCTCAAAAGCCTTGCCACGGTTCTCGCTGCCACGGTTGTCGAGGATGAAGAGCAGATAGCCTTTCTGTGCCATGTAGGTTTCCCAACCACGACTGCAATAGTGCCAGCGGGCGTCGACATTGTGGGCGTGAGGACCACCGTAGACGTAGACGATGGTCGGATATTTCTTGCTCTTGTCAAAGCCAACGGGGAGCACCATGCGATAGTAGAGGTCGGTCTTGCCGTCGGCAGCCTTGATCGTACCGCAACGGTACTCAGGTACGGCGTAGCCCTTCCATGGGTCGGGAGCCGTAAACCAGCGCACTGTCTTCTTCGTAGCCACGTTGACAAGGTCGATGTTGCGCGGAACAGTTGGTTCCTGATAGTTGTCTACGATCATCTGACCGTTTTCGCTCAGCGAGGCGTTGTGCCATCCCTTGCCGTTGTCGAGCAGTGTACGCTTGCCATCCTTCACGCTGACCATCCATGTGTTGCGCTGGATGGGATTGCATTCATTGGAAGCGTAGACGATGGTCTTGAGTTTGGTGTTGAAGCCAAGCATGTCCATGACCACCCAGGAACCTTTGGTGAGCTGGCAGAGTTGCTTGCCCTCCTTATTAAATAGGTATAGATGGTTGTAGCCGTCCTTTTGGCTCTGCATGATAAACTTGTCGTTGTCCCAAGGCAGGAAGACGATGGGGTGGAGCGGCTCCACATATTTGTCATCGGTCTCGCGGTAGAGCTCAGCTTTCTTCTCGCCGGTGGCTGCGTCGTAGCTCACGAGTCGGCAGTCGTTCTGGTCGCGGTTGAGTTCAAAGAGATAGATGGTCTTGCCGTCGGGACTCCATGCGGGATTGGTGAAATAGCGGTCTGTGGGATCACCGGCCTTGAGATAGACGCATGTTCCCTTCTTCAAGTCGTAGATGCCTAACGTCACCTTGTGCATCTTCTGACCCGCCATCGGATATTTCTCCGGTGCCGGTGTGGCGATGACACCCGGCTTGCCCTTTTCTAAGCTTTCGCTGGCATCAGGGATCGTGACCAATGGGAAGTCGGTGACCATGCTTTGATCCATACGTGTAAAGAGCAACTTTGTGCCGTCGGGACTCCAGAATGTGCCCTTGCTCCAACCGAACTCGTCGCGGTGGACGCTCTGTCCGTAGACAATGTTGCGTGAGCCGTCGTTGGTGAGTTTCAGTGTCTTACCCTTACCATCGAGTACACAGAGTTGATGAGCACTGACGTAGGCTGTGCACTCCGTGACAGGACAGTAGTCGCTGGACACGACAGGCCCCTCGATCTCGCGCGTCCAGATCAGCCGTCCGGCTTTGAAGTCGTAGAGGGCGCGACCCTTGCCGTAGTCGATCAGAGCCAAACTCTTGTCGGCATAGGGAAAAGAGACATAGTAGAGGGAATGAATTTTCTCGCCTTCCTTACCACCAGCCTTCTTGATGTCGTTGAGCGTGAAGAGCGTCTTCTCCTTACCAGTCTGCGGGTCGATGAGGGCACACTCCTCCGCGTCGAGCCTGACGGGGGTGACGCCCCACCATGCTGTCCAGCGGTTCTTGGCGGTCATCTGGTGATAGTTCTTTCCGCCAAAGTTCAGATCCTCAAGCGTGAACTGCTTGAGGTCTGCCGTCTTCTGTTGTGCTCCTGCTGTGAATGTGGTCATGGCCAAGAGAACACCTAAGGTAATGTGTTTAATCTTCATCTTCAAAACGTCTGTTTTTTCCGAACTTGTCACTGCCGCGGCGGTTGCCACGGTCGCTGTGCCCACGGAAGTCATCCCCGCGTCGGCGATTCTTGAAATCATCGCCACGGCGACGCCCCTTAAAGTCGCCATCGTCACGGCGGCCCTTGAAGTCGTCACCGCCACGCCTGCGGCCCTTGAAGTCTTCATCGTCGAAGCGGCGCTGTGAGCGGCTGCCGGGAGCGGGGAAGGAGTGGAACTTAAACGAGCGAATGTCGCCCTCTTCGTTGGACTCCTCTTCCTCAAGGCGCTGCTTAAACTCGCGGTTCTTCTTGAAACGGTGCTTCTGTGCCATCTCGCGCTTCTCCTCGTCGGTCTTGACGATGCCGCCCTCTGATCGGAAGTCCTTCATCTTGCCGTCGAAGAGTACGTATTTGCGGAACTCACATTCCAGGCTTCCATTATAAAGAGGTATCTTCAGACTTGGCTTCAGACCGATCTGCTCAAAGCACTCCTCGCGGTAGCTGAGGATCCAGGCTTCGTTGCCGCCGAAGGCATTCTTCAGTCTCTCGCCGATCATGCGGTAAGTGCCTAAGAGGTTCGGCGTGGAGATGCGCTCGCCATAAGGCGGGTTGGTGACGATGATGCTCTTCTGCTCGGGCTTCTTAAAGTTCTTGAAGTCTTGTTGCTCCACAGTGATCTCTTTCGACAGTCCGGCTGCCTTGACGTTCAGGCGTGCCGTGTTGACAGCCTTCATGTCGATGTCGTAGCCATAGATATGATATGGGAACTCGCGCTCCTGCGAGTCGTCGTTATAGATCTCGTCGAAGAGGTTCTGGTCGAAGTCGGGCCATTTCTCAAAGGCGAACTCCTTGCGGAAGACGCCCGGGGAGATGTTGCGGGCGATGAGGGCAGCCTCGATGAGGATAGTACCGGAACCACACATCGGGTCGATGAAGTCGCAGTCGCCCTTCCATCCCGTCATCAGAATCATACCGGCAGCCAGCACTTCATTAAGAGGCGCCTCTACGCTCTCCTGGCGGTAGCCTCTGCGGTGAAGGCTCTCGCCGCTGGAGTCGAGAGCGATGGTGGCATCGTCGTTGGCAATGTGTATGTGGAGACGGATATCAGGATTGGCCACAGAGATGTTGGGACGCTTGCCGGTCTTCTCGCGGAACTTGTCCACGATGGCATCCTTGACCTTATAGGTGACGAAGCGTGAGTTGCGGAAGTCATCGGAGTACACGACGGTGTCTACCGAGAATGTATTTCCTTCAAGGATATATTTGCTCCAGTCGATCTTCTGTACCTCGGCATAGACGTCCTCGGCGGAGCGGGCTTTGAAGTGTTTAATAGGTTTCAGGATGCGGATGGCAGTGTGCAGTTGGAAGTTGGCGCGGTACATCATTTCCTTGTCACCGGTGAATGATACCATACGGCGGCCGATTTGCACGTTGTTAGCACCCAGTTGGGTCAGCTCCTGTGCCAGGACGGGCTCCAAGCCCATGAATGTCTTGGCGATGAGTTCGAATTCCATTTTAGCTAAAAATAAATATAAATGTTATATGAATGTCGTTTATTTGTTCTTGTTGTAGATCTTGGTTTGTGGTGCCATGTCGTCCATGACCCACGTGTTGGCACCCACGACACAACCTTTGCCGATGGTCACGCGGCCCAGCACGGTGGCGTTGGCATAGATGACCACGTCGTCCTCGATGATTGGATGGCGAGGGATGCCCTTGATAGGATTGCCGTGCTCATCGAGCGGAAAACTCTTGGCACCGAGTGTCACGCCCTGATAGAGCTTGACGTTCTTGCCGATGATACAGGTCTCGCCAATGACGACACCCGTACCGTGGTCGATGGTGAACGACGGACCGATGGTGGCTCCGGGGTGAATGTCCATACCGGTTTCGGAGTGGGCGATCTCTGTCATCATACGCGGAATCAAGGGCACGCCCATTGTAAACAGTTCGTGAGCGACACGAAAGATGGTCAGCGTCTTGATGACAGGATAGCAGGCCAGGATCTCAGCGATGCTCGTTGCTGCCGGATCACCGTTGTAGGCGGCTACCACGTCGGTAGCGAGGACGCGTCGCACGGCGGGCAGACGGCTGATGAGTTCCGTTGCCATCTCCTGGGACTCCTGCTTCAGCGCTTTCAAGTCTTTGAGGATGCAGTCACCTGTAGAAGGGTGCGCCACCGCATTCTCCTCGGCATTCTCGTCGCTGTCGGCGAAGCACATTCCGGCCAGTATCTGCTCGGAGAGCAGCTTTTGCAGCCGCTCCACGTTGACGCCGATCTGATATTTGATGGTCTTGACGTTGACTTGTGACTTTCCAAAATAGCCGGGAAAGAGGATGGCGCGCGCCAATTGGATGATCTCTTCAAGCGCCGTGCTTGAAGGTAATGGATAACCATCCCTATGCTGATGAAACAGTCCCTTGAGCGAGCTCGGCTCGGAGAGCTCCTCTACTGTTTCTGTCAACTTGTGAGCCATATCTTGAGTACTCATCTCTCTGTTGCGTAATCTTAGCGCAAAGATACTAAATTATCAGCGAATGAGAAAACAATCAGCGATTTTTTTCGATGTGAAATAAAATGTTAGTTACCAAACAGACGGTTATCCAGTTAAATGAATTGGATGACCAACTTTAAAGCTCGCTGGTTTATGGGAGAATATCAAATGAGTATCGTATGTAATCTATCTATTCGTTTATATTCTTAATGTCATCTCACTCAGTTGGCACGTTTAATGAAAACTCATTTTGGTTAAAGACAAAAAAAACGACAAAAAGGCACCGTGAAACATTCACCTTCCAGAGAGAAAAATATTGTGAAACATCTCTGATGGTCATAAAAAGCAAAGCGGATGTAATCATCAGACGTTTCTGATGCTGTCAGAAACGGTTTCTGATGCGCTCATCTTTGGTTTTTGATAGTCTCATCTTTGGCTTTTGATAGCCGCAAAGTCCGTTTCTGGCTGCTCTATATACGTGAAAAGGTGGCTACAAAATCACTCGATTCTACTAAACCATTGATTACCAATGGTTTATAAAAATCTATTGAAACTCTCGAAAATCGGGACAAGGATGGTCATGAACGAAAAAAACGCCGCTATGAGTGGCGTTTTTTATCAGTTTTCTTAACATGCAAGCAGGTAACTTACACGATGCCCTGGGCCATCATAGCCTTGGCTACCTTCAAGAAACCGGCTACGTTGGCACCCTTGACATAGTTGACATAGCCGTCGGCCTCAGTACCATACTTCACACACTCGGCGTGGATGGAGTTCATGATACTATGGAGTTTCTCGTCAACTTCCTCGCGGCTCCACTTCAGTCGCTCGGAGTTCTGCGTCATCTCCAAACCAGAGACTGCCACACCACCGGCGTTGCTGGCCTTGCCCGGGCAGTAGAGGATCTTGCTGTCCTGGAAGACTTTCACAGCCTCAGGTGTTGACGGCATGTTGGCACCTTCGCTCACAGCGATGACACCATTGGCGACCAGTGTCTTGGCAGCCTCGCCGTCGATCTCGTTCTGCGTAGCGCAGGGTGTGGCGATGTCGGCCTTTTCGCCCCATGGTTTGGCACCGGCTACGTATTTAGCTGTCGGATACTCCTCGACATACTCCTTGATACGTCCGCGCTCAATGTTTTTCAGTTCCATGATGTAGGCCAGCTTCTTCTCGTCGATGCCGTCGGGATCATAGATATAGCCGTCGGAATCGGAGCAAGTCATCGGCGTGGCGCCGAGCTGCAGAAGCTTCTCCATGGTGTACTGTGCCACGTTGCCGGCACCGGAGACGAGCACCTTCTTGCCCTTGAGGTCGATGCCCTTGGTGGCGAGCATGTTCTGAAGGAAGTAGACATTGCCGTAGCCGGTAGCCTCAGGACGGATCAGCGAGCCACCAAACTCCTGGCCCTTGCCCGTGAGGATGCCGACAAACTGATGGGTGAGTGCCTTGTACTGGCCAAACATATAGCCGACCTCGCGTCCGCCTACACCGATGTCGCCGGCAGGCACGTCGCAGTCTGGACCGATATAGTTCCACAGCTCACGCATGAAAGCCTGGCAGAAGCGCATCACCTCGGCGTTGGACTTGCCACGGGGCGAGAAGTCTGAACCGCCCTTGGCACCGCCCATCGGCAGCGTGGTGAGTGAGTTCTTGAAGGTCTGCTCAAAGGCGAGGAACTTCAGAATGCTGACATTCACCGATGCGTGGAAGCGCAGGCCACCTTTGTAAGGGCCAATGGCATTGTTGTGCTGGATGCGGTACCCCATGTTAGTCTGTACGTTGCCCTTGTCATCAATCCAGTTGACGCGGAACTGAATGACGCGATCGGGGATGCACAACCGCTCAATAAGATTGGCGCGGTCGAACTCCGGGTGTTTGTTGTACTCTTCCTCGATCGTTCCGAGCACCTGGCTCACGGCCTGGATATACTCGGGCTGGTTGGGAAAACGCTGCTCCAAGCGAGCTACTACTTCTGTTGCTTTCATAATCTTGGTTGTTTTCTTTATTGGATGTTTAAGTTTGCTCTCTTCTATCTTTATATAATAATGTGTCAATGCATGTAGCTACATGCTTCTATTTCTTTTCTGTTTGCAAAGGTAAACCTTTTCCTTGAAAAAACCAACAAACAGACAAGATTTTTATCACAAAATGCAGAATTTGTAACTTTATCCCGTTTTCTTACCTACTGACATAAGCCCTGACCCAAACTTGCACAGCAGATATTCTACGTGGGGCGGCTATCCGTTCCCTTCTCAGATTTGGTTACTGAAGATTGCACGGACACTTTTCTATTCCTGCATTCCTCAATAACCGAGTCAGAGAAGTAGACTTGTATCCGCCCCACGGGAAATATCAATTGCACCGAAATATGTAAGTAGATGAATATCAATTCTTAGTCAAATTCCACTCACGTGACAGTTGAATGAGATGTAAAGAACGGGTCATTAAATTACGTGAAATGGCTAAGAAAATTCAATGATGACCCACTCACAATTGGCTTTTTTTGATTAACTTTGCAAAAGAAAAGTTAGAAGTAACGGTAAACATGAAGACCTTGAATCAAAAAATGAATTTCCTTTTTGGAAAACTTTTGCAAGAGAGAAAATTAAAAAGTTTCCCGTTTCTGACAACTATGATAAGAACAAACGTCAGATAGAAATCATTCTAAACACAATTAGATAAAGCTATTAAAGGCATGGAAATGAACAACTTCGCCATTACTAAGCGCGACGGCTCGAAAGAAGCTTTCTCGCTCGACAAGATCATGAATGCAATCCTCAAAGCATTCAACTCGGTCAACGAACCGATCAACCTTGGTGCCATCTCCAAGATACTCAGCCATCTCAACATCCAGGATGGCGTGAAAGTGGAGGACATCCAGAACCAAGTGGAGGAGGCGCTCATGAGAGAGGGCTACTATCGTGTCGCCAAATCGTTTATCATCTACCGTCAGGAGCACAAGGAGGACCGTGAAGTGCTCGACAAGATGAAGTTTCTCTCGGACTATATGCAGGCTGAGAACGCTGCTACCGGCTCGAAATTCGATGCCAACGCCAACGTGGAGCACAAGAACATCGCCACGCTCGCCGGTGAGCTGCCAAAGAAAAACTTCATCCGTCTGAACCGCCGACTGCTGGTGGAGCGCATCAAGAAGATGTATGGTAAGGAGCTCGCTGACGAGTATATCGACAAGCTCACACACCACTTTATATATAAGAACGACGAGACCAACCTCGCCAACTACTGCGCCTCCATCACGATGTACCCCTGGCTCATCGGCGGTACGACGAGCATTGGCGGCAACTCTACGGCTCCGACAAACCTCAAGAGCTTCTGCGGTGGTTTCATCAACATGGTGTTCATGGTCAGCAGCATGCTCGCCGGAGCCTGCGCCACACCGGAGTTCCTGATGTATATGAACTACTTCATCCAGAAGGAATATGGCAAGGACTACTATACCCATGCCGACGATGTCGTGGATCTCAGCCTGAAGAAGCGCACGATCGACAAGGTCATCACCGACTGCTTCGAGCAGATCGTCTACTCGCTCAACCAGCCTACCGGTGCCCGCAACTATCAGGCTGTGTTCTGGAACATCAGCTACTACGACAAATACTACTTCGACTCCATCTTCGGCAACTTCTACTTCCCCGACGGCACACAGCCCGACTGGAATGGTCTCAACTGGTTGCAGAAACGATTCATGAAGTGGTTTAACCAGGAACGCACCAAGACGGTGCTCACCTTCCCCGTCGAGACGATGGCCATGCTGACCGAGGACGGTGACTGCAAGGACAAGGAGTGGGCTGACTTTGCCGCTGAGATGTATGCCGAGGGTCACAGCTTCTTCACTTATCTGAGCGACAACGCTGACTCGCTGAGCTCGTGCTGCCGTCTGCGCAATGAGATTCAGGACAATGGTTTCAGCTATACGCTCGGTGCCGGTGGCGTGTCTACGGGTTCCAAGAGCGTGCTGACCATCAACCTCAACCGTTGTATACAATATGGCGTGAACCACGATGGCGACTTCCATCCGTTCCTTGAGCATGTCATCGACCTCTGTCATAAAGTACAGCTCGCCTACAACGAGAACCTCAAGGAACTGCAGGCTCACGGCATGCTGCCGCTCTTTGACGCCGGATACATCAACATCAACCGACAGTATCTTACCATCGGCATCAACGGTCTCGTAGAGGCTGCTGAGTTCATGGGCCTGCAGATCACACCCAACGACGACTATAAGCACTTCGTGCAGGACGTGTTGGGCATGGTGGAGAAGTACAACAAGCAATACCGCAGCAAGGAGGTGATGTTCAACTGCGAGATGATACCGGCTGAGAATGTCGGTGTCAAGCACGCCAAGTGGGACCGCGAGGACGGATACTTCGTGCCGCGCGACTGCTACAACAGCTATTTCTATGTAGTGGAGGACGACTCACTGAGCATCCTCGACAAGTTCAAGCTCCATGGCGCTCCCTACATCGAGCACCTCACCGGCGGCTCCGCGCTGCACATGAACCTCGACGAGCATCTGTCTCAGAAGCAGTATCGTCAGCTCTTCCGTGTCGCCGCTCACGAGGGCTGCAACTATTTCACGTACAACATCCCCAACACGGTCTGCAACGACTGCGGTCATATCGACAAGCGTTACCTCAAGGAATGCCCTGTCTGCCACTCTAAGAATGTCGACTATCTGACGCGTATCATCGGCTACCTCAAGCGGGTGAGCAACTTCTCTGAGGCCCGTCAGTCCGAGGCTCACCGCCGCTTCTACGCTGGCATCGACCGTCTGCCGAAGACACAGACGATTTCTCTCGGCGAGCGCAGCAAGGCACACCAAATGGTGAAGGAGGAGAAGTAAGCGATGCTGAAGTACGTTAACACTGACATCGTGTTTCAGGAGATCCCGGACGAGACGACGCTGGCCATCAACATCTCGCGGTGTCCGTGTCATTGTCCGGAATGTCACAGCAGCTATCTCGCCAAGGACTTCGGCAATCCGCTGTCCACAGATGCCATCGACCGGCTGATTGCTGACAACGACGGACTGGTGACGTGTGTCTGCCTGATGGGCGGCGACGCTGAGCCGCAGTCCGTCAACAACCTCGCCGCTCATGTCCGGGAAAAGCATCCGGGCATGAGAGTGGGGTGGTACAGCGGCCGGCTGCGCATCGACAACGCCATCGACAAACACAACTTCGACTACATCAAGGTGGGACCCTACATCAAACATCTCGGCCCTCTCAACTGTCGTACGACCAACCAGCGTCTCTATCATGTCGTGAACAACCAGCTCCACGACATCACCGCTTCCTTCTGGAAGTAAGGAACGAATAAATAAAAAAGCCAGGAACCTTTTGGGAACCTGGCATTGTAACGTTTTTGAGGCACAGCGGATATTCTCCGTGGAATGATGGAGATTCTGTATATTCTCCAATATGTGGGCATCCTTTACTACTAACTATATTCGATTCAGCGAAGAAGCATCATATCCGATCCACGGAAAATATCCACTGCACTCTTTTTCCTTTTAACGCGCCATCTACGATGCCATCAAGAATATAAACGAATATCGAGAATATATATTCGTTATATTCGGATATATTCTTGATTCCGCGTAGCGGGACGTTAACTTAAAAACGTATCATAGTCAGGCCGCTGAGGGCAGCGACCCTCCCGGAAGCTGCCCTCAGGGGACAACATTGCAACTGAAGCCACGCGCTATTTTGACATATGTTGGACAAAAAATTGATAACAGCAGGTAGATGTGGTCGTGTGTTGCTACATTACTTCGTATTGGTAGCCAGCACCACGAAGAAAAGGAAAATAGTCATGGACAGGCTTTAACTCCTCATGGAGCTCTGAGTCTCAGCCCTACAGGGTTAAAGCCTGTCCAGGACTATTTTCCATTCCTACTAATATAATCGATTCAGCGAAGAAACATCATATCCGATCCACGGAAAATATCCACTGTGCCGTTTTTAGGAGGAAATGAGTTTGCCGTGGAATGACAGCCGCAGCTTACGATTCGTCGGCCGTTTGCTCCTTGGGCAGATGGCCGTAGTGTTTCTTATAGAGCCGCGAGAAATAGCGTGGCGTGTTGAAGCCCACGCGCGAGGATAGGTCAGCGATGCTGATATTCGGCTCTTTCTCCAAGATACGCTGGGCCTCTTCCAGTCTGATATGGTTGATGAAATCGACGATACCCATCCCCGTTAAGGCCCGCAGTTTGTTATAGAGCGTCGACGAGCTGACAAGCATCTCGCGGGCAAAAGTCTCGCGGTCGAATTCGCTGTCGTTGAAGTGCTGACGCACGCAGTCGGTGGCCTTTGTCAAGAATACTTGTTCAGGACTACTGTAGTGCGTGGCCTGAGCTCCATCAGAGGGCTTAGAGCCGTTTTGAGATTTTCCCTCTTTCTTCTGCATGAACTTCTCTCTGATGCGCATTCTGTTGGCAATGATGCTGTCGATATGCAACCGCAGACTATCTAACTTGAAAGGCTTGACGATGTAGTCATCTGCACCGATGTTGTAGCCAGTGTCCCTGTCCTCGTCACTCGTCTTGGCTGTCAGCAAGATCACGGGCAGTTGAGCATAGTCCTTGCTCTCCTTGATGCGTCGCGTGAGTTCCTCACCGTCCATGACCGGCATCATCACGTCGCTGACAACCAAATCCAACTCTTCGCGCTGAATCATGTTCCAGGCTTGTTGTCCGTTCCGAGCCGTCAAGACGTGATAGTATTTGCCGAGAAGCTGTCCGAGCAGTTTCAGGAGTTCTTCATTGTCTTCTACAATGAGAATCTTGTAACTGTCCTCACCGGCGTCCTCCACGCCTTGCTCACCTTCTGCCGGTTTGTTATTTTCAGCAGTGATGACTGTCTCGGCAACTAATGGTTGCTGTTTTGTATCCCTGACAGCCTTTTGCTCACTGATTTCTTCTGGTTGGTAAGCATTGCGTTTCAGCGGTAGCGTTACGGTAAAAGTAGTGCCGGTGCCTTCCTGACTCTGACATGTGATCCGCCCATGATGGAGGCTGACCAGATCGTGCACCAAAGAGAGACCGATGCCCGTGCCATGCAGATTCATCGCACGATAGTCACCATCGAGGAAGCGCGTATAGAGTCGTTTCATCTTGTCTTTGGGGATGCCGATGCCCTCATCGCTCACAACAATTACGGCGTTGCTCTTTACTTGTTTCAAGCTGATGCTTACCTTGCCATACTCCTTATTATATTTTATGGCGTTGGAGATGAGATTGGTCAGTATTGTCTCTACCTTGTCCGGGTCAAACCAGCCGGTAAAATGTTGGGCAGGCATGTTCACGACCATCTGATTGTGGTGGAGATACTCTAATGGCTTTAGCGCGTTACAGACATTTTGTACGAAGACCGACAGATCCCCATGGCTGACCAGCAGTTTAAGCTGGCCGGCCTGAGACTTCCTGACTTCGAGAATTTGCCGAAGCTGACGGGTAATATGTGAGATGTTGTTTTGTACCCTTTGACAGTAATCGTCCAATTCCGGATGTCTGTCACGCATCTCGTCCATCGTGGCGGAGATGACCGTCAGCGGTGTCAGCAAGTCATGAGTGATGTTCGTAAAGATGACAGCCATCTGCAAACGGTTATTGGTCTTGATATGCTCTTCATACATCCTCATACCAACCAATACCGCAATGATGGCGAGCGAGCCCCAGAGGATCATAGCCCACCATGTGGCATACCAGGGCGGAAGGACGTTGAGCGTGATCGTGTAGGGCAGCGTCTGCCATTGTCCTTGGCTGTTCACCGCCTTCACCTTTAGGCGGTAGGTACCCGACGGCAAGTTCTGATAGACCACCTGACGGTCAGTGCCATATACCCAGTGCCGGTCATAACCCGCCAAGAAATAGGCATAACGGTTCTGGTTGACGTTGGAATAGGAGAGGAGCGCCACCTCCACGCCGATCTTCTTCACGGTATTCGGGATGTCTAGTGCCTTGGTATAGGACGGCATCTCATGGGAAATCTGGCTGCGGCGGGTAGAGTCGAGTTGGGCCAGTGACTCCCCGTCGATGAGTATGTCGGTCACTAAGAGGGTTCCTGCCGCCTTGTGCTGAGAAGTATGTTTCAAACTGTCGGGACAGAAAGAGAAAAATCCTGTTCTGCTGCCATAGTACATCTCATTTCCATTCATATAAGCACCATTCGGCGAAAACAGCAGATGATCGATACCGTCTTCTTGCGTGTAGCAGACCACATCGGCATGCTGGTCGTCATGGACAGACAGCCTGAACAGTCCTATTTCGGTCGCCACCCACAGATCTCCGTTGTGATCTTCATTGATCGTGTAGGCCTGATCTGCATAGATATGAAATGTATGACGCACAGACACGAAGGCATCTCGATGAGAATTATATCGGAAGAGTCCGCCATTGGGCGAGATGGCCCAGAGACGCCGTTGACTGTCTTCGTAGCATAGGGTGGCTTCGTTGACGTTAAAGTTGTTGTTGCTCGGGCAATATTGTCGACACGGAATGGGTGCAGCATTCAGTCTGCGACCATCGAGTACGATGATACCCTCGTTGTCGGTGGCCAACCAAATCTTGCCATCGTGTGTCTGAGTGATACCTCTTACATCGATGTCAGTGAGTTCCCTGCCCTGATTGGTCAAACGCAAAAAGTAACCGTGTCCATCCGGCAGCATGACGCTGACACCGGTGCGCTGACCTATCCATACACGATGCTGATGGTCTTCATACAAGGTACAGATATAGTTGTCGTGGAGAAATGGGGTGTTTGTATCATTCATCAGTCGGGTCTGCCCATCAGATTGTCGTACGATAACACCATAACTACTACTACCAAACCATATTTCACCATTGTCGCGACGGATTACCGACGGGATCTTGGCCGTCATCGAGTTTTGCGGAAGTGAAGCAAAACCAGGAATGTTGCGGCCATACACTGTTTTTCCTGATACGCGGTCGTAGAGAGCAAGGCCGTATGGGCGCAATCCCAACCAGAAATAGCGGTCGTCGGTAGTGCAGAGCGACAGCACAGCACTGATGGGCAACTGATTTTGCTGTTCCAGTGTCCAATTATGAAAGAGGGATGCTCGCGTGTTGACCTGCACGATGCCATTGTTCATCGTCGCTATCCATAGGTCTCCACGTCCGTTGGTAGCCAGTGCATAGCTGAAATCGAGGGGAGTTGCTCCCGCCATGGTCATATTTTGCCATTGAGCATCACGGCTTTTCAGATCTAAGACTGACACGCCCTCACGTGAGCAGGCCCACAAGGTATGTGACTGCTGGTCCTCTACGATCTGATAGTACGTGTCGAAGTGCTGAGGAGAATAGGGGTAGGCGTGTATCTGCGGGTTGCGATAGTCATAAGGCCGGTCAAGGCGCACCATGCCACGGCACCACGTCCCCACCCATAGCCGATGAAGATGATCGAAGAATAGCGTGTGGGCTGACTGCCGGTCATTGAACATTGGATATTGATAGAAAAGGTGCTTCTTGCGGTCATATCTCAGCAGTCCACTGTGCCAGGTACCTATAAACAGGTTGCCTTTCTTGTCATCAAGAATACTTTTCACGCTGTAGTAGCCCAGCTGATGCCGCTGTCCTTTACTGTCAATGACCGTCATTTTATTACCATCCAAATCGTGGAGTCGCTTAGATTTAGGGTTGTAGCACGTCAGTCCTCCGTCTGTTCCCACCCAGACACATCCGTCGGATGTCACAGACAGACAGTAGATCACCCGCTGATTCTCGCCAGGCAGTCTCACGGTATGCCATTCACCCGTGCGGCGGTCAAGGCAGACGAGTCCGTCACGAGTGCCAATCCATAGCATATCTTCATTGCCTTCCGCCATGCAGTTGACCGTGTTGCTCGGCAGTTGCTGGGAGTTGATCAGCAGAGAGCGGTAGTCATGAACCGTGTAGCCGTCGTAGGACTTCAGTCCACTGGTCGTGCCGATCCATATCAGTCCCTTCTTGTCGAGCATCATGCACAGCACGTCGTTGGACGAAGGCAACGTCACGGGTTGGGAAAATCGCAAGGGGATGCCCAACGCTATGCATGGTACGGCAATGAACAAAGCTATATATATAATAAGGTGTCTGGTCATTATATAGTAATGGGTTATAGAATGTTATGCGCTTCTTTAGTGCAAAGATAATAAAAATGTAATAAATAAAGACACGTCAGTCCGTTTTTATCATATCGTGAACATACAAATGTCATATTATGACGGTGTGTTATGTTATATAAAGCTAACTTTGCAATCAACCAAAACATCACCTATTACATTTTTAACTAATAACTAACACTATTATGAAAAAGATCAGAGTGCTTTGGTGCATCATGTGGAGTTTGCTTGCTGCCACAGCTTATGCTCAAGGCCCGTCGTTAACAAAGAAGCAAGTCCTGTCGTCGACGCTTCTTCAAAACAAGTCTGTCTCAGGAACATCGGCCGATGTGACGACGGCAACATCAGCGGTTCCGAAGTCCAATATCTTTACGTTGGAAGTGAAGGCCAAAGTGAAGGCTGCTACCGGAAGAGGACTGGATATTGAGGCCAGCAATGAGAACGGTATGGGATTCAGAACGTCACTGAGTGCTAATACTCTCTTTTGGAGCAATCCGCTAACATCGCTGCAATCCCTGACGAGCAGTGACAATGCACAGAGTCAAACCATCCGTTGGGCCGCTGACGGAAAGCAGGTACACATCTATCAGAATGGCTGCTATGTTGCCAGTAGGGACCTGACAGAGGTAAAAGCTATTGCCGAAGGGAAAGAGGTAAGTCCCTACACCTATGGCACGGAGAATCTCATTTCTTCTGCAATACCCTCGGCATGGGAAACGAAACCGGCACCAAAGACTGTGGGATGGAACATTGTCAGGAATAAAGCGGTGCTGACCGATTCTTGGCCTAACTCACGTTTCGAGAAAAACTTTAATGGCATGAAGAATGCTGACGGCTCTCCATATGTAGGCAGCTTCTTTTTCTTCAGATGGGATAATAACTCATGTAGTCATGACTATTACACTTATCCCGTAACATTGGAGGGCGGTACAACCTACTCTTTCCAAATGAACTATGCCTATTGGAGCAACTACAATGGCAGCAACTCTGCCAACATCAACGTCAAAGGCATTCAAGTAGGCATCACGCAAAGTGAGACTGTCGACAACATCATCAGTTCGAAAACTTTCAAATGCCAAATGACGCAGCAGTGGGAAACGGGTAATTTCACATTCACGGCAGAGAAAAGCGGCACTTATTTCCTGACCTTCTGTGGGGGCTGGGGCATGTATGCGATTGCCAATTTGAAGGTGATGACCGTCAAGGCTACGCCCCGTATTCTCATCGGGAATAATGAGCCTGGCAGTGAAATGGATGCGGAGATTGAGCAGGTTACTTTTGATGACTCTGGCGCATATGCCCCGGAAGAAGGAACTACAGCCCCCTCCAACGTGACACTCAATGATGCCGGAAAAGTAAGTCTCGAAGCATGCCTCAATACTAACCTCACGGTCAGTGGAAAAACGGACTTGACAATCACACGTGCTTGGCAACCTCTCTACAACAGCAAGGTTAACTTGCAAGGCAATAATGCATGGCTGATGCTGACAGGAGTGAAGCCAAGTGAAGTGGAAACTGTCTGTAAAGATATGATATTGATCAACGGACTACCTCTGAAACACAGTTTTGATACACCCGAGGGTAACAATGCACGCATTGCTATCTATGGTTCCGGTTCGGTTATCATCCCTGGAGGTGAGGACGATGCAAAGAAGGCGGTCGTGCTCTATGACGAGGAGAACTGCAAAGGCAACAACCTGGAATTGGCTGCTGACAAGATCTACAATCAGTTGGGAGACTGGGATAACAAGACGAGATCATTTACCTTGCGCCGCGGTTTCATGGCAACCTTGGCCAACAATGCCGACGGCTCAGGATTCAGCCGTGTGTTTATTGCTGCCGACTCTGACATCGTGGTACCTATCCTGCCCGAAGGTATGGAGAAGTTTGTCAGTTACGTCCGTGTGTTAAAATGGCAGTGGACTTCCAAAAAAGGCAAAGCCGGTAATCCCGGAAATAACCAACTCAATGTCACAAACTTCTATAACTGGAATATAGACGGCAACTCTACCGATCCCGATGTGGAGTATGCTTCTATCCGACAGAACCTTTATTGGCCAAGCTTCCAGTCTATTGTAGCAAAGCCAAGCGTCACCCATCTGCTTGGCTGCAATGAGCCCGACAGACCAGATCAGGCGAATGCTAAGGTCGATGACGTGGTTAGGCTGTGGCCTGACATGATGCGCACTGGTTACAGACTGGGGTCTCCTGCTCCATCATCGGTATGGCCGTGGATCGGCGAGTTTATGAACACATGTGACAGTCTGAACTATCGTGTCGACTTCATGGCGGCTCATGTCTATGAGGCTATCGGCGGCAGCGGCATTGCCAGCCGTGTGAAGACGCTCTCTGACAAAGGCAAGGGAAGACCCGTTTGGATCACGGAGTGGAACAACGGTGCCAACTGGACAAACGAGTCTTGGCCGACAGATGAAGGAACAAGAGTGGACGTGGATGGAAATCCTATCCTTGACGGTGAAGGAAAAGAACAAACGGTCAAGCGTCCGCTTTCTCCGGCAAACGCAGAAAAACAACGCGCTTTCATGGCTGAGACTCTCCCTGCAATGGACAATATTGAGCTGTTGGAGCACTATTATGAATATGATTGGGTGCAGGATGCAAGAGCACTGGAACTCAACGGTAAACTGACTCCGGCAGGAAAAGTCTATGCTGAGCACCAGGCTGCAATAGGCTACAACTCTAAGCACGAGTATATACACAAATGGAAAATAGCTCCTCCTTTCCCCATGCTCTCTTTGGACGCTTCTCTTGACACGCTGGTTCTGAGCTGGTATGACCACAATGGTGAGACGGGAAAGAAATATATCCTTGAGAGAAAGATGGACAATGAGACGGAATTCACGCCGTATAAAGAATTTGTTGCCGAAAAAGATTACTCCTTTGGCGGCACCGTATCTTTACGCCAGGCAATTCCCTGCGAGGAAAAAGTGACCTATCGCATCAAAGCACTGAGCTATAAAGACACAGAGTCGATCTACTCTCGTGAAGTCAACTTCAAGCGTGACGCTGCTCCTGTGGCACCAACACTTACAGGTGAGGCGATCTCGTCTCAGATCATTCGATTGAAGTGGGATAAGGTTGCCAATGCCCGTAGCTACCGTATCGAGCGGGCTGAGACCAAAGATGGTGAATACAAGGTTGTTGCCGATCATTTGACTGAGACGTCCTTTACGGATAATGAACTGAAGCCAAACACTACATACTATTATAGAGCCTACTCTTTGAATACGAGCACATCGCATCCGGTTTCCGAGATCCTCACTGTTGCCACCAAGAAGCTCGCCATTCCAACAGCGATGACGGGTGTCCATGCCGCATCGGGGAATGGCTGCGCTACGCTCGTGTGGGATTTTGTTTACGATGCCCTCTATCGTATCCTGCGATCAGATAAGGAAAATGGTAAGTACAGCGTGGTGGCTGACGGCATTGACGTGACTCGATATACCGACCGACAACTCAGCAATGGTGTCACCTATTATTATAAGGTGTTGCCCTACAATGCTGCTGGAGAGGGATCGGCAACGGACGTGATGGCCGTGACGCCTCAAGAGGGACAATATCTCCATTTGGCTTTTGATGAGACATCAGGCAATATTGCGATCGATGACTGGGGGGCGTGGGACGCTACGCTCAACAACAACGCACAGTGGACCGAGGGACAGAAGACGGGTGCCGTAAGTATTCGTAAAACGGAAAAGGGTTATCTGCAGCTTCCTGTCGGTGTCGTTGAAACTTTGGAAAACTTCACTTTTGCCACGTGGATGAAAGTTGACGCCAATCACTGCCGCATCTTCGATTTTGGCAATGGCACTTCCACGTTCATGATGCTCAACCTTGGGACAAACTCTATTCGCTATAAGATCACCTGCAAGACCGGTACCTATGCGCTTGAGGTGCCTTACACAATCAATACAGACCGCTGGACGCACTTCGCCCTTGTACAGGACAATGCTGAGATCAGAATCTATGCTGATGGCGTACTGATCGGTGATGGCATGATGGAGAAAGTGGTTTACCCGAAAGATATGGGTGTGACAACAAGCAACTATATTGGCCGCTCGCAGTGGCCCAATGATCCCTATTGCAATCATGTCTATGATGACTTCAGATTCTACGATAAGGCTTATGATAGCGAAAACGTCATGTCGCTCTATCAAGGCAAGACACTGACAAGTGTCAGAGCCGTCAATACCAGCAAGATGAACGACAACGCTGTCTATAACCTTAATGGACAGAAAGTGTCTGGAAACGGTTCTCTCAGAAATCTCCCTAAAGGTGTATATATCATCAACAACAGGAAAATTATTGTAAAGTAGTGAGACTATAATACCTAATCGCTCGTTGCCTGGGGCTAAATCATAATCTGTGCACATGGAAATCATACTCTGTGTACATGATTTAACAAGCATTTCACTAATTTTGCCCCAGGTAACCATAACTAAAAATATTAAATCGAAACCTAAATGAGAAATGCTTATCTCACAAACAACCATGGGAAGTGGATCTTCTGCATGGCATTGGCAACAGCCGCTATAGCAGGCTTGCCACAAAAAGCTATGGCCGTGCCTTCGACGAATATGGTACAACAGGCCAATATCGTCAATGGGCAGGTAGTGGACAGTAATGGCGAACCGATCATCGGCGCTACCGTTCAGGTCAAAGGTAGCAAGACGGGCAGTGTCACAGACCTGGATGGAAACTTCAGTCTTAATGCACGTCCGGGCGAAACGATCATCGTTTCCTATATCGGTTTTAAGACCAAAGAGACTAAAGCCGGAAATGGGCCTCTCAGTATTAAACTGGAAGAGGATAACAAAACGCTCAACGAGGTCGTGGTCGTCGGATATGGTACGATGCGCAAGAAAGACCTGACAGGATCGGTGGTACAGATTGACCCGGGGAAAATTGCAGATCAGAACCCTAACAACGTTCAGGACATCTTGCGTGGAACACCTGGTCTGCAGATCGGTTTTGACACCTCAGCTAAAGGTGGCGGCTCCATTCAGCTCCGTGGTCAGAACTCTCTCTACACTGCTGCATCCCACAACTCACCGTTGATCATCCTTGATGGCATGCAGTTTGCAGGAGAACTCTCAGAGATCAATCCTGATGATATCGCACAAATCGATGTGTTGAAGGATGCTTCTTCAGCAGCTATCTATGGTGCGAAAGCAGCAAGTGGTGTCATCATCATCACCACTAAGAAAGGTAAAATCGGTAAGCCGGTCATCAACGTCAGCGCGAATGTGGCTGCCAACACTAAGGCTCAATACCGCAATGTCTTCAGTCCTTCAGAGTATATGAAGTATCGTGAGGATTGGTTCAAGGCGCAAACATATGGCTACGATGCCGATGGCAAATGGGGATACTATGGTGTGAAGAGCAAGATACCTGCCGGATATTACGACAACTATAACAATCTCGCTCAATACGGACTCACGCAAGAGCAGTGGGCAACAATGGGCGCTAAGACCCTTCAGGACGGAGAGACAATGAAGAGCTTGTATGCCCGTCGTATGGGACTTGACGCCGATGCTGCTCTGATCATGCAGAATTATCTCAATGACCGCACGTATAACTGGGAAGATGCTGTCTATCGCACAGGTTTCAACCAGGATTATGATGCCAGTATCTCTGGAGCCACAGAGAAGGCGAACTATTACCTTAGCTTCGGCTACTTGAAGAATCAAGGTGCCTTTCAAGGCGATGACTATCATGCTTACCGCGCTAACATGAAAATCAATGCCGACATTATGCCTTGGCTGAATATGGGCGTCAACGTCAACTTCCAGGATCGTTCCGATGTATCGTCGCCAGTGCCATTAGGCGGCAATTATTGGGACAATAACCAGTTGCGTGAATCGCCTTTTGAGCTTCGCTATGACGACAATGGCAATGAACTGCAATATCCACGTAATGGCAACCCTACCAACGGTGGATATAACTATCACTTCGATCAGCAGTATATCAACCTTGAAAAAGGCTATACCGTGTTGAACACTATCTTCAACGCTACAGTTAAACTGCCCGAAGGATTTACTTATCAATTCAACATCGCGCCACGCTTCCAGTGGTTCTATGACCGCTACTTCATGTCGGCAGAACTGCCTGACTCGAAACCAACTGATCGAGGTGCTAACCGTGGCTGGTCAAAGACCTTCAATTGGAACCTGAACAACACCCTGACTTGGGACCGCACGTTCGCTAAGCTTCACCATGTCACTGTGACGCTTGTACAAGAAGCAGAAAAGAACCAATACTGGAGTGACAATATCCATGCCCGAAACATCACGCCTACTGACGTGCTGGGCTTCCACTACACATCGGGTGCCAACAAAGAGCAAAGCTCGTTCTCTACGTCTGATGGCCGCTATACTGCCGCTGCTTATCTGGGCCGTCTGTTCTATGGCTATAAAGACCGCTATATGGTTACCGGAACATTCCGTCGTGACGGTTACTCTGCATTCGGTATGAACAATCCTTGGGCAAACTTCTGGTCAGTCGGTGGCAGCTGGGTGTTCTCTGAAGAGTCATTCATGAAAATGCCTTGGCTCGACTATGGCAAACTGCGCGTAAGCTATGGTACCAATGGTAACCGTTCGCTCTCTGATACGTATCTGGCATACTCTAACTTGAGCAATGGCGGACTCTATGCTTATTATAAGTATGGATCTACGGACCAGACAACAGTCCAAAGTCTGAGCATTGGACGACTGGCTAATCCTAACCTCCAGTGGGAGAAGACGACATCGTGGAACGTGGGTCTCGACTTCGCTGTGCTGGGACAGCGTATCACAGGAAGTGTCGAGTGGTACTACAAGCGTACACATGACATGATCATGGCACAACGACTTCCTAACTTCACTGGCTTTGGCAGCATTACCACCAATCTTGGTGAGGTGACAAACTCTGGTATTGAGGTGACCATCAATTCCCGCAACATCGTCACACCAAACTTTACGTGGAACACAAGTGCCGGCTTCTCTTACAACAAGAACCGCATCAAGCACCTCTACTATGAATATGATGAGAATGGCAAGGAAATTGATGATACCAGCAATGGTTGGTTCATTGGTAAGCCGATCGGCGAGATCTGGTATTGGAAGACCGATGGCATCTGGCAGGCCAACGAAGCCGATGAAGCCGCAAAAGTGAACCAGAAACCTGGTGACCCGAAAGTCGTGAATGTCTATACAGAGGACGACAAGGTGGCCGCCGATGGCACACGTACTCCTGTCTACAACGACAAGGACCGCTGCTACTTGGGTACTACCAATCCACCTATTTACTGGACATTGCGCAATGACTTCACGTTCTTGAAGAACTTCACGTTCTCATTCTCTATGTACTCTTACATGGGTCACAAGAGTCTTGCTAACTATTGGTTGAACGGCGACAACTCTGGCTCCATGTTCACCAACACTTGCAATACCTATAAGAAAGAGTACTGGACACCCGAGAATCCGACCAACAAGTATGGCCGCCTGAATGCAGTAGGTCCAAGTGGAGTAACGGGCATTAGCAAGCTCTACAACCGCAACTTTGTCCGTGTTGACAACATCACTCTTGGCTATACACTTCCAAAAGAGCTGACGCAGAAGGTAGGTCTGGAACGTGTCCACTTCTCCGCTGCCATCCACAATGCGTTCACCATCGACAGTTGGGAGTATGGAGATCCGGAGACAGGAGGCTTCTCCAACCGCCAATTCATCTTCGGAGTTAACGTCACTATGTAATCATATCTAAAAAACAAGTATTATGTCTATTCATAAGAATCATATATTCAAAGGAGCTTTAATGCTCATGGCCGCAGGCACGTTGGCTTCGTGCAGTGACTCTTTCCTTGAGGAGAGACCACTATCTTTCTACGAGCCTGGCACCACTTACACCACAGAGGCTGGTTTGCAGTCGGCTCTGGCTCAGTGTGACAAACAGTTAAAGACCTATCGTATTGACGGAAACTGGAACAACGTCGGTATCTTTACCAACTACCTTATGTCGGATGTCGGCATGTATGCCAAGACCGATATGGGCGGTGGCTTCCAGGACAACTTTGATGCGAAGCTCACTCCCACATCCGGTATGGCTGGCGGTGGTGACGCCAACTATATGCAGCGCTTCTGGGATCAAGGATATCAGATGGTGAAGTATGCTAACTCTATCCTCTCCTATGTTGACAAAGTCAACGGACTGAGCGATGAAATACGTGACGCTTACAAGGGGCGTGCCTACTTCCATCGTGCTTATGCTTACTACAATCTCTGCTTGCAGTTTGGTGATATACCTTTGGTGACAAAGTTGCTGGAGGTTCCCAAGCGTGACTATAAGTCAACGAGCAAGGAAGCTGTCTTCCAGATGCTTGTACACGACCTGGAGTTTGCTGTCGAGCATGTGCCTTCTCAAAGCAAGATGAGTCTCGTGGGGCAGGTCAACCAGGAGGCTTGCATGCAGTTGCTTATCAAGTGCTATCTTGTCGTGGGTGAGTATGCAAAAGCAGAGGCAATGGCTACAGACCTCATCAATAACCATGGTCTGAAGCTGATGACCGAGCCCTTCGGCGTGTGGCAGCCTTCTGGCAATGAGAAAACTTGGAAGGTAACACGCAATGTTGTTTGGGATCTGCACAGAACACCCAACATCGCCAATCCTGCCAACAAAGAGACAATCATGTTGATCTCTAACTCCAACGACCAAGACTTTGCTACTTACAATGTGATGCGTGCTTGTTTTGCACACTGGAGCAATAGTGTCATTCGTGATCCTCATGGCATGGCTACTCCTGGCAACAATATCGCCCGAAACAACAAGAATTATAACGATACACTTGATTGGGTGCGTGTGGCAGGACGAGGCATTGCCGTGAACCGTACAAGTTATTTCTATAACAAGACCATCTGGAGTTATGACGGAGAGACTGACTGGCAAGATCTTCGCCACAACAGAAAGGTAGGAAACTGGATGGAAATGGAAGACTTTAAGTACAATAACCCTAAATCTTCGTGCTATGGCCAGCATTATCAGCTCTATGCCGATAAGGATTATGTCAACAGCGAGGGTAAGACTTTGGTACACAAGGGCGATATTCTGTGCTCAGACACCATTCGCTCTTGGTACCCGACACCTCTTTATCAGTGCTATATTCTCGACACGCCTAACGAAAACAATAAAGGTGCCAATCAGTTTCAAGGCGCTTCCGGAAAGGGAGCAAACGGCGATATGTATCTCTTCCGCCTTGCAGAAACCTATCTGCTTCGTGCCGAAGCACGTTTCTATCAGGGCAATACTGCAGGCGCAGCAGAAGACGTGAATGCCATCCGCCGTCGTGCCAACGCTAAGAAGATGTTCAAAACCGTGACGATCGGCGATATCATGGCTGAGCGAGCACGTGAACTCTATCTTGAGGAATTCCGTCAAGCCGAGATGGTGCGCGTAAGCTGGTGCCTGGCTCGTAGTGGACAACCTGATGAGTGGGGCAATACATACGATTTGAAAACATGGGACAAGCAAGAAGGCACTGATCTAAATGGCGGTAGCTATTGGTATCGTCGCTGTACAGTATACAACGTGTTCAACCATGATTATGGCAAGGGCCAGCAAGGCAACCAGACCTTTGAATACAAGATCAACAAGCATAATCTTTTCTGGCCCATACCTAACAGCGCCATCACAGCTAACAATAAAGGGCAGCTACGTCAGAACTTCGGTTATGACGGCTATGACGAAAACGTGAAAGAATGGACTAACTACGAGGACGCGATTGCTGACGAGTAAAGCATTTTGGAGGATAGCCGGAACGCGGAAATAATGATTATTGCACTAAAAAAGTCATTTTTTCGCCGTCCGGCTATCTTTTTTTGTCTATCTTTGCAAAAACAAACATTATGAAGAAAACACTTTATCTATTACTTTTTGCCTTCATCGTATTGGTGATACCTGCAAATGCTAAGAAAAAGAATGTGATCTCTGACCGCCAGTGGTGGGCAGGGCAGGCTTATAAGATGGCACAGCCCGTGCTGGAGAATATGGCGAAGGGCGAATTGCAAAAGAATATGCAGATGGAGTTCTCGCCGAGCTTTGACAACCGTAACCGCAAGGTGGCCTATATGGAATGCTTCGGCCGTCTCATGGCCGGCATCGCTCCATGGCTGGCTTTGCCCGATGACAACACGGAAGAGGGTAAGATGCGCAAGCAGTTGAGGGAATGGGCTCTCCAAAGCTATAAGAATGCCGTGGACCCAAAGTGCCGTGATTATCTATGCTGGGGCATTGGCGGGCAGAACCTCGTTGACGCCGCCTATATCGCCGAGAGTTTCCTGCGTGCTTACGACGCGCTGTGGATGCCGCTGGACAAGCAAACCAAAGAGGAATACTTCAAAGAGTTCAAGAAACTGCGCAAGATCGATCCTCCGTATACCAACTGGCTCCTCTTCTCTTCTACGATAGAGAGCTTCATGGCCAAAGCAGGCGGGGACTACGACCAATACCGTGTCAACTCCGCCATCCGTAAGATGGAGGAATGGTACACCGGTGACGGATGGTACAGCGACGGACCTGACTTCACCTTTAACTATTACAGCAGCTATGTCTTCCATCCTATGTATCTCGAAACGCTGCAGGCTATGGTAGACGCCAAGGCCAACACACGTCTCGACTATCAGAAATACTATAACCGCGAGCTGAGCCGTTGCCAAAAGTTCTCTATCATCTTGGAGCGATTCATCTCTCCTGAAGGTACATTCCCCGTTTTTGGACGTAGCATTCCTTATCGCAACGCAGCCATGCAGCCATTGGCTTTATTGGCTTGGTACAAGCAGTTGCCGAAAGAACTCAGCAACGGACAGGTGCGTGCTGCCTTGACAAAGGTTATGCACCGCATGTGGGACAAGGGTGACAACTACAACGAGAAAGGGTTTCTCAACATCGGATTCTGCGGTCATCAGCCTCAGGTGGCAGACTGGTATACCAACAATGGCAGTGAATACATGGCGTCGCTTTGCTTCATGCCGCTCGGACTGCCTGCCGACGATGCCTTTTGGACAGATGCCGCGCAGCCATGGACACAGGTAAAAGCTTGGAACGGACAAGACTTCCCAAAGGATCATCTGTGGAAAGATCAGATTCAGACACACGACAAGTGGTAAGTCCTCTGATAAAAAGCCTATGATCATTAACCTATCTCAATAAGAATACATGAATACTATAAAGAACAAATACCTATGGATGGTGCTGATTGCCTTGATGCCTCTGCTACCCTTGCAGGCTCAGCACCATTCGACACGCAAAGCAAAAGCTAAGGCAGCTACAGAGCAGAAGGCCCGTACGCTGTCGCGGATCTTTGCGGTCAACGACTATTGGCAGAAGCATCATGCACCGGAGGCAACAGCTTTCTGGAACGTTGCCGCTTATCATACTGGAAACATAGAAGTGTGTAAATGGCTGACGCAAGAGTTAGGTTCCAACAAGAAGCTGTCTAAGCAAAGACGTAAACAGCTGACTGAAAAGCTCAACACCTACCTTAACTACAGTCTGCGTTGGGCTGAGCATAACCAGTGGAAAGGTGCCACCGAGCCCGACACTGCTAAGTGGCTATATAAGAAATATGGTGAGGATCAGCAGCACGTGCTCTTCGGCGACTGGCAGATCTGCTTCCAGACCTACATCGACCTATATAATATGTATCAAGCACAGCAAGGAAGCAAGGGACAGGTGCTGACGAAGATGGAAATCAACGACCCGACTGTAATGACAGCAAGGGCCAGAGAGGTGATGGGATACGTTGTCTCACATCCTGCTCACGATTACTGGTGGTGGGCAGATGCACTCTATATGGTGATGCCCGTGATGATGAAGATGTACAAGCTCACCGGTGACGTGCGCTATCTCGACAAGCTCTATGACAACATCTGCTATTCCGACAGCATCATGCTCGACAAGGAGACCGGTCTTTACTTCCGTGATGGTAAGTACATCTATCCGATGCATAAGACCAACAGCGGCAAGAAGGACTTCTGGGCACGCG
The DNA here is from genome assembly GCA_900317685.1 of uncultured Prevotella sp. Taxonomy (GTDB): domain Bacteria; phylum Bacteroidota; class Bacteroidia; order Bacteroidales; family Bacteroidaceae; genus Prevotella. The sequence continues at coordinate 85,077 of ONHQ01000005.1, forward strand.
GTGACGGTTGGGTGCTCGCAGGACTGGCAAAGGTGCTGCAGGACATGCCGAAGAGTTATCGCCACTACGATTTCTTCTTGAAGAAATACCAGCGGCTCGCTCTCGCTGTCGCCCAGCTGCAACAACCGGAGGGCTATTGGACCCGCTCCATGATGGATCCTCAGCAAGCGCCGGGGCCGGAGACCAGTGGAACGGCGTTCTTCACCTATGGCATGGAATGGGGTGTGAACCATGGACTGCTCAATGCCAAGACATTCAGACCTGTGATTCGCCGTGCTCAAAAGTACTTGACGACGGTCGCACTCCAGACTGACGGCAGTGTCGGATACGTGCAGCCCATCGGCGAGCGCGCCATTCCCGGACAGCATGTCGACAAGAAAAGTCAGGCCGACTTCGGCGTTGGTGCCTTCTTGTTGGCGGCTACAGAATCTCTGCGTACACAGAACCGATAAAAGGAAACATCTATGTCTGTCATTCTTCTCTCCATCCTCTCGATGCTGTCTGCGTTCATGCAATACGTGCGGAACGACTATCAGCCTCTCGACAGCCAGTATGCTGTGTTCCAAGGTAAGCATACTGGGGCTGCCGACGAGCGTGGCGTGCGCACCAATGCCGACTTGTGCATGGTGGCTGCCTTCATGGGAGAAGACACGATGGCCCTGAAAACTCTCACCTTTGCCGTGCATACCCATAAGGCAGTACGCAAGCGCCGTTGTCTCGACGGCCGTTACTGGGGTTCCGTCTCGGCAAAGGATCATCAGTGGGAGAGCAGTCTTTGGGCGATGTCGGTGGCTTACGCTGCTTATTTCCAATGGCAGCGGTTGCCCGACAGCTTGAAGACGGACATCTACCATCTGTTGAAAGCAGAGTGTAACTATGAGTTGGAGCGAGACATCCCCACGGGTTATGTCGGTGACACCAAAGCAGAGGAGAACGGCTGGGAAGTGGATGTGCTCGCCGCTACGCTCGGCCTCTTCCCCGATGATCCGCTGGCTCCGCATTGGTTCCAGCGTATGCGTGCCTTTGCCATCAACAGTTATTCTCATCCTTCCGATGCTTTGGACACGACAGTCATCGACCCCAACTATGACGCAACCCGCGTCTGTGATCTCTACCAAGGGCCGAACCTCTATCCCGACTGGACGCTTCAGAACCACGACTTCTTCCATACCTCCTATCAGAATGTGGTCATCCAAGAACTCGGCGAGGCAGCGCTGGCCTTGCGACTCTTCCAAGGTAAGCATCAGCGCTGGGCTTCGCGCGCCTTGCTCCACAATTGCGACAAGGTGACAAAGAACGTTCTCAACTGGCTCACCCTTCCCGACGGAGAGCAGGCCATGCCCAATGGCAACGACTGGAGCCTCTTCCTCTATGATCAGGTAACGAGTTATGCTACGATGGCCTGCATGGAGCGAGATCCCGACGCGCTCTATTTCGAACAGCAATGTTTGAGGCGTATTGCACAGAGACAGCAGACCACAGACGATGGCACTTTCCTTTTGCGGCCTGATGTCGGTGCACGGCGCATGGGCGTACAGGCCCATCGGTTGCTGATGACCGAGCTGATGCACCGTTGCTGGCCCACAGATGGCATGACGCCGACACGCTGGACAGACTTTGAACGCCGCTACCATGGCAGCAAGTTCTTCCCTTGTCAGCAGATCGTGCGCACACTTACGCCACGCTATTTCGCTTGCTTCTCTTTCAGCAAAGGCAAGAAGAGCTACACGGGATACCTTGCGCCTATTCACGACGGACAGACCGACAATCTCGTCATTCCCTTCCGGCAATACAACACCGGCAACATCATTGGCTATTATCTGCCCAAGACAGGTCATCCAAACGCCAAACTTGTGGGTGAGCCAACGATCAACATCAAAGGCGATTACTTCACCGTGAAGGCTACATTGGCGGAGAATGACAGCACCATCATCCGTCGATTCACTTTAAGGAGCAGGGCAGACGGACTGGAATACAACGATGATGTAAAGATGAAGCCGGCCGACGCGCTCAAAGACTATACCGGACTGCTGGCTATCTCCACAGACGAATTTACGGGACGTAACCATCTGGTAGACTTCCAACCCGGACTGACACGTGTCGACAGGCAACTCACCATTCAAACTGACAGCCGTGTCAAGGCGCAGTGGACAAAGGAGACGATCGACAACTCCATCCGGTCCAGACGACTCGCTCCCTATTTGGCGGGAGAGCCGAAAAAGCGACACCTTATTATATATAGAGCAAATGAGGCGGCTGGAAAAAACGAGTCGGGGAATCCGACAAAGCGGTTTAGGTAATTGCCGGTAGTCGTTCGTATAAGATAATAGACAAAGAATGATTGAATCTTAAAATAAAACTTTAACACAGAAAGGAACAAGAACATGATCAACTTTTCATTACAAGGAAAAGTGGCACTCGTAACCGGTGCTGCTTATGGTATCGGAATGGCCATCGCAGAGGCATACGCTGAAGCTGGCGCAAAGATAGCTTTCAACTGCCGTAGCCAGCACCATCTCGATCAGGCTATGGCTGACTATAAAGCCAAAGGTATTGATGCTTTAGGCTATATCTGCGATGTGACCAAGGAAGAAGACGTCAAGAAGATGGTCGCAGACATTGAGCAGAAACTCGGAACCATCGACATCCTGGTCAACAACGCCGGTATCATCAAGCGCATCCCCATGACAGAGATGAGCACAGAGGAGTTCCGCCAGGTCATCGACATCGACTTGACAGCTCCCTTCATCGTTTCCAAGGCCGTCATCCCTGGTATGATCAAAAAAGGTCACGGCAAGATCATCAACATCTGCTCAATGATGAGTGAGCTCGGCCGTGAGACTGTCTCCGCCTATGCTGCCGCTAAAGGTGGTCTGAAAATGCTCACCCGAAACATCTGTTCTGAGTATGGCGAGTACAACATCCAGTGCAACGGTATCGGCCCGGGCTATATCGCCACACCACAGACTGCGCCTCTGCGTGAGCGTCAGGCCGACGGCAGCCGGCATCCTTTCGACCAGTTCATCGTGTCAAAGACACCGGCCGGCCGCTGGGGAACGGTGGAAGATCTGCAAGGTCCCGCCGTGTTCTTGGCCTCCGATGCCTCTGACTTTGTCAACGGACATATTCTCTATGTCGATGGTGGCATACTCGCCTACATCGGCAAACAGCCTAAGTAAGTCTGAGCCATGGATGTCTTTAGCTATATCATCAGCTTAGGCGCATCAGTCATGATGCCGATCATCTTCACGGTGATCGGCCTCTGCATTGGCATGAAGTTCGGCCAGGCCCTTAAATCGGGACTCTATGTGGGTGTCGGCTTTGTGGGCTTGGGTGTCGTCACGGCTTTGCTGACCACCAACTTCAACGATCCGCTGAAAGCGATCTGCGATCTCTATCACCTCCAGCTCAACGTCTTCGACATGGGCTGGCCGGCTGCTGCGTCTGTTGCCTACAACACAGCGGTGGGCGCGCTTATCATTCCTATCTGTCTGGGCATCAATGTGCTCATGCTCTTGACGAAAACGACAAGCACGCTCAACATCGACTTGTGGAACTACTGGCACTTTGCTTTCATCGGTGCCGTGGCTTACTTCGTCATGGGCGAGAGCCTCGCCTGGGGCTATTTTGCCGCCATCGTGTGCTACATCATCACGTTGGTACTCGCTGACATCACTGCCCCGAAGTTCCAAAAGTACTATGATCTCGATGGCATCAGCATTCCGCAACCATTCTGTCAGAGTTTTATGCCCTTTGCTGTCGTCATCAATAAGGTTCTCGACAAGATTCCGGGATTCTCCCGTCTCGATGTAGACGCAGAAGGTCTCAAGCGCAAGTTCGGTGTCTTCGGCGAGCCTTTGCTCCTTGGCGTCATCGTCGGCATACTCATCGGCGTGGCTGCTCACTTCGACGTGAAGATGGTCTTGACCTTAGGCGTCACCATGGGTGCTGTCATGGAACTCATTCCCCGTATCACCAAACTGTTTATCGATGGCTTGAAACCCATCTCAGTCAAAGCGCAAGAGATGGTCGACAAGCACCTCCACGGACGTAAGGTGCACATCGGCATGAGCCCCGCGCTCGTCATCGGACACCCGACAACACTTGTCGTCTCCATTCTGCTGATCCCTACCGTACTGATCGTCTCCGTAATTCTGCCGGGCAATCAGTTCCTGCCGTTAGCCTCCCTGGCCGGTATGTTCTACCTCTTCCCGATCGTTCTGCCCTATACCAAGGGCAACGTAGTGAAGACATTTATCATCGGTCTCGTGGCGTTGATCTTCGGACTTTACTTTGTTACCGACATGGCTCCCGACTTCACGCTGGCTGCCAACGCTGTCTTTGAGGCTACAAAGGACAAGGCTGCACAGATTCCGCAAGGCTTCACGGGGGGAGCTCTCGACTTTGCCTCGTCGCTCATCGGCTGGGTGATCTACAAACTCACATGTTACGTCCGCTATGTGGGACCGGCCGTTCTCGTGCTGTTTACCTTGGCTCTGATGGTTTATAACCATAAGCAGATCGTTAAAAACGAGAAGATGGCTAACAGCAACAAGTAATGTTGGAAAACAACAATATATAATAAGGTGTGGCTATCTATAAGGTAGGCACATGAACAAAACTGTATTTGGAAAAAGAAAAATACGATGAAGAAGTTAATGATCGCGTTGTTTCTCTGTCTGGCAACAGTACAGGGCTTCGCACAAGATTGCAAAACCAATTTATATCCTATGAAGAGTGAAAACGCCTATACGCACTATAATGTGCGCTATGCTACCAGTCCGGTAGACGCCAAGCACTACACCACTGACCGTCTGCGCCAGGAATATCTCATTCAGAAGGTCTTTGTACCCGGTGAGGTCAACTGGACCTATTCTCTCTTCGACCGTTTCCTCATTGGTGGCGCTGAGCCGACAACACAGCCGCTGACGTTGTCGAGCATCGCACCGCTCTACACCGATAAGGCCACAGACAAAAAACGTCTCCTCGACAACCGTGAGATCGGCATCATCAACATCGGTGGTGAGGGTACCGTGACGGTTGATGGTAAGAGCTACAACCTGAAATTCCAGGAGGCCATCTACATTGGTCGTGCTGACGCAAAGAACGATCACCAGATCGTGCTCAGCAGTAAGGACGCTGCACATCCCGCTAAGTTCTACATGAACTCAGCCTGCGCTCACCAGACTTTCCCGACAAAGAAGGTGACGCTCAAGGAGGCCAACAACATCGTGGCTGGTAGTCTGAAGGAGAGCAACGCCCGCGTCATCCACCAGCTGATTATCGACGGTGTTGCCGGAGTACGCACCTGCCAGCTTCAGATGGGTGTTACCGAACTACAAGAGGGTAGTGTTTGGAACACCATGCCTGCTCACACTCACCTGCGCCGCATGGAGACTTACCTCTATTATAAGGTTCCTGACGGCCAGCGCATCCTGCATGTCATGGGTGAACCCAAGGAGACACGCCCCATGTGGCTGAGCAATGAGGAAGCTGTTATCTCCCCGTCATGGTCTGTGCACTGCGCAGCAGGAACCAGCAACTACACTTTCATCTGGGGTATGGCAGGCGAGAACCTCGACTATGGTGACATGCAGAAGGTGATGCCAAAGGACTTTGAATAAGATGAAAAGGAAAAAGCATATAACAGTTGGCGCGTTATTGCTGTCATTTCTCCTGCTGATACCGTCTGCTACTCTTTCTGCAGAGCCTCGCTCCGAAACTCAGGTGAAGGTGCTGACCTTCCACAATCCTTCATCATTCCAGCGCGATGAAGTCGTGGAAGTCAAGGGCAGTGAACTCTACAAAGCATTGGGAGTGAAGACTGGAACGCCCGTTGTCGTCAAAGACAAACGCGGCAACGAGGTGACATCTCAGTGGGATCATGACGGCAACCTGCTGGTCGAGGTCTTTGTTCGTCCGCTGTCCACAACGACCTATACCGTTGCCGTGGGTCAGCCCTCGAAATACCGTCAATGGGTCTACGGGCGTCTCGTCCCGGAACGTAAGGACGATATAGCGTGGGAAAACGACCGCGGTGCGTATCGCATCTATGGTCCGGCACTGGAGAAGACCGGCGAACGCTCGTTTGGTACGGACGTATGGGTGAAGAACACGCCCGACCTGGTCATCAACGACCGTTATGCCGGTGATGAGAAAGGCGTATCCTATCATGTCGATCACGGCACGGGCTATGATCCCTATGACGTTGGTCCTACGCTTGGCTGTGGTGCTCCCGGCCTGCTAATCAACGGCAAGCTGAAGATGCCTTACTGCTGGAAGACCTACAAGATACTGGACAACGGACCGCTACGCTTCACCGTCGAGGTGAGTTATGGCAATGAGCATCGCGTCATCAGCCTTGACAAAGGCAGCAACTTCAACCGTATGACAGTTTGGTATGACCAGTTGCCTGCCGGAGCTCGCCTTGCTACCGGTGTCGTACTCCATGACGCTGACTCTACAACTGTTGTTTTGGGTAAAGACTATGTGCAGTATGCTGATCCCACGGACAACATCCATGCCAACAACTGTCAGGTGTTTGTCGCCGCACTCTTCCCCAATGGTGTCGACTCTAGCTTTATCTTGCCGCTCGATCATCCCGACAAGATCCGCTACGCCCATGCTTTAGGTGCGCGTCCGCTGAAGAGCGGAGAGCGCTATACCTATTATTTTGGTTCAGCCTGGAGCCGCTATGATGTACGCACCCAACGCGAATGGCAACTGCGCATCGACGAGACACTCGAGTGCCTGCACCATCCTGTGGCATACACGTTCTCAAAATAGGAAACTACTGTTTTCATAGAAATATATACTTCATTGAGTTCTGACCTTATGCTTTCACTGCAAGGTCAGAACTTTTTTTGTGCCCTTATCGTACCACGTCAATGATTTTTCACAGTCATAACGCCGTGAAATCCAAAAAAAATATGTAAGTTTGCAATATGAAATGGAAACTTAGAATAGATTGGCGCAAGGTCGTGCTGTTTCTCGTTATATCGGCAGGACTGCTATATTTGACCCGCTCTGTGCTCATGGCGGCCGGAGTTATCATGCTGCTCTTCGTCGTTGACAGTCTGATCAGCGACTATGAGTACCGTCGCAAAACCCACGAACTGTTCAAGGACATCAGAGAGCAGCAGGAACAGAAAACCAAAGAGAAACAAACAGATGCCGATCAGAGGCATTGATGACGCTATATCCATGGATCAACTCATACAACTCTATACCACTTGGGCCGGACAGGCTCCCACCCATGTCGAGAAGCTTGCAGGAGCAGGCAGCAACAGACAATATTACCGGCTGACAGGATCAGACGGAAAGACAGTGATCGGCGTACTTGGCACCAGCAAGGACGAGGACCACGCCTTTGTGTACCTTGACCGCCATTTCACGCAGCGCAAACTGCCAGTACCCCGTGTGCTGGCCGTCAGCGATGACGAGATGTACTATCTGCAAACCGACTTGGGCAGCACATCGCTCTTCGAGGCTATCCGCGGCGGACGTGAGGCAGGCGGGAGATACAACCTGGCGGAGAAAGAACTGCTGAAGCGCACAATACGCCAACTGCCGAACCTGCAGATCCGCGGGGCCATCGGCTTGGACTGGAACAACTGCTATCCACAACCGGAATTCGATGAGGACAATGTGCTCTTTGACCTCAACTACTTCAAATACTGCTTTCTGAAACCCACAGAACTGGAGTTCCACGAAGTGAAGCTGCAAGCCAGCTTCCGTCGCTTCGCCAAGGACTTGATAGCCGAACCGACAGAGAGTTTCATGTATCGTGATTTCCAGGCCCGCAACATCATGCTTGACGCTGAGGGTAATCCGTTCTTCATCGACTTCCAGGGCGGTCGCAAAGGCCCGTACTATTACGATTTGGCTTCGTTCCTGTGGCAAGCTTCGGCAAAGTACAGCTTCAAGTTGCGCCGTGATCTCATCGCAGAGTACTATCATGCCTTGAGTCATTATATCGAAGTGCCTTCTGTCCGTCACTTTGCCAGCAGGCTGAGTCTCTTCGTTCTCTTCCGCACTTTGCAGGTGCTGGGCGCTTATGGCTTCCGTGGCTACTTCGAACATAAGCAGCACTTCATTGACAGCATACCGCCGGCTATCCAGAATCTGCGTGACCTCCTTGCCTTGCGTGAGGATGTGTTGCCTTATCCCTATCTCCGCGAAGTGCTGACAGCGCTTGTCAACCTGCCGCAGTTTGCACCTAAGAAAGACGAGATGCAGCCCAGAAAGGATGGATTCAAGACAACAGACAGCAGCATATACCCCAAGAATCCACAAGACGGACTGCCCACGTTCTCGAAATACGATGGCAAGGGACCGCTTGTCGTGCGCGTGTACAGCTTCTCCTATAAGAAAGGAATCCCAGAGGATCCGTCGGGCAATGGTGGCGGCTATGTCTTCGACTGCCGTTCCACGCACAACCCCGGACGATATGAACCCTATAAAAAGTTGACGGGGCTCGACGAGCCGGTGATTCGCTTCCTTGAGGACGATGGCGAGATTGTGGAGTTCCTGCAACATGTCTATGCCCTTGCTGACCATCATGTGGCGCGCTATATCCAGCGTGGCTTCACCAGCCTGATGTTCTGCTTCGGCTGTACCGGCGGTCAGCACCGCAGTGTCTACAGTGCGCAGCATCTCGCCGAGCATATCCATAAGAAGTTCGGCATAGAGGTGCAGATCGTGCACCGGGAACAGAACATCCGACAGACCCTGGAAGCCGTGAAGGACAAGTAACACTTGCCCGTCACAGCTCTCCATTACACTATTACGATGGCGCCATGCCGTACGCTTTAGCGGCGGCAGCGCCTACGTCTACGAACAAGCTAAAAAATCAATATTAACCTTCATACCAAAAGACAATCACCATGACAAAAAACTATCTGCTCCTCGGTCTTATGCTTTGCTTAGGCTGGCAACAGACCCAGGCACAACCGTCGCAAGAGACGCAAAAGGGTAAAGCTGACGCCACTTGCGTGTTCTCCTATTTCTCTTATCAAGGGCAGGACCAGCGCTTCGCCGTTCCTTACGATCACAACCGGCAGTATCTCAATCCGGTGCGCTCGGGCTATTATCCTGATCCAAGCGTGTGCCGTGTAGGCAAGACGTTCTACATGGTCAACTCATCCTTCGGCTCCTATCCCGGCGTGCCCATTGCTACCTCGCAAGATCTCGTCAGCTGGCAACCTGCCGGATATGTTCTTGACCGCCCCTCCCAACTGCCCTTGGCTGGTCAGCCCGTCGCCCACGGCGGCATCTACGCACCGACGATCCGCTACAACAAACGCAACAAGACGTTCTACATGATCACGACCAACGTGGGACGCGGTAACTTCCTCGTCAAGAGCAAGGATCCGTCGAAAGGCTGGAGCGACCCTATTTGGTTGCCAAAAGTGCAAGGTATCGATCCCGACCTGCTGTTCGACGATGACGGCAAAGCCTATATCGTGCACAACGCTTCGGTGACTGGTAAGCCTGCCTATGAGGGGCAGACGGCTATCCGACTCTTTGAGTTCGATGTCAAAGGCGACTCTACACGTGGTGATTTTAAAGAGATCGTCCGTGGAGGAACGCATGTTGAGGAGAAGCCGATATGGATTGAGGGGCCGCATCTCTATAAACGGGGACACTATTATTACCTCATGTGTGCCGAGGGCGGTACGGCTGAGCATCATAGCGAAGTGGTCTTCCGTGCCAAGAAGCCGCAGGGGCCTTGGGAGGAATACAGTGGTAACCCTATCCTTACCCAGCGTGATCTCGGTGAGGAGCTTCTTGATCCCGTTACCTGCACCGGTCATGCCGACCTCGTAGAGGACGGTACCGGACAGTGGTGGGCTGTGTTCTTAGGCTGCCGTCCTTACGAGGGCAATCTCTACAACACTGGGCGTGAGACTTTCCTGCTGCCCGTCACTTGGAAAAACGACTGGCCTGTCATCCTCGAACACGGCAAGGCGGTTCAGACGTTCAACGCCAAGAAAGGTGTACAACTGAAGGTCCGCCCATCGCAAACCCCTGAGCAACTCGGCATCACGGGCAACTTCTCTTATACCGACCGTTTCGACAGCACGGCCCTGAACCAGCGTTGGACATTCGTCCGCAATCCGTCGGCATTCTATGCTACAGGAACCGGCGGACTTGTCATCAGCGGTTTGCCGACCAGCCTCTCTGTCAAAGAGAATCCCTTGGCTGTGTTTGTACATCAGCAAAACGCCAGTTTCACGGCTGAGACCGAGATGACCCAGCAGTCCACAAGTGCCAAGACGGTTGCCGGCATGTTGCTCTTGCAGGGAGCCAACGCAAACATTGTCTTTGGAGAGACATTGCGTCACGGCAAACCTGTGCTTGTCTTGCAACGCACAGAGAAAGCGCCTGTGGTCATTGCCTCCGCGCCGATAGAGACAGGATCCGTCAAGCTTCGAGTTACAGGCGATGGACGTTGGTATTCGTTCTATTACCAGCCGCAAGGGCAGGACTGGAAAGTATTGGCAGCAGGAGTCGATGCCAGTAACCTCAGCACCACCAAGGCAGGTGGATTCATCGGCACGCTCATCGGCTTGGGCATGTGCACTATCAGTGAATAGTCTTTTACCTCTCTAACTCTCTCCGGGGAGTTAGAGAGGCATTGGAAAAATCATTTGTTGAGATAACAATCATCTATGAAATAAAAAAAGAGCTTCAAGCAAAAGCTTGAAGCTCTTTTTGTGACTCCGCTGGGATTCAAACCCGGAACCTTCTGATCCGTAGTCAGATGCTCTATTCAGTTGAGCTACGGAGCCAAACCCTAATTGTGTGCTAACTTAAGAAGTGACTCCGCTGGGATTCAAACCCGGAACCTTCTGATCCGTAGTCAGATGCTCTATTCAGTTGAGCTACGGAGCCATATCTTTTTGTAAGCGAGTGCAAAGGTACGACAATTATTTTATACTGCCAAACTTTTCATTGACTTTTTCCAAATTTTCTTTAATCTCTTGCTTCCTGCATACGATTTTACGTCTTGAGGAACGCCTTTCCAACCTATATAATAAGGTGTAGGCAAGATGAGAAAAAAGGTATTCACAACTAAACATCTAACGACTATAGACAATCGTAATACTACAGATAAGAAACTATTGCTGTCCGATAAAAAATGTCAGGTAGCCAATTTTGAGTTTCCTCTCGAAAAAAAGCGGGGAAAGCCCGCTGACTCTCCCCTAGAGTTTGTAATTTTGTATTGCAAACCCCCAAAATACAAACTCATGGGCAAAGGTACAACTAAAAAATTCCACCGTAGGGAACAATATTGTCGTATTTTATTGCTATCTTTGCCATGTCAAGTAGAATTGAGCTTCTTTTGTTTTGACACCATAAAGGTAGTGAAAATTCCGCATTTGACAAAACTCTGAGGAACTTATTGTTCTTCAGAGACTTATAAAATATATTAACAGCAAATTAAGCATTTAGTTGCGGAATTAAGGCTATATATAAATAAGGTATTATTCCAGAAGCATGAATAAAAGAAAACATTTGAATATCTGTCTCGACATGAACTACCATCAAATACTTGAGAATATTTACATGGACATCCGTCCATATGCACAAGTGGGCAAGCAAGCCGACTACATTCCCGCTCTTGCCT
>ONHQ01000045.1 GCA_900317685.1 uncultured Prevotella sp.
ACGTGCCGTAATAGCGTATCTCCAGAATCACATCGGGCACGGCTTCGCTGAGGGTTACAAACTGACTGCTGTCGTCAGTCGGGCTGACCACAGGATTGTTGTCCTCACTGCCGCAGCAGGTTATCACACATACGCCGCAAATAATGATGAGGATGGCGGCGAGCACCCATTGCATGATTCTTTTCATAACCAATATAATAAATAATGAATAATATATAATGAGTAAATGGTATCAGGAAAGCAGCAAGGTGACAAGATAGCCTACGCCGATGGAGACAAAGGTGGTGACAAAGCCGGGCAGCTGGAAGGAGTGGTTGATAACATACTTGCCCACATGGGTGGTGCCCGTGCGGTCAAACTCCAGTGCGGCAACCTCTGTAGGATAGTTGGGCAGGAAGAAATAGCCGTTGACAGCCGGGAACATCGCCACGAGGAGCAGCGGGTTGATGCCTAAGGCAATGCCTACGGGATAAAGTGTGGTGACGGTGGCAGCCTGAGAGAAGAGCATGATGCTCATCAGGAACAAGGCTACGGCAAAGAGCATCGGTGCCGTGGCGACCATACCGGAGAAAGCTCTGTTGATGGCGTCGGCATTACCTGTGTAGAAAGTGGAGCCCATCCACGCCACGCCGAAGATGGCAATGACAGCGTTCATGCCCGCCGTGAAGATGTTGCCCTTGGGCAGTTCCTTCACGCTGGTCTTGCCGACAAGCAGGATGAGGATGGCATCGCTCATCATCACCATCTCGATCGTCTCGCTCATCGTCACGCCTTCGGGACGCAATGAGGGTACGAAGCCGAAGAGCACCACGAGAGCCACACCAAAGAAGAAAGCCCATACGGCACGCAGCGCGCGCGGGTTATGCTCGGTCTCGGCCTCCTTGAGATTGTTGGCGTCGGCCTCGGGGTCGATGAGCCCCGCGCGCACGCGACGCTGATACTCCGGGTCATCGACAAGTTCCTTGCCGACATGGTTCTCGATAAGCGCGGCTATCAGGATGGCAACGATACTGGCCGGCAGGCAAACGATAAGGATGGTTCCCAATTCTATTCCTTGTCCGCCGAGCAGATCAGAAGAGATCATCGCGGCCATGGCGGCAGACACGGGACTGCTGGTGATGCCCAGCGAGGCAGCAATCACCGAGAGGCTCATCGGACGCTCGGGCCGTGTCTTGTTGGCTTGGGCGATCTCACTGATGATGGGCAGCAGACTGTAGCTGGTATGTGCCGTGCCGGCAAAGACGCAAAAGGCAAAACAGCACAGCGGGCCATAGTACGTGATATGGTCGGGATGGCGGCGAAGAAACAGCGCGGCACGCCCCACGAGATATTCCAGTCCGCCCGTAGCCTGCAGGGCTGCCGAGGCTGTGATGACGGCAAGGATGATCAGCATCACGTCGATGGGAGCTTTTCCGGGAGCCAGACCAAAAACATAGACGAGGATAAAGGTGCCAAGCATGCCATAGATGCCCAAGCCTACGCCGCCCACGCGCGCACCGATGAAAATGAACACCAAGACGACAAGCAGTTCTATCAGTATGAGGGTTGTTGCCATATTAGGTTTGCGTTTAGGTTTAATACTGCTGCAAAGATAAGGTTTTCTTGGATATAGTATTTAAGAATGAGAGAGTTTTTTTTTGTAAATTTCAAAACTATTCGCTATATTTGCCGCAACATTCACTATGGCCAGTCGCGGAAACCTTAGCTTACCCCAGCTTGCCGAGCGCTATCACATACGGGATATCTTCGGCGGGAGTGTCGCCTACTTCTCTTCAAAAGAGGGCGGCAAGAGTGACTTGCGCGCCTATACCAACAGTATCAGCTGCCACGAGCTCCACCTCATCAGCTCGGGCACAGCGACTGTCACCGTGGGCGATGAGCGGATGGAACTGCATAGCGGTGATTTGCTTCTGCTTCATCCTTTCCAACCCGTCGACTGCTCCTTTCCCAACGACACGGAGACTGAGGGACTGCTCTTAGAAGACAGCTTCTATCAGCAGCTCATGCAACTCGACGGCGGTGACGCTCCACTGATGCCCAAGGGCGGAACGGAGCCATGCCTCTATCATCTCGACGCGACACAGGCTGCGGAACTCAGTGGTATCTTCCAACAAATCCGACGCACAATACACTATGTACATATATATAAGGTGGAGATGCTACGCTCACTGGTGCACGTCTGCCTGCTCTTTGTCAGCGAACTGCCCTACGACCGCAGTCTCGTAGCACCCGACCTCCGGCATAAGCAAGACATTCTGAGAATCTTCTTCTTCCTGGCCCATAAGCACTTCCGACAAGAGCGACAGATCGGATTCTATGCCGACAAGCTCAGCATCACCACCACCTATCTCAGCCGCGTGGTGCGTGAGCTCACGGGCAACACCATCAACAACTACCTCAACAACCTCGCCTTTGAGGAAGCCTGCACCATGCTGCGCTCCTCCGACATGCCCATCGGCGAGATCGCTTTCTCCTTAGGCTTCGGCGATCAGAGTGCCTTCACCAATTTCTTCAAGGCACACGCTGGCTGCACGCCCAAAGCCTATCAGAAGGAAAACCGCCAGCAGAACGATTAACTCTGTTTGGCACTCTCGCCTATCTGCTTGTTGATCTCTTCCAGACTGATCTTCTTCCTCACCTTCACACGGTCGAAGCCTTGGCCATAGACACCTGTCACGGCACTCTGCGCCACAAAGGCGTCGGGATCGATCTCGTCGATAAGGTCGAAGATCAGGCTCGACTCGCTGCGCTTGGCAATACAGAAGATGACCTTGATGTCCTTTTTAGAGTAGAAGCCGTTGCCGTTGAGCGTGGAACAGCCACGGTCCGCAATCTTGTTGATGGCCTCGCCAATCTCCTGATACTTATCCGAGATGATGAGGAACTGCACGCTCTGACGCAGCGAGTTGACGACATAGTCCACACAAAACGACACGATGAACAGCAGCACATAGCCATAGAGCACCTTTTCCCACGACCGCAGCACGACATAGCTGGAGGTGATGATGGTCATATCGCAAAGCAAGATGATGCGGCCCAGCGACACGTCGCGGTATTTGTGCACGATAGCGGCGATGATGTCTGAGCCACCCGTGCTGCCGCCGGCAGACAGCCCAAGCCCCACGCTCGTGCCCATAAACACACCACCGACGATGCACGCCATGAACTTCTGGTCAGAGAGCGCATGGATGTTCATGCCGAAGATGTGCTGAAACAGCGTGGAGGCCACGGTGAAGACGACAACCGCATAGATGGTCTTGGCACAGAAGCGCCAGCCGAGCACGGCGAGCGCAGCGATGAGCAACAGCGCATTGAGCAGGAAATAGGTGTTCTGCACCGGTATGCCCGTACCCCAATAGACGATCGAGGCGATACCCACAATGCCGCCCGTGGTGATCTGGTTGGGCACGAGAAACACGTTGACGCCAATAACTCCCATGAGCATGGCGATGGTGATGATCACATAGTCGCGTATGGTGCGATAGACCGACTTACCTTTTCTTCTTTCCATTCTGTCGTTCAATAATTACTGTTCCGGATTTCTATGGTTATCTCGCGGAAGTCGCGCCGGCCCTCAATATAGTCGGCATAGAGCTCTTCCGCCGCCCGTCCCTTGAGAAACTGACATGCCCCGCAGTTGTCGCAGTCGCTGATGCAGCGGAAGGCCTCAACGACAAACTGCTCGCGCTCGCGCCGCGTGGAGTGCTGAATGTCCGGTGGTGTCATCGGCGCTGCCTCCCCGCAAAGCGCTCGCTGTATTCCCGGTTGATGTCAGCCAGCTCCCGCTTGCCGTCGATATAGTCCTGATAGATGCCGTCGACGGTGCCGCCGCCGAGCCAGCAGCTCGAACAGTTCTCACAGCCGCCGGCCCCGCAGTCGAGCGAGCCGCGGATGATGCCGATGCGCTCCTCGCGCGTCGTGTCCTTGATGAGTATGCTTTTTCCCATAGTCTTGCGTACATGATTGTCACGGCAAAAGTACTAATTTTCTGTTATATCCTCTCTCTTTTCCCATTATTTTTCTTTTTCAAAATTTGCGATATAGCATCCTCTACATTCTTTTCATCCTATAGTCTCCAATGCTAAAAGAATGTTTCAAAACGAAGAGAATGTCTATAAAAAAGCTATAGGACGACGATACTTAGAAAAAAAACACTATATTTGCAAGACAAGATGAATAACAAAAAATCAATGACTATGATGAAACCAACCATTCAGATACGCTGCAAAAACAATGGGCAGACGCTCACTGCACCCATTGGCAGCACACTTTCAGAAGTGTTTCGCAACGCAGGTATTGACATGAAATACGGACCCATCTGCGCCAAAGTCAACAACAAGGTGGAGGGTCTGCACTACCGCATCTACCACAACAAAGACGTGGAATTCCTCGACATGACCTCCGGCTCAGGCTCGCGCAACTACACCCGCTCGCTCTTCTTCGTACTCTGCAAGGCAGTCCACGACCTCTATCCACAAAGCAAGGTGGTCATCGACATCCCCGTGAGCAAGGGCTACTACGTCGACCTGACCATCGGCCACGAGGTCACCGACGACGATGTGGCGCGCATCCGACAGCGCATGCAGCAGATCATCGACGCCAAGATGCCCATCCACCGCTTTGAGGTGCCCACCGAGGATGCCGTCAGGATGTTTGAGGAGAAAGGCGACAAAGCCAAATCAAAACTCCTGCGCAGCGCCGGCTCGCTCTATACGACCTATTACCAGATCGACGACTATGTCGACTACTACTACGGCTCACTGCTGACCAACACGTCGAAGATCTATCTCTTCGGACTGGAGAAATATTTCAACGGACTGCTCCTGCGCATTCCCGACCTCAAAGATCCGGGCGTGCTGCCACAGATGACACGGCAGGACAAGATGTTTGAGATCTTCCGCGAGCACCACCGCTGGCAGGAGATCATGGGGCTTCGCACCGTCGGCGACTTCAACGAGATGGTGAAGAAGGGACAGGCTACCAACCTCATCAACGTCTCGGAGGCCCTGCAGGAGAAAAAACTCACCGAGATCGCCGATGAGATCGCCAGCCGCAAGGACGTGAAACTCGTGCTCCTCGCCGGTCCGTCTTCCTCCGGAAAGACCACCACCTGCAAGCGTCTGAGCATACAGCTGTTAGCCAACGGTATCAAACCACTGCAGATCTCGCTCGACGACTATTTCGTTGACCGTGAGCACACGCCCAAGGACGACAAGGGCGAGTATGACTACGAGAGCATCTACGCCCTGAACCTCAAGCTCATCAACGACCAGTTCAACGCGCTCTTCCGCGGCGAGGAGATAGAGTTGCCGAAGTATAACTTCCAGACGGGACGCAGCGAGAAGAGCGGAAAGAAGCTGCGCATGCAGCCCAACAACGTCCTCGTCGTCGAGGGCATCCACGCCTTGAACCCGGAGCTCACCGCTCAGATCCCCGAAGCACAGAAGTTCCGCGTCTATGTCTCGGCACTGACCACCATTCTGCTCGACGACCACAACTACATCCCCACGACCGACAACCGCTTGCTGCGCCGCATCATCCGCGACTATAAATACCGTGGTGTCAACGCCCAGGAGACGATCCACCGCTGGCCGTCGGTGCGCGCCGGCGAGAACAAATGGATCTTCCCTTATCAGGAAAACGCCGACGTGATGTTCAACTCGGCCATGCTCTTCGAGCTCGCCGTCATCAAGCAGCAGGCCGAGCCGCTCCTGGAGCAGGTGCCGGAGAACTGCGAGGAGTACAGCGAGGCCTACCGTCTGCGTAAGTTCCTGAAGTATTTCCAGCCCATCCCCAACCGCGACATCCCGCCGACGAGCCTGCTCCGCGAGTTCCTCGGCGGCAGCTCGTTTAAGTATTAATAGGGCGCAATGGACATTTCCCGTGGCACGGACAGGCGCATCGAATCAACCCTGTGTTTGGGGAAGAGAGCTCACGAACATGATCCTTTTACAACAACAAATAAAACACTTGCCGTGATGCAATAAAAACACTGTCCGTCATTGCCGATTTGTTGCAGGGCGCGGCCCTTGTGGCCGTTCGCACCCTATGTATGTGATTATTGTTTTATCAGCGGACGTTTGCAGGGCGCGGCAGCATTAGGGAATCAGAGATAGTAATTGGAAGTTACATTGCGATAGCCTGTTTTTAAGGTTTTCCTTTGTGTCTGCGCCAAGATTCGACGAAGGAGAATCTGCCATTTTCGGTTTGAGGGCGCTGTGAGGCGTGCCTCTCATAAGCCCTCAAACCGAAAATGGCAAAGGGCCTTAGCCCTTGGCGCTGACACAAAGAGGTTTTTCTGGTTTTGGTTCCAAAAACTATTTTCCTTGAGCTATGCCCTCTCTAACCAACTACGGATCTGTAATTCTCTTACGCTTTCAACAATTCCAAGCAACAATCATGAAAAGATGGCAGAAAAGAGGCAAAAAATATGTTTTAAGAAACCACCGCAACAAAAGTACATAAACATTTGGTTATATCGCAAAGATAACTTAACTTTGCCGAGAAATCAACGAAACTAAGTAATACCGAACAATCTTCGAGACACAGAAGATCTTATACTATCAATAAAACACAAATTGTATGGCAGAAAAAGTAGAAGTAAAAGAGTTGGAAGACGTGGTGGTCCGCTTCTCGGGCGACTCCGGCGACGGCATGCAGCTGGCCGGCAACATCTTCTCCACCGTGTCCGCTACTGTGGGCAACGGCATCTCCACATTCCCAGACTATCCCGCTGACATCCGCGCCCCGCAAGGCTCGCTCACCGGCGTGTCGGGCTATCAGGTTCACATCGGCGAGGGCAAGGTCTATACACCAGGTGACAAATGCGACGTGCTCGTGGCCATGAACGCTGCTGCGCTCAAGACACAATATAAATATGCCAAACCCCAGGCTTGCATCATCATCGACACAGACTCCTTCGGTCCCGTCGACCTGAAGAAGGCTGACTTCCACAGTGATGACTATCTCGGCGAGATGGGCATCGACCCCGACCGCGTCGTGGCCTGCCCCATCACACGTATGGTCAAGGAGTGCCTGGCCGACGACGGCATGCCACCAAAGGCCGTGCTGAAATGCCGCAACATGTTTGCACTCGGGCTCGTCTGCTGGCTCTTCAACCGCGACCTCACCCTCGTAGCCAACTTCCTCAAGGAGAAATTCGCCAAGAAACCAGGAGTGGCAGAGGCCAACATCAAGGTTGTCAACGCCGGTTACCACTATGGTGCCAACACCCACGCCTCCGTGCCTTCTACCTATCGCATCGAGACCAAGCACAAACAGCCCGGACGCTATATGGACATCACGGGCAACAAAGCCACGGCCTACGGCCTCATCGCTGCCGCTGAGCGGGCCGGACTGAAACTCTATCTCGGCTCCTACCCCATCACTCCCGCCACCGACATCCTCCACGAGCTGGCCAAGCACAAGAGTCTCGGCGTCATCACCGTGCAGAGCGAAGATGAGATCAGCGCCTGCTCAAGTGCTGTCGGTGCTTCCTTTGCCGGTGCGCTGGCTGTGACGTCCACCTCCGGCCCCGGCATCTGCCTGAAGAGCGAGGCCATCAACCTCGCTGTCATCGACGAGTTGCCGCTCGTCGTCATCGACGTGCAGCGTGGCGGACCATCTACAGGCCTGCCAACAAAGAGCGAGCAGACCGACCTGTTGCAGGTGCTCTACGGCCGCAACGGTGAGAGCCCGATGCCGGTCATCGCCGCCACCAGCCCCACCGACTGCTTCGACGCTGCCTATATGGCTGCCAAGATCGCATTGGAGCATCTCACGCCAGTGGTGCTCCTCACCGACGCCTTCATCGCCAACGGTTCGTCGGCATGGCGTCTGCCCGACATCAAGAAGATGCCGCCGATACATCCCCACTACGTCACACCGGAACAGAAATACAAATACACGCCTTATCAGCGCGACCCGAAAAACCAGGTGCGCTACTGGGCCATCCCCGGTCAGGAGGGCTACACACATATCCTCGGCGGACTGGAAAAGGACGGCGAGACCGGTGCTATCTCCACTGAACCCGAGAACCATAACAAGATGGATCACTTGCGCTTCCAAAAAGTCGCTGACATCGAGGTGCCGGACTTGGAGGTAGAGGGCGACAAGGACGACGCCGACCTGCTCATCGTGGGCTTTGGCTCTACCTACGGTCATCTCTATTCTGCCATGACCGAGCTGCGCAAGAAAGGCTACAAGGTGGCGTTGGCACAGTTTAAATATGTCAACCCGCTGCCGAAGAACACGGCAGAGGTGCTGCTCAAATACCGCAAGGTCGTCGTCGCCGAGCAAAACCTTGGCCAGTTAGCTGCCCTGCTCCGCATCCGCATCAACGATTTCGTACCCTTCCAGTACAACCAGGTCAAGGGTCAGCCCTTCGTGGTCAGCGAACTCGTCAAGGGCTTTGAGAAGATCATCGTCACGCCGGAGGAGCAGATGGCCGGCCCTACCTTTGAGACCCGCGTGCTGCAATAATCGCCTCTACAAGGGTTTTTATCAGCATCATGAGCTCAATGCCTTAACAAAAAATCAAGTATTATGGAAGCAAAACAAAGCACATCACCCTATACCGCCGCCGACTATAAGAAGGGCCAGCCACGCTGGTGCCCGGGGTGCGGCGACCATTCATTCCTGGCCAGCCTGCAAAAGGCCATGGCCGAAATCGGCGTGCCGCCCTACGAGACGGCTGTCATCTCTGGCATCGGCTGTTCAAGCCGTCTGCCGTACTATGTCAACACCTACGCCATGCAGACCATACACGGGCGTGCCGCCGCCGTGGCAACAGGCGCCAAGGTGGTCAACCCCAAGCTCACGATCTGGCAGATCAGTGGCGACGGTGACGGACTGGCCATCGGCGGCAACCACTTCATCCACGCCATGCGACGCAACATTGACCTGAACATGATCCTGCTCAACAACCGCATCTACGGTCTGACTAAGGGCCAGTATTCGCCGACATCGCCCCGTGGCTTCGTCTCGAAGTCGAGTCCCTACGGCACCGTGGAGGATCCCTTCCGCCCCGCTGAGCTCTGCTTCGGTGCCCGCGGCCACTTCTTCGCCCGCGCCGTGGCCTCTGACGCGCCCCACACCGTAGAAATCCTCAAGGCGGCCTATCACCACAAAGGTGCCGCTGTCTGCGAAATCCTGCAAAACTGCATGATCTTCAACAACGGGGCCTACGATCCCATCTACACCCGTGAAGGACGCTCAAAAAACGCGATCTATGTCGAGGACGGCAAGCCTCTCGTCTTCGGACCCAACAATGAATACGGACTCGTACAAGAGGGCTTCGGACTGAAAGTGGTGGAGCTTGGCAAGGACGGCTACACCATCGACGACGTACTCATCCACGACAGCCACAACCCCGACAATACCCTTCAGCTCAAACTTGCCATGATGGACAATGAGCACGGCTTCCCCGTGGCCCTCGGCGTCATCCGCGACGTGGAGGCACCCACCTACGACGATGCCGTCAACCAGCAGATCGAGGATGTGAAGAAGCAAAAGCCTTATCACAACTTCACCGAACTGCTTGAGACCAACGACATCTGGGAGGTGAAGTAAGCAAAATCACGACAACCAAAATCAGGAATTATGGCCCTCTATTGGCAACCTGTCCAGGAATAAGAAGAAAGAAGTGTAAACTAAGTTAGGAATAACAAACAAAACTGTCAACCAAAATCAGTACACAACAAGTTCTGAAAGCAGTTGATGCAGGAGAGTTGGCCAATGCGTGGAACATGGTTTTGCTGCTTGACAAACAATCGTTCGTTACGTAGGAAAAGATCTTTCTCTACGTAGCGAACGATCTTTTTCTATAGGATTACAACGTTGGGAACATTGTTTCAACCTCACAAAAACATGTCTTTAACCCCGTGAGAACACAGCTCCGACCCCATGAGAACAGTGTTTTGATGCAATAAGAACTCTGCTTGGTTGCCATAAGAACTCCGCTTGTCATCAACGATATCACCAACAGGAAAGGGAAAAGGCCATGGACAGGCTTGGCACCCATCTTGAGGGAAGGGTATGGATAGTCCGTCGTTGCCGATTTGTTGCAGGGTGCGGCCCTTGTGGCCGTCCGCACCCTATGTTTGTTATTATGGTTTTATCGGCGGACGGCCACAAGGGCCGCACCCGCAAACGGCCGCCGCAGTCGCGAATAGTCGACCACAGGAAATATCCACTGCACCCAAAAATAAAATATAACGAACGGGCCACGCCTTTTTATCATTGTTACCTTTTGACCGCGATTTTTTGGGAGAACGAAAGAAAAGCCGTACCTTTGCATAACAAATCCCAATATTGTATGAAGAGACTATTTACATTTTGCTTAGCAACGCTATTTGCATCCTCGCTCCTTGCCATACCTGCCATGCCGGTGTGGCGCTCCGTGCGTCAGGCCGACGGCACCACGCTCCGGCTGAAACTCGTAGGCGATGAGCACTTCCACTACGCTGTCACCGACGACGGTGTTCCTGTAATGCCCCACGACGGCAACTACTACTACGCACATATCCGCGGCGGACATCTCGTCGCCTCGGATGTGCTGGCACATGCGCGTGACCACCGCAAGGCCAACGAAGAGCGTCTCGCCGCATCGCTCAGTGAGGTAGAAGCCCTGGATGCACAGACACGCAGTCAAGCTGCACAGAGGGTCGGCACACGTGCGTCTGTGGTTACGGGCAAGAAAAAAGGACTCGTCATCCTCGTGCAGTTCAGCGACAAGAATTTCGTCAACCCCACTAATGTGCTGACGCTCGGCTCTGGCGAGACAGATGTCAAGACACTCTATAACGACATGCTCAACAAGGACGGCTATACCGACTCCAAGAGCGGTGCCATCGGCAGCGTGCACAACTATTTCCTCGATCAGAGCAACGGCAAGTTCGACCTCTCCTTTGACGTGGCCGGCCCTGTCACCCTCGACCATCCCTATGCTTATTACGGCGGACATTCCGACAATGGGAATGATGCTAACGCACCGCAGATGGTGGTCGACGCCTGCAATGCCATCAAAGATCAGGTCAACTTTGCCGACTATGACTGGAATGATGACGGTGAAGTGGAACAGGTCTACATCATCTATGCCGGAGAGGGAGAGGCCACTGGCGGCAACGAAAATACGATCTGGCCACACAAATATGCCCTGAGCGACAGTGGAAATCAGCCGCTGCACTTCAATGGTGTCACCATTGACACCTATGCGTGCAGCAACGAGATAATCCGAGCCGAACTGAACGGCAAGGAACGGGTGTTCTACATGGGTATCGGCACCATCTGCCACGAGTTTTCCCACTGTTTAGGACTCCCCGACCTCTACGACACGGGCTACGGCGGCAATGTGGGTACGGGCAGCTACGATCTGATGTGCTCGGGAAGCTACAACGGCGGACCGGAAGCCCTGCAAAATGTCTATGGCGGATCAGGCATCGGCACGGTACCCGCAGGATACACTTCCTATGAAAAAACTTTCATGGGATGGATTACGCCGACAAAGCTCGACGACCAGCCCCTCGACGTCAAGGACATGAAGGGACTCTCTGACGGTGGCGGCGCTTATATCCTCACCAATCTCTACAACCGCAACGAGTACTATCTTTTTGAGAACCGCAGCGACAAACGCTGGGACAGCGCACTGCCCGGACATGGTCTGCTCGTACTTCACGTCGACTACGACGTACGCTCATGGGCAGACAATGTCGTCAACGCTGCACGCTATCAACCCCATCCGCGCATGACCATCGTGCCTGCTGACGACGACCTCTCCAACGAGACTCTCTTCAGCGACCCCTATCCCACCGATCTGAACAGCCAGCTCACCGGTAGCTCCACACCTGCACTGAGCTTCTATACGGGCTACAGCATACCCTCCAATGCCGGACTCTCCAACATACAGCAGGCTGCAGACGGCACAATATCGTTCCACTACAACCCGCTGACCGTCTCAGCAGGCATCTCCGCCGTCACCACTGCCAACAGTGACAAGCAACAGACCTACACGCTCTTGGGCACAAAAGCCGGCAACAATACCAAAGGAGTTGTCGTCATAAAGAATACGGACGGAAGCACCAAGAAAGTCATCCGGTAGAAAACAAAGAGAAATTATACTTTCTCAAGTCATCCGGTAGAAAACGAAGGGTAGTTATATACATTCTCTCTCCACGAAAGAATAGTGAGAGATGACTACACATAAAGTTAAAGGCCAGCGCAACAAAATTTTGCGCTGGCCTTTACCATTTTCTTATTGTCGGCTCCGAGAGCTCTGGCTCAGAACAGACATATCTGCTTTGCATCCTTACAAAAGAGCTGAAGTTTAGTCTCTGATGACCTTTCTGACTTCTGTCTTTCCGCTTGCATCCATGGTGCGACGGATGATACATATCACTCTCTCCTACAATTCTTATGTTGCAAACATAAGTATTTCTTTTGATATACACAAACAAAAAAAGAAAGAAAGAAATGATCAGTAAATGGCAACAAAATGTATTATCATTAAGTAGAAGGCAAACAAAAAGAGGGTACCTCATTACGAGATACCCTCATTCTTCCTTTATGTTGTCAAGACACGATTACTTCTTGAAAGCCTGCACTGCTTTACGCGCCTTGCATAAGGAGAAAGCGCGCTGAGCCTTGGCACGGTTGGGATTCATCAACCGAAGGTCCTTTGCCTGGCCGACCATGCCTGTAATATGGATGATGGACGGGTAATAGAACTTATTGAACTCCCCTGCAAACAATCGTCCACCATTCGACTTTAACTTATAGGCATCAATACCAAGTATATTAGCATCGAAAGAAGCGGATGGATAGTTGGCGAATGCCATCAACAGAGCGATCCAAGCCGCATTGCCAGGATGGTTCTCAAACGATCCAGCAACATAGTTGAACTTTGTTGTAGCACCGGCGTTCATATAGGCATCCATGGACAGATACTTGGTGCAGAAGTAATTATTGTTAATAGGAGTACCGTATTTCTCCTTATACTCATTGGCAAAGTCCATGGCAGTCAAGTCCCAAATAGAAGTATACAAGCGATAGGTATTGCCTTCATACTTGAACGTACTCGTCAATTGGTCTCCCTTGACCTGGAACGACAGTGTGGACTGATCGTACTCCAATGGAATGCTCAGGCCTGCATCAGGGAGTCGGAGATACACTTTGCTGCCAGATTGAGCAAGACTACCTGTATACTGCACGTAAAGTTCGTCAATCGACAGAGTCGAGTCTGTGAATTGCGACAAGTCGTAGCCAGTGAAGTAGAACGTCTTACCCACAAAGTCCTTGAGTTCAGCCTGACGCACCGACACGGTGTCCTGTACGCCCTGGTTATCGACGAAGAGATTCACTTGGCGCAGCTCGCCCGTGGTGTTGGCCTTGAGGGTGACGAGGAAAGCAGTGTCAATCTGTTCCACCTTGGCCAAAGCGTCGTCGTTGTCGCTCAACAGCTTAGGCTCAGCACCCACCTTGCTGAAGGGCAGCACAATTGTGGTGTCCTTGTCAGCAATGGCGTAGTCGTTATTGCCCTTATAGGCGAACTCGCAGCCTTTTTGCGTGATGGGCACATTGGTCGAGTCGGCACCGCTCTTGATGGTCAGCATAGCCGAGCGGCTCTCCAACTGCGGGTTGTTGACAACGTTGACGACGACAGAGTCGCCCTTCACCTCGGCCTTAGCCCAAGAGGCGTTGACCACCGCGGTGGCCGTCTGACCTTCAGGAGCCGTGAACTTCACGCCGCCTTGGTGAGCGTTGGCATCGAAGGAGAGGTTGGAGCTGACTACTCCAACTGGATTTTCCCTAAGATACTGCTCGCCGGCATTGTCATCGCTGCATGCAGTGAAGGCGGCAGCGGTGGCGAGCAATACACAAATATTGAATATCTTTTTCATGTGATAAGTCTTTATTTGAGTTTAAACTGCTTGGCAGACTCCATGCGATAAGGAGCGAAGTCGAAGTAGGAGCGACGCACGGGATTGATAGCACGCATTTTGTACTCACGGCTACCAGCCACGTTACCTGTACTTACGCCGCCCTTGGCAGGTGCCGAAGCGGTCTTCACCAGCACGGGGCTCGTCCAACGCTCCAGATAACCTAAGAGGTTTGACGAAGTGAAGGGATAGGACTCGAAGGCCTCGATGAAGATTTCCTCCACAGTCATACCCGTGGACTGCAGCGAAGAGCCGTCGGGCGTGTAGAGCAGGGCACCTTGCAGCGAGATGTTCACACCTCCCTTGTCGCCAGGCTCTATTGAGAGCAAGTCAAAGAAGTTGTCGCGATAGCTCGACCAATAACTGCCACCACCATAGATGAACACATTGCCGAGGCTATAAGTAGCCCCACTGTTGGTCGATGCTGTACCTATGAGCTGTCCTGACTGCATGAGCAATGACTGTGAGCCCGAGAGATAGATGAGCGGGAACTTGAGTGTGGCATACTCGCCCTGAACGGTCAGGTAGAGATTCTGTGAGCCGTCGGCAGCCTCTTCGTAGCCCAACGAGGCCGACTCAGAAGCACCCTTGAACTTAAGCTTATAGGAACCAAGGAGTGCTGAAAGCTCGTACTGGGAGACATTCACTGAGTCCTTATAGTCGCCATTCTTAAAGACAATGTTGGCCTTGCGGATGGTCTTGGTGTCGGTGGTGGCATCGACCTTGACAGTGAGCTTGTTGCCACTCTTGCTGATATGCACCCAAGAGGCATCACACGTGACGTTGAACTGGTCAAGATGGGGAATGGTCTTGGTCACCGTCTTGCCATTATAGCCGGACAGCATGTCTCCGAAGATGGAGGCCACGACGCTTGGCGAGACCGTGAACTTGCTCGTCTCGACGCCGTCGGCAGACAGCGTGAGCTTGTCGTCGTCGTAGGTGAAGTCCTGCACGCTGACACCGTTGAGAGACAGCGGCTGATAGAAGCGCAGACCCTTGTCGGTGAAGTTATAAGCAGTGGTAGTGAGGTAGGTACCATTGTCGTAGATGTCGGCCTGACGGTTAGTCAAGTCGGTGAAGACTAACTGATAGGGCTTGCCGCCGATAGTGAGGTCGGCCTCAGAGGGGAAGAAAGAGTCGCCCATGTCGACCACCTTCTGCATGTACTGTGCGGCGGGCTCGGTGAGCTTGCGCAGGTAGAGGGTGTTGCCCGTCTTCTTGCCGTGCACCTTGATGATGTCGCTGCCCACGCTGTCGATGACGAACTCAAAGTCGCCCTTCTCTGCCTGGTACTTGCCATCGGTAGGCGTAGCGTACTTGTGCAGGAAGCTGTTGTAGGTGTCGAAGGACAGCACGGGGCCGTCGTCGCTCTTCATCTTGTAGAGCGAGACGAGCTGGCCGTCGTCGGGGTTGTTTTCGAAGCGCACCGTGTCGGCATCGTTGGAGAAGCCGATGGTATAGGTGAAGCCACCATAACTCTGGTTCTCCTCGGGATAGTAGTCAAACGACCAGCCGTAGGGAGCGCTGACCAGCGCTTCCTGAGCACCTTGCAGGTACTCACTCATACGCTGGGAAGCCGGCTTGTCGAAGATGTCTTCCTGGTCTTTCAAGCAGGACTGCATGAGCAGGGCAGGAAGGGCAAGCAGCGTATATAATAATATCTTATTTGTTTTCATACTCATTAATCTATAAAACTATTTAAGACTTTTCAGGTCGACATGTCCATTTACCACATTGGTCTCGCGGTTGACCACTTCGTCACGCACCTTGTCGAGGTCGATGTTGAAGGTCTCGCGGTAGTAACGCTTGCAGATGTCGAGCTTCTTCAGCAAAGCATCGTAGCCGGTGCGGTCAGTGACCTTGCCAGTAGTGGCGTCGACGACGAGCGCGCTTTTGAGCAGGGCGTTCCACTGTGCCGGTGTCTTGGTGACATACTCACTGACCATCTCGGCGAAGTCCTCGCGGGCCTCCTTCTGTGAGTAAGCACTCACGAAGCCACGCCGGGTGTAGCCGGTGATGTAATTGTCAGAGCTCCATGCGTCGTTGACATAGCCGGATGCGGTCACCTTGTCGAACTCACGCGGATAGTCCTTGGTCTGGTTGACGATGTGTACAAACTCATGGTGGATGGTCTTCAGATAGTATTCGTCGAGAGCAGCACGGTTGGTGATGTACTCGTCGAGATGGTTGACACCGAGCAGGCGAATCTTCTTGCCACCCTCGGCAGTACCGAGCTTCATTGTACCATTGTTCTCATACTCGAACTCGCCGAGGAAGCTGAAGAGCTTCGGGAAGTAGTTGCGCGTGAAGTTGATGCCGGCAGCCTCGGTGTAGGCATCCACGCATGTATATTTAATAATGTGTGCCAGCTCTACCGACTGCTTCAGGTCGGCAGGCACATCATAGTACTGCATGTCGGACTCATTGTCCTCGTAGCGGTATTGGATCTCGATGTTGAACGGCACGACAAAGTTGTTGTAGAGCCATTTGTCGAAATCGTTCTGCTTGGTCTTCGAGTCGACGATGACGCTCTGGTCAGAGAGATCGTCGTCAGAGCAGGATGTCAGTCCCACTGCCACCATTGACAGAAGCGATAAGCCTAATATATATTTTTTCATACTTTGGTCTGTTTATTAAATCTGTTAGTCGTCATTGCCATTGCGCGGGTTCTTGGGAACGCCGGCACTCACAATACTCAGAGGAATCTGTACGGCCATTCGGGGATCGTCCTGCACGAGCCAGTCGAGATTCTTCTCAGGAGTTCCGTCAGCACCAATCTGTCGGCGCGGAATCTCAATGTTGTAGCGCTTGATGTCGAACCAGCGCAGTCCCTGATGCAACGTCTCAATGCGGCGCAGATCAAGTACACACTGCAACATGCTCTCCTGAACAGAGCCTTCAGCATCGATGTCGAAGTGGGGATGCAGGTGCTTCTTCGGACTGGCCGTCATCTTGTCGGCGTCGCTGTAGGCGTAAGGGATGCTCTTGAAATACTGCTGTACACTCTCTGGCGTGAGTGTGGAGTCGGTCTTGAAGTAGTTGTGCATCCACGTGTTCATGTCGGTGCATGCGGCATCGTAGTCTTTGAGCATGATCTCAGCCTCGGCACGGTTGAGCAGTGCCTCGCCCATGGTGAAACTGACGTTCAGTGCGTGGCGGTAGCCGATGCCCTTGACCTGGTCGGTGTACTCAAACTCAAACGGTATCTTCATGACAACAGAGTAGTCACTCTCGCCCTGGTTGTTGGTGAAGGGATTCCAGATGACATTATTTTTGTTGCCCCAGACGTTGTTGCTGGTCAGACCTTCGGTATCGGCCAGATAGTTGGTGTGGGCATAGCGTCTGTAGTATCTCCACGGCCCCAGTGCAAGTCCGGCATTGCTGGTGCTGGTCTGAATGAGCAGGTTGCACTCCTTCTCGGCAGAGCAGTAGGCCTCGCCAATTTTCACAGCCTGGTCGGAGGTACTCAATGGCATTGCCTCCAGCTCGGCGTAGTCGCGCAGCGAGGCACCGGGGTTGCTGCCTAAGAGCAGGTCGGCATACTTCTTGGCTTTGTCCCATTTCTCATAATAGAGATAGAAACGCACTGCAAAAGCATAGGCAGCCTGCTTGTTGAAGTGATACTTAGGAACAGTATAGCTGTCATTGATCAGAGGGATACCGGCCTCGATGTCGGCCTCCATGTTGGCATAGTCCTCAGCCACAATACCACGCTGTTTCTGATGACCGTCCTTGTCGACCATCGTCTCTACCTGCTTGCTGTAGTACACACCCATGTCCTTGTCGCTGGTCTTGCTGTTGTAGGCCATGCAGAACTCATTGGTGAGCAGGAAGTTGTTGTAGGCACGCAGCAACAGAGCCTCGCCCTTGCTGTTGCGCAGCGACTCGGTGGTAGCACCACCGAGCTCATCGATGGAGGCCAGTGCCTGATTGGCTTTGCCGACGCACTCGTTAAGATTCATCCACAAGTTCTCTGGCGAGTCATTGCCGTTTTCCTTGTCGTCTTTCCAGAAATACATCAGGTCGCCCTCACGGTCACCGAGGCTGTTCTGCGGGCCCATGTAGTCCATATTGTCGGACATCAGCTCGTTCTGCAGCAGATTGCTGTTGGTGTTGTAGGCAGTGGTGAGCAGTCCGGCCACCTTGCTGTCTGTGTCCATCTGTGTACGGTTGTCGGGCATCTTGTCGAGGAAGTCTGAGCAAGATGTCATCGATGCCAACAGTGTGGCAACCACCGTACCCGTATATATGATATTCTTTAATTTCATGTCTTTATCGATTCTAAGGGTTAGAGACCTAATCTTAAGGTCAGCGTGAACTGCTTCGGTGTCGGGGCAGCCACACCACCGGTGTTGAAGAACTCAGGATCCTGTCCGTTGAGTTTCTTATCGGCGTAAATAAGGAAGAGGTTGGTGGCCTGCAACTTCAGTGAGAGACTGTTCAGTCCCACATGAGCGATGAGCTGCTTGGGGAAGTTGTAGCCCAGTGACATTTCCTTCATGCGGATGAAATCGCCCTTGGCAATGCGCTCGGAAGAGTAGTTGTAGCTGTTGTAAGCTACAGAGAGCTCGCTGTCGTTTTTGTTCTGGCGGCGGCTGGCGATGACAGGGATGGTGGTCACCTTCTCGTCGCCAGCGTGGGTCCAGCGGTTGCGAAACTCCTTCGGTGTGGAGGTCAGGTCATCGTACTCATTGCTGAAGACAGGGTCAAGACGCACCTTGTTGCCGAAGCTATAGGTGATGAACACGTTGAGCTCCCAGTTCTTGTAGCGGAACACGTTGCCCAAAGACCCAGTCGTCGTCGGCTCGGCGGGACCCTCATATTTCAAGAACTTCAGCTTTTCGGGATCACGCTCCTGCAAGTAAATGCCGGAGGTGGTGACGTTGCCGTCCTCATCATAGAATGTAGGCAGACCCTCACGGTTCAATCCGGCGAAGGGAATGCTGAAGATAGAGTTGACGGGATAGCCGACCATACTGTAACCAGTACCCTGTACGAGGTCGATGATGCGGGCCTGAGAGAAGAGGCTGGTAATCTCGTTGTGGGTCCAGGAGTAGATGAAGTTGGTCTCCCAACTGAAATCCTTGGACTTGATGTTTGTCGTGCTCAGCGAGACTTCAATACCATTTGATTTCATGGCAGCGACATTGGCAAGATTCCATGGACCATAGAGCGGACTGTTGACATAGCCGATAAGATCCTTGTTGCGACGCCAGTAGAAGTCGGTGGTAAGATTGATGCGGTTGTTGAGGAAGCCGAAGTCAAAGCCAAGGTTGAACTCACGCTTCTTCTCATAGGTCAGGTCGCTGTTGCCAATCTCCTCGGCATAGCCCTTCTCCTGTATGGTTGTGAACGGACGCCATGGCACTGTTGCCGTGAAGACAGGCAGAGAGTTGGTCACAGGAGGACGGTCGCCGGTGAGCGAGTAGCTCAGACGGAGCGTAGCGTGGGTGAGCGCATTCTTGAAGACATTGCTGAACCAGCTCTCCTCGTGGGCATTCCATGCACCGGAAACGTTGTAGGTAGGCAACCAGCGGGCTGAAGTAGCCTTGCCTAAGTAGTTGGTACCTTCGTAGCGGAAGGTGCCGGTCACCTGGTAGCGACCCTTATAAGAATAGGTGCCGGTGCCGAAATAGGCCACGCTACGGATATGGCTGTTCGACATGGTGTAGTAGTCAGTACCCTGCTCCTGCCACTTCTTGAAGGCCATGTAGTTGAAGAAGGGAATCTCGCCATCGCTGAACTGCATGCCCCAGCCGCGGAACCAGGTCTGCTTGCGGTCTACGCAGTTGGTCTCCATACCGGCATAGAGGTTGACGATATGCGCGTCGTTGAAGACATCGTTGTAGGATGCTGATAAGCGGGTGTCCCAACCAAAGAAGCTGTTGTCGGTGCGGTCATAGATACCGCCGTTCTCCAGGATGCTGACAGGCAGCGCGAACTGGTTGTCAGGATCGGTGTAGAGGTATGGGTTGTTGTCACGGATAGTCGTGGTGCCCATAGCACGATAAGCCAGAGCCTGATTGGAGTTGTCCTTGACATTGTGCTCCATGGCCGACGAGGCACTCTTGATGGCAGCTAAGGCTGTCAGCTTCACCTTGTCGATGGGCTTGTAGTCGATGCTGGCCTGCACACGGATATCGTGGACGTTGAGGTCCATATAGTTGTTGGCCAGCTCATTGAAGATGTTGAACTTGGCATAGTTGCGCGTATAGTACTCGTTGGGATCGAGGGTACGCGAGGTGTTCAACGCATAAGAGTAAGGGTTGATGTCGAAGTCACGGCTCACGCCACCGCTGACGGGATCGATGCTGCGGCTGAGCGATCCTGGTGCCTTCTGCTTACGATAGGAGGCGTTGCCGATGAGGTTGACATCAACGTGCTTGCTCAGATTGTAAGTCGTATTAATGTTGGCAGTATAGCGCTGTACTTTGCTGGCCTTATACCATCCCGGGTCGAACATAGCCGAGAGTGACGCATAATACTGTCCCTTGTCCGTACCACCGGAGACACTCACACTGTGGTTGTGCATGATGGCGGTAGAGAAGAGCTCGTCAAACCAGTTGGTGTTGCGATATTCAGCAGCACGCAGGTAGGCATTCTTAGCAGCCTCGGTATTCTCCAGGCCAAACTGTCCCTTGGTGGCATCGTACTCAGAGAGCAGCTGGTACATACGACCGTAGACACCGCTGTTCATGGCATTGGCTGTCTCGGCGTAGTTGAGGTAGCCTTTCTGCTGCAGCTCCTGGTAGACGCCCATCTGGTCTTGAGAGTTCATGATGTTGAAGTTGCTGTAGCTTGGCTTCAGACGCATGGTGTACTCACCCGTGTAGCTGATATGGCTCTGTCCTGCCTTACCTTTCTTCGTGGTCACGACAATCACACCAGCCATAGCGCGCGCACCGTAGATAGATGTTGCGGAACCGTCCTTCAGAATCTGGAAGCTCTCGATATCGTCGGCGTTGAGTCCGGCAATAGCAGAGGAAATCAAAGTCTTGGCGTCGCCCGATGACAGCGAGCTGGCGTCGACGTCGGCAATGTCCTCCATGATGACACCATCGACGACCCACAGCGGCTTCGAGCTACCAAAAATAGAAGTAGCGCCACGCACACGGATCTTCGGCGCCGTACCGAAGGTGCCACTGACGTTCTGCACGCTCACACCGGCGGCACGGCCTTCGAGCGAGCGGCTGATGTCGGCCACACCGTCGAGCTTAGCCTTGGAGGCGTCGATCTTTGTTGCGGCACCGGAGAACAGGCGCTTGTCCTGCGTGGTCAGACCGGTGACCACGACTTCGCCCAAAGTACGGTCATCAGACTGCAATGTTACTTTCATGTTGGGTTTGGCAACAACTGTCTGGCTTTTCATGCCGATATAGCTGATCACCAGTTTCTTGCCGGCAGGCACAGAAAGCGAAAAATGTCCGTCGGTGTCTGTGACTGTTCCGACTTTACTTCCCCCGTCTACCATGACAGAGGCACCGATGATCGGCTCACCGTCTTCCTGCGATATGACTGTGCCCGAAATCGTCGTTTGGGCTAATGCCATACCAACAAAGAGGAACAGACAGGCAAGGATCATACTTAACCTTTTCTTCATAGACTCTCTTTGATTTTAAATAAAATGTTAATTGTGTTCTTATTATTACTTCGTCCAAATACTAATTCTCTCTATTATTGCGTAGTTACATGATCAGAATATCACATCCTGCAACACCGCTATCATGGGCTATAGAGTCCTTTCATTCCAAAAATGATACGGTACTTCCTGTCAAACTCACAAATAAGCGGGCAATCTTTTTACGCATTTTAAAATACGATTGCAAAGTTATATCAAAATATGTAAATTCCCAAACTTTCGCTATAAAATCTAAGAAAAAAGCCTAGTAACCTATCATTTCATATCTAAAATCAAGTCAACAGATCATCTTTCTTTACATAGCAACGCTATTACCATGCACTAAGCTCATCGGCTATCTCTGGCATCTGACGCTTATGAAACGTGGGACTCTTGATGCCTGCACGTTTCTGCCGGATATAGTCTTTCAGCAGGAAGACGGCACGCGGATGGAGCTTGACAATGGCGAAAAGGTTGCACAGCGTGATGCACCCCATAAACAGATCGCCGAGATTCCACACCAAATCGAGACTGGCCAAGGCGCCGAAAAGCACCATGACAATGCCGTTCATCACCCGCACAAAGGTCAGCCAACGGCGGTCGGCGGTGAGAAACTTCACGTTCATCTCGCCATAGGTATAGTTGCCAATGATCGACGAGAAAGCGAACATGAAGATGGCCACGGCAACAAACGTGGGCCCGACAGAGCCTATCTCATGCTGCAAGGCGGTCTGTGTGAGCTGAATGCCATTGAGGCTGTTATCGGTGTATACACCACTGAGCAGAATGATGAAGGCAGTACAACTGCAAATGAGCAGGGTGTCGGTGAAGACGCTGAGTGCCTGCACCAGCCCTTGCTTGACAGGATGACTGACATCGGCAATGCTGGCCGCGCAGGCCGCGGAGCCTTCACCGGCCTCGTTGGAGAACAGTCCGCGCTTGATACCCGTCATCATCATGGCGCCAAAGGTACCACCGGTGAACTGCCGGAAGCCGAAGGCATTCTCAATAATGAGCGCAAACATGCGGGGCACAAGCTGAATGTTTACGGCGAGGATGACCAGCGCCAAGAGAATATAAAGCACAGCCATCACGGGCACAAAGATGCTGCTGACCTTTGCGATACGGTTGATACCACCAAAAACGCAGGCCGTGGAGAGCACCACAAGAATGAGTCCCATCACCCAGGGCTGCACGCCAAAGGCTCCCTGCATGGCTCCGCAGATGGTGTTGCTTTGTATGGAGATGTAGGCCATGCAAAAGGTGATGGTGATCAGCACGGCATAGAGACGTGCCATCCAACGTTTGTGCAAGCCAAACATCATGTAGTAGGCGGGGCCGCCGATATAGCTCCCCTCGGTCTTGCGCTTATAGAGTTGGGCCAGCGTAGACTCCACGAAGGCGGTAGCCGAACCAAGCAGGGCGATGATCCACATCCAAAAGATAGCACCCGGTCCGCCCACAGCAATGGCAGTGGCCACACCGGCAAGGTTGCCGGTACCCACACGTGAGGCTATGGAGACGGCGAAAGCCTCGAACGACGAGACATGTTTCTCATGGGTCTTCTTCGTGGAGTCGCCCAACAGACGTATCATCTCACCGACCATGCGGAACTGCACACCACGCGTCTTGACCGTGAACAGCACGGCGCAAACGATAAGGACAGCTACAAGAATGTAGGTCCACAACACATTATTTATATTAGTGATCACGGTGTTGAGCCACCCATCGGCTGAAAATATCTCTGTCATCTCTCTTTGCTTATGAAGGTTTATCTCCCAATTACGTGACAAAGATACAAAATAATTTTGTTGTTTGACTCAAAATGAAAAGAAAATAACGGCAATGGCAGAAATCTATCTTTTGAGGAAGCTCCTGAGCCTTTCTGACCGTGGATGGCTGAAGATGTCCTCAGGCTTGCCCTCTTCCTCGATGACGCCACCATTGAAGAAGAGCACACGCGAGGCCACGTCGCGGGCAAAGCTCATCTCGTGAGTGACCACCACCATCGTCATGCCACTGTGAGCCAAGTCACGCATGATCTGCAACACTTCGCCCACCATTTCCGGGTCGAGGGCAGAGGTAGGCTCGTCGAACAGCATCACGTCGGGATTCATCGCCAACGCCCGCGCGATAGCGACACGTTGCCGCTGTCCTCCCGAGAGGCTGTCGGGCCAGGCATCAGCCTTATCAGCAAGTCCCACACGCTGGAGCAGGCGGTCAGCAGTAGCGGAGGCTTCCTGCCGGGACAGCTTTCCCAATGTCACGGGAGCCAGCATGATGTTGCGACGAATGGTCATGTTGGGAAAGAGGTTGAACTGCTGAAACACCATGCCGATACGTTCCCGCATCTTGTTGATGTTGATTTCGGGCGACGTGATGTCAGTGCCCTCAAAAAGAATGTGGCCAGAGGTGGGGCGCTCCAGCAGGTTGAGACTGCGGAGAAAGGTGGACTTGCCACAACCCGAAGGGCCAATGATGGCGACGACCTCGCCCTCGCGGATGGTGGTGCTGATGTCGCGAAGCACTACATGGTCGCCGAAGGCCTTGCAGAGATGGTCGATGGTGATGAGCGTCTTATCTTTCATTTTTACGAAGTTTCTTTTCCAGCACACCCACTGCCGAGGACAGGCTGAGCACGATGGCAAGGTAGATGATGGCCACCACGCCCAAAGGCAGGATGGCATCGTAAGTGATGCTGCGGATGATGTCGCTGCCCTTGGTGAGGTCTACCAAGCCTATATAACCGCTGATGGACGTTTCCTTAAGCAGGGTGATGAGCTCGTTGCCGATGGCGGGCAGCACATTTTTGAAGGCTTGTGGCAGGATGATCAGCCGCAGCGTCTGGCCATAGCTCAGTCCCAACGAGCGCCCTGCTTCGCTCTGTCCTCGGTCGATGGACATGATGCCGCTGCGCACCACCTCAGCCAGATAGGCCGAAGAGTTGATGCCAAAGGCCACGATGGCTACGAGTACTTTGCTTACGTCGGCAGCTGCAAAGATGACATAATATATAATAAGGAGTTGCACCATCGTCGGCGTGCCGCGGATGATGACAAGATACAGCTTGCACAGGGCATTGAGCACGGCGTAGCGGCCGGCTCGGTCGTGGGTGGTGCGCACGATGGCAATGAGTGAGCCGAGGCAGAGCGAGATGAGGATGGCAAAGAGCGTGATGATAAGTGTGTTGCCAAGGCCTTGCAGCAGATAGAGGTAGCGGCCTTCGACGAGGAAATCCTGCCGGAACTTTTGCACAAGGCTCTGCGAGCGCGCCTCGTGATGTGAGGTTCTCACGATGATGACCTGACGGCTGTGGGCATAAGCGTCGGTGAAGCTGACGTTGCGCAGACGGTCGGGTGTGACGGTGAGGGCAGCGGCACCGACATCGGCTTTCCCCGTCTGCACCGAGGTGACCACCGCATCGAAGTTCATATCTTCCACTTGCAGCGTCATGCCGAGCACGTCGGCCACGGCCTGCATGATGTCGATGTCGATACCCACTACGCGCCCGTTGTCATAATACTCATAGGGTTGAAAGGTGGCATTGGTGGCCACGACGAGCCGACCGTTGGGCCGTCCGATGGCCTTCGGCTGGTAGGCGATGCTCATCTTCTGACGTAGATGGCGGTTGACGATGGTGTCGAGCGTGCCGTCGTTGCGCAACAGTTGGAGCGCATGGTTGATGTTTCGCACGAGGTCGCGCCGTCCGTGTGCCACACAGAAAGCATAGGGCTCTGTGCTATAGGCATGTGGCAGAATAGCCAGTCCATCGTTTTGCGCCACGAAAGCCTTGGCGGGCTGCTCATCCTCCACCACACAGTTGACCTTTCCCTGCAAGAGTGCCTGTATGGCATCGGCCGTTTTGGTGAACCGCTCCACTTGCGTACCCGCCTTGTCGTGCTCCATCTTAGACACCTTTGTGTCGGAGGTAGTACCCAGCTGCACACCGATCTTACTGCCCGGTAAGTCCTGTGCAGAGCGAATGGCCTTTGGCTTGCTGCCACAACTCATTAGCGTCATCAACACCAACAGCAAGACTCCTATGTTTACTCTCTTCTTCACTGATTCTTTTTATGATTACTCTTAGTTCCTTCTCTCCTTTTTACCCTTTTCCCTTTTTCCTTTTTTACCTTTATCTTATTTCCTCCATCTTCACGACATCGTAGCCTTTGATCTGCACGACGATGAGATGGAGCTGCGTGCCGTGGAGCATACTCTGCAGCTTGCGGTCGGTTACATAGGTTTTGATCTGCGCGACAGCATCGGTCCACTGCAGGGTAGCCTCAGCCTCGGTAGCGTCTGTCTTGAGGTATTTCAGCTCTAGGATATAGCTGTGGGCAACCATCGGATAGACCGTATAGTTGGGCAGCAGGAAGAAGTCGCAATAGCCGTGAGAGAACTCCATCTCAGGGGCCACAAGATAATAGTTGGTCAGCGTAAGGTAGGCATTCATGAAGCCTTGCAGGTTGCGCTCGCCCTCAATGAGCTGTCGCACGGCCGTGGTGTCGTGGTAAGCCTTGCAGATGAACGAGAGAAGCGGCTGCCAGTTGCCGTCGAGTGCAGCCTGATCAAAGTAATCATCCAATCCGGAAATATCGACGGAATGGATGCTACTGTATTCTTCCAAGAGATACTGATAGTATTGCAGCCGGACATTGTTGTTGGGAATGATAAGCTTGAGCCGTTCGCCAATCACTCCGCCAATCGTGAGCATGCCATAATAATAGAGCAGACTGACAAAGTTACCGAACTCCATCATCCGCTCGGCTGGGAAATGAGAGACCACGCGGGCCTTGATGAAGCCTTTTTCCGCGATGTTGTGAATGATCTCTGTACGCTTGCCCTCGGTCTTGTCTATCTTGATAAGACGCTTCAACTTACCGTAGTCTGTCATCGTGTTCGGGTCGATGAGCTCATCGGGCTTTTTACCCGTATCCACGAGTGTGGACATGTAGTAGCACACCATATCGCTGTTGAACATGCTGGGCTCACAACCGAAACTGTCCTTAGCAAAACAATAGTTGTCGTACCACGGCTTAATATCAGCGATGATACTATCCTCGGAGACTTCCGGTTTGATGGCACCTGCGTCTTTGTAATAGCGTATCATCTGTCGCACGTCATCCTCTGAAAAGCCAAGCATCTGGTTGAAGCGCGAATCGATGGTCATGTTCAGCGCAATGTTGTAGCCGCTCGTCAGGTCATCGAGTGTAATCGGCGACACGCCGAGCATGATGATGCGGTCAAACATTCCCTTGAAAAGCTTAAATACATCGCGATAGAAGCCCGTGCCGTGAGTGAGGTCGTGGTAAGCCTGCTGTCCCTTCACATTAAGAACATTATTGGTAAAGTTATCATATTCATCAACGATCAGGTAGAGGCTGCAACCAGAATCTCTTGCAACATTATTAAGACGGTTGAGCATGTCTATACCAGTCTTTCCACGAAGCACCTCGTCTTCACAGCCTTTCGGATAGAGAGATGCGTACTTCCTAATCAAAGACTCACATTGACCGCTCAGGTAGTTATTGAAATTGCTACTCAGATTCTCAATATCACTACCCACACGAGAGAAGTCGAGATGCAGCACTTGGTATTTGTTGCGGTACTCCGTCGGATGCTCAGCGGCATACATTCCCTTGAACAACTCCTGGAAGTTGTCCTTCTCGTTGATGTCGTAGTAGGCTTCGAGCATGTTCAG